>JBFMBV010000001.1:0-114415 GCA_040755005.1 Bacillota bacterium
GCCTCCGGCTTCCTTCCGATTCAGCGTCGCCGCTGACACCGTTGCCTTTGGCTAGCAGTTGTCGCTGCCCACTCCTACAGGGGACTTTCACCCCCAAAACGACGCCCATGCCGGGCGTACAGCGAGGCGGGCCCCGGCAAGCCGGGGCCCGCGCGCACGGGCCGCGGCGTTAGAACAGGCCGACGACCCGCCCTGCTTCGTCCAGGTCGATGTGGGCGCCCGCAGGGTCGGAGGGCAGCCCGGGCATGGTGCGCATGGTACCCAACAGGGGGTAGAGGAAGCCAGCGCCGACCGAGGCGCGCACTTCCCGGATGGGTACCCTGAACCCCCGCGGCCTGCCTTTGAGGTTGGGATCATGGGAGATGGACAGGTGCGACTTAGCCATGCAGATAGGCAGCTTGTCGTAGCCCAGCTTGGTATAGAGCTTAATCTGGCGCTCGGCCTCGGGGAGGTAGTCCACGCCGGCCGCCCCGTACACCTTGGTGGCTATGGCCTCGATCTTCTCCTTGATGGAAGCCTCGAGGGGATAGAGGAAGCGGAAGTCGCTAGGCTCGTCGGCGGCCTTGACCACCGCCTTGGCGAGGGCCTCGCCGCCTTCGCCCCCCCACATCCAGACTTCGCTGAGTTGGGCGTCGGAGGCCCCGGCAGCCAGGGCTTTCTCCCTGATGAGGGCGTGCTCCTCCGGGTGGTCCGTGTCAAAGGCGTTGATGGCGACGACCACCGGGATGCCGTGCATGCGCATGTTCTCGATCTGCTTCTCCAGGTTCTCGCAGCCCCGGGCCAGTGCATCCTGGTTGAGGGCGGAGACCACTGCCTTATCCATCTTCTTGCCGGGGGTGACCTTGAAGGCGCCACCGTGCATCTTCAGGGCCCTGACGGTGGCCACGACTACGGCGGCGTCGATCTTCAGGCCGCTGTAGCGGCATTTGATGTTGATCATCTTCTCGGCGCCGATGTCGGCCCCGAACCCGCTCTCCGTCACCACGTAGTCCCCAAGGCGAACGGCCATCATGTCGGCCAGGATGGAGTTGTTGCCGTGGGCGATGTTGGCGAAGGGGCCGGCGTGGACGAACACCGGGCCGCCTTCGAGGTTCTGGATGAGGTTGGGTTTGATGGCGTCCCTCAGCAGGACGGCCATTGACCCGGCCACTTTCAGGTCCTCAGCGGTGACGGGCTTGCCGTCATGGGTGTAGCCCACAACGATCTTGCCGAGGCGCTGGCGCAGGTCCTGCATGCCGGTGGTGAGGGCCAGGATGGCCATGACTTCCGACGCGACCGAGATGTCGAAGCCGGTCTGGCGGGGCACCCCGTTTTCCTCGCCGCCGAGGCCTACGATGATCTGCCTCAGCGACCGGTCGCTGATATCCATCACGCGCGGCCAGGTGATGGAGAAGGGGTCGAGGTTCAGGGGGTTGCCGTGGTGGAAGTTGTTGTCGATGAACGCGGCGCACAGGTTATGGGCCATGGTCACGGCATGGACGTCACCGGTGAAATGGAGGTTGAAGTCCTCCATGGGCAGGCACTGGGAGTAACCGCCACCCGCGGCGCCGCCCTTGATGCCGAACACGGGCCCCAGGGACGGCTGGCGGATGCAGGTAACGGTCCGCTTGCCAATCCGGTTGAGGGCCTGTCCCAGCCCGATGGTGGTGACCGTCTTGCCCTCGCCCAGGGGGGTCGGGGTGATGGCGGTGACATCGATGTACTTGGCCTGGGGCCTGCCCTCCAGACGCTTCAGAACGTCCAGGGTAACCTTGGCCTTGTACTTGCCATACAACTCGATCTCATCATCATGCAGCCCCAGTTCCCGGGCCACATCGCTGATCGGCCGCATCGTTGCGGCCTGAGCGATCTCGATGTCGCTCCCCACTTCACGCCTCTTCCTCACACCGCGTCAACTCCTTTGCGCTTCTTGTCTCATGAACTCAAGGCTCTTGGCCTGCCATGCCTTGGCCTCGGCCCCCAGCCGCACGCGAAAACTCTCATCCTCGAGCATGCTCAGGTTGATATTGACGTTGAGCATGGCGCCGCGTAGCGCCGTCCAGGCCATGGCCCTGGCTACCCCGGCATCAGAGGCCGCGTTTGGGTTGCCCCGGGCCGCCACGGCCTCGGCCAGTTCCAGCACGCGTTCAGCCTTGCGGGCTATGGCGGCGGGGGTGCTGGCCGCCTCCTTCAGGGCCTCCTGGACGGCCTCTTTCCGGGCTGCTTTCTCCGCCTCGCTGCCCTTGGGCAGCTTATACGCGGCCATCACCTTGCCGTAGGCGGCTGAGTCGGCGTCAGCCAAAGCGAGGAACTCGCCCTGGAGGCGCCCGGCCTCAACGAGGATCGACCGCATCTCACCATCGACCGCAGCGAATTTCTCGCGGCCGGCGGTCAGGTTCGCCACCATGCATACCAGGGCAGCGCCCGTGGCCCCGGCTAAGGCCGCCACGCTGCCGCCCCCCGGCACCGGTTCAGGTGAGGCCAGGGTCTGCAGGAACTGCGTCAATGTCATCTCGCCCAGCTGCGTATGGTGCATCTGCTCGTCTGTGACCTCCTGCCCTGGTTCGGGCCGCTCATGTCTCGCGCACGATGCTGCCTCCCGCGACGACCGCCCGGGTCAGGTCAGACCCCAGGTGATACGCGAGGGCCTCCGGGGAATCCACTTCGAACACGGCAAGATCCGCGCGCTTCCCAGCTTCCAGGCTCCCCACTTCCGCAGCCACGCCCACTGCATGGGCAGCGTTGATGGTCGCAGCTGAGAGCGTCTCCGCGGGCGTCAAGCGCATGGTCCGGGACGCCAGCCCCAATACCAATGGCATAGAATCGACAGGGCTGGAACCTGGGTTGTAATCGGTGGCGAGGGCGATAGCGACGCCCCCCTCGATCATCGCCCGGGCGGGCGCATAGCGGTCGATCCCAAGGGTCAAGACGGTGCCGGGCAGAAGCACCGCCACCACACCCGCCGCGGCCAACGCCCGGATGCCAGCAGGCGTGACATGCAGCAGGTGGTCGGCGGAGGTTGCGCCGAGTTCGGCTGCCAGCTGCGCGCCGCCCAGCGCCGTGAACTCCTCGGCATGCAGCTTCAGCTTAAGACCTAGGCGCTTGGCTGCTTCCAGCACCCTCCGGGATTCAGCGATCGAGAATGCCCCCGACTCACAGAACACATCACAAAACACTGCCAGGCCCTGGGAGGCCACGGCAGGGAGCATGAAATCCACGATTAGTTCGACGTACCCCGAATGGTCTCCTGCCCACTCGGGCGGAAAAGCGTGCGCCCCCATGAAGGTGGGGATCACCTTGACGGGCCCCTCCTGTCCCAGCCGCCCTAGCAGCTCCAGGGCACGCAGCTCTCCTGCCACAGTCAGCTCATACCCGGTCTTCGCCTCGACCGTAGTCGTCCCAAGGGCGAGCATGCGCCGGAGGGCCCGCCGGCCGTCGGCCAGCAAGTCCTCGTCCGCAGCGGCCCGGGTAGCGCGGACGGTGGCATTGATGCCTCCTCCGGCCGCCTGTAGCTCTAAGTACGTAGCCCCTTGCAGTCGCCGCGTGAACTCCTCCACCCGGTCCCCGCCGTAGATGAGGTGGGTGTGGGGGTCAATGAGGCCGGGGGTCACCACTCCACCCCGGGCGTCCAGCTCGCGCCCACCCGGGAGCAGGGTCACCTGCCTGCGCACATCGGCGCGCGGGCCCACGGCGGCGATGCGGCCGCCGGCGCAGGCAACGGCGCCTCCCGCCACCAGGCCAAGGTCCCGTAGCGCAAGGCCCAGCTTGGGACGGTGGCTGTGCCCCGACAGGGTCGCCACCCAGGCGGCGTTATCCACCAGGAGGTCGACGGGGATGCGCTCACTCACCGGCGGTCACCTGGTTCAACCTCGCCTCCAACACCTGGTCGGCGGAGAACCGCTCCAGCCGTAGGTAATGGGAGGCGGCCTGGACGAGGGCGGCCATAGGCACCAGGCCGATGAGCTCGCTGCCCACCACCGGCACACCGTACCGCTCCGCTTCCAGCCTCACCAGCTCAAAGGCTCGGTGGATAGGGGTGGACTTGGTGTCAACCAAGTTCATGGACACCTGCACTTGCCCCCTCGCCGCCAGTAGAACCCCCTTGGCCCTGACATTCACGAACCCACCGCTGCCGGCCCGCACAGCCTTGGCGATGGCGTTGGCTAGCTTCAAATCCGCTGTGCCCAGGTTGACGTTGAAGGCCACCAGGGGGGCCCGGGCCCCAACCGCCACCGCCCCGGCCGTCGCATGCGGGGCGGACGGGCCGAAGTCCGGTCCGCGGTCAGGCATCGCCAGCGTGTCCACGAGCGCCTCATACTCCCCTTGACGCAGGAAGGCGAGTTCCTTCCGTCGGGGGTGGGTCGCCGCTTCACCGTACAATAGCACAGGCACGCCTAGCTCCCGGGCGATGCGCCCGCCGAGGTCCTTGGCCAGCTCAACGCAATCAGCCATGCTTGTCCCAGCGAGGGGGACGAAGGGGATGACATCGACAGCGCCGATGCGGGGGTGGGCGCCGCTGTGCCTGTTCATGTCGATCAGCCGCACAGCCGCCTGGGCAGCCCGAAACGCGGCTGCCAGCACCCCCTCGGGTGTGCCGGCGAAGGTCAGCACGGTGCGGTTGTGGTCCGCATCGGACGTCTGGTCCAGCAACGTCACGCCGCTCCCGCCCACGGCGGCCGCCAGTTCGGCGATGACCTCCGGGCGGCGGCCCTCACTGAAGTTGGGTACGCATTCGACTAAGGCTGCCAGTTCAACCCCTCCCTGCCGGGGACTTCAAGCGGTGCTGGAACTCCCAACGCCGTTCGCGGCTCATCTTCACGATCTTGAAGGCCACCGCGTCTCCCGTGAGGTAGTAGATGGCCCCCATGCCGTCGACCTTGACCAGGTGGTTGCCGGTGGGCGCGCCGGGGTCTGTCTCCAGATCGACCTCGCCTACCCGCTCCCCGTTGCGGGTAAACCAGGCCACCTTGACCCGTCCGCCCTGGGCGATGGCCAGATAGCAGTACCCCCGGTCATCGAGCCCCGCGATGTGCGCGGACGTGACGAAGCGTTCCTCCGAGAAGGCGAAGGCAGACACCGTCTTCTTGCCGTGCTCCAGTACCACCAGATTGGCGCCGAAGGCCACCCCGTTAGCGGCGACCGCAGCCAGGGTGGTCGGGGAGGCGGCGGCGATGGAAAAGACCGGGGTGGAGATGGGCAAGTTGGGGTCGCAGATGAGGTTCCCCGCAGCTGTCAGCAAGGCGCGGCCTATCACGGTCTCCAGCTGCCCTTCGTCGGTGTAGGCTTCCAGCGTGCGCAGGAACGAGTCGCCGGCGAGATATGCCCCCAACAGGTAGAAACCTCCGCGCGGGCGCGTGGAGATCTCCCACAACTGATGCAGCGGCTCCTTGACGCTCTCCGGGGCGGGCCTGATGACCCGCACCAGCTCCCCCTGGGCGGTCAAGACCAACACCCGGCACTGGGCGTTGTCGGCGACGTACAGTCGTCCCTCAGGCCCTGCCGAAACGTCGTCGGCGATGACGCGCCCGAGTTCGGCCGGGAAGGGGATGGCCTGGGCGGCTCCGTTGGCCGAGAAGCGTACCAGCCTGCCATTCTGGGTATCCGCTACGATCAGGTTACCGGCGGCATCCAGCGCCAGGCTTTGGGGCCCAACTGGCTGGCCGCGCACCACAGCTCGTCCCAGTTGCCCTTCCCCGTTCCCCCAGTGGCCTGTGACCAGCGTCTGCCCGTTGAAGCGGTCTACCGGCCGCAAGCGGAGCCCCGCCGTCATCACCGCCAAGGCAGCCAAGGCCAGCACTGCCAGGCCTCGCACGGAACGTCTCAGGTTCAGGACGAGCAACTCGCTACCTCCTCCGTCCCCGGCGGCCTCAGGTGACCATCGGCAAGTCGAGCCCATGCCGTTTGGTCGCGACCAAGGCCTCGGGGTACCCGGCGTCGGCATGCCGCATCACACCGGTGCCAGGGTCTGTGGTCAGCACCCGTTCGAGTCTGCGGGCGGCAGCCTCGGTGCCGTCCGCCACGACTACCATGCCCGCGTGCAAGGAGTAGCCGATGCCCACGCCGCCGCCGTGGTGGACCGATACCCACGAGGCGCCGGCCGCGCAGTTCACCAGCGCGTTGAGGATGGGCCAGTCCCCGATGGCGTCGCTGCCGTCCCGCATACCTTCTGTCTCCCGGTAGGGGGAGGCTACGGACCCGGCATCGAGATGGTCACGGCCGATGACGATAGGGGCTGATACCTGACCGGTCCTCACCAGCTCATTGAAGAGCAACCCGACCTTGGCCCTGTCCCCATACCCCAACCAGCAGATCCGGGCCGGCAGGCCCTGGAACTTGATGCGTTCCCGGGCCATGCGCAGCCAGCGCTTGAGGCCCGCATCGGCCGGGAACTCGCGCAACAGCACCTCGTCGGTGCGATAGATGTCCTCAGGGTCGCCCGACAGGGCCACCCAGCGGAAGGGCCCTTTGCCTTCGCAGAACAGGGGCCGGATGTACGCCGGCACGAACCCCGGATAGTCGAAGGCCCTGGCGCAGCCCCCCAACTGGGCCTGCTGCCTCAGATTATTGCCGTAATCAAAGACCACCGAACCTTGGTCCATGAACCCAACCATCGCCTCGACCTGCCGGGCCATGCTCGCGCGGGCGAGTTCCACATAGCGGCCGGGGTCCGACCGGCGCAGGGCGGCCGCGTCTGCCAGGCTGAGGCCAGCCGGTACGTAGCCGTTGAGCGGGTCGTGGGCCGAGGTCTGGTCCGTGACCACAGCGGGCACGACCCCCTTAGCCAGGATGGCCGGGTGCGTGTCGGCCGCGTTGCCCAGCAGGGCGATGGAGAGGGGGCGCCCCTCAGCCTGGGCCGCCCTGGCCCTGGCGAGGGCCGCGTCGAGATCGTCTGCGGCCTCGTCGCAGTAGCCCGAGGCGAGGCGCCGCTGGATCCGGCCTGGGTCGACCTCCACGGCGATGATGACGGCTTCGTTCATGGTCGCCGCTAGGGGCTGGGCCCCGCCCATCCCGCCAAGGCCCCCCGTGAGCACCAGCCGCCCGCGCAGGCTCCCGCCGAAATGCCGGCGGGCTACTTCGGCCAGGGTCTCGTAGGTCCCCTGGATGATGCCCTGCGTGCCGATGTAGATCCAGCT
This sequence comes from Bacillota bacterium, assembly GCA_040755005.1. GTDB lineage: Bacteria > Bacillota > Sulfobacillia > JBFMBV01 > JBFMBV01 > JBFMBV01. The sequence goes on from JBFMBV010000001.1 coordinate 7,113, forward strand.
GCCTGCCGTCATCTGGCCGTACATGGTCAGGCCCATGTCTTCCAGTTCCCAGAACTTCTCCAGGGTGGCCCAATGGGGGACCAAGAGCCCGTTTGCCAGCAGGACTCGCGGCGCGTCAGGATGGGTACGGAACACCCCTACAGGTTTGCCCGACTGCACCAGCAGGGTCTCGTCGGCGCCCAGACGCCGCAGGGCAGCGATCATAGCCTCGTAGCATTCCCAGTTGCGGGCGGCCTTGCCCGTCCCGCCGTAGACGATGAGGTCATCAGGCCGCTCGGCCACTTCCTGATCCAGGTTGTTCATCAGCATGCGGAGGGCCGCTTCCTGCTGCCAGCCAGCGCATGTCAGCTCAGGACCGCGGGGTGCTCGGATGTGTCGAACCATGCCGTCCTCCTCCTCACTATCTATGCCTCGCTTACGCCTGTCATGTCCCGTACCAGGGTAGCCACCCGGCTGATGTCGGTGTGAAGTTCCCTGTCTCCGTCCAGGGGCGGGATGACGGCGCGTACGGCCGCATGGAGCCGGCGTCCGGCAGGGCTGAGTCTTGATACGCCGTCCCTCAGGTCAATGGCTTGAGCAGCGCAGATGAGTTCGATGGCCAGCACCTGCCTAGTATGGTCCAGGATGGTCCTGGCCTTTCTGGCTGCAATGGTCCCCATGCTCACGTGGTCTTCCTGGTTCGCCGATGACGGGATCGAGTCCACACTGGCGGGGGAGGCCAGGAGTTTGTTCTCCGATACCAGCGCCGCAGCGGTATACTGGGCCAGCATCAGGCCCGAGTGCAGGCCGCTGTTCCGCGTCAGGAACGCAGGCAGGCCGTCATTCAAGGCCGGGTTCAGCAGGCGTTCGGTGCGCCGCTCGCTGATGCTGGCCAGTTCGGCCAAGGCTATGCCCGCCAGGTCCATGGCGATGGCGACGGGTTGGCCGTGGAAGTTGCCCCCTGACAACACCTCTTCGCCGAACAAGAGGGGATTGTCCGTCGCCGAATTGGCCTCGGTCCGCAGGACGCCAGCGGCATAGGCTAGGGCGTCCCGGCAGGCCCCGTGAACCTGGGGGATGCAGCGCAGGGCATAGGCATCCTGGACGCGGGCCTCGCCGGCCCGCGTGGTAAGCCTGCTGCCGGCAAGGTGCGCCCTCAGGTTCCTGGCGCTCTCCACCTGCCCAGGATGAGGCCGGGCCGAGTGAATCCGCTCGTCGAAGGCGTCGGGGATCCCCCGCAGGACCTCCGTAGTCAGGGCGGCCACCGCATCGGCGAGCCCGGCGAGTCTCAAGCCCTGGGCCACAGCCAGGGCCCCGATGCCCGTCATGGCTTGGGTGCCGTTGATCAGGGCCAGGCCTTCCTTGGCCTGCAGGCGGATGGGGAGTAGTGCGGCTCTGGCTAAGGCCTCGCCCCCGTCGCAGACGGTGCCACTGACGGCGGCCCGCCCGCGGCCGATGAGGACCAAGGCGATATGCGCCAGCGGGGCAAGGTCGCCGCTGGCGCCCAAAGACCCCTGGCTGGGGACGACGGGATGTACCCCGGCGTTGAGCAGATCAAGGAGGAGTCCGATAACCTCAGGGCGCACCCCCGAGTGCCCTCTGGCCAGGGCGTTGGCCCTCAGCAGGATGACAGCCCGGACCTCTGGTTCGGGCAGGGGGTCGCCGACACCCGCGGCGTGGCTCCTGACTAGGTTCACTTGCAGTTCCTCGGCGGCCGCCGGTGGAACGGCCACATCCGCCAGCCGGCCGAAACCTGTGGTCACGCCGTAGATCGGCCTGTCTCCCGCCACGAGCCTGTCAACCACCTGACGGGTGGCGGCGACCCTCGCCCGGGCGGATGGGCACAAGGCCACCCGTTGTCCTCGGGCCACACGTTCGATGTCGGTGAGGGACAGGGAGATGCCGTCAATGCGTAACTCAGTCATCGGGCTCAGTCCTTCAAGGAGAAGCCGGAGCCCCCGAGGGGCTGGCCCTGCCTCCAGTACTGACCGGCGATGTAGGCCAGAGCCTCCAGTTTGGCGGAGTCCGGCCGTCCGTTGGCGCCAAGCACCGACTCCTCGGCATGGACGGCCACGACCTCGCCCAGGAAAAGGGTATGGCTGCCCAGGGGGATGGCCTGGCGCAGGCGGCACTCCACGTTCACCGGGCACTCGGCCACCAACGGCGAGCTGATGCGCGTCGCGGGATAGGCGGTCAGCCCGGCGCGAGCGAACTTGTCCTCATCCCTGCCCGAGAGGTTGCCGCACAGGTCCACAGCGCGGGCCATGGCGGCGGTCGGCAGGTTCACGGCGAAGTCCCCGGCCGCCTCGATGAGCCCGTGAGAGTAACGGGTGGGGCGGACGCCGATACTGAGTACGGGCGGGTCGGAACAAACCACGCCCACCCAGGCCAGGGTGATGAGGTTGGGCCTGGGTTCACCGGCTACGCTGATCAGGGCAGCCGGTACTGGGTACAGGGTGGGGGCGGGTTGCAGGAGCCGTTTCGTCATGGGAAGCACTCCCTTCGTGCGGCCACCGGGCCGCCACCCACCAGGATACTGGGGTACGGGGGCAGGCGTTACCTGGGATTGATGACGGCCAGGGCGGGGGATGAGCCTGCCAGGTGGGTGCGCAGCCGCTGGTTGACCTGAGCCTGATTCGCAGCGGCGAGGGCCGTAGGATAGTCGAAGAAGTCGATGCCCCGCAGGGCCCGATCGAGGATCTCCCAAGTCAGTCCGGCTAGATCGTCCAGGGAGAGGACGACTTCGCCCCGTAGCTTGTTGCGCACGTCCTCCAGCAGGCCTGGGTCGATCCCGTCCGCGCTCAGTTCGCTGAGCCTGGCCCTAATCCTCTCCGCCACGCCCTGGGGGGTGTCCGACCGCCCTGACACCGCCGTCCAGCCGAAGCCCCGCTCTACGATGGAGGTAGCCCCGAAACTGGCATCCACCAGGCCCGACTCGTACAGCTCCTCATACAGTGGGGAGAGACGCCCGAACACCGCTTCGCCGAGGATGGCGTCCAGGGTCTCCCGGCTCAGCAGATCGCCGGGCCCGCTGGCGGGGGCGGCATCCTTGAAGCCCAGATGGAACAGCGGCTGAGCCACCGACATGCCCCGGGCGTGGTGGGTCTGGGCGTTCCCCGCGGGCTCGTCCGGCAGCAACCTCCGGGGAGTCCCCGGGGCCGGTCTTACCCGGGCCGCGACCTGTTGATAGACAGCCTCCGGGTCAATGTCCCCAGAAGCCAGCAACAGCATGTTGCCAGGACGGTAGAATGTCTCGTAGCACAGCTTGAGCTGGTCGACGGTGATCGCTGCGACGGATGCTGCCGTGCCGGCGATCTCCAGGCGCACTGGATGCCGGTGGTACATCGCGCCCAGCAGATCGTAGTACCCGCGCTGCCTGGGATCATCCTCCCCCATTTTGATCTCCTGGATGATGATGTCCCGCTCGCGCTCCACCCCTGCTTGACTGAACCTGGGCGTCTGCACAAACTCCAGCAACAGGTCGAGGCACGGTTCGAAGGATCCGGCGGTCGTGAAATAGTAGGCGGTCCCGGTATGCCAGGTGGCGGCGTTATCCATGGCGCCGAGGGCGGCGAACCTGTCGCTGACCGGCCCGTCCGGGGTCTCAAACAGCTTGTGCTCCAGGAAGTGGGCAATGCCATCAGGCACGCGCACCGTGCGGCCGTCGGGGGTCACGAACTCGTTGTCCACTGACCCGTAGGCCACGGCGACAGCGGCTGAGCAGCGCTGGGCCCCCCTGCGGGGCACGACGATCACCGGCAGCCTCGCCGGGGTCACGCCGCGCCAAAGCTCGACGCCCAGTCCGGGATGGGCCGTGGCTCTCACGCCTCGCCCTCCCCCAGCGGACACAGGGCGTAACGGGTCACCATCTCCACCTGCCTGGCCACCGCCGTGACCGCCTCGACGGTGACTGCGTTGAGCGCGCTGAGCTCCCGGTCCAGATCGGGTGCGAAGCCGCACCGGGACCCCTCGAAACCATGGTCGAGGACGCCGTGGGCGTCATCTTCCAGCATGCGCCTGACGCTGAACAGCGACTCCCGAGTGCTGTCCATCTCCTCCCGGGAGATGCGGCCCCGCCGCATGTCCTCCAGCTGCTCGCCGATGAGAGCCGTGGCCTGCTCCTGGCGGCACGAGTCGATCCCCGCCTCGATCAGCAGCACGCCGGCGGTGCTGTGGAGGACTGACCGGGCGTAGTAGGCCAGCCCCGCGGCTTCCCGGACGTTGCGGAACAGCTTGGAATGGGCGAAGCCACCGAGGATGCCGTTGTAGAACAGCAGCGCGGCCCACTGGGCGCGCCCGGGGTTGATGCCCGTGAGGCCTCCCATCACGAGTTTGGCTTGCTGTACATCGTCGCTGTCGCGGCCGTCGCCGGCGCCCGCGGTTGCGCTCAGTGGCTGCTGTAAAGGCGGTGACTGCCCCGGGTACAACCTCAATGTGCTGTCGAGCAGCTCGAGGAACAGCCCTGGCTCGACGGGCCCGCTCACATGGAGCTCGGCAGGCCAGCCCCCAACCATCTCCCGGTAGGCCCTGGTCAGCCGGCCCGCATCCACTCCCTGCAGATCCTGGAGCCTGCCCAAACGGTGCACAGCGTAGGCCCTGCCGGGGAACATGGCCTCCAGGCACCGTTGCCTGGCCAAGGCCAGCTTGTCATTGCGCAACGCGTTGATCTGCCGGGCCAGGAAGTCCCGCTCCGAGTCGACCCAGTCCTGGCGCAGGCTTCCGTCCTGGAGGGCAGGATCCAGGATCAGTCCGGACCACAGCTTGAGGACTTTGGTCAGGTACTCCCTGCCTTCACCGATCCTGGCGGGATCCGGTACATCGAGGCCGAAGACCACCACCTGGCGCTCGCCAACCTTGGCCACATCAGCCCCGAACCCGGCCCCGTACAAGTGAGCCAAGGCCCTGGCCAGCAGGCGTTGCCCTGGGCACTGAGCCGTGCCGCGCTTGAGCACGCGCGGGATGAGGGCGACAGCGGCCGCCTCCGCTAGCTCCAGCGAACGGTGGAAGTACAGCCTGGCTACGATGGCCGTGCGGTTGCGCCTTGGCCACACGCGGGCACGCAGGCCGGACGAGAGGGCCGTCTCGACAGCGGACTGGGCCAAGCTCCTACCTCCCCGGCGCCACGCAGGGCATCGCCCTGGGGCCTGATCGCTGACAGTATGCCCAGCACAGCTGCGGGTAAGCAGGCCGCGCGGCAGCGTCCTAAGTGGCTATTCACCGCGCTGGCGGGCGGTTCCTCCCAGCGAGACCGGTGGCGTCATCGACGGCGCCATGGAGCCAGTGGTCCTTCTCATTAGGCATGCGGCAAGGAAAATGTTATACTACTCTCGTACGACACTCGTCTTCGGGAAGTAAGGATGACTGGCGGACAGGCCGGGAGGGAAGGAAGTTTGTGCGGGTTTGTCGGAGTATGGCATAAGAGCGGCGGAACCCGTTCCCGTACTCATTTTACCTCTATGACCAATACCCTGGCGCACCGGGGTCCCGATGACGAGCGTTACGCTCACCTGGAGCATGTGGACCTGGGGTTTAGAAGGTTGAAGATCATCGACTTATCCGGCGGGTATCAGCCCATGTATAACGAAGACCAGAGCCTCTGCCTGGTCTTCAATGGGGAAATCTACAACTACCGGGAGCTGAGGGACGGGTTAAGACAACGCGGACACATTTTCGCCTCGAATGCTGACAGCGAGGTCATCCTGCACCTGTATGAGGAGTACGGTGAGGTCTGTGTCAACCGGCTGCGAGGCATGTTTGCCTTCTGCATATACGATCGTGCGGAGAACCGGCTGTTTGGCGCCCGGGATCGCTTTGGCATCAAACCGCTCTATTACCTCGAAACTGCCAACTCATTTGCCCTTGCTTCGGAGGCCAAGGCCCTGCTCGATGTTCCGGGGTACAGCCCCATGGTTAACGAAGCGGCGATCCCTCACTATTTGACCTTTGAGTATGTTCCGGAGCCGGAAACAATGTTCAAGGGCATCTACAAGATTCCGCCCGGACATTCCTTTGTGTACAGCAGCGGGAAGCTGACCCTCTCGCGTTACTGGGAGGTCAACTTCTCACCCGTAGACAAACCCTTTGCCGAAGTTTTGGAAGAAACGCGACAGGTCATGCGCGAAGCGGTAAAACTGCATACCCAAAGCGATGTTCCCTTGGGGGCGTTCCTATCGGGAGGAATCGACTCAACCATAATCGTGGCGCTGCTCAGGGAACTTGGGCATGTGTCCACCTTTAGTGTAGGCTATGAGGAATCGGCTTACAGTGAGCTTTCCGAAGCGGCAGAAACCGCGCGCTATCTGGAGACCGAGCATGAAGAGTATGTGATTGAGCCGGATGAGTTCTGGGCACACCTCCCCCGGCTGATCCATCATTTCGACGAACCGGTGGCGGATCCGGCAGCGATCTCGCTCTACTTCGTAGCGCGGATGGCCAGAAAGAAGATAACCGTAACCCTGTCCGGAGAAGGCGCGGACGAGCTCTTCGGAGGATACGCGATTTACATGGAACCGCGCGCGCTCCAGCCCCTGAGTATGTTACCCCCGCCCATGTTGCAGGCCCTGGGGGCGGGCTCCCAACTCCTGCCGGGGTTCATTCCGGGGAAGAACTACCTGCGCCGGGCCTCTACTCCGTTAAGAAACCGCTTTTACGGAAACGCTCATATCTTCAACGAAGATGAGAAGCGGGCTCTGCTGAAGGACAACCAGTTTGTGCCGGCAACGGCCGTAACCGGCCCCCTGTATGACAGAGCCGCCGCCTACGACGACGTGACCAAAATGCAGTATATCGACCTGCATACATGGATGGTAGGGGATATCTTGGTCAAAGCGGACAAGATGACCATGGCCAATTCACTGGAGTTGAGGGTTCCCTTCCTGGATCACCACGTCTTTGAGTTTGCGTCCACTATACCTACGAAATACAAGATCCGCAAAGGCCTCACCAAGTACGTGCTGCGGCAGGCCTTTGCCGGTATTGTTCCCCCAGCTGCCGTTTCCCGTCCCAAGCGGGGTTTCCCGGTGCCCACCCGTGTGTGGCTCAGGGGACCGATGGGGAAGAAAGCGGAGGAACTCCTGATGGATCCATCGCTGGGGCAGTTCTTTAGCCCCGCGCCGGTGCGAAAGTACCTGAGCGAACATCGGCTGGGGAAAGCAGATCACAGCCGGAAGATCTGGAGCCTGGTCATTTTCACCCTGTGGTGGGAGTGTTTCTTCCCCGGTTCACTAGCATCATTGAGCGAAGCCTCCGGTTAACCCGTGGGTGAACCCCCTTGCGGCGGCCCAATCCCGCCGCAAGAAAGCTCTGGGCGTGATCACAGCACGAAGCGTCCACTCCACGGTGATGACCGCCCACGCCCAAGGCAGGCCAAGACCCAAAACCCTGACCACCAGGTAGAAGAGGGGTACCCTCAGCACCCACGCCGCCAGGGCCGTGATGCGCATGGGGGTACGCGTGTCCCCGGCCCCCCTGAGGGCGCCGTTGAAGGCCTCGGTGATGGCGATGCCTGGTTGGGTAAGGGCCGCCACGCGCAAACAGGGAACCGGCCAGGAGCACCACGGTGTCCTGGCCGGTGAACAGCCGTAGCAGGGCCGCGGGAACCGCGAGGAACACCAGGGCGATGGCGCCCATGGCCACCAGGCGCATGTAGCCCGTCCCAGGGATGATGACCGCCTGGCCCATGGCTGCCAGCCGGAAAACGTGCGGGGCCACGGCCCGCAGGCCGATCGTGAGCAGGACCCCGAGGGCGACCGCCCCACCCACGCCCGCGCCGGCGATAACACGGCAGGCGTCCTTGTCGCCACGGCCAGTGGCTTGGCTCACCAACACTTGCGTGCCCATGCTGACCGCAAGCGTGCAGACCCAGATCACCGTCCAGACAATCTGAGCCCCCAGGCTGACCGCGCTAAGCGCTTCGGCGCCCAGCCGTGCTACCATCGCTGTGTCGACCACCCAGACCAGCATGTGCAGGGACATCTCGATGATGGCAAGCCAGGCCAGAGTGAGGAAGAGCAGGCGGCGCTCGGCCGGGGAAGCAGGCAGTGGTACGGCGTCCGGGCTCATGGCCCCACCTTGGCCCTGACCAGTGCCTCCAAGGCGGGCTTCGTGTTGAGGGAGGGGTCTTCCAGGACCTCCTCCAGGAGCTCGCGCAGCAGGCGCCCGACCTCGGGCCCGGGGGGCAGCCCAGTGAGGGTCATCACGTCATGGCCGTCAATGGCCAGGTCCTTCAGGCCGAAGGCGGCGTCCTGGGCCAGCACCTGTTCAATGCGGCGGAGCAGCCGTGCGGTTCCCTTGGAGATAGGTCCAGGCTTCTTGCCGGAGGCCTTCCTGTCCGCCTCGCGCAACCGCAGCAGGTCGTCCATATGCTCGAGCCCTACCCGCTTGATCAAGCGGCGGATGGCCGGGTCTTTCATCTGCCGTTGGTAGTGGAGGGCCATATGGTGTTTGATCAGGTGGGACACGCCGTCCACGGTCTGGTTGTCGAACTTGAGCCGTTTGAGGATACGTCTGGCCAGGCCGGCCCCGACGTGCTCATGATCAAAGAAGTGCCGTGCGCCGTCGGCGGACACCGACAGGCACCGCGGCTTCGCGACATCGTGCAAGAGGGCGGCCAGGCGCAGCCTGAGGACTGCTGGGACGGCGTCGAGCGCTACCAGGCTGTGTTCCCAGACGTTGTAGGCGTGATGCACATTTTGCTCCATGCCCACGCCCTCGAGCAGCTCGGGCAGGAACTGCGCCAGCAACCCGCTTTCCCGAAGCCGTTCCATGGCCCAGGCAGGCCGGGCAGTCAGGAGCATGTTGGTGAGTTCATCGCGGATGCGTTCGGCGCTGATGTTCCCGAGCAGATGAGCCAGGGGCGGGATAGCCGCCCACGTTGCAGCGTCCAGCTCCATGCCGAGTTGGGCGGCGAAGCGTACCGCCCTGAGCATGCGCAAGGCGTCCTCATGGAAGCGCTCGGCCGCGTCGCCCACGGCCCGCACGACCTTAAGCCGCAGGTCGGTCAACCCTCCGACTACGTCGATTAAGCGCCCCCGTCTGTCCAGGGCGAGCGAGTTGATGGTGAAGTCCCTGCGTTTGAGGTCTTCAGCCACATCGTCCACGAAGCGCACCTGATCCGGCCGGCGGTGATCGCTGTACCCGCGTTCCACCCGGTAGGTGGTGACCTGGACGGGGCGCAGGCTGAGCACAGTGACAGTGCCGTGCTTGATCCCGGTGGGCACGGATCTCGGGAACAGGCGCCGGATCTGCTCGGGCAAAGCGCTGGTGGCCAGATCCCAATCAGCGGGGGTCCTGCCCAGCACTAGGTCGCGCACCCCTCCGCCGACGGCGTACGCACTGTGGCCCTGCCGCTCCAGCTCTCCCATCACGTCGCGGACGTAAGCGGGGATGAAGCGGAAAGGCAGCAACCGCAAGGCAAGCAGCCTGGGAGTAAAGGACACGGGGTCACCTCCGGGGCTGGCGCTGATGGCGGTCGAGGGTCGGTACTACCAGGTGGAGGGCCCGGTCAAAGTGGGCGGCCGACACCGTCATATTACCGACCTCGCTGGGATCCAAGCGTGCGTCATAGCCCTCCGGCGCCCCCTCGAACCGCTCGCGGATGCACTCCAGACCAGCCTCCCGGCACAGGGCGGCCAGATCGGCGCCGACAAAGCGGTCGGTGGCCTTGGCCAGGGCAGGCAAGTTGACATCAGCGGCCAGGGGCATCGCCCTGGCATGTATCTTCAGGATAGCCAGCCTCTGCTCCTCACCTGGGGGACTGATCTCCAGCAAGAAGTCGAGGCGGCCCGGACGCTTTACGGCTGGGTCCACGTTGTCCACCCGGTTGGTGGTACCGATGACCACGACCTGTCCCCTGTCCTCCAGGCCATCCATGCAACTGAGCAGTTGGCTGACGGTCACCGCCTCGAAGTTGTGCGTGACGTTGGCCCGGTCAGGGGCGATGGAATCCAGTTCATCGAAGAGCACTACCGACGGGGCAGTCTCCTTAGCCTCGGCGAAGAGGGCCCTAAGGTTCGCCTCGGACTGCCCGTGCCACTGGGAGATGATCTCCGGGCCATTGACCAGGATGAAGTTGGCCTGGCACTCGCTGGCGAGGGCCTTGGCCAGCAGGGTCTTGCCGGTGCCCGGCGGCCCGTACAGGAGGGCCCCCTTGTGAGCCCGGATGCCCAACCGCTCGAACATCTCGGGGTACTTGAGGGGCAGTTCGATGGCTTCCCGCAGCCTGCGGAGCTCCCCATCAAGTCCCCCCACATCCGCATACCGCACCGTAGGGACATCCCGCTGTCCGTCCGGGATCCTCGCCGCGCCGGCCGACGGCGTAGCCGACACGGGGGTCGCCTCGCGTTGGCGCTTCTCCACGCCCACTACCTGGTAGCGGCCGTTATGCCAACCGTGCTTGTACACCCAGTTGCCGTCAAGGCGGGGGTCGATACGCTCCGGCAGGTTGACTAGGATGTCTTCCAGCCGGTTCCTGTCCAGCAGCGGGCAGTGCCACGCCAAGCTTCGCTTGAGATAGTCGCCGACCGCTTCCCTGAGCTTGGCCTTATCGACGATGAAGACCTTCTCCTTGCTGATCCGCCCATACTGGAACCAGCCCAGGTGGTTCCCCTCGGATACGGGCAGGCGCCGGCAGGGGAACAGCTGCTTGACGGCGCCGACCCCGGTAGCGTGGATGCCCCGTCCGGTGCAGTAGCCCTGGGGATCCGCGGAACAAGCCCCCCGCTCGTAGCAGTCCAGGAAGGCATATAGGCGGCGGAGATTGACCGACTCGCCTCCTACGGTCAGTCTGAGCGAGCGCCAGTTCGCCGCCACGCTGAGTAGGGCTCTCAGCCTGGGCAGGGCGTCGGCGGCGTAGGATACGGTGTACGTTGTTCCGTTAGGGCCGTGACGCATGGCGAAGGAAGGCTCGCTCTCAGCGACGCTGAGCGCCTCGCCGAAGTGCGCCGACGATGACCGTTGGAACTCGACCTTGATCTCCAAGGGTCCGCCTCCCATCGGGCGTGGATTATCCCCAGGGCCGTTGAGCTCCATTCCGTTGACCTAAACCTGGTGCATCTTCTCCGCCTGCAGCGACGAATCCTTTGTGCGGCTAGGTATTGACCCTTCGGGCAGGCCATGCTATGATTGGTGCTAATTAGCGCACCAGCGATGACGAGGAGCAGTAAGCAGCCCTGGGCGGCCCACAGAGAGCGGGGGTAAGGTGCAAGCCCGCGGCCGCAGGTAGCCGAACCCACCTCTGAGCCGCCGGCGACGAGTCGGCCGGGCAGGCTCCTGCCGTTACCAGCGGAGCAGGTGTAAGGGTCGCCTGCGGCCCCGCACCGCGGAGTGGATGGCGATGGCCATCAAATTGGGTGGTACCACGGAAGGCAGTCTTAGCCCTTTCGTCCCATGCGGACGAGAGGGCTCTGTTATTTGGGGGTGTCGTGATGGGGTCGACGATCGTAGTCAAGATCGGCTCCAGTTCGCTGGCTGATGCGGGGGGCCTGTGCCGGGCAGCGGTGGAGACGCTCACCCGCGAGATTGCGGCGCTGCGCCGCGCAGGCCACCAGGTAGTGCTCGTCACCTCCGGGGCGGTGGCAGCCGGCCAGCGGGCGATGGGCGAGACCACCAGCGACGAAGGCAGGCGGGCCGCCGCTGCGGCCGGCCAGGCTGTCCTCATGGCTGGGTACGTCACGGCCTGTACTGAGTTGGGCTTCACCGCCGCCCAGTTGCTGATCACCTCGGCAGACCTGCGGGAAGGCACACGCTTGTCAGGGGTGCTGGCCAAGCTGCTGGAGGCTGGCGTCCTCCCAGTGATCAACGAGGATGACGCCCTGGCAGCAAAGGTCATGCGCAACAACGACCTCGTGGCCGCGAGGGTTGCCATGCTGCTGGGCGCTTCGCTGCTGGTGCTGCTGACCGATGCCGATGGCCTCCACACTGACGACCCGCGCCGCGACCCCACGGCCCCCGTCGTCTCCCGGGTCACCCGGGTGACCGGTCGCCTCCTGGCCACAGCCGGCGGGCCGGGGCAGCGCGGCGCGGGGGGGATGCGCGCCAAGCTGAAGGCCGCGGCGTTAGCAGCCTCCGCCGGGGTAGGCGTGGTGATCGCCCGGGCCGGCGCGCCGGATATCCTGTGCCGGGCCGTGCAGGAGCGGGAAGCTGCCGGCACCTTCGTCATTCCCCGTCGGGCAGGAGGTGGGTATTCGTGACAGTGCTTGAGCAGAGCGCCCGCAGGGCCCGGGAGGCGGCAGGCCTCGTCGCCGATGCCGGGGCCGGCGGCAGGACGCGGGCACTGGAGCTGATGGCAACTGCCGTGACCGGTGCAGCCGGCACGGTGCTGGCCGCTAATGCCCTCGACATGGCCGCAGCCAGGGCGGCAGGCCACCCCGGCGCCTTCCTGGACAGGCTCCGCCTGGATGAGGGGCGCCTGCAGGCCATGGTGGCCACCCTGCGCGACCTCGCCGCCAGCCCAGACCCCCTCGCCCAGCCGGGCCTAGCCTGGACCCGACCCAACGGCCTGGTCGTCGAGCGTCGGCCGGTCCCCCTGGGTGTGCTGGCCGTGATCTTCGAAAGCCGACCCAACGTCGCGGTGGACGCCGCCGCGCTGGCCGTCCGCAGTGGCAACGCCGTACTGCTGAAGGCGGGCTCCGAGGCCTCCCGCACAGTGAACCGCCTGGTCGAGGTGCTCTCCACCGGGCTGGCCCGGGCGGGCCTGCCGCGCCAGGCCGTGCAGGTAGTCCCGGGTGACCGCGACGCCGCTCTGGGCTTGGCGCGGCTGAGTGGCTTGGTCGACCTGCTGGTCCCTCGGGGCGGCGGCCCCCTCCTGCGGGCAGTGCGGGCGATGGCCACAGTGCCCCTGGTGGAGACCGGGCCCGGCAACTGCCACGTCTATGTTGACGCCGCAGCCGACATGGCGATGGCCTTGGACATCATCGTCGATGCCAAGACCCAGCGGCCCGGGGTCTGCAACGCGGCCGAGACTTTACTGGTACACCGTGCGATCGCGGCCAGGTTCTTGCCTCAGGCCACCGCGGCCCTCTCCAGCCGGGGTGTCACCCTCCGCTGCTGCGCGGCTGCACTGAAGCAGATGCCGGGGGCCCAACTTGCCACAGCCGAAGACTGGGATGCGGAATACCTGGATCTCGTCCTGGCCGTGCGGGTTGTCCCTGATATGGCTGGGGCTCTCAGACACATCAGGGCCCACAGTACAGGCCATTCCGAGGCTATCGTCACAGAGGACCAGGCTGCCGCCGCAGCTTTCCTGTCTGCTGTCGATGCCGCTGCGGTCTATCACAACGCCTCCACGCGGTTCACCGACGGCGGGGAGTTCGGCTTCGGCGGGGAGCTGGGCATCGCCACCGGGCGTGTCCACGCTCGGGGTCCGCTCGGCCCTGAGCAGCTGGTCACTTACAAGTACGTGGTCGTGGGCAGCGGACAGACCCGCGGAGAAAGGTGGTCCAGCCGTGGGCGGTAAACTGGGGCTAGTCGGGGCAGGCGCCATGGCTGAAGCCCTGGTGGCTGGGGTCACTGCGGCAGGTCTCTATGGGCCGGACCGCATCGTGGTGACTAATCGTCGTAACCTTGCCCGGCGACGCGAACTGGCCTGCCAATATGGGATTTGTACCGCGGCCAGCTTGGAAGAGTTGTGCCTGACAGCGGACCTGCTGGTATTGGCAGTCAAGCCGGTCGATGCCGCCGAGGTCCTGGCCCGCCTGGCGAGGACCATCACCGACAGGCACACGCTTGTGTCGGTGGTCGCAGGCCTCAGCCTGGCCGCGCTCCAATCTCAGCTGCCTGCTGGCATGACCATCATCCGGGCCATGCCCAACACCTCCTGCGCCGTCAGTCAATCGGCGACGGCCCTGGCCTGGGGCGAGGGTGTGGGCGCAGGCATGCGCGCACAGGTGCTGGGCATGTTCACTGCCATCGGCCAGGTCGTGGAACTGCCCGAACACCTCATCGATGCGGCCACCGGGCTGGCGGGGAGCGGTCCCGCTTACGTCTACTATCTAGTTGAGGCACTGGTGGAGGCGGGGCGCCAGGCCGGATTACCCGGCGAGGTGGCCGAGTCCCTGGCCAGGCAGACCCTCTACGGCGCGGCAGTGATGCTGCAGCGGACCGGCGCTGACCCGGCCGCACTGCGGGCCAAGGTCACATCGCCCGGCGGCACCACCATGGCAGGCGTGGAAACCCTGGAACGGGCAGGGGTCAGGGGCGCGGTCAAGGCTGCGGTGAAGGCCGCAGCCAAGCGAGCCGGGGAACTGGGCAAGCCGACCACTGGCATGGCGTCAGGCACGGAGTGACCTGGTGTTTGCGGCGGCCGACACGCGGATCGCGTGGTCTTCGGTCAGGACCCGCTGGCGGCCGCCATCACTCTGGAGATACGAGTGAGGCCACCTAACGGTGGCCTCACTGTCGCATGCCGCGTATGTCGATGGGTCGCCGCTATGGCCACGGACGTCAATCGTCGTCGGAGCCCTCGATGAGGTCGTCGAAATCCTCCAGCGTGGGGTCGGCCTTGATGGCAGTCTCGATCTTAGCCAGGGCTTCTGCTTCGGTCAGCCCCGCCTCAATGAGGTCAGCCATCGCTGCGGTGATCGTGGTCAGTTCCTCTAGGGTTGGGTCTGCTTCCATGGCTGTCTTGAGCATTGCCAGCGCGGCTTCGGACTTGACACCAGCCTCCAGCAGGTCCACCATGGCTGCCGTAAAGGTAGTGATCTCTTCCAAGAGGAGTTCCCTGTCCGTACCTGCGGCCAGTTGCGCCTCCACCAGGGCCAGCACAGCCATGATGTCCTCGGCCGTTGCGCCGACGTCGTGTAGGTCAATCGTAGCCGCGACGATGGTGCTCAGCTCCTCGAGTTCGGGATCTGTCACCAAGGTGCCCTTCAGGATAGCCAACGCAGCTTCCTCAGTCATCCCGGCCTCGAGCATGTCCAGTAGCCCCGCCGCGATCGTGTCGAACTCGTCGCTGAACAGCTCAGGGTCGATGTCCAGCTCCGCTTGCAGTTCCAGCACCTTCATGGCCAGCTCGGAACCAGCCTCTTCGACCAGATCAACATAGTCATCGGGCAAGATGCCAGCCTTACGTGCAGACTCAGCCAGCTCACCGGTGACTTCGACGCTCACGACCTTGACCGACAAGCCCTGCTCCTTGAGGTAGCCGTCCAGGGTCCCGCGCACTGTCTCCGTCAAGGCCGTGAGCGCTTTCTGGGGCAGCTTGTCCTCAATCGGGCTCAAGGCAATGACGATCCGACGCTGAGGATCTAACAGCCCGGCCTTGTGCAGCTCCTCCGCGATGAGGCGCAGCGCCTCATCTACCTTCTTGCCCTCGAGTTTCAGTCCTGCCAATAGGGCCTCGCCCTGAGCGTCCAGACCTTCCGCGTCCATGATCCTGTCTTTTCCGCTTACGGTCAGTCCGATCGCAGGGTTGACCTGCAAGGCCAGACTAGCTACGGCCCGAGGGGTGAAGAAAGCCATGTACCCTCCAACCACCAGAGCCACCACGGCAACCGCGGCAACGAGCTTCCCAACTTTCACTATCATCCCTCCGACAGTCGCTTTGTGGGTTGGGCGATGAACTTTGGCTTTGGCACAGTGCCCACAGGCAAGCAGGGTTCTTCTCAAGCGCTGCTGGTGTGCCGGCATGTGCACTTCGGGAAGCTGAAGATCCTCCAGCATTGCCTCCAGCTCTGTCCTAACCAACTTCATATCGATCAACCCTCTGTTCCATTAAACTTCGCTCTGGGAAAAAGGTTGCAGCCTGTTAACTCCGCGCCTCCAGCGCAGTGCGCAGCCGAGCCAAACCACGATGTAGTAGCGACTTGACGGTGCCTTCTGGTTTCCGGAGAATCTCGGCTATCTCTTTGATGGTCTTGTCAGCAAAGAAACGTAAGCCGATCACTTCCTGGTAGATCACAGGCAGTTGGCGAATGTGCTGCAGACAAGTCAGAAATTGCTGGTGCCGCGTCAACGTCTCCTGCGCCGCGATCAGCTCGGCTTCCACCTCAGTAGCGGATACTGGTTCTAGCCCTTGGGTCTCGTGCAGGTGCTCCAGGGAAACTGGCGTGTACTTTCCTCTGCGCACATAGGTGGCCAGTTCATTGCCGGCGATGCGGTAGAGCCAAGCGCCAAAGGAACTGCCCCGCCACTCAAAGCGTCCAATTGCAGACAGCGCTTTGACGAAGGTCTCGGCCGTGATGTCCTTGGCAGCTTCGATGTTGCCGGTTCGGCGTACAACATAGTTGAGTATCGCCGGGTAGTACCGGTCATAGAGCTGAGCGAAAGCCTCGGGGCTATGCCGGGCGTGGGCAAGCAGTTCCTGCTCAGTGTCATGGGTGCTCATCGCCGTTGCTCCTAACCTCTGTGCGTAACTCATCCCTGCAAGACGCTGCGAGGCCACTGATTCGTTACGCGAGCGGCGATTTCCTCTGCCTCTCTCAAGCTTTCCGCATCGTTCGAGCTGCGCTAAGGCTCGAGTGGTCGACGGCGCCGATGCCGGGCGTACAACCCGGCGGGCAGCCCGTGGGGGCTGCCCGCTGCAAGTGTACAATCATCGCTGACCAGGCACCCTTACCTTTCACCGAGGGTCGGCCACAGACCCCATGAACAGCAGGGTGCCGGTCTTATCGTCACGGATGGCGAAGAAGAACGGACGGTTCACGGTCAGCTCAGCTATGCGCGGCATGGCGGTGACTCGTATCGTGACCGCGGTCACCCCGGCAGCCTCAGTGCCCGCCTCATTGACATCCACATAGGTCTTGTGCTTGACCTCGCCGATGTACGGTCTTGCCGGGGGTGGACACATGCCGCTGAAGTCCGCCCTGCCCGCCTCGAAGGCGATGCCCATGCCCAGGGCCGTCAGTGCCCCCGTCAGTTCCTGGTCGTACTCCAGCCTGAACTTAGGCAGGGCCAGCCGCACTTCGCTGTTGGAGAAGGCCGCCATCCACTCCTGCCAGGCCTCAGGGGTAAGCCTGGCATGGAAGCTGTCCAGGCTGGAGGTCTCGCTGGGTAGGAACACATACATGCTGACCCGGCCGCCGCCGTAAGGCAGGCCCACTGCCTGGAAACCGTCGCCCTCAAGGTAGCGGTACTGGCCGGTGCGGTGCATCAGCAGGTGCTGCTTCACTGAGCCGTCGGCCACAGTGAAGGGCCCCTCCCGCGTGGCGGCGGGGTCGAATCTGTCCGTCCAGTTGCCCTTGAAGTAGACGGCGTTGACGAGCACCATCACGTCCATCGGGTCCAGCTGGTTGATGATGCGGTCAATCTTGCCGTTGGTCTGGCGTTTGACCCAGCTGTTGATCGTCAGGAGTGCCTGCGGATCCGCGAAGTCCAGCGCGGTCACCTCGGCCTGATAGAAGCGCTCGTTACGCTCCAGGAAGTCGGGGAGGAACGTCATGTTCCGCTCAGCCCAGATGGAGTTGGCTACCTTGAGCTGCAGCTTGGGATCGGGGTTGTTGAGGATGGTGAGCAGCTCGGCATTGGCGGCGTTTAACTCCTCCAGAGTAAGCCCGTCGAGGCCCAGCGCCTTGGCCATGGCAGCCTGGGTCGTGCCCGCAGCCCCGTTGTAGGTCATGGCCAGGGCCATGCCTATGCTAACCGGGGAAATGAACAGGTTAGGCCGGGGCTCAATGGCCAGCAGCTCCCGATAGAGCGTCAAGGCGAAGCCGAGGTTGGCCTCGGCCAGCCTGGGGTCGATCGCCTCGGCCGGCGCCGCCAACGCCTTGGCCCCGATCGTACAGCCGGCAGCTGACAGTGCCAGCAACACTGCCAGAGCGGAAGTCAACAGTTTGGTTGCGCGCATGGCTCTACCTCCTGACGCTCCCCGAGGTCAGACTCGGACGCAGTCAACGGTTACGACGTCACGACAGCCTTATGGTTCCCCACCTCAGGGAAAAACGCCCGGCAGGCGGGCGTTTTACATACGTGCAGGGCGTACTGGCTGTCAAGCGC
Organism: Bacillota bacterium; assembly: GCA_040755005.1. Lineage (GTDB taxonomy): Bacteria > Bacillota > Sulfobacillia > JBFMBV01 > JBFMBV01 > JBFMBV01. Next base: position 25,020 of record JBFMBV010000001.1, read on the forward strand.
AGGTGGCAGCCAAGAGATCCTCCAGTTGCGGGCCTTCCAGCGTCTCATGTTCCAGCAGGGCGCTGGCGATCCGATCCAGGAGTCCCCTGCACTCGACCAGGATGGCCTTAGCCCTGTCGTTGCACGCATGGATCAAGTCGTGGACTTCCCGGTCAATCACAGCCGCGACTTCCTCGCTGTAATTGCGGATCTTGGTGATGTCCCGGCCGAGGAACACCTGCTGCTCCTCACCGGTGCCGAAGGTCAGGGGCCCGAGCTTCTCGGACATGCCGTATTCGGTGACCATCCGCCTCACCAGCTTGGATGCCTTGTCCAAGTCATCATGGGCGCCGGTGCTGGCTTCGCCGAATATCATCTCTTCGGCAGCGCGGCCGGCCAAGGTGGCAGTCACCCGTTCCAGGATCTCCGAGCGGGTAATGAGGTAGCGGTCCTCGATCGGTAGCTGCAGCACATAGCCCAGGGCCGATCCCCTCGGCACCACTGACACCTTGTGCACCGGGTCAGTGTTGGGCAGCTTCCTAGCCACCAAGGCATGGGCCGCTTCATGATAGGCGACGGTGCGCTTCTCTTTCTCGCTGATGATCCGGCTCTTGCGCTCCGGCCCAGCGATGGTCCTGTCGATGGCCGCCTCAAGCTCAACCATGCCGATCCGGTCTTTCCGGCGCCTGACCGTGAGCAGGGCCGCCTCGTTAACGAGGCTCTCGATATCCGCGCCGGTAAACCCAGGGATGCGCTTGGCGAGGACGTTCAGGTCCACGTCAGTGTCCAGGGGCTTCCCCCGTACATGCACTTTGAGGATGGCCTCCCTGCCGGTGAGGTCTGGCCTGTCAATTACGACCTGCCGGTCGAAGCGGCCTGGCCGCAGCAGGGCGGGATCGAGCACGTCAGGCCGGTTGGTGGCGGCCATGATGATGACGCCCTCGTTCACCCCGAACCCATCCATCTCGACGAGCAGCTGGTTGAGGGTTTGCTCGCGTTCGTCGTGGCCGCCGCCGTAGCCGGCGCCCCGCTGGCGCCCCACAGCGTCGATCTCATCAATGAACACGATGCAGGGCTGATGCTTCTTCGCGGTCTCGAACAGGTCTCGGACGCGGGAGGCGCCAACTCCAACGAACATTTCGACGAAATCAGAGCCGCTGATGGTGAAGAAGGGCACACCCGCCTCTCCGGATACGGCCCGCGCCAGGTGGGTCTTGCCTGTGCCTGGCGCGCCCACGAGGAGGATTCCCTTGGGGATACGCGCCCCGAGCTCGAGGTACTTGTTGGGGTGCCGGAGGAAATCGACGACTTCCTCCATCTCCTCCTTGACTTCATCGATGCCGGCCACGTCCGCGAAGGTGACCACCCGGCGGTCCGGCTGGTGCAGCTTGGCGCGGCTGCGGGAAAACTGCACGGCCCGGTTTCCCCCTGCCTGCATCTGCTGCATGAAATAGAGCAGCAGCCCTCCGAGGATTAGCAGGGGGATGATGCTGCCCAGCAGCCCTATCCACCAGGCTGGCTCAGCGGGCAGGTCCATGGTCACGACGACACTGTGCGCTTGGAGCCGGTCCAGAAGGGTGCCATCTACGAGCACCACGGTCTTGAACTGGGTCCCGTCGGCGAGTTTGCCAGTGAGCACTCGGTCCACGATGCGGACGGAGGCAACCTTACCGGCCTCTAGCTGCTGGATGAACTCGGTATAGCCAAGCTCCTGAGGCTTGGACTCAGGCCTCGGCAGCGAACTGGCCAGGAACAGGGCCAGCGCCAGCGCAGCAACGTAGAACATGGTGGTACGTAGATGCCGGTTCACCAGGGACGGACCTCCTCTCTGGCTTCATCGGCAAGATAGACCAAAGTGAGTTCGAGGACGAGCCCGGTGGCTGGAGTGACGTGGGCGTGTTGCGCCTGGCGCACTCCCCCCACCCAGAGTAGGCTGTCGGCGGCGCAGATGATCAACAGGCGATCGCGGGCCGCGCGAGGCACTTTGGCGTCGATCAGGAAGTCTTTGAGTTTTTTCGTCCCCGGCGCGCCCGCCGGCCAGAACCGGTCACCTGCTCTGCGCGTCCGCGCCGTGAGTGGACGTACTACACTATTATAGTCAAATCGAGCTGTTAACGCAAACGTGGCTGGCTGTTCATCGCCGGGCAGCCGCCTGCGTACCGTGGAGACCACCTCAAGTTCGAGTTCCGGCACCCGCGTCACGCCGGGGATGGTCAACTCCTGTTCGACCAGGGGCGGGGCTTCCGCAGGCAAGCTGGACATGAACTCTAGCTGCCCGTAGGACAGGCTGGCCCGCACATTCCCGGGGAGGTCGCGGGCCTGCCCGGTCTGTCCCGAGTCCACCAGTTCGACCAATGCGGCGACGTGGGCATGCCCCGCCTGGGCGCCGGCGCTACGCGCCGCCGTCAGCAGCACGCGGCGCCTGAGCCCAAGGGGGAGCCCGCGCAGGGCGCCGACATCCAGACCGTGGGCCGTGGTCGCTTGGCAGAGGGCATGGCTGGTCTCCTGTTCCAGCACCGCTTGATCCGCCTGAAGCAGCGCCGCCGTCTCGCACAGCGCCGCGCGCACGGCGGGGTTGAACTCCTCCAGGACAGGCAGGAGCCGGTGCCTGACCCGGTTGCGGTCGTAGACTTGCGTCTGGTTGGAGGGGTCGTCCCGCCAGGCCAGGCCTTCCGCCCGGCAGTACTCCTCTACCTGCTTCCTCCCCACATGGAGCAAGGGGCGGATGATCCCGGCCCGTTCAGGCCGGATGCCAGCGAGGCCGTCCAGGCCTGCGCCGCGCAGTAAGCGTAGGAGCACCGTCTCGGCCTGGTCGTCGGCGGTGTGGCCGGTCGCGATGCGGCTGGACCCTGTCTGGGCCGCCGTCCGTCGGAGAAAGGCGTAACGGACTTGACGTGCGAGCGCTTGGGCCGACTGTCCGCTGCCGCGTACCATCCCGGGCACATCGGCCTGTGCGATGAAGGCCTCTAGGCCCAACCCGGCTGCGAAGGCAGCCACATGGTCAGCGTCAGCCTTAGCCTCGGCGCCCCGGAACATGTGGTTCAGATGGGCCACGCGGAGGGTGAACCCCAACTCCTCGCGCAGGCGCCAAAGGGCGTGGCATAGGGCGAGCGAGTCTGCCCCGCCGCTGACTGCGGCAAGCACGGCCTCCCCTGGTTGGATCAGCCCGTGCTCCATGATGCAACGCCTGACATCATCCAGCACGCGCCTTCCCTCCCCTGCCTGACTTCTCCCAGCCCCCCGGCCCTTCCTGCCGTGCCTCGTCAAAGAAAGGGAGTGTAGCATGTTGCAGCTACACTCCTGCTAAGGATTGGGGGAGGCTGGGGAGTCTGGTCACCCGCCCCGTGGTCTGAGTTGGGCGACCAGAACAGTGATATCATCGGGAACTTGGCCCTTGCGCATGTCGCAAGCCTTCTCCAGCAGCTCCTCGGCGAGCCGCTGGGGGTCCGCCGTGGTAGAGCGCCTGAGGGCCTTGGCGACCCATTCCTCCCGGCTGCCGGGGGTCCGGCTCGCCTCGAGCATTCCGTCGGTGACCATCACCAGGGTTTGGCCAGGACCCAGTACGCAGTGGTGATGCTCCACCTCAATGTTGTTCAGGATTCCGAGGGGCAGGGAAGCGCACCGGACCATGGAGACATCGTCATCGTGGCGGATATAGCTAGGCGCAGCCCCTACCTTGATGAACTCAACATCACCCGACCTGAGGTCAATCAGGGCCAGGTCAACCGTGGCGAAGATCTCGTCGGGCGACCTCAGCACCAGGACAGCGTTGACCGTCCGCACGGCTAGGTCCGTGTCGAACCCGGCTTCCACCAGGTCCTCAAGGAGGGCGACGGTGGCCTTGCTCTCCAGGGCGGCCCGGGGACCTGCCCCCATGCCATCGCTGAGCAACAGCACCAGCTTGCCGTGCTTCAACTCCTTGATCAGATGGCTGTCGCCGGTGACTACCGCCTGGTCTTTGGCCCGCTTGGCGACTCCTGTGGTGAACTCGAAGGACCGGGACGGAAACAGCTTATAGGTGCAGCTCGGCTTGCCAGTACGCCAGTGGCACCGGGGGTTCTGCACAGCCAGCGGGATGCCGAGGAGTTTGGACACCCCCGGCATGACTGCCCGGACGCACTGGTCCTGGCTCGAACAGGGCTTTTGGGTGATGACCACTTCGGTGTGGCCGTCGGCCTGCCGCAAGGCCATCACGTCTTCCGTGTCCACGCCCAGACCGTCCAGGTGGTCCAGGACCAGGTGCTCGACCTCTTCGGAAAACTCTACGTCGGTCTTCACTTCACGGGCCAGGTCGTCCATGATGCGCGAGATCCCCTCGAGCTGGCTGAAGACGATCTCCCTGCTTTCAGCGATCTTCTTCTCCCAGGTGCGGTTCATTTTGTAGATCTCGAGCAGATAATTGATGGTGGTGACGACCTCACCGAGGTGGATGCACCGCCGGCGCTGCTCCTCCGGGATATCCTCCAGGGCGAGGGTCCCCTTCATCTCGGCCAGGGTAAGCAGATCGAACATGTTCTTATAGGTCCGGTAGAAATCGCTCTCCCAGCAGGACTTGTAGATCACACACGTCTCGCACACCCTGCAGGCGATGCCGCCGAAGAGCTTGGCCAGGCTACGCTCCTCTGCCCGTTCAGCCGTGGCTGACACCTGGGTGAAAGAGCGGGACAATTCGCCGAACACCTGGCCAAGCTCTCTCAGCCTGGTGGATGTGAGGTCGCGCAGGCGCCGATCATAGCCGGCCTGACGCTCTACCTGCTCGTTGGACCCCGAAATCACCCTGGCGAGAGGGGCGAGGGATCTGCGCGGAAGCAGCAGGAACATGAGAAAGGCGACCCCTGATTCCAGCAGCAGGGGATTGATGTCTGCCCCCTGTTCCACGTAGAGGCTGAGCATGAGGTAGCCCAGCAGATAACCGAGACCTACACCCGCCTTCCCGAAATCGCGGAAGATGCCGGCCAGCAGGCCGGAGAACCCGTACAGGCCGATGATGGCCGGGGAGATGGACCCCGCGAAACTGCCGATGACCCCGATCGTCACGCCCACCGCGGCCCCGAGGCCGGTGCCGCCGAGCAGCCCGAAGGTCATGACCAGGAACGAGCCGACGATGTTCTTCAGGGCGAGTCCCCGCACGGACACCCCAGCCAGGCCGAGGGTCGCCCCCGCCAGCATGATGAGGAGGCAGATCATCTCCTCTGCGCTGAGCAAGTGCTTTTTCTGGTCTTTGACGAGCGCCGGCAGGGCATAGGTGAAGATGAAGGCAAGGACGAACACGAGCAGGGACTCGACGAAGGCCAGGATCAGCCCGTACGGGGTGCGGACGACAAACGCCGCTGACAACGCTTTGACCAGGAAGGAGAAGATGAACAGGAGGGAAGGAACCGACATGCGCCGCACGGACTCGTCCGTGCCGCCCTGGACCTTGGCGCCGACGGCCGCGACCCCCGCCGGCAGCAGCATGGCCAAGACGGCCAACTCGATCAGCCGCGGCCAAGCCTGCATCGAGGCGATGCCGGCCAGGGACCAAAGCGCCACGGCGACCCCGCGGGCGGGGCTGAGCGCGAAGACCGCGCCGTAGAAGGCGTAACCGAAGGGGGATAAGGAGCCGATGAGTACCGCCCTGCTCAGCAGCAGCCCCACCAGGTTGAGCAGCAGGTTCTGCGGGGCAAGGAGATTGCCTAGCAGTAGGAAGATGGAAAGAGGACGCTGACGCGCTGACTTCGCCCGCTGGCCCGCCCCCGGCCGGGGCGGCCCGGATGTTCTGATCGGCTTGGCCTGCTCCCGCGCCTTCTGCCGCAGGGCTCCTTTACCATGCGTCAACGTGACGCTGCGGTTGGCCATACCCCACACCACCATCCCTATCGGAAACCCTCGTCGTTGATTGTAAGGGCTGGCAGCATGACTATTTTGTCGGAATTGCTCTGGACCGTCCGAGAGGTTTGCGACATGATCCAGCAAAACACGAAGAACAGCTCCCGCACATGGGGAGCTGTTCGCTTTTGGCCCCAACGGGATTCGAACCCGTGTTACCACCTTGAAAGAGTGGTGTCCTAGGCCTCTAGACCATAGGGCCGGATCTGTGTGGGCCATGGGGGATTCGAACCCGCGACACCCCGATTAAGAGTCGGGTGCTCTACCAGCTGAGCTAATGGCCCAAAATTAACTTGTAGCGGCGGCTGGATTCGAACCAGCGACACTGCGGGTATGAACCGCATGCTCTAGCCACCTGAGCTACGCCGCCGCGCGTCTGTAATGCCACTAGATTATATTATACCGCCCACGGTCGGTCAAGGCTCTCCGAGCGGTCCAGCCGCATGCAGAAGCCCCGGCAATCTCAGCCGGGGCTTGAGGGTGCGGATGGGCTCAAAACATCTCCCCGCGCCGCCCAGCTCCGCGGCCGCCTCGCTTGGAGTCGGTGTTCTTCCGCAAGTCCGTCAGCCGTTCATCGCTGTCTTTCATGAACCTAGCCAACCTGTCCTCGAAGGACACGTGCCGTGCCCGGTCGTTCGGCCTGCGGTTCACCTGTTTGATGGACAGCCCGATCTTGTTGGATTGTTCATCAATGGACAGGACCTTCACTTTCACCGGCTGTCGCTCAGTCAGGTAGTCCTTAATGTCCTTGACAAAGGCATCCGCGACTTCCGAAATGTGAACCAGCCCGGTCTTTCCCCCCGGGAGTTCAACGAACGCCCCGAAGTGGGTGATACCGGTCACGACGCCTTCGACAATGGCGCCTACCTTCAGCGACATGCTACCCACGATTCCTCCCAGCCAAGTCTGCGCCTGTGCGAGCTAATTATAGGGGTTCTGTCGCCTTGTGTCAACAAATGCCCACGTTCGAGCCATTTCTACTTGCTCCTTATGTCGAGCTGAGCCGGGACGGCCCGCATATAGGGGATCTCTCCAGGCCAGACCATCCCCAGTTCCTCTCTGGCCAAGCGTTCGATGTACCCGACGGTCATAAGCAGCTGGGCCTCGCGGTAGAGCGTCTCATTTTCCCCGCGGATGCCCTCGATCTGGATGCGGAGCGCCGTAAGGTCGCGGGACATGCCGGCGATCCTGATCGCCTGTCCGGAAACGACCACGAGCATATGCACCGCCAGGGCCATGAGGAGCAGGCGTCTGACGTTCAGTCGCCAGCGCATTGCCACGGCGTCACCTCTTCGTGGTTGGGGCTGCCAATCAAGGGATTCAAGCCTCGTCGTCCGAATCCTGCTCCTCAAGCTCGTGATGCTTGCGGGAGAACAGCTCGGCCAATGCCCTGAAAGGGGACAACGCGCGCTGGCAGACGCCGAGGATGAAGCGCAGGGTGTGCGCGGCGGCGATGACCACCACCGGGCTGGCCAGCCAGCGATAGGTCAGTGCACCCAAGCCAAAGCCCACTACGGTGTAGCCCCTCAACTCGCCGTGGTTGGCGGCGAACAAGACGCCCAGGAACAGCGCCCCGGCCGCAAGGACGAAGCCGAAGTCCGCCATGAACACCAGGGCCGTGCCGGGCCGCGTCACCCAGCACCAGGCCCTGAGCAGGTCGAACCAGCAGGCGACGCTCACCCCCACCAGCAGTGTCAGGCAGAACACCAGCAGCTGGACGTGGAGATAGAGGGAGTAACTCATGGTTCATGGCTATGCTGCCCACCGTCCCCATAACCCGCGCCTCAGAGACTGCCTCGCAGGATGTGCCGCCCGCAGCAACGAAACTGCCTCAGGCACAGGGGGGTGATGCCAGCTGTGATCGACAAGCCCGTAGTTGCCGTCGTGGAGAAGGGTGTGAACTACATCTTTCATCTCCTGGCTGTCGGTAAGGTTGGCTACGACAGCCGCTATGGCGACCGATATGCCCGGTCCGTTGCTGCCTCAGACCTAGGCAGCCTTAGGCGCCATGCTAACCTGCTGGTCTTCGGCGATGGCAGGGGCTTCGGGCCGCTGACCGCCCTGCTGGTGTTCATACCAGCCTTCCTCAACCTAGATACAGCCGACAAACTCGACCGATACTGCCACGGGCTCAAGGCCGCCATCGGCCTGGGAGAGCCCGAGCGCTTCTGCAGTCTTTACGACACTGCGTTAGCCGAGCTAGGAGACTGGATAGAGGACTGTCTCGATCGAACCCACCAGGCCATCAAACATGCCCATGCTGATTGCCGTGAACCGGCCCTGGAACTCTGCGATGTGGTTCACCGGAGCTTCCTGGTCTATGACGCGCAAGTTTGGACCGAGCAGCTGCCTGCGCTTACGGCCAAAGCGCTGGAACTGAATGCGCTGTGCGCGAAGGCCGACATTATCCGACGTTGGGAAGAGGGCACTGGGCTCCAGTACAGACGCCCTGCCTTCGCCGTATCACTCTGCAGCGCCAACGCAAACGGCCCAGATGCCAACGATCTTGGCTATGACAGGAACGTGCACTACAGCGGACGCACGCCAACCGACATCTTGAGCTTCGCCTGCCACGAGGTGGGAGTCCGCCTGATCGCGCCTGTCCGTAGGGGACTGCTGCGCGAGTTGACTCCTGCTCAAGCGCAGTCTGCGTACTGGGTGAACGAGACCCTCGCTGAGTATCTCAGGTGTTCGACCTTTGGCTGCGCTCCGGCCTTTGCCTACGACCACACATTGTACAACCTGTTCCAGCAAATGCATAGGTTCTCCCCTGAGGCGTCAGTCGCTGACCTGTTCCGTGCAGGCGTGGAGCATCTGGGCCGGCGTTAGACGAACCAACTGCCCTAACGGGAACAGGCTGAAGAGGCCAGGCGCCTGCCTGGCCCGGGCCTCAGCATGTCATGCACTGCGCGGCTACCGGAGGATGCGGTCCAGGAACCCCTTGGCCCGGGCCTTGCCGCCCTTGACCCGGCTGGCCGCGTAGGTGACCGAGTTTACGACACCCTCGATGGCAAGGTCACCGTCATCGAGGTTGAGCTGTTTGATGTGTAGGTCTTCACCCTTGAGATTCAGCGTGCCCAGGTCAGTGTCGAGGATGATCTCCTCATCGTCGAAGCTGATCACTTGCAGTACGCCGCTCACCGTCACGTGCTCGCGGTTGGCGATGGTCACTTCGTGATGGTCAGTTGCCTGGCGTGTCATGCGGTCGTCCACGCTCACTCCCCCCCCTTGCCTTCCATCCCTATGCCGGAAATGGATGGCATATGCGGGGGTTACCGCCAGCGCTGTTCGATGACTACCCCGGTGAAGTAGAAGTCGATGATCTCCTGGGCCGAACGTCCTTCCTTGGCCAGCTTCAGGGCCCCAAGCTGCGATAGCCCGACGCCGTGCCCGTAGCCCCTGCCGCGCATGGCCACCCTGCCGCTGGCTGTGGAGACGCTGTCGAGCAGGGTCGAGCGCATCCGCGTGCTGCCGATGGCCAGGCGCAACGCGGTAGCCTTAACGCTAACGTTGTTCACCCTCAGGGTCAGGGCCCTGCCCGACGGGCCCCGGCGTTCGATGGTGATCCGGGTCACGGCGCCCGGGTCCCTGCCTGTGACGGACCGGATCGCGCTCCTCACTTGACTGGACGTGAACTGGGCTGACCACCGCGCTTCGCGCTCCGAGGGGCGGTCAGTCACGGGCGTAAGATAGGGCGTCGCCCCGCCGCTGAAGTCAAGCCCCTCGGCGGGGCTGGCGGTACGGCCGCCGGAGTAGGCATGGAACCACGCCCGTACCGGCCTGCCGTTGTAGGTGACGATCTGGCCGCGGGTTTCTGCGACGGCCTGACGGACGTTGTCGTTGATGCGCTTGGGGTTATAGGCCTGAAACTCTTTGATGTCTGTGGAGGCATCGGTTCCCCGGGACTGCCTGACCCCTCCGGCGGCGATGCGTTCCACAGTGAAGGTGCGGGCTAGGATGGCCTGCGCAGCCAGGGCTTCCCGGGGCCAGGTCGGCTCCATCTCCGCGGCTACTACTCCGTGCAGGTATTCCTCCATCTTGATGGAGACCCGCCGCCCTGTTTCAGCGATGAACAGACTGAGCGTCGGCTCCGTCCCTTGCACGTTCTGCCTGACTTCCGGCCTGCGCTGGGGCGGACAGCCCGGCAGTAGAACGAGGGCGAGCGCCATCAGCAGCATTCCGCCTCGTAAGGCTGTGTTCTTGAGCATGAGTAATCCCCCCGATGCTGAGATTGTCTGCACCGGGGGGATGCAATATGCCTCTACACCACTCGGTAAAGGTTGCGTGCGTCGGCTGCGCTTGCCTGCTCGCGAACCTCGACGACCTCAACAGTGACGATGCGTTGTCCCAATTCGAGCACGAGTTTATCCCCGACCTTCACCTCAGTGCCCGCCTTGGCCGTCCGTTCGTTGACCTTGACGCGCCCCTGCTCGCAGATTTCCTTGGCCGCAGTCCGCCTACGGACGAGCCTGGCGACCTTCAAGTACTTGTCCAACCGCATGTCAGCCTCAGGCCTGGACGCTGTCCTTGAGGACCTTACCCGCCTTGAACACGGGGACGCGCGAAGCGGCGATCTGGATCTCGGCGCCGGTCTGAGGGTTACGTCCCACCCGGGCCGCCCGTTCCCTGATCTCGAAGGTGCCGAACCCTACCAGCGCGACCTTGTCCCCGCGGGCCAGCGCTTCGCCGACGGTAGCCGTCAAGGCGTCGATGGCACGCTCCGCGTCCCGTTTCGTCAGGCCGCTCTTCTGGGCCACGCTGCTCACGACATCAGCCTTGTTCACCGCATGCATGCCTCCCATTGTCGCTTCGTTCCTCGGTCTTGGCCTCTTCCCACAGGTCGTCCAGGTCGCTGAGGGACAGGCGGTCAAGCTCCAGTCCGCGCCGGCGGGCCGCCGCCTCCATCGACCTGAACCGCCTGGTGAAGCGGACCGCGGCTGCAGCCGCCGCTGTCTCCGCTTCCACACCGCACCATCTCGCCACATTGACGGCGGCGAAAATGAGGTCGCCCAGCTCACCCGCCTGCCGCTGCGTGTCCCCGGCCATGGCCTCCCGCACCTCTGCGAGCTCTTCCTCGAGCTTGGCCAGGACACCAGAGGCGTCGGGCCAGTCGAACCCGGCCCGGGCAGCCTGCTCCTGCAGGCGCTGGCTCCGTGCCAGAGCCGGCAGGCCGCCGGGTACGGCGAGCAAGGAACCGGGCTCCGGGTGCCCGCGTTCCCCGGCTTTGATGCGCTCCCAGTTCGCCACGACGGCCTGGGGGGAAGCGGCCGTCACATCCCCGAACACATGTGGATGCCGGCGGACCATCTTCCTGGCGATGGAGCGGATGACATCGGCCAAGGTGAAGTCCCCCGCCTCGGCGGCGATGAGCGCGTGCAGGCCCACCTGCAGCAGTAAGTCTCCCAACTCGTCACACAGATTATGCGCATCCCCGCTGTCGATGGCCTCGGCGACCTCCGCGGCTTCCTCCAGCACGAAAGGCCTTAGGCTGGTATGGGTCTGCTGGCGGTCCCACGGGCAGCCCCCTGCGCCTCTGAGCCGACTCAGGATGGACATCAGCGAGGCCATGCTGCCGCGGGAGGCCGCATCGGCGACAGGGGGCAGATACAGGGTCGTGAGGTGGTCGAAGGGTCCCAAGGCATGCAGCCTGCCCAGGGCACCCCAGCTGACCGTCTCACCGCCTGGCACACCCGCCGCCCGGACCACCGCCACCTCATGCTCGGGCGTATAGAGCTCGAGCAAGGTCAGCTTGACATGCCCGGCCAGCAAGTCGCTATAGATCTGGGCCAAGAGGGCAGGCCGCCCCGGATCCAGCTCCGCGACCAGGAGCGTCTGGGCGTCAAACAGGCCCAGTCCCGAGACGGGATCGATGCCGACCGCGGCCGCCACCACGTCGACGAAGCTCACGGCGGGGTGAATCACCGCATCCGGCACTAGACGCTTCAGCTCACTGACGCTAGCCTCGGCGACGCACGGGCTGCCCGGGACAGCATACACCACGGACCCGCCCTCCGCCGCCGCTGCCACCCGTTGGGCGATGCGGCGGTAGACCGAGGCGAAGTCCGTGGCGTCCGCGTAGATGTCGTCGCACGCGGTGAAGCGCAGGCCTTGGCTCAGCAAGTGCTCCACCGTCGGATGCCGGGCTGTGCGCAGGATCACCGGGAACCGGCCCAGCAGGGCAATGGCCTCCCCGGTTAAGTGTCCGGGCCTGCCAGGCCCGAGTCCCACTACATCTACGCCCATGCCCTCACCTCTTGAGCAGGCCCAGCCGACACAGGATATCGGCAGCCATAGGGCCTACCTTGGGCACTATCTCGAAATCCCGCCGGGTGACGCCGCCGAGGGCCAGGAGCACCAGGCCGTACACCGCCACGCCCGCGGATATCCCAGCCAGAGTGGCGACGGTGTTTGAGTGGGACAGCCGGAACGCCCAGTCGTAGCCCCCACGCACGAAGACGGCCATCACGGCGGTGGCGATGACGGGCTTGCCGACGGCAGCGATGACGTCCACGCTGGAGCCGGTCAGGACGTACATGGCGGCGTAGTTGAGGCTGGCGGCGATGAGGAACCCGATGACGGTGCCATAAGCCGCCCCGCGGATACCCCAGGCGGCTGTGCCCGTCAGGGACCAGGTCACTGCGACCTTGGCCAAGACCCCCACCAGTAGGTTCTTGACGGGAATGTCCGTGCGGCCGAGCCCCTGCAGGATGCCGGAGGTCGTCTGCTGGAGGGCCAGGAACATCAGCCCGGCCGACAAGGCCATCAGCGGGATGCCCGCCTGGGGCTCCCTGAAGAGCATGGCCGATATCTCCCGGGCCAACAGGTACAGGCCGGCCACGGCTGGCAAAGTGAACAGGAAGGTGAGCCGTAGCGAAGCCTGTGCGCGGTGACGGATGAGGTTCAGGTCGTTGAGGGCTAGCGCTTCAGACACCGCCGGCACCAACGAGGCCGACAGGGCGGCGGTGACTACAGTGGGCATGGCCATCACGGGGAAAGCCATGCCCGTCAGTTGCCCGTACAAGGCAGTGGCTGTAGCCGGCTCAAATCCGAGGGCCTGCAGGCGGGAGGGCACCACTAGGCTGTCCATGAGGGTCATCAGGGGCATGACGATGGCCGCCAGGGACACCGGCAGGCTGAGGGAGGCGATCCTGGCGATGATGAACCTGTCCGAATCTTGGGGCCGGCCTCTCGCCCGCAGCAGCTCCACCACAGTCGGCCTGGAGCGCCAGTAGATGAACCCCATGACGCCCAGTCCTACCAGGGCCCCGGTAAAGGCGCCGAAGGTGGCGCCGGCGGCGGCGAACTCGACCCCTCGGGGCAGCAAGAGGTAGGCGAGGATGAACATGGTGATGACCCGGGTGACCTGTTCCAGGACCTGGGAGACGGCGGTGGGCGTCATCTTCTGCAGGCCCTGGAAGAAGCCCCGGAACGCAGACATAGCCGTCACGATCATGATGGCTGGGGCCAGCGCCTTGATGGACAACTCCGCGCGGATGTCCTTGGTGACGTAGATGGCGTAGGGCCTGGCGACCAGGAACATGCCCACTGTGAACACGAGGCCGGTGACAAGCAGGAGGATGAAGCTGAGCTGGAAGACACGGTAAGCCCCTACACCATCGCGTTTGGCCAGCTTCTCGGCGACCAGCTTGGAGATGGCGAGCGGGATGCCTACGGTGGAGATGGCGAGGACCATGGTGTAGACCGGGTAGGCCATCTGGTAGAGGCCGATGCCCTCATCGCCTACCACCCGGCTCAGCGGAATGCGGTACACCGCGCCTAGCACGCGGCTGATCAGCCCCGCCCCAGCTAGGATCATCGCGCCGCTGAGGAAGGACTCCTTCTGTCGCGCCACTCCCCAGCCCCCTCTCGCCCCTGAGTCATTATACCAGATGGCCCTGCAACAAAAAAGGCAGCGGCGCTGGGACGTCGCTACCTTGTTGCCTAGCTGTACACAGGGTGGTGCTATTGCTCCATCTGCTTGGCCAAGAACCCAGCTGCTGTTTCCGCCAGTTTAAGCTCGAGTTCACCCATGACGGCTTCGGGCTCCTTCGAGCAGATGATCACGGCGCCGATGGGATCGCCCGCGGCGATGATGGGGGCAATGACCTCCGCCGTGTACTTGCAGGTTTCCTCGTCCTCGGTCAAGCACTCCTTGCAGTAGCGATGTTCTCCAGCCCTGGTGATCAGGACGCTACGGCGGTCCTCCATGACCCGCTCCACAGCCTGGCTGACTGGTTTGTTCAGGAACTCCTTCTTGGGGGCGCCGGACACGGCGATGATGACGTCACGGTCGGCGATGAGCGCTATGTGCCCAATGGCTTCATTCAGCGAGTCCGCGTATTCCTTAGCGAACTCCCCCAACTCCCCGATGGGGGAGTACTTCTTCAGGATGACTTCGCCCTCACGGTCCACAAAGATCTCCAGTGGGTCCCCTTCGCGGATGCGCAGCGTACGACGGATCTCCTTGGGGATGACAACCCGACCGAGGTCATCGATGCGCCTGACGATGCCGGTGGCTTTCACTGGCACCCCTCCTTCTGCGGGTAGTCTGCCCAAGAGCTTCCGCAGATAGTATATAGGCACCTTGACACTTTTATTCTGAGCTGGCACTTCCCTGGCAGATGTGCCCCAACGTTACCAGCATGTCCTCAACCAGCCTCAACACACCGGCGCCAGCGGCGATGCCCTCCGTCCGCAGTGTGACCAGGGCAGGCCTGGAAGGCGAGAACAGAAGGCGCCCTCGCCTCAACTGCGCCAGCTTCACCAGGTGCGCCGGGTCGGGTTTGCGGGCTGGCAGGAACCTCAGCAGGACTTGGTCTTTCTGGCCGCTGACGGCGATGATCCCCAGGCTGCGGCACAGGCAACGGAGCCTGGCCACGGTGAGCAGGTTGGCCACGGCCGGCGGCACCGGTCCATATCGGTCGAGGAGTTCAGCCTGGACATCCGCGAGGCCTTCGAGGGACCGGGCCCCGACGATCCGCTTGTAGACCTCGATCTTAAGCCTCGGGTCACTGACGTATTCCTCAGGCAAGAAGGCGTCGGCCTTCAACTCGATGGTTGCTTCCGGGAGCTTGGGCGGGGCCTCGTCCTTCAGCTCGTTGATGGCTTCCTCGAGCAGCTGGCAGTACAGGTCGAAGCCTACAGCCAGGATGTGGCCATGCTGTTCCGGACCGAGGATGTTGCCCGCCCCCCGGATCTCG
Source organism: Bacillota bacterium (assembly GCA_040755005.1). GTDB lineage: Bacteria > Bacillota > Sulfobacillia > JBFMBV01 > JBFMBV01 > JBFMBV01. Next base: position 40,067 of record JBFMBV010000001.1, read on the forward strand.
AGGTCCCGCAAGGCTATCTTGAAGCCGCTGCCTAGCTCGGTGAACTCCTTGATGGCCATCAACCGCTTCTCGGCGGTCTCGCTCACCAGTTTGTCACGCCTGTAGGTGAGGTAGCAGTACGCCAAGCGGTTCGAGCGGCCGACCCGGCCGCGCAACTGATAGAGCTGGGCCAGCCCCAGGTGGTCGGCGTCCTCGATGATGATGGTGTTGACATTGGCCATGTCCAGGCCGCTCTCGATGATGGTGGTGCACAGGAGGACTTCGTACTGGCCCTCCAGGAAGTCCAGCATGACGCGCTCCAGGTCGTCTTCCTTCATCTGGCCGTGTCCCACCGCGATCCTGGTCTCCGGCAGGAGCTTCTCCAAGCGCCGGTGGACCCGGTCGATGGTCTGGACCCGGTTGTGCACGTAGTAGGCCTGCCCCCCGCGGTTGACCTCCCGCTGGATGGCGTCCCTGACCAGGTCATCCGAGTACTCCACCACGTAGGTCTGGACCGGGAAGCGGTCCTCGGGGGGCGTCTCGATCACGCTCATGTCCCGCATGCCGACCATAGCCATGTGCAGCGTGCGCGGAATGGGGGTGGCCGTAAGGGTCAGGCAGTCCACGGTCTCCCGCAAGCGCTTGAGCCGCTCCTTGTGGGCCACGCCAAAACGGTGTTCCTCGTCGACGACGAGCAGCCCCAGTTCCCTGAAGACCACGTCGTCCTGGATGGCGCGGTGGGTGCCGATGACGATGTCCACATCGCCCGTCTTGAGCTTGCCTAGGGTGGCCTTCTGTTCCTTGGCTGAGCGGAACCGACTGAGCAGGTCGATGCGCACGGGGTACCCTGCGAACCGCTCGCGGAAGGTGTTGTAGTGCTGCTGCGCGAGAATGGTGGTGGGCACCAGCACCGCAACCTGTTTCCCGTCCAGGACCGCCTTGAAGGCAGCCCTGATGGCGACCTCAGTCTTGCCATACCCCACATCTCCGCAGAGCAGCCTGTCCATGGGCCTGGGTTGTTCCATGTCCCGCTTGATGTCAGCTGAGGAGTGCAGCTGGTCCGGGGTCTCCTCGTACTTGAAGGCGTCCTCGAACTCGGCCTGCCAGACCGTGTCCTGCCCGTAGGCATAGCCGGGCATGGCCTGGCGCTTGGCGTATAGGGAGAGCAGTTCCTTGGCCATGTCCTGTACGGCGGCCTTGACCCGGTTCTTAACCCTGGACCATTCGGTGCCGCCGAGCTTGTTGACGGACGGCTCAGCGCCCTCGGCGCCCACGTACTTCTGGACCAGTCCGATCTGGTCGCTGGGTACGTACAGCCGGTCCTCCCCGGCGTACCTGATGAATAGGTAGTCTCGCTGGGCCCCGTCGATGGTGATGGTGCGCATGCCCTGATAGACTCCGATGCCGTGCTGGGCATGGACCACGAAGTCGCCGAGTTTCAGTTCATGGTAGTCGGTCAAACGGGCCCCTTCGCGCGGGGCCCTAAGCAGCCGCCTGCGCTTGACCCGCCCAAGCACCTCGCCATCGGTGACCACGATCAGGTCAAGGAAGGGCAGCTCAAAGCCAGCCTCGAGATTGCCTGTGGCCTGGGCGATTGAACCCGCCGAGGCCAGGGCGGCGAGGGGCTGAATGGCAAGTTCGGCGCTATGCAGGCTCTCCTTCAGACGCAGGGCGCGTTCGGTGGTCGCGGCCACCAGCAGGGTTCGCTTACCGGAGCGGCGCCAGCGGCCCAGCTCAGTCAAGAACGCAGCTTCCTGCCCGTGGAAGCTGGCCACTGGCCTGCCCTCGAAAGCATGGAGGCAGTCGGGCTCCCGGTCAGGGAGCCGCCTGAGCATCAGGGAGAAAGTCACAAACTGGCGCCGGCGCAGGTTGCTCAAGGCTCCGGCGAAGTCCTGGTAGAGGTGTCCGTGGGTGGGGAGCACCTGGCCTTGCTCGACCAAGGCCGAGTACACGTCAGTGACCTGCCGCTCGACCTCGCCGGCGGTCTCACGCAGGCGCGCCGGCTCATCGATGAAGATCAGCTCTGCGGGGGACAGGTACCCGTCTACCGAATCCAGCCCGGCGTGGAAGAAGGGCAGATAGAGCTCGTGCCCCTCCAAGGACCGGGCTGTCTCAATGTGCGCCAGGGCCTCTTCGACCCGGCTGCGTAGCTTGTCGCCGATGGTCTTCCGGCCTGCCCGCTCCAACCGTTTCAGGACAGCGCCCAGCTCTGACCTGACCCGCCCGAGGCCCGGCAGCAGACCCTCGTACGGCACTATGGCTTCGGTGGCTGGGATGATGTTCCGTTCCGTCAGGGTATCCCGGGAACGCTGCGTGGCCATATCGAACTCGCGGATGGACACGACCTCGTCACCGAACAACTCGAGGCGCCAGGGGGCCTGGCCGGCCAGGGGAAAGACGTCGAGGATGCCTCCCCTGACGCTGAACTGGCCGCGGGTCTCGATCAGCCCCACCCGCTCGTAGCCCAGCTCCACGAGGGTCTGGACGACTCGCTCCAAATTGAGCCTGTCGCCGGTACGAACGGTGAAGGACCTGGAGGTAAGCTCGCCAAAGGGGACGACCCGGCGCAACAGCGCGGCCAAGGGGGCGACGATGAGCGGGCGCTCTCCCTTCAGCAAGGACTCGACAGCCGCCAGGCGCTGGCCCAGGACCTCGGGGCTGTGGGCGATGATCTCGAAGGGGAGCACTTCGAGGGCGGGAAACACGAACACAGGCTCTCCCGGCAGGAAAGTCTCCAGGTCGAGGGCCAGGCGCTCGGCCTGCCCCAACGATGCCGTGACGATCAGGCCGCCCCGGCCGGTGCGCCTGCGCATCGCTGCCAGCAGGCAGGCTTTCTGCGATGCGGCGAGCCCGTTGACAGCCGTCTCGGCCACTCCCCGGGCGATGTCGGCTAGTAGGGACTCAAACTGGGGTTGGCCGTCCCAGAGCCTAAGCAGGGGATCCATCGGCGTCACCTTCCCCGCAAGCGGGGTCGTGGGCATGATAGCGTTCCATGGCTACAGCGAGCCCCTGGGCCAGCATGGTCTTGAGGGCGTCCACCGCCCTGGCCGTCTGCAGGCCGTACAAGGCCAAGTTCGCTTCAGCGAGCGGCTGGAGCACAAAATCAGCGGGATCCACCCCCAGGGGTGGCCGCCCGATGCCGAGCTTAAGCCGGATGAAGTCGGCCGTGCCCAGTTCGGTCACCAGCGAGGCAACGCCCCTGTGACCCCCGCTGCCTCCGCCGCGCTTGAATCTGAGCCTGCCCGCAGGCAAGTCCAGGTCATCGTGGACGACTGTCAACTCGTCCGGGGTCAGCCGATGCTGGACCAGGAGCCTGTGGACGGCCTGACCGCTGAGGTTCATGAAGGTCAGGGGCTTGGCCAGCACCACTGGGGTCTCGCCCAGCCTGCCGGCGGCCACCAGGCTCTGGCCCTGTCTGGTGAACTTGACGGCCAAGTCAGCAGCCAGCCGGTTGACGACCAGGAACCCGAGGTTATGACGCGTGCCCGCGTAGCGCTCCCCCGGGTTCCCGAGACCGATAATCAGCCACATGCCTGCTTACGCTTCCGTGTCGCCTACTGCTTCCTGTCCGGCCTCGGCTGCCTTCTCCTCGGCGGCTGGCTCGTCGGCGGCCCGCGGGGCGACCACGCTTACGATCGTCTCCCCGGCCTCGCTGAGGATCTTCACCCCGGCAGGCGCTGTGAGTGCGCCCACCGTCAGGTGAGACCCCGGCCCGAGCTTCGACACGTCCAGGATAAGGTGCTCGGGGATGTCGCCAGGCAGGCACTCCACTTCGACGTCGTGCAACTGCTGCTGCAGGATGCCGCCGGCCTTGACCACAGCCTCGTCGCCGACGACGACCACCGGCACCCTGGTCGTCAGCTTCTCCTGCATGGACACATGGTACAGGTCAAGGTGCAGGATCCGCCCGGTGAGGCTGTCCCGCTGCAGCTCCTTGACGATGGCAGGTTCCTGCCCCTTGCCGCCTGGCAACTGAACCTGGAAGATGACGTTACTGCCCCCGGTCTGGAGGGCCCTGGTCACATCCCGGCGCGGCACAGCCAGCGGGCGCGCCTCCTCAGCCTGGCCATAGAACACCGCCGGGATGAGCTCCTCCCGGCGAAGTTTACGCGCGGCCCCTTTGCCGGTACCGCGCTCTGAAGCGGCGATGGTCACTTGTTGCATCCCGTCTCGTCCCCCTCCACATACCTGCCTACGATACTAGCCCGGCTGGTCCTGAAAGTCAAATCTTCATTCGAACAGCTTGGAGACGGACAGATCCTCGTGGATGCGGATGATCGCCTCCCCGAGCAGTGGCGCGAGGGAAATCACCCTGACCTTCGGCAGGGCCTGGTCCGGGCTGAGGGGGATGGTGTCTGTCACTACGACCTCTTCCAGCACGGACTCGGCGAGACGCTGGGGCGCGGGCCCGGACAGCACAGGATGGGTGCAGCACGCGTAAACAGCGCGCGCCCCTTTCTCCCGCAGCACCTGGGCCCCTAAGGCGATGGTCCCCCCAGTGTCGATCATGTCGTCGATCATCACCACGTTCTTCCCCTGGACCCGTCCAATGATGTTCATGACCTCGGCCACCCCAGGTTCCGGCCGGCGCTTGTCGATGATGGCAAAGCCTACGTCGAGGCGGTCGGCCATGTCCCTGGCCCGCTGCACGCCCCCAAGATCGGGAGCGACCACCACCAGGTCCGCCAGGCCCCTGGCCCTAAAGTCATCCACCAGCAGCGGGACTGCACTGAGATGGTCCACGGGGATGTCAAAGAAACCCTGGATCTGCCCGGCGTGGAGGTCCACGGTGAGGACGCGCCCCGCCCGCGCGGTGGCGATGAGGTTGGCTACCAGTTTCGCGGTGATGGGTTCGCGACCCCGGGTCTTCCTGTCCTGACGGGCGTACCCGTAGAAGGGGATGACCGCCGTGACGCGCTTGGCCGAAGCCCGGCGTAACGCGTCGACCATGATCAGCAGCTCCATCAAGCTGTCGTTGACGGGCGTGCAGATGGACTGCACCACGAAGGCATCCGCGCCGCGGACGCTCTCGTTCAGGAGTACCTTGATCTCGCCGTTGGAGAACCGCCCGACCTCGGCCCGGCCTAACTCGACCCCCAGGTACTTGACGATATCCCTGGCCAGTGCGGGGTTTGCGTTCCCTGTAAACAGTTTGAGCTTGCCGTCAGCATAGCGCGCCATACGAGTCCCCCGCTTCGAACAGATATCGTCACGGGCCCTTCTTCGCCCAGTCCGCCTTGTTCACCTGCCGGCTGCGGGCGATGGCCAGCGTATCCGGGGGGACGTCCTCGGTGATGGTCGAGCCGGCCGCGATGTAGGCTTCGTCGCCGATGGTCACGGGGGCCACCAGGTTGGCGTTGCAGCCCACCATGACCTTGGCGCCGATGTGGGTGCGGTGCTTGCGCCTGCCGTCGTAGTTCACCACGACGGTCCCAGCCCCGAGATTTGTCCCTGGACCAACCGTGGCATCACCGATGTACGACAGATGGGAGGCCTTCACCCCATCGCCGATGTCCGACTGCTTTACTTCGACGAAATTCCCTATCCGCACACCTTTGCCCAGCCTGGTGCCGGGCCGCAGCCGGGCGAAGGGTCCCACCGTCGCGTTCTCCCCTACCTCGCTGTCTTCCAGCACGCTGAACTCCACCCGGGCCCCGGACCGCACCACGACATCCCGCAACCGCGTGTAGGGCCCGACGACACAGCCCGACCCGATGGTGCAGTTCCCCTCCACGTGGGTGAAGGGCTGGATGACGGTGTCCGGTGCGATGGAGACACCATAGTCGATGTAAGTGACCTGGGGATCGGTGATGGTCACGCCGCTGACCATGAGTCCGCGGTTGATCCGCTGGCGCAGCGTGCGCTCCGCCTCGGCGAGTTCAGCTCGGTCGTTGGGCCCCAGCACCACCCGGGGGTCTGCCGCCGTCTCCACCCGTACCGGCCGCCCGTCCCGGGCCAGCAGGTTCGGCACATCGGTCAGGTAATACTCGCCTTGGGCGTTGGCGGGGGATAGGCGCCTAAGGGCTGGGAAGAGCTCCGCGGTCCTGAAGGCGAAGACCCCGCTGACTACCTCGGTCACAGCGAGCTCCTCAGGGGTGGCGTCCCTGGCCTCCACGGTCTTGAGGAAACGGCCTCCCTCAGCCCTGACAATCCGTCCGTATTTCCCGGGAGCAGCCGCCAGGGCGGACACGATGGTGGCGCTGGCGCCCGACTGCACGTGCCCTTCCACCAGGCTGCGCAACGTGTCCGCCTCGAGCAGCACGCTGTCGCCCATGATGACCACCGTGTGTTCGTACCTGTCCGCGATAGCGGGTCCCGCCATGAGCACCGCGTGGCCCGTGCCGAGTTGCTCAGCCTGATACACGTAATGCGGGCCCTCCCCTAACGAGGCCCGCACCGCTTCAGCCTGGAAACCGATGACTACATGGACCCCCTCGATGCCGGCACCGGCGACGGCGGACAGGACCCACGCGGCCATAGTCCTGCCCGCTACGGGATGCAGCACCTTAGCGGTCTGAGACCGCATCCTCTTGCCATGGCCCGCGGCAAGGACGACCGCGGCGACTGTGGGCACGGATGGTGCCCCCTTCCAGGACTCAGTCTAGATGGTTCCCCCGGCAGGGCAAACCATGCGTAGTGTATTCCGCCCGTAGGGGGGCAAGTCCTGCCGCTGATCTACCAGGTCAGTGTGTCCACTGACCCGAAGGTGCTGAGAGTGGACGTCTCCGAAGAACCGGACCTGAGCGGCGATGGGGAGCAGTGGCTGCTCCAGGCCGTCCTGGGCACGCCATCAGCACCGGTTTCGGGCCTTGGGGCAGAAGAAAAGCGCGGGCCGGCTGCGGCCCGCGTTAGTGTATCGCCTCTCAGCTGGCCTCGGTGAAGGCCTGCAGCACTGCCTTCTGGATGGCGTCCCTCAGTTCAGCGGTGATGGGATGGGCGATATCGCGAAACTCGCCATCTGTCCCCTTACGGCTCGGCATCGCCACGAACAGCCCGGTGGGACCGTCGATCACCCTAAGGTCGTGTACCACGAAGCTGTCTTCCAGGGTGATGGAGGCGACGGCCCGCAGCTTGCCCTCGACGGCGAGCCGCCGCACCCTCACATCGGTGATCTGCACTCAGTCACCCCCTCCTCCGGCAGGGCTCAGTTCCAGCCGCAACCTCCTAATTCCTGCCAACCCAGGCTTTTCCGCAGCAACTTCATTTGTAAACCCCATGAACACGAAACGGCCCGAATCCGGGCCGCTGTACTTGTTTGTGATTAGGTCAACCTACCAGCCAAGGACTCGGCCCGATCACGACCTGACGGGCAAGCTCGTCGACGCCTTCGAGCACCAGCAGGGCCAAGTAGTCGTCCACCAGCTTCTTCGCGGGCTCGGCCGTGGCCACCAGCACACCGATGCCGACAACCTCGGCGGCATACTCCACCATCAGGTCCACGCAGCCGCGGGCTGTGCCCCCGGCCTTCATAAAGTCGTCGATGAACAGGACCCGGGCTTTCTCGGGCAAGGCCCGCCTAGGCAGGGACATCGTAGAGATGCGCTTGCTCGACCCGCTCAGGTAGTGGATGCCGACCGACGAACCCTCAGTGACCCGGTTGTCGCGCCTGATGATGAGCAGCGGCAGGTTGAGGGCGCGGGCGGTCATCAAGGCCATGGGGATCCCCTTGGTCTCTACGGTCAGTACGTACTCGGCGCCAGCCTCACGGAACCGCGAGGCGAAGCACTCCCCGAGCCTGAAGGTGAGCCTGGGATCAGACACGAGGTCGGTCATGTACAGGAAGCCGCCAGGAAGCACCCGCTCCGGCAGGCTCAACCGCGCTGCCAGGTCCTCGGCCAGCGCCACTGCGGCCTCGGGACTCCAGGCGGCGACGTAGCGCGCCCCTCCGGCCGGCCCGGTCACCGTCTCGATGTCGCCGAGTCCCAACTCCCTCAGCCCTGCCCGGACGATGGCGAGGTCCTCGCTGACGCTGGACTTGGCTGTCCCGAACAAGCCGCTGAAGTACGCCAGGGGCAGCAGCTCGCCCGGCCTGTCCACCAACAGCTTGAGCATAGCCGCAATACGTTCGCCACGGCGCACCTTTCCGGCCACTCCGCGCACCCCGCTTTGACCTACCCGAACAATATGGCTCCTGCCGCCGATTTCATTCAGGTTTTCGGCGGCCCCTTACCGATTCCTGCTCTGCATCCTCCCCTTCAGGACAGCGTCGGCGAGTTCGTAGTCAGCCGGTTTGTCCACATCGATGCCGATGTCGGCGTCAGCAGTCACGATCACCTTGCCTGTGACCCCCAGGAGCTTGCACACCCTCCGTTCGAGCTCCGCCAAGGTCAGGCTGCCCAAGAGGAGGCCGATCAGCGTCCCCCAACCGACGATGGCCGCTTGGCGGGCCGGGCTCTTGCGGGCCTCGGCGAAGCGGGCGCCCAGATCGCGACAGGGTCCGACCACATGGGGGTGGATGACGAAAATGTTGCCGCCCGTGACCTTCCCCTCTCGGAATTTGAGATAGGTCCGTTTGGTGCCGGGATAGGCCGCTTCTATGTGCTGCCTGAACACGACCGGATAGAAGACCTCTCCCCCTGCCGCCAGGCAGGTGTCCACGAAGGCGTCATAGCCTGCGGCGGTGACCAGGGGCGTATCGCCGGCGGTCAGGAGTATCGGCCCATCTCCGGCCTGCCGCTGGGCTTCGTCGACACCGAGGGCGATATTGTCCATCATGGAGTCGCTGGCCTCCACCAGGGTCAAGCCCTTGCCTGTGACCTTGCCAGCGCTGTCCGCTGGCCCTACTACGATTATCCCGTCAACCACCCTTGCCCCGGACAGGGCGTCTACCACCCACTGCAGCATGGGCCTGTCGGCCAGTGGGATCATGGCTTCCCACGCTTCAGCGCTCACGGTCGCCAGCCTGCCGGCGTTCCGGCGGCCGGCCAGGACCACCGCTCTAAGTCCCATCCTCGTATACCTCCCTCTCTTGGCCCCAGCTGATGGTACGGGCCATCGCGGGCACCGCCCAGGCCGCCAGCCCTGCCCGCTCCAGCCGGCCCCGCAGCCGGACGGCCCCGGCTTGGTCGGGGCTCACCGCGAACACCGCGCTGCCCGAGCCAGTCAGCTCGGCGGCAAGGGCCCCGCTGTCCCGCAACAGCTTCAGCACGGCCTCGATGTCCGGTCTCAGGGAGACAACCGCCGGCCGCAGGGCATTGCCGATCGCGCTGCACAGTGCCTGACGGTCGCTGGCCTTGATCGCTTCTACCACCGGGGCAGCAGGGGTTGGCGGTCCGGGGGGCTGCAGATCGTAGTGGGCATAGGCCCGCGCGGTGTCCTGGGGCAGGCCGGGGAAGGCGACGGCGAGCCAGACGTCTCCAAGTTCCGGCAAGGGCTCCAGCACGTCGCCCCGGCCCCGGGCCAGGCAGGTGCCATGCCCGCCCACAAAAAACGGGACATCGGCGCCTAACCGTGCCCCCAAGGCCGCCAACCTGTCCGGGCTGGCCTCAACCCCCCAGAGGTGCGCCAGGCAGATCAAAGCCGCGGCCGCATCGCTGCTGCCCCCGCCAAGGCCGGCCCCGGCTGGGATGCGCTTCTCCAGGACGATCTCAGCGCCGCCGCCGCAGCCGGACTCCCGCCGGAGGAGCTCAGCCGCACGCCGGACCAGATTGCCTTCCCCGACGGGGACGCCCGCCGACCACGGTCCAGTCACAGTCAGGCTGATCCCCTCGGCCCGCGGCCTGAAGGTCAGACGGTCCTCCAAGCCGATGGCCTGAAGGACCGTGATGAGGTCGTGATAACCGTCGGGCCGCCTGCCCACTATCTCCAGGGCCAGATTCACCTTGGCGCGGGCCATCGCTACTACCGACACGGGAGCGCACCCCCCCGGTCGGCCTGAATTCGCCGCCGCCCGCTCCAATCCTGCTCTCAGCGCGGACCTCCGACCGCAGCCTCCAGACCCCCGGCCGCCCTGGCAAGCCCCTTGACTGCGGCCGCCACAGGCCCGTAGTGCTCGTAGAACACCAGCACGATGTCCCCCGGCTGCGCCCGGCCGACCGCTGTCCGCACAGCCTCAACTTCGTCCAGGACCATGTCCATGGACTCCACCATGACGCCGCCTTGGGCGCCGGCCCTTAGCAGGGCTGCCGTCTCGCCGGGCTGCCGCCCCCGCAGGTCTCTGTCTTCCCTGATCACCAGATGGTGAAAGCTGTTGCCGGCGACGCGGCCAAGCTCGTACAGGGCCGCATCGGCCCGGTCACCCGGGGCCCCGAGCACCCCGATCAGCCTGCCGGGACCCAGCCGGCGGGCCGTGTTGACCACAGCGCGCACGGCTGACGGATTGTGGCCGTAGTCGACGACCACTGTACAAGCGCCTACGGCGAACAGCGTGAACCGCCCTGGGTTGTCGTCCTCATTTCCCTGAAAGGACCGCAGCACCGCCCCCATGGCTGTCTCGGCGAGGCCAAGGCCGACCCCGGCACCCACCGCAGCCAGCACATTCTCCACGTTGTGGGCGGCCCGGCCCCCCAGGGTGAGGGGGAAATCCGCCACCGGACCGACTGACCGTTCGCCGCGGGCGTCCCGGACGAGCACTTGTCCGCGGCGGACGTAGACAGCCGTCCCGCCGGCGTCGACATGGCGCCTGACGGACAGGTTGTCAGGGACCATGCTGAACAGGATCCGCCTGCCCCGGGCCCGGGCCGCAACCGCCATGACCTGCGGGTCATCGGCGTTAAGGACGCTGGCCCCTGCGGGCTTGACTACTTCGGTGATCAGGCACTTGACCGCAGCCATGTCCTCCATGGTCTCGATGCCATCGCACTCGAGGTGATCAGCGGACACGTTGGTGAGCACGGCCACGTCGCACCGGTCAAACCCCAGGCCGCCTCTGATGATGCCGCCCCTCGCCGTCTCGAGCACCGCGGCCTCCACACCTGGGTCCATCAGCAGCCGTCCGGCGCTGGCTGGACCCGCCATATCTCCTGCGGCGATGAGCCGCCCCTGCAGATAGATCCCATCGGTTGTGGCCCGGGCGGTGCGCAGGCCGGTCGCCTGGAGTAGACGGTCGATGAGCCTCACCACCGTTGTCTTGCCGTTGGTGCCGGTCACCGCGATCACGGGAATGCAGCCGTCGGCGCCTCCGGGGAACAGGTAGTCGACGATGTCCGCCGCCACGTCCCTGGGCTGTCCCTCGCAGGGGTGCAGATGCATGCGCAGGCCTGGGGCGGCGTTGACTTCAATGATCACCGCCTCCTCCCCGGCTGGGACGGAGATGTCGGGGGCCACTAGGTCCACTCCAGCCACGTCCAGACCGAGGGCGGCGGCTGCCGCCACTGCCAGCTGGGCTTGAGATGGATGGACCTCAGCGGTAACGTCCCTCGCGGTGCCTCCAGTGGAAAGGTTAGCATTGGGCCGAAGCACGACGAGCCTGCCTGCCTCAGGTACGCTGTCGACGGTCAGGCCTTGGCGCGCCAAGGTGAGCCGGACGATCTCATCCATGGACACCCTGGTGAGGGGGCGTTCGTGGTCCAGACCCCGCCTGGGGTCGCTGTTCAGAGCCGCGATCAACTCAGTGACCGTGTTGTTCCCGTCACCGGTGAGGGTCGCGGGCAGGCGCTCCGCCGCCGCCGCCAGCCGCCCGTCGATCACCAACAGGCGGAAGTGCCTGCCTGGGATGTACCGCTCGACGATGATCCGCGGACTGAACTGCCGTGCCACCGCGAAGGCCTGCAAGACCTCGTCGTCAGTCCGCAGATCCAAGGCCACGCCCTTGCCCTGGTTCGCGTCTACAGGCTTGAGCACTACCGGTGGCCCCAGGTCAGCGACGAGGGCCAAGGCCTCGCGTTCGCTGAGGGCCACTCCGCCGGGAGGGACCGGTAGCCCATGCCGCCCCAACACGTCCTTGGTCTCCGCCTTGTCACAGGCGATGTCCGCAGCCAGGCAACTGGTGGCATCGGTCAGGGAGGCCCTCACCAGCCGCCGCCGGTGACCCTGCCCCAGCTGGACGAGGCTGTCGCTGGACAGCCGCATGACTGGTATGCCCCGCCTCCTGGCGGCGGCGGCGATGGCGCTGGTGGTCGGCCCGAGGTCGGACAGCCTGGCCCGCCCCAGCGCCTGCAGGCAGCTGCCGATGTCCACAAGCTCGCCAGCCAGCACCCGCTGGACAACATCCACGGCCAGTGGGGCGGCGGCCAGGCCGCAACGGCTTCCGTCACAGCCGCATTCATAGACGACCCTGAAGACCGACCCGTCGCCCACCCGGCGCGTCTTGCCATAGGTCACTGGCACCCCGGCCAGATTCAACAGCTCAAGGGCAACGTGTTCGACGGCGTGCCCCAGTAGCGTCCCTTCGGTCAGGCGCTCCAGGAAGCCCCCGGGGTAGCCCCTGGAGCAGTGGTGTCCGGCCAGGCCGGGTAGAGCGGCGACGAGCCTGTCAGGGAAAGACGGGAGACTGTCCGTGTATGTGTCCACATGCTCCAGCAGGTCGACCAGCAGTTCAATGACGGGTCGGTGACAGTGGATATTCGGGCCGTCGTGGGCACGGACGGCGAGGATGTGCATTGCCGCGTGGTCCTCCTTTGACACCGCGGCGTTAGCCTTTCCCTGCCCATTTGGGCTTATGCCCGTCCCGATTTGTCCCATCGCGCGGCTGGATGATGTCGCGATTGACCAGGTCAAAACCATAGCCCGCCGGCAGGACATGCAGGGTGGCGCAGGAGATCGCCAAGGGCTCGTCGGGCGACGAGGCCGAGGCGTTGGTGTGTTCCACAGTGCGCCCGTCCAGCACGGTCACGGTCTGTGAACCGATGACCCGAAAGCGTAAGCCCGCTTCGACCACCAGCGCGGTGTCCTCGTCGATGCCGACTGCAAGCACCGAAGGGTTCTGGGCCACCGCCGCCAACAGCCTTCCGATGCGGCCTCTCTGCGCGAAATGCTGATCGATCACGATGCCTTCCACGAAACCCATGCCCGGGGCCATGCTCACCGTGCATCGCTTTGGCCCCTCATCGTCGTCACCGGCCACGATCATCGTCGCGCTCATCACGGAGGCGCCCGCGCTTGTGCCGGCGATGACCGCCCCTGCCGTGTACAGGCGGTGCAGCGCCTCGTCGGCCCGGGTCCCGCCGATGATGCTGGTGATACGCAACTGGTCGCCGCCGGTGAAGAACACCCCGCTTAGGCCCATCAAGGCAGCTTCCATACTAGCTGCGTCCGCCGCCGCCCGCGACTGAAAGCCTAAGACAGTCACAGCGGCAGCGCCAAGGCGCAGAAAAGCGGTGCGGTAGGTCTCCCCGGCCCCCTTGGCGTCCCCAGTGGCTGCGGCGATCACACCCAGCCGCGCCCTGGCGCCCCCGGCCAGGGAGACGAACTCCCGTAACACGGCGCAGTCGCCTGTCTTGTCCTCAGCGCCACCGATGACCATCAGCCGCCCGCGCTGCTCCCGGCCCACAGCATGCACCTCAAGGCTAGTTATGCCCAGTCTAAACCGTGACGCCGAGCAGGGAACACACCCTGGATATCCGGCACGCGATGGTGACCAGGTCGGAGCCCGCCGCCAAGAGTCCTACGGCGCGGTTCGCTTCGTCAACCATCAACGAGCCGCTGTCGCCCGGCTGCCCCATGTTGGACGTGATGATCTGCTCGTGGAAGACCCCAGTGCCGACGTCGCCCAGGCCCACGCGCACGGTGGCGTTGATGACCTTCACCACGCCTGCGGTGAGCCCCGTGGTGCGACCGCTCTTGCGCAGCTTCATCCCCAGTTCTGGCTCAGCCATGCCGGTGGGGCGTCCCAAGCCGAGGATCTCGGGGAGCACTGCCTCAGGTGAGTAGGGCCTGGCCACGGCGGCGTCGACCAGGTTGCCCCCGCCGGAGATTGCCTCCAACCGGAGCCGGTACTTGAGCCTTAGTCCTGCGGCTGCCCGGTTAGCTACGCCGTTCAGCCAACGCATGAGCGGACAGACGCCGTCGCCGACCCGGATGGGCACGAAGCGCAACAGGGTGCCAATGGCGTCGGCCGCCACCCCGCCGTCGTACGGTCCGGGCTGGAGGATGTAGTCCCCTGCCTTCGCCCGCCCGTCTTCACCGGAGCTGAGGTTGGCGAGGACGTGGTTGTTGGAGAGGATCAGCGGTTCGCCCGTGGCTACGTCAGTTACCAGGGCCCCAAACGTGCCTGCGGTGACGCGGACATGGGCGATGCTGACCCCGGGCGGGGCTGGCCGGTGCTTGGACGTCCGCTCGAGCAGCCTGAGTTCACCGACCTCCAGCACGTCCGTGCTCACTCCAGCCAGCGAGGCCGGGACGATGTTGCGCTTGCCCAGCTTCGCCTCAGGCAGTTTGCGCTTGACCAGGACGGTGGCGGACATGCGTCCAGTGCACTTGCCGTGCGTCTCCTTGAGCCCGATGCCGACCCCGACCACGTTGTCCAAGCCCAGCAGCGCCGCGCCATGCCGCGACAGGGCGGCAATTACCTCCTTCAAACGGAAACCCCCCTTCCGCTATCAAGCTATGCGGGAGGGGGGGCCTGAGGGCTACTTGGTGTACTTGTCGGCGACCTTGGAGGCCCCAAAGGAGTTTGGTTTGATCTTGGCGTCGAAGCCGCTGTACACCACCATACTCACGATCTCGCGAATGAGGTCCTTGGTCTCACCCTGCTGGCCTACATCGATATGGATCTCCACGTTCACATTGGCGTGCCCGTTTTCGGCCAGACACTCGGCCAATTTCGAACCGACGCCTAGACTGAGTGAGGTCTCATAGTAGATGCGCTGCCGCAGGCTCGGCATGGCCCGCTGCCGCCGCCGCCGATAGTAGTACCTCGCCCCTTTGCCCACACGGTGCACGATGACGGCGGTGACAAAGGCGATGTCGTCGCGGGAATGGGAGTCGGTCCCCACGATCAGCCGATAATCGTCATTGGGGGATGCGTGGACGTAGTCCATGATATCGGTGAACATCCGCTCAAAGGTCATCACCCCTTTGGTCGGACTGGTGAAAGTCATGGGCCTTCCCCCTTCAGAACCGCGGCCAGTGCGCCGAATTCCCCCAGCGACAGCGTCTCCCCGCGCCTGCCGCTGTCGATCCCGGCCACCGCGAGGGCTGCGGCCGCCATCTCCTTATCCATGTCCAGCCCGGCGGCCAAGGCATTCAGCAACGTCTTGCGGCGCTGGCCGAATGCCGCCTTGACCACCCGCGACAGCTCGCCCTTGTCCGCTGAGATGCGCGGCTGAGGGAGGCGGTCGACGGTGATGATGGCCGACTCCACTTCGGGCCGCGGCCAGAAAGCCTGGGACGGGACCTGCGCCGCCAGGCTGACCCGGGCCTGGTAAGCTGCCATCACTGTCAACGCGCCGTAGTCTTTGCCCCCGGGTGGCGCGAGCAGCCGCGCGGCGACCTCTCGCTGTACCATCAACACTAGTCTGCTGAAGGCTGGGTCCCCTTCAAGCAGGCGGAAGATGAGGGGAGTGGTTATGTAGTAGGGCAGATTGCCCGCGGCCTTGCACGACGCTGGCGCCCCGGCTTCGCGCCAGAGGCCATGGAAGTCGGCCTTCAGCGCATCTCCGTGTACCAGCCGGACGTTGTCCAGGCCAGCCAGGGTCTCCGCCAGAGGCGTGAGCAGACCTTTGTCGACTTCGATGGCGGTGACCAGCCGGGCCGAACCGGCCAAGGCCCCCGTCAGGACACCGAGCCCGGGACCAATCTCCAGGACCCAGTCCTCAGGTCCTGGCTCTAAGGCCTGCACCAGCTTGCGCAGGATGTTCCCGTCGACGAGGAAGTGCTGGCCCAGAGCCCGCTGGGGCCTGAGGCCGTGCCGCTGGAGCAGGGACTGCACTTGCGCGGGACTGGCCAGCCCGACCTTAAGTCCCTCCCAATAGGTAGTCTGTGCCTCAGACGGCAAGCTAGTCGAGGATGAACACCTTGACCCGCTTGATGCCCCACCGCATGGCCTCGGGCACGGTATTGAAGCAGACGTCGACGCGGTTCCCTTTGATGGCCCCGCCGACGTCGCCGGCAATGGCGAACCCGTAACCGTCCACGTACAACTTGGTCCTCAGCGGGATCACCTTCGGGTCGACCGCCACGATGCCGGGGCCCGCCACGAGCCCGATGGCCGTATACCCGTCGGCCCACTTGCCCGTGCTCTCCGGTCCCGGGGTGTAGGCTGTGGCCGTGGCCTCCAGGGCCCGGGAGAAGCGGATGACCTGCCCGTCCCTGTGGACCTGCGTCAGCGTCCCCACGCCTATCAGCCTGTCAATGGGTCCGCTGACCACCTTACGGGCGATGAGTTCCTTTCCGGCCACCCTGCCATCCTCATAGCGCACCTTGACGGTGAGTTCCTCACTGCCGTCCCGTCCGGGGCGGAGCACCCTGGTCAGGCCTAGTTCCAGCGAAGGGTCATCCCGCCGCTGGGTCCCGCGGGGCAAGGTCGTGGCTTCGGTCCGCACCGCGAAGGTGACCCCGATGATATGCACTATCGCCTCGGGCATGTGGTCCAGGGCAGCCGCCGGCATCCACTCGGTGAACAGCAGGTCGTGGGGACCCACCGGGAACCCGGCGGCGGCCGCGATCTGCCAGACATCGTCAGCCGCCGTGCGGACCAAGGCCGTCTCCGGCCCTTTCGCTACTCCCAGGATGCGGCCCCGGATAACTGAGACTTCCGATAGTCCCCTTACCCCTGCGGTCGCGAAGACAGCGTCGCCCTCCGACAGTGTCACGCCTGCTTGTCTCAGCACCGCCTCCGGCTCGGTCCAGGCGCTCCTCACCGTGAACCGGCGCCCTTCCACGGCTATCGCCACTTCCGGGAAGGCAGCCACCAGCGTAAGGTGGAGGAACGCCAGCAGGGCTGCGGACAGCCATAGGTAAGTGTCGAGTCGCCGCACTGAGGACCACCTCCCGCAGCCGCAGGCCAAGATGTTGCACCCTTTCTACGGAGGCACTGACTTATCCTGTTTACCAGTTCATGGCAGGGAAGTACCCGCCCGCACGGCGCTTTGGTGTATCCGGTCAGTCTAGGAAGGACTTTCCTGTATTGGCTACTAAGTACTCCTGCTGCAACCACAAGGGAGGTAGGGGAGATTTGGGAGCACGAACTACGAGGGTAGCGCCGTGCCTGCGGACAGCGCTTGCGGAGGCCGAACGTGCCCGCGAGACGCTGGCCGAGGAACTGCGGGTCATAGGCCAGCTACACAGCATCACCACCAAGGTCATGCGGCATGGTGAATGGAGGGAGGTGCTCCTCGGCATCCTCGATGCGGCCCTGGCCATAACGCACGCAGACATGGGGGACGTGCAATTGCTCGATGCGGAAGCGAACTGCCTCAGGATAATTGTGGCAAGAGGGTTCGACGAGGCATTCCTGGACAGCCTCCGTGCAGTCTATCCCCACACCCGTACCTCGTGTGCCGCGGCCTGGCAGCAGGGCAGGCGGATAGTGATCGAGGACATGAGCAGGAGCGACCTCTTCGCAGGCACACTCGAGCTAGAGCTGCACACCCGCGCCGGCAGCCGGGCTGTCCAGTCAACTCCGATCTGCTCGCGCTCAGGGGAGGTCCTGGGCATGTTCTCAACGCACTACCGGGTCCCTACCACAGTGAGCGCAAGGGACATGGAACTCTTGGATATGCTGGCCCGCCACGCCGGGGATATCATCGCCTGGCACCTGGCCGAGCAGTCGAAGGTGGAAGCCCAGCTCCTTGCCGAGCAGCGGGCGACGGAGTTCGAAGCCTTGTTCAACTCAATCGGCGAAGCAGTCTTTCTGGCTGACGAGGCTGGAGCGATCATCTCGCTCAATCCGGCGGCCAAGCGGTTAGCGGGACTTGACGATACCCCGACTCCGTACGCAGCAGTCAGGATGTCCAGCATGCTGGGGCTGAGCGAGGCAGCTGGCGGTAAGCACCCCGAAGAGACGCCTATGTCCAGGGCGTTACGGGGTGAAGCTTTCGTGAACATGCCCTACCGCTTCGTAAACCTGCAGGGGCGCGAGATCGAGGCTTTGACCTCGGGCGGCAAGATTGAGACACCGGTAGGTGCCAAGGCATACACGCTGTGCCGCGACATCACTGACCTTCGCCGCCTCGAGCGGAACAAGGAGGAGTTCATGCAGGTCGTGAGCCACGAAATCCGCAACCCCCTCCAGGTGCTGAAAGGGTTGGTCCAGCTGATAGACCTGAAGCTGGATGACCAGAGTAGGCGCTCGCTCGGGAAACACCTACACTCCCTGCACAGTCAGGTGAACTATCTCGCCGCGCTGGCTGACGACATCCTTACCGCCTACAGGCTGGGCACTGGCAAGATGGCAATTGAAGTCCGTGAGACGCACCTCTTGGATACCCTGGCGGAGGTGGTGTCCCCTCATCTCCACGAAGGCACTCACAACCTCACGACCGAGTACTCAGTCCCGCCTGCCCTACGCGTGAGGGCGGACCCGCAACGGCTCATCCAGATCGTGTCAAACTTGCTCAGCAATGCCCGCAAGTACACTCCGGAAGGCAAAGGCATCTGGGTCAAGGCGTCTGTTGAGGACTGGGTTGCGGTTGTGCGCATCGAAGACGAAGGCATAGGCATTCCCGCAGACCAGAGGGAGAAGGTCTTCGAAGGCTTCGTGCGGGCGCACAACGTGACCGAGTGGAGGTCAGGCGGGATAGGCCTGGGCCTCTATATCAGCAGGAACTTGGCGCGCAGGATGGGTGGGGACATCTATGCTGAGCAACGTCTGGGTGGTGGAACAGCAATGGTGCTCAAGCTGCCTCTCGCTGCCTCACAGTCCGAGTAAGGGAAACAGCTTGAGCGCATTGGCAGTGGTGGCGCCTGCGACGTCATTGACCGGCAACCCGCGCAAGTCGGCCAGGCGTCGCAGGACTTCGGCGACCAAAGCAGGTTCGTTCCGATCGCCCCGCCTGGACTGGGGCGCCAGATACGGACAGTCGGTCTCCACCAGCAGCCTATCCAGTGGCGCCTTCTGGGCTACATCCCGTAGGGCGTGGCTGCCTGGATAGGTGAGTGGCCCTGCCAGCCCAAGGTAGAAGCCCATGTCCAAGGCCCGCCGGGCCACACCCCAATCCCCTGAGAAGCAGTGCAGTACGCCTGGCAGCCCCCGTCCTTCGCTCCCGAGCACGTCGAGGATGTCAGCATGGGCGTCGCGGTCGTGCACGATCACCGGCAAGTCCGCGTCCCGGGCCAGGCCCAACTGCCTGGCGAAGACCTCCCGCTGGACAGGCCGGGGGGACAGGTCGCGGTAGTAATCGAGCCCCATCTCACCGACAGCCACTACGGCGGCATCTGCCAGGAGCCCTAGCAGGGCGTCCCAGTCCGCCAACTTGACCTTGGCTGCGTCATGGGGATGCACGCCGACCGCCGCCTTCACCATGGACGTGCGGCTGGCCAACCGCACCGACTGCCGGGAGGAGGCGAGGTCGAAGCCGACATTGATGATGGCTGCCACCCCAGCGTTGCGGGCCCGATCCAACACATCGGCCAGGTCCCCCCTGAAGCGTGGCCCATCAAGGTGGGCGTGGGTGTCCACCACCCGCATCTACTTCACCTCACTGCCGGACACGACGGGACGGTCCGGGGTGAGCACGGCCAAGCCGGTCGCATCGGACGCGGCCAGCAGCATGCCCCGAGACTCCAACCCGCGGATCTTCGCAGGTTTGAGGTTGGCCACCACCACGACGGACTTGCCGATGAGGTCCTCGGGCCGGTAGTGCTCGGCGATGCCCGCCACGATCTGCCGCTCCTCCCCTGCCAGGGTGACTTGGAGTCTGAGCAACTTGTCTGCGCCCTGCACCCGTTCTGCCTCGACCACCACGGCGGTGCGCAGGTCGACCTGGCGGAAGGCCTCGATGTCCAGCAGGGCCCCAGCGGCCTCGGGGAGCGCAGTCTGGGCAACGGCCTTTGGCGCCTCGATCTCGATCCGGGGGAACAACGGACTCCCCCTCTGGATGGCGAGCCCCGGTTCGAGCAGCCCCCAGGTGGCAGCGTCCCGCCAGGTGGCCTCCGCGATGTCTGCGGTCAGGCCTAGCTGCTGCCAGATGCGCGCCGGCGCCTCAGGCAGGAAGGGGCTAAGCATCACCGCTACCGCCCGCAGGGTCTCGGCCAGGTTGTACAGGACTGTATGCAGGCGCTCCCGCCTGCCGGGGTCCTTGGCCAGGTCCCAGGGGGCCTCCCGGTCGATATACTTGTTGGCCGCGCCGACCAACCGGAAAATGGCCCCCGTCGCATCTTGCAGGGCCAGATTGTCCATGGCCGCGGCGACTTGGTCGGCGGTAGCCGCCAGCTGCCTTGAGAGCTGGCCATCATCGGCAGCCGCGGAGGGCTCAGGGATGCGGCCGCCGGCGAAGCGCTCGAGCACGGCCAGGGTACGATGGACGAGGTTGCCCAGGTCATTGGCTAGATCCACGTTGATGCGCCTGATTAGGGCCTCCTCACTGTAATCGCCGTCAGCGCCGAAGGGGACTTCCCTGAGCAGGAAATGCCGCACCGCGTCGACCCCATACTGCTCGACCAGCTTGATTGGGTCGATCACGTTCCCCCTGGATTTGGACATCTTCTCGCCAGCAAGGTTGAGCCAGCCGTGGCCATAGACCCGCTTCGGCAGGGGCAGTCCGAGGGCCATCAGGATGATCGGCCAGATCACCGCATGGAAACGTACGATCTCTTTGCCCATCAGGTGGACATCGGCCGGCCAGTAGCGCTGGAACAGGTCCCCCCCAGGCGGCCAGCCCAGTACCGTGATGTAGTTGGCGAGGGCATCGAACCAGACGTAGATGACATGCTTGGGGTCCCCGGGTACCGGGATCCCCCAGTTCAGCTTGGTGCGGGAGACACAGATGTCCTCCAGACCCTGCTTGATGAAGCTGACCATCTCATTCCGGCGCGACGCCGGCTGGATGAAGTCAGGGTGCGCTGCGATATGGTCCAGCAGCCGCTGCTGGTATTTGGACAGCTTGAAGAAGTAGCTCTCCTCCCGGACGAGCTCCACCTGGCGTTTGCAGTCGGGGCACTTGCCGGCGTCCAACTGGCGCTCCAGCCAAAAGGTCTCACACGGGGTGCAGTACCAGCCTGCGTACTCACCCAGGTAGATGTCCCCATTGGCTTGGATCCGCTTGAAGATCTCGCCCACGGCGTGCACATGCCGCGGCTCGGTGGTGCGGATGAAGTCGTCATACGCGATGTGCAACGCCCGCCACAGTGGGACGATCTTGGCCACGATGCCGTCAACGAACTGCTGCGGCCCCATCCCCTGTTCGGCCGCACTGCGCTCCACCTTCTGGCTGTGCTCGTCGGTCCCGGTGACGAAGTAGGCGTCGTAGCCCTGCAGCCTCCTAAAGCGCGTGATGGCATCGGCGGCCACAGTGGTGTAGGCGTGGCCGATGTGCAGGTCGGCGCTGGGATAATAGATCGGGGTCGTGACATAATATCGCGGTCTGGCCATGGGCACCCTCCTCACATAGCGTCACCGGCGGCAAACAGCCCCCATCCCGCGAGGGACGGGGGCCGCGCAAGCCACCGTGTTACCACCTTGTTTCGCCCCGGCCTTGGGCGCGGGCTCCCACCTTCCCGGCTCGCTTCCGCCCTGCACCGCGGGTACTCATCCCTATCGCAGCCTGTATGGGATTGATTGTAAGGCCGGCGGGCCCTCGCTGTCAAGTTACGGGGTCCAGCCGGTAGATAGCCCGGTTGCCGTAGGGGACGAAACCCAGCTTGGCATAGACCGGCAGGCCCTGGGCCGTGGCCTGGAGGACTGCGGTCCGGCAGCCCATGACCCTGGCAGCACGCAGGGCAGCCAAGGTCATGGCCGTGCCGATGCCCCTCCGCCGGTGTCCAGCGTTGGTGCCGACGCCGTATACGCCCGCTACCCCGGCTCCGCACACCAGCGTCGAGCAGGCGACCGCCTCCCCCTGCACGGTGCCTAGATAGTGACGAGCCGGCGCGTCGTGCCGCAGGTTGGCCCCTCCCCAGCAGGCCAGGCTCTCCGTGAGGATCTCCCCGGTCAGCCCGAAGACCGTCTCCCAGACCCTGCCCAACGACTGTAGGTCCGCTGTATCAGTCACCCGGCGCAGCTCCAAGCCGACGGGGAGCGCCGCCCCCAATGGCTCCCAAGTCAGTTCCCTAGCCATGCAGGTGCTGTGGCTATGCGGGCGGAAACCCTGTCCGGAAAGGAGCTCCTGCAGCTCCCCGTCCACTTCCCCTGGCCACAGCACCCAATAGGGGACACGGGCGTGCCACCGAAACCCGGCGGCGACCGCTTGCACCTGGTGCGCCTCCACCCTGCCGCGGACGGCCAGGACCATGTTGACGATGGGGTGGGGGATCGCGCCGTGGACATAGCAGACACCATGCTCCTCCACCAGCCGGAGCGTGCCGGTTCCTTGGGACATCGCCCTGAAGTAGTCGACGAAATTCCCGCGTCCCGCCTCGACCAGTGCCTCGGCGGGCAGGCTTGTCTGAGCCCAGGCCACTGTAGGATCCCTCCCTGCGCCTCGACCCCAACCGGCACTGTCGGCACCGGCTCGCCAGCCTACCCCGACCGCAGGTAGCTGAGTTGTGTGGAATACTTAATGAAAAAAAGAGGCCAAATAACAAAAAAGGGGTTGACGCAAATTTACATATCTGGTACAATCCGCACAGGTCGGTGTCGAAATATGTAGCTGGGGAGGGAACCGAAGACCAAGATGATGAAATCCACTGGGGTCGTTCGCAAAGTCGACGAATTGGGCCGCGTGGTCATCCCGATCGAGCTGAGACGGACGTTCGGTATCGAAGAAAAGGACGCGCTGGAGATTTACGTTGACGCCGACAAGATCATCCTCAAGAAGTACGAGCCTGCATGCATCTTCTGCGGGAATGCCTACGATGTAGAGACTTTCCGCGGCAAGAAGATCTGCCGCAGCTGCATCGAAGCGATGCAGGGTAAGGCTGTTTGACGCGTCCGGCGGGGGCCCTGGCGGCCCTCGCTTTGGTTTGGGGCCACATGGCCGGGTGTCACCCAGGGCTATACTTCGCTCGTAGGAACGGTTATCCTCCTGTTCCGGTTCAGAAGGGGGGCAGAGACTGTGCCGCGTAGACTGCTCTGCCTGAGCGGGCCATCAGGGGCC
Source organism: Bacillota bacterium (assembly GCA_040755005.1). GTDB lineage: Bacteria > Bacillota > Sulfobacillia > JBFMBV01 > JBFMBV01 > JBFMBV01. The sequence goes on from JBFMBV010000001.1 coordinate 63,118, forward strand.
GGCAAGACCACCCTGGGCGAGCTCCTGGTCGAGGCGCTGGTACGAAGGGGTCTAAGCGTAGCAGTGGTCAAGCACACCCACCATCCCCTGCCAGGCGACACCGCAGAGTCCGACACTGGCCGCTACGCGGCCGCGGGGGCTGCCGCTGTCGCCTTGGCCGGCCCAGGCGGCCTGAGGCTGTTCCTGGCGGGGGAGGATCCGTCACCGGCGGTCCTGTCAGGGCTGTTTCCCGCGGTGGATCTCGTCCTACTGGAAGGATACAAAGGCAGCGACCTGCCCAAGGTCGAAGTGCTGCCCAGGGGCAGCCCGGCCCCAGACCCTGAGCGCCAAGGGATCATCGCCGTGGTGGGAGAGGCAGTGACAGAGGACAGGTTCCCCGCTTTCCGCCCGGATGAGCTCGAGCGGTTGGCCGGTTTCGTCGCGACCTGGCTGGCCGGGAGTGGGGAGTGACAGGAGGGGGCGCATGGCAGGCATCGTCGTCGCAGGTGGGAGATCTAGCCGTTTCGGACGGGACAAGGCCTCCCTGCCCTTTGGGGGGGGCACCCTGGCCGGGCACGTTGTCCAGACGCTACGAGCAGTCACAGGGGAGGTAATCGTAGTCGCAGGCTGGACGGCGGCGCTGCCAGATGTCAGGGTGCCGGTGGTCCCGGACCTCGTGCCGGACCGGGGCCCCCTGGGTGGCATCCATGCGGGCCTGCACGCCGTCAAGGACTCCCTTGCTGTTTGCGTGGCCTGCGACATGCCTTTCTTGAGGCCGGACTTGCTTCAGTACATGCTGAACGAGTCACCCGGATACGATGCGGTGGTCCCCTGCGTTGACGGCCTCTATGAACCCCTGCACGCTGTGTACGCCAAGTCCTGCCTCCCCGTCATCGAGCGGGCCCTGGCCACGCCGGGCGCCCGGGTGGCCTCGGTCTATCCCGAGCTGAAACTGCGCCTCCTTGAGCGGGCTGAGCTCGAGCGCTTCGGTGACCCGGCGATCCTGTTATTCAACGTCAACACTCTCGCTGACTATCAGCTGGCAATCGGGCGGCTTGAAGCGGCACCGGCCATCCCACCTTGCCGGAGCCACGGCCTGCGGGAGGAAAACAAGGCAGGACGCGAGAAGTATTGAAAGGTTTTGGGCAGTTGCATGCACAGGTTCGTGCAGGGAGGGTCGGTCATGCGGCACAGGCAACTGGTAGGCCTCACCTTTGCCGGGCTATTGGCCGTCTGGATCCTCCTGGTCGGGTCCCTCGCTACGCAAGAGCTGGTCTTCGGCGCCGTGGCGGCGGCGGGCATCACCTGGTTCTCGGCTCCCCTGCTGTTCACCCGCGCTGAGCTGCCACCGTTGACCTTCAGGCGCGCAGCGGCCCTGGTAGCCTATTGCGCGTACCTGGTCCGCGAAGTCGTCATCGCCAATCTGCACGTTGCCTATATAGTGCTCCACCCCCGCCTGCCGATCAGCCCCGGGTTCGTACGGTTCTCGACCAAGCTCCGTTCCGAGCTCGGCCGGGCCGCGCTGGCCAATTCCATCACCCTCACGCCCGGCACGCTGACAGTCGAGGCTGAGCAGGACGACTTCCTGATCCATGCCCTGACCGCCCAGGCGGCGCAGGGCGTAGTCGGATGGGAGGCCGAAGACCGGTTGCGGCGATTGGAGGCGGCCGAGGGATGATGCTTGCGTTAGAGCTGACCGCAGCCGCCCTCCTACTGCTGACCTTCCTGTCCTTGTACCGAGCGGCGGTCGGGCCGACCGTCGCCGACCGCGTCGTGGCGGTCAACGTGGTGTCCACCAAGACCGTGGCGGTCATCGCGGTTGTGTCCTACCTCGCCGACGCCCATTTCTTCCTCGACGTCGCCCTCGTCTATGCCCTGATCGGCTTCCTCACCACCGTGGGCGTAGCCAACTATGTAGAGAGGGGGAAGGTGTGGTGATGGTGATGGCCTGGGTGTCCGGGACCCTGCTGGGCCTCGGGGTGTTCTTTTTCGCCGTCGGCACGCTGGGGCTGTTGCGCCTGCCCGACGTGTACACCCGGATGCACGCCACCACAAAGGCCGACACCCTGGGCGCAGGCCTAGTCCTCTTGGGCCTGGGCGCCCGCGGCGGATCCCCGGCCGATCTGGCCAAACTCGGCCTGCTGATCGTCTTCGTCTGGCTGACCAGCCCGACCGCCGCCCACGTCATGGCCCGGGCCGCGTACCGCGCGGGCATCACCCCGGTCGCCGGCACCGTCAACGAGGAGGGGGCGCGCAGATGAGCGGGCTGCTTTCCCTGCTCTTGCCCGCCTACCTGATCGCCGCGGCCATCGCCGTCGCCCAGACCAGGGACCTGTTGGGAGCCACCATCATCTTCGCCTCGTACAGCCTGATCATGGCTGTCGTCTGGCAGCAACTGCAGGCACCCGACGTGGCCATCACTGAAGCCGCCATCGGCGCCGGTGTGACCACCCTGCTGTTCTTGGCCGCCATCGCCCGTACAAGGAGGCAGGAGTGACATGCGCAGCTATGTCGGACTGCTCCTTCTAGCCGTGGTGGTGCTGGCCTTAGGGCCGATGGTGCTGGAGATGCCCGCCATGGGCGATCCCTCTAGCCCTGCCAACAACACAGTGGCCCGGAAGTACGTGGAAGACGCCCGGACCGACACAGCTTCCATCAACGCTGTCACGGCGATTATCTTCGATTACCGTGCCTACGACACTCTGGGCGAGACCACTGTCCTGTTCACCGCCGTGATCGCGGTCTTCGCCGTCTTGGCCGGTACACGCAGAGGAGGTCACTAGGGACATGCGGGACACCGTCCTCGACATCACGGTCAGGATCCTGTTCCCGGTGATCCTCCTGTATGGGCTGTTCGTGGTGATCCATGGGCACCTCTCGCCCGGCGGCGGGTTCACAGGCGGCGCCATCATGGGCGCGGCGATGCTGCTGCTTGGCCTGGCCAAAGGCTCGACCGCCGCCCACCGGCTGCTGACCGAGTCCCTCTCGACCGCCATCGACAGTGGCGGCGCCCTGCTTTACCTGGCATCAGGCCTTACTGGGCTGCTCCTGGGTTCGCGGTTCCTGGCCAACAAGGCCGCCGGCTTCCCAGTAGGGACGCCCGGACAGCTGCTGAGCTCGGGCCTGATCTGGATCATCGGGCTGGCCGTCGGCGCCAAGGTGCTCGCCACCATGTGGTCTTTGTTCACGGCCCTGGCAGGGGAGGAGTGAGCATGGCCCCCCTGGTCGACCGGGTCTACTACTTCACGTCCCTGGCCCTCTTCGCCATCGGCTTTCACACACTGGTCACCAACAACAACCTCATCAAGAAGATCATGGGCCTGAACATCATGGATACGGCGGTCTTCCTCTTCTTCGTGGCCACCGGCTTCGTCCGCGGGGGCCGCGCCCCACTCGTCACGGGGCCCGGAGTGTACACGAACCCGCTCCCGCCTGCCCTGATCCTCACGGGCATCGTCATCGCCGTGAGCACCACCGGCTTCGCTCTGGCTCTGGCCATCCGTATCTACCATCACGCCGGCACCCTGAACGTCGACGAGCTGACCCGGCGTATCAGGGGGGGCTGAAATGGCGGTAGTGGAGCACCTGCCTGTCCTGGGCGTAGCCGGCCTGTTAGCGATGGCGTTCGTCATCCCCCTCCTGCCCGAGGGCCGTTTACCTGCCATGCTGGCTCTGGCAGGCTCAGTGTGGGCAGCCCTTGCCCAGGCAGGCACCCTCTTCGCTGTCCTCGCTGAAGGGACCCTCGTCTACCATGTAGGAAGCTGGCCGCCCCCCTGGGGCATTGAAGTCAGAGTGGACCTGCTGGGCGCAGTGGTGGCGTTCGTAGTGGCGGCCGTGGGGTTGTTCATCGCGGTCTACGCCCTGGGCAGCGTCCCCCTGGAGATCCCCGGACCCGCCAGGCGGTGGTACTTCTGCCTTCAAACCCTACTGAGCGCAGGGATGCTGGGCCTGATCAACAGCGGCGACCTGTTCAACATCTTCGTCTTCCTGGAGATCACCTCCCTGGCGGCCTACGCCTTGGTGGCCGTCGAGGACAAGCTGGAGAGCCTGGAGGCATCCTTCAAGTACCTCGTGCTCGGCTCAGTGGGTTCGGGGCTGGTCCTGCTGGGTATCGCCATGATCTACATGGTCACAGGCCACCTCAACCTGGAAGCCCTGGCAGGCGCTGTGCCGGCAGCCGCCGAGGCCTTCCCGCGGAACCTGACCGCCGGGCTCAGTGTGTTCGTGGTCGGCATCGCTGCCAAGAGCGCCCTGTTCCCCCTGCATGTATGGCTCCCCGACGCCCATGCCAACGCCCCGTCTCCGGCCAGCGCCCTCTTGTCGGGGCTGGTCCTGAAGACATCCCTGCTCGTCCTGGTGCGGGTCACCTTCAACGTCCTCGGGCCAGCTTTCGCCCAGGCGACGCCCTTGCCCATGGTGCTATTCTGGTTGTCGACGGGTGGGATCCTGCTGGGCAGCCTGTTCGCCATCGCCCAGCGTGACCTCAAGCGCATGCTGGCATACTCCAGCGTGGCTCAGGTAGCCTACATCTTCTTCGGCCTGTCCGTGTTCACGCACAACGCGGTGACCGGCGCGTTCCTCCATATCGTGTATCACGCCATGCTCAAGGCCAGCCTGTTTATGGCGGCCGGGCTGATCATCGCCCGGACGGGGCAGCGCCGCCTGGGCGCCCTCTCGGGGATCGGGCGGCACATGCCGCTGACCACGGCAGCCTTCGCCATCGCGGCGGTTGGCATGATCGGCCTGCCCCCGACCGGCGGGTTCCTGAGCAAATGGTACTTGGCCCTGGGCAGCGTAGACGCGGCTAAGCCGCTCTATGCCTTCGTGATCGTCTTTTCGAGCCTATTGAACGCCATGTACTTCCTGCCGCTGATCATCAGTGCCTTTTTCGGGCCCGCGCTGCAGACCTTGGCCCCCGGCCGCGAGGGACCGCTGACCATGGTCCTACCTACGCTGCTGTTGAGCGTCGTCACCTTACTCATCGGCATCGTACCCCATTTCCCGCTCAATGCCCTGGCCGCCGCAGCCGCAGCCCTGCTCGGACGCTGACCGCTCCTCCGCTAGAATGGGTGAAAGCGCCCATTGGGGCACTCCCGGCAGGCACGCCCGCAGCTGCTCCAACCTAGACTGCATCAGGCAGCGTTTGACACAAACAGCGCGAACCCGCTATACTGGGCTCGGGTTTACATAGCCCTTTTCATCGGCGGACGCTTGTGCGAAGTTTCACAGGAAAGAAGGCGACCCTCATGTCGTTCGCAGGCCAGACTGTCCACTCGTCCCTGCCGCTGGTGGCGTCGATCACGCCTATGGCAGGCAGCCTGCTGGTCTACTTCGCCGGTTTGGTCAACGATCGCGCACGCAACGCAGTCGCCATCGCCATCGCCGCCCTCACCCTCGTCCTCGTGCTCATGATGTACCCGCAGGTCAACGCAGGCCTGATCCTGGAAGCGAACTACGGCGAGTTCCTGCCTCCCTTGGGCATCTCCTTTCGGGTGGATCTGCTCAGTTTCTTCCTGGCCGGGCTCTCTGCTTTCATCTGGCTCCTGGCCACGGTCTACTCGCTTGAATACATGCAGGGGGAACACGGCACCAACCGCTACTACTCCTTCCTTACCCTGACCCTGGCGGGCGCCTTGGGGACGTTCCTGGCCGGGGACCTGTTCACCCTGTTCCTGTTCTTCGAGTTCATGTCCCTGCCCGCATACATCCTGGTCGTGCACGAAGAGACGGACGAAGCCATGCGTGCTGGCCTCAAATACCTCTTTATGACCATCGGCGGTGGCCTGTGCTTTTTCTTTGCGCTGGTGGCCACCTATGAGTTGGGCGGAACGGTCACCCTCGGTCAGGTAGGGCTGATCAAGGACGTGTCCCTACTATCAGCCTTGGCCTTCGTGGGTTACCTCATCGCGTTTGGGATGAAGGCCGGCATGGTGCCGCTGCATGTATGGCTGTCCGACGCCCACCCGGTGGCGCCATCGCCTGCCAGTGCCTTGCTCTCCGGCATCATGATCAAGACCGGCGCCTACGGATTGCTGCGGGTGATCTACGGCGTGTACGGGCCGGAGTTCATGGCCAGGGTCAATTGGCCCTCGTTCCTGTTGGCCGCGGCCGCCATCACCATCCTACTCGGCTCAGCGGTCGCCATCATGCAGCAGGACATCAAGCGGCGGCTGGCGTATTCCAGCATCGGGCAGATGGGTTATATCCTTCTGGGCATGTCGCTCCTGACCGAACGGGCGCTGACGGGGGACATCTTCCACATCTTCGCCCATGCCTTCATGAAGGCTTGCCTATTCCTGGCGGCTGGCGCGGTGATCAAGCGGACGGGCAAACGTCTGATTGCCGACTACGCCGGCATCGGCTTCAAGATGCCGGTCACCATGGGCTGCTTCACCGTCGCCGCCCTGACCATGGTAGGAATCCCGCCGCTGAACGGCTTCATCAGCAAGTGGGAGATAGCCCTCGGCGCCTTCGACGCGGGCAAGCCGTTGTTCGCCTTCCTGCTCGTCGTGAGCAGCCTGATGAACGCCGTGTACTACTTCCCGATCATCATTTCGGCGTATTTTGGCCGGCCGGCCCATGACTCCCTTGCGACCGGGCACGAAGGATCAGGCAGCGCCGAAGCCCCGCGGAAGTGGCTGGAGCCGTCCTGGGGGATGTTGCTGCCAATGCTGCTCCTGGCAGCGGGTTGCTTCGCCTTCGTGTTGTTCCCCAACAACTGGCCCTTTGCTGTCTCAGCGTTTGTGGCACGGCTCCTACTTCATCCGTAGTAGCTCCATTCGACCACTCCCACGAAAGGGCGGCGGACATGTCCCAGGCGAGCCTCCTCCCCCTAGTGGCCGTGACCGCGCCGCTGGCCGGGGCAGCTGCTGCCATATGGGCAAGCAGGCAAGGCGACCGGCGCCTGCCCCTGATCCTGGCCACAGTGGCTGCCAGCGTATCCCTGGCCGCGGTGTATGCGCTCCTCACCGGCGCCGGCGAGGTGTTTGCGCGTGTCCCCTATGTGCTCCTCAAGGGGTTCGACTTCAGCGTCACCCCAGCGGGGCTTCTCTTGGCGTTGCTGGCTTCAGCGCTGTGGCTGACCGCGGCGCTGTTTTCCGTCCCCTACCTCGCCCACGGCCACGCCGCCGGGCGGTATACCGCCGCCCTCCTGCTCAGCCTCGCCGGCACTCTGGCGGTGTTCCTCGCCGGTGACCTGTTCACCCTGTTCGTCGGGTTCGAAGTGATGTCGTTCTCAGCCTACCTCCTGGTGGTACACGAGGAGACCCCCGCCGCCATGCGGGCCGGGACCACCTACTTGTTCATGAGCGTCGCCAGCGGCTTGCTGGTCCTGCTCGGCCTGTTCACCCTGGAGGCGGCCGCCGGCACCACGGCCTTCACCGGCCCTTCGCCCCTCGAGGCGGTCCACGGGCCGTGGGCGTATGCGGCCGTCGCCGCCATGCTGGCGGGTTTCGGCATCAAGGCGGGGATGGTCCCGCTGCATGTCTGGCTGCCCCAGGCCCACCCGGTGGCCCCGGCCCCTGCCAGCGCCCTCCTGTCCGGCGTGATGATCAAGACCGGGGCCTATGGTATCCTCAGGGTCGCCCTGTCCTTCATCGGGACTGACGGCCATGGCGGCCTGAGCAGCGTCGTCGGGCCGGTCCTGGTGGTCATGGCCCTCGTCACCATGTTCACCGGCGCAGCCATGGCCGCAGTGGAACGGAGCGCCAAGCGCATCCTGGCTTGCAGCAGCGTCAGCCAGATCGGTTACGTCCTCCTGGCGATCGGTTGTGCCGTCGTCCTGGGGCATGAAGGCGGCATGGGTGTGGCAGGGGCCTTGTTCCATATCGTGAACCACGCCTTGTTCAAGTCCGCACTGTTCCTGATGATAGGCGCCGTCTATCTGGCTGGGCATGAGCTGGACATCACGCGCCTGGGCGGCATGGCCCGCAGGATGCCCGTGACCGCCTTGGCCTTCGGCCTCGCCACCTTCGGCCTGGCCGGTGTGCCCGGCCTCAACGGCTATGCTAGCAAGACGCTGGTGCATGATGCCCTGCTCGAGGTCATCCGCCACACCCACTCCCCCTGGTACGCTGCGGCCGAGAAGCTTTTCACCCTGACCAGCGCCATCACAGTCTTCTACTCCTTCAGGCTGCTATACTACGTGTTCCTGCGGCCTGCGCCCGCAGGGGCCCCTGCCGGCCAGGAAGGCAGGCTGGTACGGGCAATCGGGCTCGCGTACATCGGGGCGCTGCTGGCTGTAGGCCTCAGGCCGCTGGTCGTCGTCGAGCGGTTCATCCTCCCGGCCATGCACGAGTTCCGTCTCGACCATCACGCCCTGGACCACCTGGCCCACTTCCACTTCTTCGAGGCCCACCCGCTGCAAGGAGCGGCTATCCCACTGGGCATCGGCCTCTCGCTGTGGTTCGTCCTGCGCGGGGAACGTTGGTTGAAGTTGTCGCCCCTAGCCTGGCTAAGCGTGGAAGGCTTGGTCTACCGGCCGCTCATCGCGGCGGCCACGAAGCTCTGCTGCCTGGTGACCACCTTCGACCGCGCCATCGACCAAGGATACCGCAATGGCGCAAGAGCGGCAAAGGATGCTTGCCATGGCATCGCCCTCGCCGACGGTGCCCTGGATCGCAGCTACGCCTCGGCAGCCCGGTCATCGGGGGATCTGTGCCGCCAACTGGCTGAAGCCGATACCCTGATCGACAGCGGCTACCGGGCGGCAGCCACCGAATCCTACGACCTCTGCGCCAAGCTGTCCGACGCCGACCATGCCCTTGACGAGGGGTACGGACGCGCCGCCGACGGCTCCCGCGGGTTAGCGCTGGGGCTGCAGCGGGTCGATGCCGCCATCGACGGCGGGTACCATCAGGCCGCGTCGGTCGCCCGCGGCGCAGTAGAGCAACTCACTCAGGCCGATGCGGCCCTGGATGGGGGGAGCGAGCGTGTCGCCAGGTCAGGGCGTCGGTTCCTCTCCGATCTCAACCGCCCCGACCGCACCCGCTGGAGCCTTGCCAACTTGAACATAGCTACCTTGATCATGGCCGCGCTGCTGGCAGCCCTCGTGGTCGTGTTCGCGCTGCTGACAAAGGTCTAGTGTCCCTGACCCGACAGTTACGCCGGGCCCATGGAGGCCCGGCTTCCTCATTGTGATAGCGGTCACCTTCACGAGACGGCGCTCACGGAGACGTCAGCGCCCCCGCCCGCCGCTAGCGGGTGAGGAGGCTGATGGCCGCGAAGCTGAGGCAGGCCACGCCGGCGCTTACCAGGGTGATGCCAACCCCCAAGCCGCCAGCACGCCACAGCAGCAGGCCAACGAGGGCGAGGTCCACGCCTCCGCCGAACAACAACACGGCGAAGCCCAGGCCTCCCTTGCGACGCGCCACGCCACGCTTCACGACTGACCTCCTTTCGTGAGGGAATTCACCAACTATTCTGGATTCTGAGCCTAGTATACGATACCGGGGTGCGCATGTCCAGGTAGTGGCAGCGCAAGAGCACTATTTCACATGCTTCAGACAGCAAGGTACCATCGCCGGCGGAGCAGACGGGCCAAAGCGCAGGGCCAGGTTGGTGTCAGTCGTCAGCGGGGGCGAGCAGGCGGGCGTACAACTCCTTGCGGCTGAGGCCGTAGCGCCCGGCGACCGCCCTCAAGGCAGCCGCACGGGTGGCTCCGCCGCTGATCAGGCTATCGACCTCAGCCTGCAAGCCGGCGGCGACCAGGATCGGCACAGGGCCGGCAGCGGCTGCGGCACCGGGGCCGATGACCAAGGTCAGCTCCCCGCGCGGTGGTTGGGCCGCGAAGTGGTCGCAGATGTCCCGGACTGTCCCGCGTACAAACTCCTCGTGCGCCTTGGTGAGCTCCCGGGCCACTGCGGCCCGCCGGTCAGGGGCGAGAGCTGCAAGTTCGGTCAACGTGGCGCCCAGCCGGTGGGGCGCCTCGAAGCACACCAGGGTGTCGCCGGTTGCCAGCAGGCGCTCCAGGAGCCTGCGCCGGCTGGAGGCCCCGCGTGGCAGGAATCCGGTGAAGGTGAATGGCGCCGTCGGCAGCCCGGAGGCGGCCAGTGCCGCGGTAACCGCGCTGGGGCCCGGGACCGGCACAACCCGCAGACCTTCAGCTACTGTCGCTGCCACGATGGCCTCCCCCGGGTCGGCCACGCCGGGCATGCCCGCGTCCGAAACCAGGGCTATGTCCTGCCCAGCCCGCAACCAGGCCAGGACTTGGGCCTTCCTGCCTACTTCATTGTGTCGGTGATAGCTGACCAGCCTGGCCGTGAGCCCGTAGTGGGCGGTGAGCTTGCGAGTGTGCCGGGTGTCCTCCGCCAGGACCACCGCGGCGCTGCGCAGCACCTCCAGGGCACGCAGGGTGATGTCCCCAAGGTTGCCGATGGGAGTGGCCACCAGGTACAAGGTACCCCCGCCGGCTGCAGCTTGCGGGGGTGAAGGCTGTGCCTCCTGGGGCGGGCCGCCGATGAGCTTCTCCTTGGCTGCCCGTCCCGAGCGCTTGAGCTTGGCCTCCAAGCGCTGCGCGGCCGCCCTGTCCCCCGCCGCCTGGCACCATACCAGGGTGACAGGGGTCCGGGCCCGGGTGTACCTGCTGCCGCGCCCGCCATTGTGCTCGGCCAGCCTGCGCTCAAGATCCGCGGTGATGCCGCTGTACAGGGTGCCGTCGGCACAGCGCACCATGTAGACGTGGTAGCTGCCTTCCACCCCGGTCGCCCTCCTTCGGCCTCAGGGCTGCTTGGAGAGAGCCTTGACGGGATAGTCTCCCGCGGGCTTGTCCGGGAACTCCACAGTCACCGTGCGCTTGGCCTCATCGACTCCGGTCACCCTGCCCTCACCGTCGGCAGTGTCGACAAGCTGGCCGACAGCAGGCAGGGGCGCTTTCGCACACTCGTAATGGCTGCACTCGTAGCGCAGGCAGCACATCAGCCGCCCGCACAAGCCCGAGATCTTGGTGGGGTTCAGCGACAGGTTCTGTTCCTTAGCCATTTTGATGCTGACGGGGGAGAAGTCCTCCAGGAAGGTGGAACAGCAGCTGGGGCGCCCACATGGCCCCAACCCCCCGATGAGCTTGGCCTCGTCCCGCACACCTATCTGCCTGAGTTCGATCCGGGTGCGCAGCGCTCCGGCGAGGTCGCGGACCAACTCCCTGAAGTCCACCCTACCTTCGGCGGTGAAGTAGAAGATGACCCTGCTCCCGTCAAAGGCGTACTCTACGCCGACCAGGTCCATCTCCAGTTTGTGCTGGGCGATCTTCTCCTGGGCCGTCTTGAACGCCGACTGTTCCTTCTTGGCGTTCTCCTCCACCTGGGTCAGGTCGCGCTCGGTGGCGATCCTGAGCACCTTCTTCAAGGGAGCCACTACTTCTCCCTCCGGCACGGACTTGAGGGGCACGACCACGCGGCCGAGCTCGATGCCCCGCGCGGTTTCCACCACGACATTGGCACCGGCCGTCAGGTTCAGGTCCCCAGGTGAGAAGTAGTAGATCTTGCCAGCCCGCTTGAAACGTACGCCCACGACGTTGACCATGCTAACTTAGACTCCCTTCGCCGGCCAGGCCTAAGCAGAGCACATCCAGGCACAACCTGAGGTTGGCCCGGCGCTGGATCTGGTCCTTGGCGGCCTCAATGGCGGACACGGCCTGCAACAGCCAGCCCCCGCCGCGTACCGCCAGCATACGCGCCACCTCCGCCTGATCGGGCAGCAGGCCGATCCCGGGGATCCCCGCCGCCACCAGGAGGGCGTCCCTGTAGATGCCCGCGAGGATGGTGAGGGCAAGCTGCAGGTCGGCACCCTCTTTACGGTAGCCTTCCAACTCCGCCGCCGCCCTAAACGCGGCCAGCGGGCCACCGGCAGCCACGGCCAGCGCCAGCTGGGACACCTTGTCCCGGAGGGCAGCAGCCTCGGGCGACGTGGCGAGTTCCCGCGCCCTGGCTTCATCCCCGGCTGCCAAGAACGCTACGGTCGTAGCCAGTCCCTCAGCGATACCTTCCGCAGCCAGCTGCTCTGCGAGCTCCGGCGGGGCCAGCCGCACGGGCACCTCCTGGCAGCGGGAACGGACCGTATCGAGCAGGGCAGAGGGGCGGGTGCTGGTGAGCAGGATGACCGCATAGGCAGGCGGGTCCTCCAGCAGCTTGAGCATGGCGTTGGCCGCTTCCTCGGTGCATTTGTCCGCCCCTGCGACCACATACACCTTCTGCCGCCCGTTCAGCGGCCGCAGGGCTACGTCCCGCTGGAGTTCCCGGATCTGGTCGATCTTGATGGCCGCCCCCTGGGGCCGCACCACCCGGTAGTCGGGGTGCGCCTCCACGTCCGCCACAGCCAGCGCGGCCGCGGCGAACTCCGCAGCCAGCCGCTCCAGCGCCGCCTCAGCGGAGCCGGTCAGCAGGTAGGCGTGGACCTGACGGCCCTGGGCAAGGGCCCCCAGTAGGAGTTGCCTGGCCAAGGCCTCAGACTTTCTCATACCGCAGCACGTCCACCACAAAGATGGTGGCGCCGCCCACCATGACCTCCACTGGCATGGGCACAAAGCTCTCGGCCGGGCCGCCGACCGGGGTGACTGGTGTGACCAACTGCTCCCTGGCCTGGCAGCAGCGCTTGACGATCCCCACGACTGCGTCGACCTTGGCTTCCTCCACGCCGACCAGCAAGGTGGTGTTCCCTTCCTTAAGGAACCCACCGGTGCTGGCCAGCTTGGTGGCCCTTAGTCCTGCCTGGACTAGTGCGTCAAGCAGCCTGCCCGCATCCTTGTCTTGGACAACTGTGATGATCAGCTTCACAGTCCCAGCACTTCCTCTCCCCAAACTAGGTCAAACCTCATGCAATCACGCGGACTGACTGGCGTCCCGCCGCCCGCAGGCAGGCAATGGCTGCTGCGTCCAGCCTGGCGCCGGGTACGGTCACGCACAGGCCCGGGGGGCAGGGTGCCACGATCTCAGCCGCCACCCGGCCGCCCGCCGACTCCAAGGACACCAGCTCCTGGGCCGCGAAAGTCGCTGCCCGCGGCCACAGCGCCTGGTTGTCCACGCTGAGCAGCAGTTCGTCCCAGGGGCTTGGCCGCGGCGGCACGCCGGGGGCGTCTAGCCCAAGCAGGGTCCCGGTCAGCGACTCCACCGTCCCGCAGTCATCGGCCAGGGTCAGCACCGCCAGGCAGCCCGACGTATCGGCTAGCTCCAGGTAGATCCCCTTGGCGGTCAGTTCGCGCCCGACGTCCGGACCAGCCCCTGTCGCCAGGAACAGCTTGGTCGGGTCAGCGGCGACGGGGCAGTGCCAGCCTGCCCTGGCCAAGGCCCCTCGCGCCTCCGCCAGGGCGGCGAGGAGCTCGTCCAGCCGCTGCCTCCCCTCGCAGACTGCCTCACGCCGGGCGAGATCCAGGGAGGCCAAAATGAGGTGGCTGGGGCTGGTCGATTGGAGCAAAGCTACTGCGGCCCTCAGCGCCTCGGCGCTGACCAGGTTGCCCTGACGGTGCAGCCAGGCCCCTCCCGTCAAGGCCCCCAGCGTCTTATGGGCGCTGTGGGCAACTAAGTCGGCCCCTGCGGCGACGCCTGACTGGGGCAAGCCCGGATGGAAAGGGAAGTGGGCCCCGTGGGCCTCGTCCACCAGCACAGGGATGCCCCTGGCGTGCGCAGCGCGGACGATACAGCCCAGCTCGGTACCGAGTCCGTGGTAGGTGGGGTGGGTAACGCAGGGAATGGCCGTGGGGAACCGATCCATGGCATCCAGATAGGCTGCGGCCGCCGGGGGCCTGGCCAACCCGCCGCTGATCTCCACCGGCAGGAACACCGGGTAGGCGCCGGCCAGCACCATGCCAGCCACCACCGACCGGTGGGCGGTCCGCGGTGCGATGACGGGACGGCCATTGCCGGCCGCCAGCAACATCGCCAAGACCCCGGCTGTGCTCCCGCCCGTGAGGAAGTGAGTGTCGGCCACCCCATAGGCGGCGGCCGCCAGTCGCTGGGCACGGGCCAGAGGCCCGTCTGGGCTGGACAGGTCAGACAGGCCGGGCAGCTCTGTCAGGTCATGTCCCAAGGCGTCGCCGAACAACAGTCCAGCCAGGGCTGGGGCCCTGCGGCCCCGCTTGTGGCCGGGAACGTGGAGCGGGAGGCGGTCAGCGGCCGCGACCACCGACAGCGCTTCGGCGTAAGGAGCCTGCGACTGATCCACTGAAGACTCCATGCCTCCTGCGCAACGTTTCGACGTGGCGGCCCCTCATTCCTCTGCTGGGGGCCGGGCCGCCAGCGCGCGTCGGGCCAGGCGCCGCAGTCGCAGCCTGTACCACTCATACCGGGCCTCCCCGGGCTTAAGGCGCGGCAGGCGCACCTGGCAGGCAAGGCACAGGCCGAGGCCCGCCACCGTCGACTCCGTCGACTGGCCACAGATCAAGCACGCGGGCCTTGCGCCAACTTGGTCGGGATGCGTGGCACGAAGCCTCCTTCACGGGGGATGCTCCAGCAGACTACTCACGCGCCAGTGCGGAGGTGACACGTCAGGCCTGCCCGCACTCATGGACGGCGGTCGCCCTGGGGCTGCCGGACAGCGCGATTATACCCCTGAAGGCTTAGGCCTCATTCCTCCCTGCTAGTAACGTCTTGACCACCTGCGCCTGCCCGATGTGGGAGGCCTGATGGTACGGGAGCAAGGCGAGGTACCACCGGCGGGTAGCCGTGCGTTCGGGCCCGAAGGACAGCTCGCCCTCGAGGTCTGTGTCCCCGAGGCCGGCCAGGGTCCGGAGCAGCAATGCCCTGGATTCGTGTAGTTTGGCCGTAAGGCTCCCCAGCGTCTCGCCCTCAGCCACGGGCAGGCGGTCACGGTGCTGACCGATCAGGTACCGCGCCTTCAGTTCCTCCGGAGCCGCCTGCCCCTCGAGTCTGAAGGCGGCACTGACCTCAGTGGCGCAAATGTGCAGGGTCAGGGTGGCGACGCTGTTGACCAGCCCAGGCGGCACCGCGTCTAGTTGCTCCGGGCTGAACCCGCCTAACAGCTTGAGAAGCTGCTGCCTGCCGAGATCCAAGTCGGCGGCGATCCCGGCACAAAAGCCTGTGAGTCCGGCAGCCATAGCTACATCCAGCCTCATCACTGATTCCTCCGCTCTCCTTCTGACTGATAGTGGTCATTGGGCCGACCGCAGCTCCCCGCGGTGGCCGGGCTGTGTTACAATGGGCGCAAGGGAAAGGAGGGCTTGCCCCGTGCCCAATGTGACGATCGGCTTGCTCAAAGGCAACGTGACCGTGGATAAGAAACGCGAAATCGCCAAGGTCGTAACCGATGTCCTGCTCAAGACCACCGGCGCGCCGCCGCATGCGGTCAACATCGTCTTCTACGACATCGCCCCTGACAACCTGGCCGTCGCTGGGGAGCTGTTTAGCGACAGAGAGTAGGGACACCGCTATGGCCGCCATCAGCGTGGCGGGATTGCGCAAGGAGTTCAGGGCCCGCATCAAGGCAGCGGGCCTGAAGGGCTCGCTGCAGGCCCTGGTCAACCCAGTCTACCGCGAAGTCCTGGCTGTGAACGATGTCAGCTTTGCGGTAGAGGCTGGTGAAGCTATGGCCTTCATCGGCCCGAATGGGGCGGGCAAGTCCACCACCATCAAGATGCTGACCGGCATCCTGCACCCTACGGCCGGCGAGGCCAAGGTGCTCGGACGCGTGCCCTGGCGCGAGCGCACCGCCCTTGCCTTCCGCGTCGGCTCAGTGTTTGGCCAGAAGTCCCTGCTCTGGTTCCACCTGCCACCCTTGGACACCTTTAACCTGCTAATGCGCATCTACGAGCTGGACCCGGCCGCCTACAAGCGGCGGCGGGATGAGTTGATCGGCCTGTTCAGTCTCGAGCCACTGCTCACGACCCCGGTTCGCAAACTGTCCCTGGGCGAGCGCATGCGTTGCGAGCTGGCGGCAGCCTTGCTGCATCAGCCGCAGGTTCTGTTCCTGGATGAACCCACCGTCGGCCTGGATATCGTGGCCAGGCAGACCATCCGTGACCTCATCCGCCGCCTGAACCGGGAGGAGGGCCTGACAGTCCTGCTCACATCCCATGACGTCGGCGATGTGGAACAGGTCTGCAAGCGGGTCATGGTCATCAACCACGGCCAGGTCATCTACGACGACTCCCTCCAGGCGCTCCGGCGCGAGTACGTCCACACCAAAGTTATCGACCTCAAGCTCTCCACGCAGGTGGAGGAGTTCGCCTCGCCCCCGGGGGCGAGGGTGGTTAAGGCCAAGGGGTATGGGGTCAAGCTGGAGGTAGACACGGTCAGCCGGGCCATCGACGCGGTGCTGGCCGATATCCTGGCCGCCTACGGCGTCGTCGATGTGAACATCACCGACCCGCCCCTGGAGGACATCATCACCCGCATCTACCGCGAGGCGGCAGCCCAATGAAGGCCGCCGTCCAGGACGCGCGCGGCAGTTGGCTGCTGCGGCCAGGGGCGCAGCTGGCCAAGTACGGCGAAGTCGTCAAGATCACCGTCATGTCCCAGCTAGCGTACTGGCTGAACGAGCTGGCCCGGGCCCTGTTCATGCTGGTGGTGATCTTCGTCTTCGCCCAGCTGTGGCGGACCACGTACACATCCCTGCAGGTCAACGCTATCGGCGGCTTCGCCTTCCCCCAGATCCTCTGGTACTTGGTCCTGGGCGAGACCATTTACATGGGCCTGCCCCGAGTCTCAGCGCTGGTGGACAGCGAGGTCAAGTCTGGGCAGTTGGCCTATACCCTGAACCGCCCATACAGCTATGCCCTCTATCACTTTGGACTGTACCTGGGTAAGCTGGCCCTGGCCTTGCCCATCAACTTCTGCCTCGGCGGCCTCGTCGCCTACCTCCAGGTGGGGCTGCCCCCCTTCGCCTGGGACAGCCTGCTGGCTGCGCTGCCCGCGCTGATGTTGGGCCTGACCCTGCATTTCCTGATCGCCTTTGCCATCGGCCTGCTGGCCTTCTGGTTTGAGGATACGGCCTCCTTCTACCTGCTGTATAGCAGGGTGATGATGATCTTGGGCGGGATGCTGCTCCCGCTGGACCTGTTCCCGCAGGGACTCAGGCAGGTGGCCGCCGTGCTGCCCATCAGCCTGATCATCTATGCCCCGGCCAAGCTGGCGGTGGGCGCGGGGTCTGAGACCCTGAGCGCCGGCCGGGTGCTGCTGGCCCAGGGGGTCTGGATCGCGCTGGTGTGCACGGTGACCGCGCTCATCTACAGCCGGGGGGTGAGCCGGGTCAATGTCCACGGAGGGTAAGCGGCGCCGCCGCGGGATCCTGTCCACCCTGGAGTTCATCGCCGCCTATGCCGGCGCCAATCTGTCCATGGCCATGGAGTATAAGGCAGCCTTCCTGACGCAACTGGTCAGCATGATGGTCAATGATGGCATGTGGGTCGTGTTCTGGGTCCTATACTTTCACCGCTTCCCGGTGGTAAGAGGCTGGGAACGGGGGGACGTCATCGTGCTCTGGGCCATCGTCGCCGCAGGCTTCGGCCTAGGCCACGGCCTGTTCGGCAACGCCCTCAACCTGTCCAGGGTGATCTACGAAGGCGGTCTGGACGCCTATCTGACCCAACCCAGGGACCCGCTCCTGCACGTGTTGGTGAGCCGGACCAGCCCCTCCGCTTGGGGCGACTTCCTGTTCGGCGTGGGGGTGTTCCTCGGCTTCTGTCACCCTGACCCCGCACGCCTGGCCCTGTTCGTCCTGGGTACGCTGGTGGTGGCGGCGATGCACATCAGTTTGGCGGTGATCGCTCATTCTCTGGCCTTCTTCATCGGCGACGCCGGCACCCTGGCGGACCAGGTCTATTTCGCCTTCCTGCATTTCTCCACGTACCCGTCGGCCATTTTCAGCGGGCTCATCAAGGTCATCCTGTTCTCGGTGCTGCCCGCGGGGTTCATCAGTCACATGCCTGTAGGGCTGCTGCGCGAGTTCTCCTGGGGCTACACCGCCATCCTGGTGGGAGTGTCCCTGGCCTTGTCCCTCGGCGCCGTGGGCTTGTTTAGGCTGGGTTTGAGGCGCTACGCTTCCGGGAACCTGCTAACCATACGGGTGTAAGCAGGAATGTGCGATGGTTCCCTAGCAAGGGCAGCATTGGGGCGACATGACGCTGGAGCCGCCCGGGGTGATGCGCGTGGGCTTCTGGTAAGTCCTCCACGGCCATTGTACAGTTATGTACGATGATTAGCAGTGGCGCGTAAATTGTAAGCATGAGCCCCTTGAGCCCCTGCTCTTATGGGCGATTGGAGGAGGTTCCCACTTGAAGCAGAAAAGGGATGCACGTAGTTCCTTGTTGGCACTGCTGGCGGTGCTGTGCTTCATAGGTATGGTTCTGACTGCTAGCTTGCAGGGTACCGACGCTGAAGTCAAACTGTATAGCTTCGTCTCCACCTGCTTGCTAGTGCTGGCCGTAACTTTCACAGTGCTGTGTGTACTTCGCGTCCGAAAGCTGACTACTAGCAGAGGAAACCAGATGCATGGGGATGAACCACTTCCAGCTCTATTGCCGTTAGCAGCTGGTAAGAAGGCAGACCCGCGGTCTTTCGGCCGGCTGTTCTTTAGCACAGCGCTCCCACTCATGATTCTAGCCGGTTGTATGCTGTACGCCTTCCGAGGTCAATCCATTACCTCAGCTGTGACCCAGGTTCGACAGACACTGGGGGGACTGACTGGCCAGTTCACAGGGATCAACACCTCACCCGTTGGCAAATGGTACTACAGAATGAAGACAGGCCCTCAGGCTGATGGCCTGATCAATCACACCGAG
Source organism: Bacillota bacterium (assembly GCA_040755005.1). Classification (GTDB taxonomy): domain Bacteria; phylum Bacillota; class Sulfobacillia; order JBFMBV01; family JBFMBV01; genus JBFMBV01. Next base: position 81,821 of record JBFMBV010000001.1, read on the forward strand.
TATTGGTACATGGTCTGCTCAAGCGACGGCAAGATAGTCGTTGGCATCAAGAACATCGGTTACCCGGAGATGTCGCAAGGGAAGGGCACATGGACCAAATCGGGCAATAGCGTCAACTATACCATCCGTTATAACTGGGGCGCCACAGAGACTGGGAGCCTTGTCGTGAGGGGTGACTCACTGTACTCTCCTTCGACAAATAGGAGCTGGCGCAGATAGCCTTCGCCGTGAACACGAGGCCCTAGGCCGAGTATCGGGCGGCCAGTAAAACGTGTTGGTTGAGCACTGTTGCCGGGACCCAAACTGGTCCCGGCAATAGCTTTGCCTGCCGCCAGTAAGATTCCCGTCCGGGGCGGGCGGGGGATGGTCCCAGCGCATATGATGGGGCGGAATCAGGCGAGAGGAGGTGACAGTAAGTGAAGGCTAATCATAGTCGCTTCTTGGTTTGTCTTATGGCCGTCAGCCTCCTCGTAGCCTGTTTGGCTGGGTGCAGGCAAGCGCCCCTCTCCGACCACAAAGTCCGCATCGGCGTGATCAAGGCCCTGGGTACGGTGAGCCCGTTCCTGTCCGAGAAGCTCGGCTACTTCGCCGCCGAAGGCCTCGAGGTCTCGGTGGTGGAGTTCAACACCGGCCCTGCCTTGATGGAAGCATTCGCCGCCGGGAACCTGGACCTCGCCTACGGCGGGCTGGCCCCCGCCAATACCTGGCGCAGCCAGGGCATCGCCCTGAAGGTGGTGGCCTCGTGCAATGACGGGGGGCATCTGGTCATCGTCCACGCCGGCGCGGGCCTAAGCGCGCCGGCTGACCTCAAGGGCAGGACCGTAGCCGCGCCTACCGCCGGGTCCGTCACCGATACGCTGCTCAGGGGCCTGCTGGCGTTGGAACTGGCTGGCCTCGACCCAGCCAAGGACATGACCATCCTGCCGGGCATCGCCCCGGCCGACATGCCCGCTGCCCTGTTCCTGACCAAGCAGGTCCAGGCGATCGTCACCTGGGAGCCCTTCGCGGCCCAGGCGTTGCTCCAGTATCCTGATGCCCGGGTGCTCTTCAGCTTCCCCGCGTGGTGGAAGGAACGGTACGGCAGCTTCTACGTGACCAACGTGGTCTCGGCCAGGCAGTCCTTCATCGACCAGCGTCCGGAGATCCTAAAGCGGATGCTCCGGGCCCACCAGCAGACGCAGGACTTCATCAACCAGCAACCCGACAAGGCCAACAGCCTGATCGCTGCAGAACTGAACCTGCCCGTGGCGGTAATCGCCAAGGCCAGGGAGAGCATGTCCTTCGGCTATGACGTGGATGTGGCCGCGGGCCTGAGGCTCCTGGAGTTCTCCAAACGGCTGGGGTACATCAAGCAGATCCCCACCGCCGGCGAGCTGTTTGACCTCCGTTTCCTGGGTAAGTGACCGGAGGTGTACATAGTGCTGCGTCAGGCGTACCTGCGCATCGCGCGCCCGCTCACGCTGAGGCTCACTGGCAGCCGCTGGTGGTATCTCACGCTAAGCGTCCTGTCCGTGGTGGGGTTCCTGGCGCTGTGGCAGGTTGCCTCACTCACGGGCCTGTTCGGCCGCTATGATCCCAGGGCCATGGCCATCTTCCTGCCCCCGCCACTGGCGGTGGTGAAGACCTTCGGTCAGCTCATCGGAACGGGTCAATACCCACTGCACCTCGCGACCAGCCTCTACCGGGTCGGCGTGGGCTTCGGCCTCGCCGCAGTCATCGCCATCCCCCTGGGGATGGCGATGGCCCGGTGGAGTGGGGTCGATGCGGTCTGCCAGCCCTACGTCCGCTTTTTCCAGCCCATCCCGGGGGTGGCCTGGGTACCGCTGGCCATCGTCTGGTTCGGGTTGGGCGACCGGGCCGCCGTCTTCATCATCGTGGTAGGCGCCCTCTTTCCCCTGCTCCTGGCCACTGTCCAGGGCTTGCGGGAGGTAGACCCTACGCTCAGCGACGCTGCCCGCACCCTGGGAGCCGGGCCGTGGCAGCTCTTCACCAGGGTGACGCTGCCGTCCATGGTGCCGAACCTGGTCACCGGATCAAGGCTGGCCATGGGGTTCGCCTGGCGGGTCGTGCTGGCGGCGGAGATGGTGGGGGTGTCACGGGGCCTGGGGTATATGCTCTCCCTGGGGCGGGGCACCGGCCGGACCGACATCACCCTTGCCACCATGGTGACGATCGGCGTCCTCATGGCCGGGACCGACGCCCTGGTCTTCGCCCCCCTCGACCGGCTGACTTCAGCCTGGCGGCCCCAGCACGACCGCGGGCAGGGGGTCAAGAACCATGCTGCGGCTTAGCGGCGTCACCGCCAGCAGACTGGCGGGCGACAACGGCACGCGCCTGCCGGTACTCAGTGGAGTGAGTTTCGACGTCGCCCCCAACGAGTTTGTCTGCCTGGTGGGCCCATCGGGCTGCGGCAAGACCACCCTGCTCAGGTTGGTGGCCGGGCTGAGCCAGGCCGACGCGGGCAGCATCAGCGTAGATGGCCAGCCGGTCAGTGGCCCTGACCGCCGGCGGGGCATGCTGTTTCAGGACTACGCCCTGTTCCCTTGGCTCACTGTCCGGAAGAACATCGAGTTTGGCCCGAGCCTGCGCCAGATCCCCCAGGACCAGCGGTCCGTGGCGGTGGACCGGCTGCTGGGCAAGGTGGGGCTGGGTGACTTCGCCGAACGCTATCCCCATCAGCTGTCAGGCGGGATGCGCCAGCGGGTGGCCATCGCGCGGGCGCTGGCCAACGACCCGGAACTGATCCTGATGGATGAACCCTTTGCCTCCCTGGACGCCCAGACCCGCAAGGACATGCAGCATGAGCTACTCCGGTTGTTTACGGAACACAGGAAGACGGTCCTCTTCGTCACCCACTCGGTGGAAGAGGCCGTCTATCTCGGGGACAGGGTGATCGTCATGTCACGCAGGCCGGCCACGGTCATCGGCGAGGTGCCCATCGCTCTGCCGCGGCCGCGGTTGCTCCTGAGCGAGCAGTTTCTCGAGCGGCGGCGCACCGTGCTCACGCTTCTGGGCAGCCGGGTCTAGGCTGCGGCGGCGCTAGTCGTCGAGCAGCGCTGACGTGACCCGGACGCCCTCCACCTTGCTGAGTTCAGCGGTCAAGGCCGCGATCTGGCTGCGGCCGCCCTCCACCGTAAGGGTGATGAACCCCCGCTGCCTGTCTCTGCTCGGCGTCCCCATCCGGCTGGTGATGATGCCGCCAAACCTGGTCAGGACTTCCTGGACCTCAGGGGCGTGGTCCGCCCGGTCCTTGATGACCAGGCTGACCATGCCGGCTGTGACACTGTCCACCATACTGAGTACTCCTCCCGGTGCGTTGTGTTCACAGCCTTCCCCGCCGCCGGGGGTCTTACACCGCAGTCAGTTCAGCCCAGAAGCCCCGGCCTCACGCCAAGGGCTTGCCCGACAGGCCGTCCAGCGTCAACTCCGCGCCGGGCTTCGGGGCGCCCGGTACCCAGACAGTCACCCGCAGGGCGCCAACGGCCAGGACGCACAGACTCTCAGCAGCGGCTTGGCGCAGCACCGTCTCTACCTTGGCAGGCATGGGCAGGACCGGTTCAGGCAGGGAGGGCAGCTGCCCCAGCAGGTCGGGCAGTCCGCCTGCAGCGGCTGGGGCCGCCAGTGCAGCCTCCAGCGAACGCGCTGACGTCATCCCGACCAAGGGCGCAGCCACCAGAGCGTCCCGGAGCAGCCAAGCCAGACAGGCCACGCCGGGCTCGACGCCAGCCTGGGCGGTAGCCTCCCGCAGGGCGGCGAGGAACGCCGGTGCGCCCTCGGGCAAGGCGTGTTCCACCCCCTGGGGCCTTTCACCGATACCCCTGACCAGCACCCCGTCGAAGAGCGGCATATAGGGCAGTAATTTCAGGCCCCGCCCGGCCACGACGTCCCTGACGGCCTCTACCTGCGCCCGCTGGAGCAAGCTATAGGGCAGCTGCAGGGACACGCCGGGGAAATCCGCGGGCCACCGCTCCAGTTCCCGCCGGTCAAAGTTGGACAGCCCCACTTCCCTGATGAGCCCGGCATCGCGCCAGCTATCCAGGAGGCCCGCCACCCGGTCGTAGTCCGCGGCCGGGTCCGGGTAGTGGACCTGAAGGATGTCGATGTAGTCAGTGCGCAGGACGCTGAGTTGGGCGTCCAGCTCGGCCCTGAGCGCCGTGGGCGACATGTCCACCGTGGCGTCGCCGGGGCGGTGCGTGGCCACCTTTCCCAACACCGCCACCGCGTCCCGCCTGCCCTTGAGCAGAGAGGCGACGGTCCTGATGGCCTGTCCTTTGTTGTAGTGCAGCGCGACGTCGAAGGCGTTGATCCCCCGGTCAACGGCCTGCTCCAGCAAAGGCAGGTGTTCCTCCCCGACCCGACGGGTGCCGTAGATGATCCGGCTCACCGGTACCACACCCAGGGTGGTCAGTTCCATCGCCATCCCCTCCTGTCACTCGCCTCCCTGCCCTTGTTCGGGCTCGGGGGCTGGCTTTCCTGTGCCGTCTCCCGCTGGCGGATTACGCTGCTGTCTTGACAGGGCGGGTGTAAGGATATAGTCTGTAACTGACTTACATGCAAGGAGGCGACAGCATGACAGACCGCCCGTGTGACTGGACCAAAGGCAACCGGGTCGACGAGTTAGGGGACGCCCTGAACCGCATCCGCATGAACCTCGGTGAGAGCGTGAAGGCCCTCACCGCCCGCGACAACGTGCTGATGGTGAGGGTGGATGACCCTACACTGTGCCGGTTAGACGATCTGGTGGAGGCTGGGGTGTTCAGGAGCCGGTCCGAGAGTGCCGCCTTCCTCATCGCCGAGGGTATCCGCGCGCAGTACCCCCTGTTCGCAAAGATCTCGGTGTATGTCAAGCAGATTCAGGCCCTGCGCAAGGAGCTGCAGGACATGGTGGCGCCGCCCGGGCCCGGAGCGGATCCCGAGCGGGCGACCTGAGTGCTTTCGGCAAGCGAAGGGTAGGTAGAGCGAGGCGATGGGTGAGTTCAGGTTTGTGGCTATGGACCTGATCTCCGACGGCGAGCTGGACCTGGTCATCGAAGAACGGACCCCGGCCAACGAGCGCAAGGGGTACGTGCCGGCCTACAACTACGCCATCCAACTGCACCACACCAAGGTGAAGGTCGGCCGGATCAGTCTCAGGATCGGGGACAACCGGCTGATCTACTACGGAGGCCACATCGGCTACGAGGTCCTGGAGGAGTTCCGGGGGAACGGGTATGCGGCCAAGGCGTGCATGTTGGTCGCCCGGGTGGCCGTCGCTCACGGGCTGGACCGGCTCATCATCACCTGCAACCCGGACAGCCTGCCATCCCGCCGGACCTGCGAAAAGCTGGGTGCCAGGCTGATTGAGACCGTGGACCTGCCGCCCGACAACGACATGTACCAGGAGGGCGAGAGGCAGAAGTGCAGGTATGAGTGGACTTTGACTGATGCGCCCACGCCACGAGACCAGCCTGGGTTTCCAGCTATTCTCATTAAATAGTAGTTCACGCAGAGCAGGAATCTTTCACTGTGCCCCGAATTGGAGGGCTTCAATAGCCACAACTCCATATCGTTAGAGGCTCTTCAGCTTCCGGATTACTTTCCAGGAAATGTACCATGGGTTCCGCCCGCCCACAGCGGGGTCTGGACCGAGCGGTACAAGCCCCGGTGACGGCCGGGGTACACCGCGGGATAAAACACCCGAGCGGCAAGTTCCTGAGACAGGGGCTTGCCTGCGCGCGGGTGTTTGATTTTTACCACGGCGGACTTCAACTTCAGACAGAGGAGGCTGGAACCGGTGCGGCACACCCTGGCCGTGCTCGTGGCCAATCAGCCCGGCGTCCTCGCCCGGGTGGCAGGCCTGTTCTCCCGGCGCGGGTTCAACATCGACAGCTTGGCGGTGGGTCCTACCCAGGACCCGTCCGTCTCCAGGATGACCATCGCCGTGGAAGGCGACGAGCGCCTGGTCGAACAGGTCTCGAAGCAACTCAACAAGCTGGTGGATGTGATTAAGGTGTCCGATCTGTCGCCTGAGGACTCGGTGTCCAGGGAACTGGCCCTGATCAAGGTGCAGGTTGCTGCCGCCAGCCAGCCCGCCGTGCTACAGATCGTGGAGATGTTCCGGGCCAAGGTGGTGGACGTGGGGTCCCACAGCCTGATCATCGAGGCCACGGGGGCCGGGGCTAAGATGGAGGCCATCTTGGAGATGCTGCGCCGGTTCGGTCTGGTCGAAGTGGTCCGTACCGGTACCATCGCCATGCAGCGGGGTGGCACAGGCGCCAACGGGCGCCGGACCCAGTATGCGACAGGGGAGGGTGCAGATGGTCAGGATCTACTACGAGTCAGACTCCAGTCTTGAGCACCTGCGCGGCCGGAAGGTCGCGGTCATCGGCTATGGCAGCCAGGGGCACGCCCACGCACTGAACCTCAAGGACAGCGGCGTGGACGTATGCGTGGGCCTCCGGCCCGGCGCCGCCTCGTGGGAGGCGGCCCGAGGGGCGGGGCTTGACGTGTCCCCTGTGGGCGCGGCCGTGGCGGCCGCTCAGGTCGTGATGGTGCTCGTCCCCGATCACGTCCAGCCTGAGGTGTACGCCCAGGAGATCGGCCCCAACCTCAAGGCCGGGGACAGCCTGGGGTTCGCCCACGGGTTCAACGTGCACTACGGGCAGATCGTCCCGCGGCCTGATGTGAATGTGTTCATGGTGGCCCCCAAGGCCCCGGGCAGCCTGGTCCGGCGGCTGTATGCCCAAGGCCAAGGTGTGCCCGGACTGGTGGCCGTCGCGCAGGACCCCAGCGGCCTGGCCCTCGACATCGCCCTGGCCTATGCCAAGGGTATCGGCTGCACCAGGGCCGGGGTCATCGCCACCGACTTCCGCGAAGAGACCGAGACTGACCTCTTTGGGGAGCAGGCCGTGCTGTGCGGCGGCGCCAGCGCCCTGATCAAGGCGGGCTTCGAGATCCTGGTGGAGGCCGGCTACCAGCCCGAAGTGGCTTATTTTGAATGCTTGAACGAACTCAAGCTGATCGTGGACCTCCTCTATGAGGGAGGGCTCACGCAGATGCGGGCCTCGGTGTCCGACACGGCCAAGTACGGCGACATCAGCGTCGGCCCGCGCATCATCGGCCCTGAGGTCAAGCGGGCCATGGCCCAGGCCCTGGCACGGGTTCAGTCCGGCGAGTTCGCCCGCGACTGGATCCTGGAAAACCAGGCGGGCCGGCCCGTGTACCGCGCCCTCATCCGCCGGGACGAAGACCATCTGATTGAGAGCGTAGGCAAGAAGCTGCGCGCCATGATGTCCTGGCTCTAGTCCCTGGATCCAGACCGGGAGGTACCCGCCCCATGCACGCTCCAACAGACAAACTCATCATCTTCGACACGACCCTTAGGGACGGGGAGCAGTCCCCTGGGGTCAGCCTCAGCGTCCGCGAGAAGCTGGAAATCGCCCGGCTCCTGGCCCGCATGGGCGTGGACGTAATTGAGGCCGGGTTCCCCGTGACCTCGCCGGGGGACTTCGCGGCCGTCGCCGAGATCGCCCGTAGCGTACAGGGGCCCATCATCGCCGCCCTCGCCCGGACCACGGCCGGGGACATCGACGCCGCCTGGCAAACCGTACGGGAGGCCAGGCGCCCGCGTATTCACACCTTCATCTCCACCTCCCCCGTCCACATGGAGCACATGCTCAAGCGAACCCCAGCCCAGGTACTGCGGATGGCGGTAGAGGCCGTACTGTTAGCGAGGGCTTACACCGCCGACGTGGAGTTCTCGGCTCAGGACGCCACCAGGTCCGACCCCGGGTTCCTGCGCGAGCTCTTCACGGCCGTGATCGAGGCCGGGGCCACGACCATCAATGTGCCCGACACGGTGGGCTACACCACCCCCGCGGAGTTCCGGCGGCTGCTGGAGGGCCTCAGGGCCGACGTCCCCAACCTGGCCCAGGCCACCTTGAGCGTCCATTGCCACGACGACCTCGGCCTCGCCACCGCCAACTCCCTGGCGGCCCTGGAGGCGGGAGCGAGGCAGGTCGAGTGCACGATCAACGGCATCGGCGAGCGGGCGGGCAACACCGCCTTGGAGGAGGTCGTGATGGCCGTGAAGACCCGCCCCGACCATTTCGGGCTGGCCACGGGCATCGACACCACCTGCATCCACCGGGCCAGCCGCCTGGTGGCTTCCCTCAGCGGCTTGCGCGTCCAACCTAACAAGGCCGTGGTCGGGGCCAACGCCTTCGCCCACGAGGCCGGCATCCACCAGGACGGGGTGCTGAAAGAGCGCAGCACCTACGAGATCATGCGCCCCGAGGATGTCGGCCTGGTCGGGGGCAGGCTGGTCCTGGGCAAGCACTCGGGCCGCCATGCCTTCCGCCGGCATCTGGCTGAGGCCGGCTACAACCTGGGCGACGCCGAGCTTACCCGGGCCTTCGCCCGCTTCAAGGAACTGGCTGACCGCAAGGGCCAGCTCACCGACGACGACATCCTCGCGCTGGTGGAGGAGGAGATCCTCCCCGCCCCCGACTTGTTCAAGCTCCAGGACTTCCAGGTCACCAGCGGCAACCTGGTGATAAGCACCGCCACGGTGCGGCTGGCCCGCAACGGCCAGGAGTTGTCCGAGGCGGCCGTGGGTGAAGGGCCGGTGGACGCCCTCTACAAGGCCATCGACCGCGCCGTGGGCAAGGCCCATCGCCTGCTCAACTACTCCCTGCAGGCGGTCACAGGCGGCAAAGACGCCCTGGGCGTGGTGAGCGTACGGGTCGAGGACGGCTGCGGCGCCCACTCCGGGCGGGGTGTGAGCCTGGACATCCTGGAGGCCAGCGCCAGGGCATACCTGGCCGCGGTGAACAAGAGCCTGAGCGCCAGCGGGGCCGCTGCCCCCGCGGAGGGGGGCTGACGGCCGTGGGCATGAACCTGGCGGAAGCGATCCTGGCCCGGGCCGCAGGCCTTGAGCGGGTGGAGCCGGGTGAGTTCGTCTGGGCTGAGGTGGACGTGGCCCTGGCCAACGATGTCACCGGCCCCATGGCCATCGCCGAGTTCGAGCGGATGGGCGCCAGGCGGATGTTCGACCCGGACCGGGTCGTGCTGGTGCCGGATCACTTCACCCCGAACAAGGACCTGGCCGCCGCCTCCCAGGCCAAGACCCTGCGCCAGTTCGCCCTGGACCAAGGCATCAAGCACTACTACGAGATCGGCCGCATGGGCATCGAGCACGCCCTCCTCCCTGAGGAGGGGCTCGTCGGCCCCGGCCAGTTGATCGTCGGCGCCGATTCCCACACCTGCACCTACGGGGCCCTCGGCGCCTTCGCCACTGGGGTCGGCAGCACCGACCTGGCAGGGGCCATGGCTACCGGCAGGGTCTGGCTGAAGGTCCCCGAGACTGACCGCTATGTGTACGACGGCAGCCTGCCCCGTTGGGTCGGGGCCAAGGACCTCATCCTGTTCACCATCGGACAGATCGGCACCGACGGCGCCCGCTACCGCGCAATGGAGTTCGCCGGCGCAGCCGTTCGCGCGCTACCCATGGACGGGCGCCAGACCGTGTGCAACATGGCGGTGGAAGCCGGGGCCAAGGCTGGGCTCATCGCCCCCGACGCGGTCACCGCGGCGTACCTCGCCCGGCGCGCCCAGCGGGACTTCCCGGCCTGTTCGGCTGAGACCTGCGCCCGCCCGGCCCACGTGATCCGCTGGGACATCTCCGCCTTAGAACCCCAGGTGGCCTGTCCCCACTCCCCCGCCAACGTCGTCCCTGTGTCCCAGGCGGGAGCGGTGCCCATCGACCAGGCTGTGATCGGCTCCTGCACCAACGGCCGCCTGGACGACCTGAAGGTCGCGGCTGAGGTCCTGTCAGGGCGTCAGGTCCACCCCCGGGTGCGGCTGCTCATCATCCCCGCCACCCAGCGCGTGTATCTGGAGGCCGTGCGCCTTGGACTGGTGGAGACCTTCGTCGCGGCGGGCGCCGCCGTCAGCACCCCGACCTGCGGCCCCTGCCTCGGCGCCCACATGGGGGTGCTGGCAGCCGGCGAACGGGCTGTGGCCACCACCAACCGCAACTTCGTAGGGCGGATGGGCCACCCCGAGAGTGAGGTCTACCTCGCCGGCCCGGCCGTAGCGGCCGCCAGCGCCGTCCTGGGCAGACTGGCCCACCCGGGGGAGGTGGCGGCATGACCGGTCCGCAGCCCGCTACCCCAGCGGCGCATCGGGGCAGGGTTTGGAAGTACGGGGCCCATGTGGATACCGATGGGATCATCCCTGCCCGCCACCTTACCAGCTTCGACCCCGAGGCCCTGCGGCGCCACTGCCTGGAGGATCTGGACCCCGGATTCGCCGCAGCCGTACGCCCTGGCGACATCGTGGCGGCCCTGGAGAATTTCGGCTGCGGCAGCTCCCGGGAGCACGCGGCCCTGGCCTTGAAGGCGGCGGGAGTCCATTGCATCATCGCAGTTTCGTTCGCCCGCATCTTCTACCGTAATGCCATCAATATCGGTCTGCCGGTGCTGGAGTGCCCGGTCCTGGCAGAGCGGGCCGCTACCGGCGACTTCATCGGCGTGGACCTGGCCCAGGGTGAGCTCTGGCACAACGGGGAGCTGCACCAGGCTGAGGCCTATCCCGGCTTCATGCGGGAACTCATCGCCGCCGGGGGCCTGGTACCATACCTCAAGCGTCAACTGGAGGGGAGAAGATGAGCGGGTCCTGGCGCATCGGTGTCCTGCCCGGTGACGGCATCGGCCCGGAGGTGACCGCTGAAGCCATCAAGGCCCTGCATGCCGTGGCCGCATGCGGAGGATACGACTTCGCCTTCATCCACGCCCCCTGTGGTGGAGCGGCGTTGGAGTTGGCAGGCGAGCCCCTCCCCGATGTCACCGTTGAGCTTTGCCTCAAGAGCGACGCCGTCCTGTTCGGAGCTGTGGGCGGCCCCTCGTGGGACGGGCTTCCCCGGGAACTCCGGCCCGAACAGGCCATCCTGGGCTTGAGGCAGCGCTTGGGCCTCTACGCCAACCTGCGGCCCGTGCGGACGCGCCCCAGCCTAGCCGGGGTGGGCCCCCTGAAGGAGCGGCACGCCGGCCCAGATGTGGACTTCATCATCGTGCGCGAGCTTACCGGCGGCCTCTACTACGGCCCTAAGCGCCGGGAGGCATTGCCCGGAGGAGGCTGGCGATCCACCGACACCATGGTGTACTCCTCGGAGGAAGTGGCCCGCATCGCCCGGCTGGCTTTGCGGCTGGCCTCGAGCCGGCGGGGGCGGCTCACGTCGGTGGACAAGGCCAATGTGCTGGAGTGCTCCCGCCTGTGGCGGGAGGTGGTCTCAGCCGAGGCCGGCCACAACTGCGTAGCCCTCGAGCACCTGTACGTCGACGACTGCGCCGCCCGGCTCGTCCTCGACCCAGCCCGCTTCGACGTCATCGTCACCGAGAACACCTTTGGGGACATCCTGTCTGACTTGGGGGCGGTGCTGGCGGGGTCCCTCGGGCTGCTCCCCTCCGCCAGCCTGGGCGATGAAGGCCCCGCCCTCTACGAACCGGTGCACGGTTCAGCTCCGGACATCGCCGGCCGCGGCCTGGCTAACCCCGTGGGCGCTATCCTGTCAGCGGCGATGCTGCTCAGGCATTCGCTGGGGCTGGATGCCGCCGCATCGGTGGTGGAGTCAGCCGTGGACAGGGTCCTTGCAGCCGGGCACCGCACGGCCGACATCAGCGGCGGCCCGTCCTGCTCTACACAGGCTTTGGGCGACGCGGTCGCTGCAGCGATCGCGGACATATGGGCAGAAGGGAGACAGTTGCGATGAGTCTCGTCTACCTCAATGGTAAGCTGGTGCCGAAGGAGGAAGCCCGAATCTCCGTGTTCGACCACGGGTTCCTCTACGGCGACGGGGTCTTCGAGGGCATCCGGGCCTACAACGGGCGAGTGTTCAGGCTGGAGGAGCATGTGGACAGGCTGTACGCCTCGGCCAAGGCCATCCTGCTGAACCTGCCGCTCCAACCCGCAGAGATGGAGGAAGCGATCCTCGAGACCTGCCGCCGGAACAACCTCATCGAGGCCTACATCCGCGTGGTCGTATCCCGCGGCGACGGCGACCTCGGCCTTGACCCGCGCAAGTGCCCCCGGCCTAACATCATCATCATTGCCGACCGCATCGCCTTGTTCCCTCCGGAGTTGTACGCCACCGGCATGAAGGTGATCACTGTGGCCACCCGCCGCAACCTGTCCGAAGGTGTCAACCCCAGGATCAAGTCCCTCAACTATCTCAACAACATCCTGGCGAAACTCGAGGCCAATCAGGCCGGGTACAGCGAGGTGCTAATGCTCAACCAGGAAGGGTACGTGGTCGAAGGGACCGGCGACAACGTGTTTATCGTCGACCGGCGGGGCGCCCTGCTGACCCCGCCCAGCCATGCGGGGATCCTCGAAGGCATCACCCGTAACGCCATTATGGGTCTCGCCGCCGAGCTGGGCGTGCGGGTGGAGGAACGGCTGTTCACCCGTTACGACGTACACGTGGCCCGCGAGGTCTTCTTGACCGGCACCGCCGCGGAAGCCATCCCCGTGATTGAAGTGGACGGACGGGTCATCGGCGATGGGGTGCCGGGCCCCCTCACCCGGCGGCTGATAGCTGCCTACCGCGACTTGACCCACCGGGAAGGCGCCGCCATTTGGCCCGAGACCTTGCCCCAGGCGGCGGCCCTCTGATGGGCCGCCCACTGGGAGGGCCGCGCAGCGCCGCCATGGTGTCGGGGGTGGAACGGGCACCCCACCGCTCCCTGCTCTATGCCCTGGGCCTGGGCAGGCGGGAACTCGAGGGGCCTCTGGTCGGGGTCATCCACGCCTTCAGCGAGGTCGTGCCCGGCCACACCCACCTGCGTCAAGTGGCCGAAGCGGCCAAGGCCGGGGTGTGGGCTGCCGGTGGCACCCCCCTGGAGCTGGCCACCATCGGTGTCTGCGACGGCCTGGCCATGAACCACACGGGGATGCGCTATTCCCTGGCCAGCCGGGAGCTGGTGGCCGACTCGGTGGAAGTGATGGCTAGGGCCCACGCCCTGGATGCCCTCGTGCTCATCCCCAACTGCGACAAGATCGTCCCGGGCATGCTCATGGCCGCCGTGCGGCTGGACCTGCCCGCCATCGTCGTCAGCGGGGGCCCGATGCTCGCCGGGAGGCTGGACGGGCAAGCCGTGGACTTAAGCGATGTGTTCGAGGCGGTCGGCGCCGTGCGCGCGGGCAAGCTGGACAAGCGTGCGCTGGCCCGGCTCGAGGAGGCAGCCTGTCCGGGCTGCGGCTGCTGCGCCGGGATGTTCACCGCCAACTCCATGAACTGCCTGACGGAGGCCCTCGGGATAGCCCTGCCGTACAACGGCACGATCCCGGCAGTCCATTCCGCCCGGCTGCGCCTGGCCCGCGAGGCGGGCAGGCAGGTCATGGCCGTGCTGTCCGCAGGCACAGGCGCCCGTTCCATCATCACCCGGGCCAGCCTGCTCAATGCGGTGGCCGTGGACATGGCCTTAGGCTGCTCCACCAACACCGTCCTGCACCTCTTGGCCATCGCGCAGGAGGCCGGCGCGGAGTTGTCCCTGGCCGATTTCGAGGCGGCCGGTGCGCGTACACCGCAGCTCTGTGCCTTGAGCCCTGCCGGGGAGCACCATTTGGAGGACCTCCACGCCGCCGGGGGCGTCCCGGCGGTGATGCGGCGCCTGCTGGCCGGGAGGCTGGTGGACGGCGGTTGCCCCACCGTCACCGGCGGCACCGTCGGGCAGAACCTGGCGACCCTCGCCCTGAACGGGCCATCGGCGGTGATTGCGTCCCTAACCTCCCCCCTGCGGCCCCAGGGCGGGCTAGCGGTGCTCAAGGGCAACCTCGCCCCCGACGGGGCCGTGGTCAAGCAGGGCGCGGTCGATCCCACCATGCTCAGGCACCGGGGCCCGGCGCGGGTGTTCGACGGTGAAGCCGGCGCTGCCGCCGCCATCCTGAACGGCCAGATCCGCCCTGGTGATGTGGTGGTCATCCGTTACGAGGGGCCGCGCGGCGGTCCGGGCATGCCGGAGCTGCTGACCCCCACGGCCAGTCTAGCCGGGATGGGCCTCGACGCTGCGGTGGCCCTCATCACCGATGGACGCTTTTCCGGGGCGACGCGGGGGGCCGCCATCGGCCATCTCTCCCCCGAGGCCGCAGCCGGGGGGCCCATCGCCCTAGTGGACGAAGGGGACGAGGTCGTCATCGACATCCCGGGGAGAAGCCTGACCGTGAACGTTTCCGCTACCGAGCTCGAACGCCGCCAAGCCGGCCGCACAGGTCCCTCGCGCGACCTCCATGGACTGCTGGCCCGCTATGCCCGGTCCGTAGGCTCGGCCGCCACGGGGGCGGTGCTGACATGAAGGGGCTGAACGGCGCCCGAGCCGTGGTGGAGAGCCTGAAGCGTGAAGGCGTGGCAGTGGTCTTCGGCTATCCAGGCGGGGCGGTGCTGGATATCTACGACGCCTTGCTGGACTCGGGGATTAAGCACATCCTCACCAGACACGAGCAGGCCGCCGCCCATGCGGCCGACGGCTATGCCCGCGCTTCCGGGCGCACCGGCGTGGTGCTGACCACGTCAGGCCCTGGCGCGACCAACTTGGTGACGGGGTTGATGACCGCCTATCTTGACTCGAGCGCCATCGTCGCCCTCACCGGACAGGTGGCCGCGGGCAAGCTGGGCACCGACTCCTTCCAAGAGGCGGACATCACCGGTATCACCCTGCCCGCGGCCAAGCACAGCTATCTGGTGAAGGCCACCGCAGACTTGCCGCGGGTCGTCCGTGAGGCCTTCCACATCGCGGCCAGCGGCCGGCACGGGCCGGTGCTCATCGACATGCCCCGAGACGTATTGGCAGGCCCGGTAGAGAGATTCGACTACCCAGCCACCGTGAAGCTTCGGGGCTATAAGCCCCCTGCCCGGGGTCATCGCGGCCACCCCCTGCAGGTGCGTCGGGCAGCCCAGGCCCTGGCCCGGGCGAACCGCCCCGTCATCCTGGTAGGCGGTGGCGTGGTCGCCTCGCAGGGCTCGGCCCAAGCGCTCTGCCTGGCGGAACTGGTCCAAGCCCCTGTTACCGGCACCCTGATGGGCCTAGGTGGATTCCCCGGTGATCATCCCCGCTGGCTGGGCATGGCCGGCATGCACGGCACCGTTGCGGCCAACCGGGCACTGCAAGAGGCCGATGTCCTGCTGGCAGTGGGCGTGCGCTTTGAGGACCGCCTGGTCGGCCGCGCGGACAGCTTCGCCCCCAACGCCACCATTATCCATGTGGATATCGATGCCGCGGAGGTAGGCAAGAACGTCCGGGTAGACGTGCCCATCGTCGGTGACGCCGGGGCGGTGCTCGACTTCATCAGGGACTGCTGGCTGGAGGGCCCCGAGACGCCAGACCCCGTCGCCCGGGCTGCCGAGCTGCGCCAGTGGCTGGAACACATCGAGGGTTGGCAGCAGGAGCACCCCCTGCCCTGCGGGCTGGCCAACGGCAAGGTCAAACCCCAGGCCGTGATCCAAGCCCTCCACCGGCTGGCCCCAGAGGCGACCGTCGTGACGGACGTGGGCCAGAACCAGATGTGGGCCGCCCAGCACTTCCGGTTCACGCGGCCGCGCACCCTGATCACCTCCGGGGGCCTCGGCACCATGGGCTTCGGCCTGCCGGCAGCCGTGGGCGCCCAGATAGCCCGGCCGGGGGAACCAGTGGTGGTGGTCTGCGGCGACGGCGGCTTCCTGATGAACTGCCAGGAACTGGCCACCGTGGCCGAGCACGGGCTGCCCGTGAAGGTGTTCGTGCTGAACAACGGCTTCCTGGGGATGGTCCGCCAGTGGCAGGAGGCCTTCTACGCCAAGCGCTACTCCTCAGTGCACCTGGCCAACCCCGACTTTGTGCTCTTGGCCCAGGCCTTCGGCGTTCCGGCCAAGCGGGTGGAGGCCCCTGGTGAACTAGAGGACGCGGTAGCCCTGACCCTAGCCACGGACGGCCCGGCCCTGCTGGACTGCCGGGTGGACCCTGAGGAGAACGTGCTTCCCTTCATCCCCCCGAACCGCCGACCTGACGCAGGCAGGACTAGTTAGGCGCCCCACCGAACTCTCCCCATACCACCTAGAGCTTGGCCGTCCGCACAGGCAGTAGCGTGCGTTCAGGACCGACCGAGGGAGTTGACTACCCGTTGGACGATGCAGCAACCCCGGCAGGGGGCTTTCGCACCTTCTCCATCCTCTGGGTGACCCAGTCCATATCAGTCTTCGGCAGCGGCATCGCCTTCTTTGCCATGACCATCTGGTTGACCCAGACGCTCTATCCCCTGCCGGAGCAGCGGCCTCAGCTCTCTGCGGCCCTAGCGGCCGTCGGTCTGGCCTCGGCCCTGACGATGGTCTTCACCGTGCCGCTGGCGGGCGCCTGGGCGGACCGGTACGACCGCAAGCGGATCATGTTGGTGACGGGCATGGCCAGCGGGGTTTGCAGCTGCATCGCCGGCGCGCTCATGGCCACAGGGACCATGACCCTCCACGCGGCGGTGCTGGTCGTCGCCGTGTTCGCCTTCCTGGGGGCGTGCCACGGCGCCGCCTTCGATACCGCCTACGCTATGCTGGTGCCCAAGCCGATGCTGCCCCGGGCCAACGGCATGATGCAGACCATGTGGGCCCTCGCCGGCATCTTGTCGCCGGCAGCCGCCGCCGCCATCCTCGCCATCCCCGCCCTAGCCAGGCAGGCTGCCTGGGGCGGGCGCGTGCCGGCCTATTTGGCCTCGCTGCAGGATGCCGCACCCTTGGCGTTCGCGGTCGATGCCCTGACCTTCTTTCTGGCCGCAGGGATCCTGCCCTTGCTCTTTATCCCTTCCCCGGTGCGCAGCGACCTCAAGGCTGACGGCAAGCCCAAGCAATCCCTGGTGGCTGATATCAAGGAAGGCGCCGTCTACATTTGGCGAAGGCCCCCCTTACTCTGGCTGCTGGCCACCTTTGCCATCGTCAACCTCAGCATGGCCCCAAGCGGGGTGCTCCGGCCCCTGTACGTCAAGTTCAGCCTCGCAACGGACTTCGCCGCCAGAGGCTATACCTTCGAAACCGCCCTGGCTGCCCTAAACTCCATTGGTGCCGTCGGCGGCGTGGCCGGAGGCGTGCTGATCAGCCTATGGGGCGGCCTCAGGTCCCGCAGGGTGCTCGGGGTGCTCCTCCCCATGGCCGTGGGCGGTGCCATGCAGGTCGGCATGGGGCTGACGCGCTTCCTCTTCTGGGCCATCGGCTTCAGTGTGGTGCAGAACGCGCTCTTGCCCATCACCAATGCCCATTCTCAATCTATTTGGCAGGCGCAGGTGCCCCGGGAGCTCCAGGGCCGCGTGTTCGCCGTCCGGCGCCTGATCGCCCAGGGCTCCATGCCCTTGGGGACAGCCGTGGCGGGGTGGATGGGCGGCCGGTTCGACCCGGGCTACGCCTTGGCCGTGCTGGGAGGCGTCGTCGCCGTGTTCTCGGCGCTTCAGGTCTTCAACCCTCACTTGCTCCATGTAGAGGATAAGGAGTGGCTTGACCGGATCGCCACACAAGGCACGAGCACCACAGCCTAGACAAGTGAGGCTTAGCCATGAGTCTGTTCAAGCGGGTGGACACCGTGTTCCTGCCCGTCCTGGACTTGGACGCGGCCGTCACCTGGTACACCGAGACCTTCGGCTTCAACCTCCGCTGGAAGCAGGGAGGCTACGCCGCCATTGACGCCGGCGAGACCCCTTTTACCCTGCATGAGCCTGAGGAAGGCTTCACGCCTGTCAAGCGCCTGTGCTTCAACTTCTACACCACCGACCTCGAGGCGGCCAGGCGCAGGCTAGAAGCCGCCGGGGCCTCCATCGGCAGCGCCAGCGAGGACGCCCAGTTCGGCTTCTTCGAGTTCACCGACCCCGACGGCAACCTGCTGGGGGTGTGCTGGTACCCGGAACAGACCAGCCCGTAGCTTGCGGCGAGACCAGCTGCAGTCAACAGACGAGGCCCCCGCCTGAAGCGGGGGCCTCAGTGTGCTCGGTTCCAATCTAGTGGGGTTCCCCGCCTCGGCCTACTTGCCGGTGATGGCGAACCCGATCTTCCGCTTGAAATTGTAGGAGAACATCACCCTGCCGTCTGCTGTCAGTGCCCGGAGGTAGGGCGTCCCCGCTCGTATGGTCAGGAGTGTCTCAGCCTGCATGGTCTCCAGGTCTACCCGCACAATGCGGTAGACATGCTTCTCCTCGGCCCCGTCTGGGTCCCAGGCGAGCGCCACATAGACGAAGTAGTCTGCATTGAACAGGGGCAGGTACTCCATGTACCCGATGGGCTGCTGTTCCGAAGGCGAAGCCAGGACCACCTCCCGGTGAGCAGGCGCTGGCCCGGAGGAGGCGAGGGCCTCCAGGTCCATGAGGGCGAGCTTGGGCGGCGCGGGACTCCAGGAGGGCTTGAGGTCGGCATAGGGATACCTGGCGTTCATCCATCCGATGCCATAGTAGAGCTCGGGGTTCTTGTACACATACGGCTGGCTCTGGTCCCTCAACCTGAGGGCGATGAGGCCGTAGCACCCCTCATAGCCAGACAGCATGGCGATGACCGCCTCGTCGTTGCGAGAGAAGTGGGGGGTTAGGATGTACGCTTGAGGGAGGAGTCGGTCGCCCACCTGGATGTGCCCCGACAGACGCTGCGTCTGCCCGCTGTCGAGGTCATGGAGATGCAGCCCATCCTGGTCAGTGTAGTCGATCCGCGTCAGGTCGACGCTGACGTCATAGGCGCCCCGGAAGCCGTTCCCTGACAGGGCCTGCTTCACTGGCTCAGGCAGAGGTGTGGCGCTGCCCACCAGGGCGAGAGCGCGGTCGACTACGAAGAAGCAGTCAGTCAGCTTGACGAGCACAGTGTCCTGCAACACCCGGACGCCATGCAGCCAACTGCCGTCCTGCTGGGGGACCTCGAAGCGCGCTTCCACCGCGTTCAGAGCCGGGTCATACACAGAGAGGGTTATCACAGTTGGCGAGTGGAAATCGTCAGGGTTGACCGGCCGGTCCGCCCACGCAGGAGCTTGTCACCGAAAGTGGTCCCCCGGACCGAGACCGGATAGAGGTTGGGGGCTTCGAACCCGCCGAAGTCCTCGGCCTTCAGGGTGACGTACGGGCCCGTCAACTGCACATAGTTCGTGACCGGGTACTCGTACCTGACGCTCTGATAGTAGAGGGTCTTGTCGTCCCGTTCCTTCAGCAGGATATGGGTGATCCGGTCCAGGGTCTTCAGCGCTACTCTGTACTCCCGGGCCGCTGTGTCATAGCTGACCTGCTCAAGGGTAATACGCCAGTGGTTAGTGGCATCATGGGCGATGTGCTCAGTGTAGACTCTAATGGTCTTCCCCTCTTGCCCCAAGCCCTCCCGCAACGTCCGCTCCAGGTCGAGTTCAGGCGTGACCTCGAAGTACCGCTTGATCGTGCCGAGCAGAAGGTCCCGTTCGGGCACCTCGATCTGCACCAGGTCGCTGGTCCCAGAACTTACAGGCTTGGCCTCCCCGTCCTTCACCATCCGCTGCAGGGCGAACGTGACCAGATATGCTTTGACCTTGATCTGGGCGGGATCCTCGAACTCGTTATTGCAGACGGTGGTGATGCCATCAAACATGTACTTGGCCCACAGCTCCTCCAGCCGCTGAGGGGCGGTGATGGGGACGACGGTGAGCGGAGGCGCAGGCGGCTCCTTACGGGGCGTGCAGCCTGAAGCCAGTGACAGCAGCAGAGCCAGGACGATGACGGCGCCGAGTCGCGCCTGCGGCATATGGGTTTCCCCGTTTCTGAATGGGCGTGGCCAACGGTGACTCCCAGCTGCCCGGCCCTGTCAATAGCCCCCGCCGGCCGTGTACCGCAGCTTGCGTACCCGTACGTACTCTTCGAAGCCAAGGCGCTCGTACAGTCTGCCCGCGGCCGGGTTCTCCAAGGACCGGTAGAGCACCGACGTCAGCCCGGCTGAGTCGTGCTGTTCGCTGAGGAAACCCACCACCGCGGTGGCCAACCGCCGACCCTCATAGCAGGGTCTGGTGTAGACGGCCGAGATGCGGCCCACCCCGGGCACGAACCTATTCGACAGCGCCGCCGAAGCCACCGTGCCGTCCCCCAGTTGGGCCAAGGCGAACACCACGCCCGCCTCCAGCCGTTCCATCAGCATCTCCTGGGTGAGGCCGTTGAAGATGTCGCTGGAGGAGTAGTGGGCGGCCAGGGCGGGGGCGTCGCTGAGCACGGCGGGGCGCACAGTGGCAGGCACCGCTGGCGGAGGTGTCGGCTCGACCCGGCGCCTGACCATGATCACTAGGTCCTCAGTACTCACGGGAGGCCGGATAGCCGCCAACGCAGCGGCCATAGGGAGTTCGGCGTCGATGAAGCGCAGAGCCTGGCGCCGGCCTGCCTCCTCCGCGACCTCAACCGCGTGTTCCGGCTGCCCCCCATAGACACTGGTCCGCCCGTCAGCGTCAAGGGTAAGCACACCACTGAAGGCGCCACCGGTGTCGGTGAGGGCAAACATGTCAAAGCCCTCCCAGCCCAGACCCCGGCGCTTGAGCATCCCGTAGGGGATGGTGTAGCGGGCGGGGTCGGTCTGGAAGAGCGCCTCCAAGCGTAGTGCGTCTGCCGAGAAGAGGCGGAGCAGGGCCATGGGGGCACCTCCCGGGCTATACCGGAGTTAGGCAAGGGTTCGCTGCGACAGGGTCCGTTCCTGCCAAGAAGCCCCCGGCGTGGCGGGGGTTTCCCAAAGTCAAGCGTTCACCGGCCCAAGGCTCAGGCTGCGGCCGGTTCCCCCGCCTTGGCAGAGGGGATGGCCGGCTTACTGCCCCGGCCGAAGAACAGCCGATAGGCCAGCCCGAGGATGATGTAAAACCCGGCAGCGATGTAATACGGTAGAATGTAGTTACCGCTCTCCATGATCAGCCCTGCCAGCTGGGCCGACAGCGCCCACCCCACCGTCCAGCTGATGTTGATCAGCCCGCTGACCGCCGCCCGATCCTCGGGCGGGAACAACTCCATGGTATGGTTGCCAAACACTGGGTTGACCCCAAAAGTGAGGGCCCCCCTGATCCACATGGCCGCGGCCGCGGGCCAGATCGCCCGCGTGGAGACCATAGTGAGCGTCAGAGGCACGGATAGGATGAAGGCGCCTGCCATGGTGCTCACCTTGCCGAAACGTCGAACCGCTAGCGGCGAGAGCAAAGCGCCCACCGCAGCCATCAGCGAGTTCCATGCCATCAAACTGCCGATCTGCCCCGGCGAGGCGCCCAGGTGCCGGTTGAAGAAAACGTTGAAGAAAGGGGCGATGAGGCCGGCGCCGATGCCCCAGAGCAGCGCGACGGCAGACACCCGCCAGGCCATAGCTGTGTCGGACACGCGGGGGATGGCCAGGAGGCTACCGCGCGTCGGCACAGCGCGCCCCTGGCCCAGTCTCATCCAGGCTACGGGCAAGAGCGCCAGGAGGAATAGCAGCGCGCCTATGGCCAGGGCAAACCTCAGGGCGGGCGCGGAATCAGCGGGCAGGCCAGTCAGCGAGGCGTAGCGGCCTGGCAGCCAGCCCCCGAGCCATGCCCCGACCACCCCAGCCCCAATCATCAAGGCTGCGCTGACGCTGAACAGGTGGGGACGTTCAGCTGGCTGGCTCTCGTCGGTGAGCAGCGGGCTCTGTACTACTCCCACCAGGGCATTGGACACGCCGATGAGCACTACCGCGCCGACAACTACCGCCGTAGGGCCCGCCAGAATGGCTGATGTCCCCAGCAGCCCGACGATCAGACATGCATACAGGCCGGCCTGCCGCCCGCGGTTGTTGACGAACCTGGCCGCAGGCATCGCGGCGATCACGCCAGCTGCCGAGCTGGCCACCACCAAGGTCCCAAGGAAGCCTTCCTGGAAACCCCGGACCAAGAGGAACAGGTTGGCCACCACACCGGACAAGCCCCAGTAGACCCCTGTGATCGAGGTCAAGACGAGGTAGAGACGGGCATTCCGGGTGAAGCGGCTACATTGCCTGAGGTAGTCGGCGACGGCGGCCGGCATGGACTGACCCCCCGTCAGCGTGGCAAACGGTTGTGTAGCTTCGCTGGAGGTGGAGGGTTATCCTGCAAGTCCTGAGCCGTGGACGATAGCGGGAACTGCGCCCCGTGAAGAAGCCCCCACTCTGGGTGGGGGCTTCCTCCGTTGCAGAGTTCTGCGCGGCTTCAGGCCAACTTCACGGTTCCATCCGGCTTGACCAGTGTATCGGTGGGGGGCAATGCCTTTGCGCAAGGTGTTGGGACCTGCACCTGAATGGTGATGCCCCCGAATGGTACACCATCTACGAGCTGGCTGATGTCTACCCTGCGCAGTGGCCGCAGACACGCCTCCACCCCAGCGCACACTGGCTGTGCGCTGTCCCGTCCGCTGCACTGGAAGCTCCCTAGCACCCGCCCCTTCACGGTTGCGCTGGAGACATCGACTATCCCGTCGAAGGCGCCGACGAGCTGGCCTAGGTCGGCCACGTTTGCGGTCAGGAGGCCCCGCAGGTGATTGCCGTCCCACTTGACTCGAGTCAGGGCTCCGGTGAAGGGGGCAGACATGGACCCATACAGCTGCCCCTTGAGCTCTCCGTCGAAGGGGGGCTCGAGCTGCCTGTCGGCCCCAGGGGGCATATCAAGGGTGATCGCCACGGCCCGCTCCTCCCCTGGCTTGAGACGAATGTCCCGTGTCGGTCCCTCCAATGAGGCTTTCCACCCCTTGGGCAGCGTCGGTTGGACGGCCAGCTCGAGGGGGATCTCGCGCTTGGTTGGATTGCCAGCCATGAACCACATACGGAGTGGGCTCCCTGGTGTATACGCGGTATAGGCTATGTTCGACTGAACTTCATTGTTGAACGCATTGACATCGTTGGAGGAACTGACTACAGCCTTCAGGCAGTAATGGTTTACTGTTTCCCCTACCCCCAACGGCGGGATGTACCACTTGACGCCCGCGCTGGCCGGTGGGGTGTTCTGATTGGCTTCCGAAAACGTCGATTGCCCGGCGAACAACATCCCGACGTTGAGCGTCTGGACGTTCCCATCCTTGTCAGTCACCGGAAGCCATGTCCACACGGCCGTCCCGGCTTTGGCGTAGTAAAACTGGACTTGTACGTTCAGGGCATCCTGGTCGCCGACGTTTCTGACCCGGCAGTAGACCGTGTTCTCGAACTGGGTCGGGCCCGTCGGCGTCGTCACGTTGATCAAGGCGTTCCATTCCGACGTGCCACCGTTGTTGATGAACAGGTCCAGGGAAGACCAGTTCGGACAGGTGCTATGGATGCCGCCAAGGTACGGCCTGGAAAGGCGCCACTCGGTCCCCCAACGCAGGAAGGTCACATCGGCGCCGTAGGCGGTGCCTGTGGGATGCAGGCCTACGGCATAGAACGCGAGTATGGTAGTGAGATGTTCAAGCGAGCCGCTGCCATAGAGGTCTATGGCTGAGCTCACACAGGCGTCGCGCAGGGTACGGAAGGTGTTCTCGTCGTTGGTGGGTATGCCGGTGAGAACCCCATGGGTGCTGAAGTAGTACGACAGCGCACGGTACCAGATGCGCCCGGCTTTGAGCACGTGCTTCCCGCCCACTGTCTGCCGCCCCATGGCGTAGACGGGTATCAGGGCAGGTGTGCGCGAGGTGCGTTGGTGCACTCCCCCCGGTCCCATCAGATAGGCGCAGTGGGCGAGGATGGTGCCCCTGTCATACCTGAATCCCGCATCGAGGTTCCTGTCGGCGAAGTGGTCTTTGTTGTGGTTGGACAGGCCGCAGGGGAATGTCCCAGTGCGGTTGGCCCACGAGTTGGGGTCACGCGGATAAGCCACGTTCCGTAGGACCAGGCCCGCGTTGGAGACTTCGGTGTCTGGTGCCCAACTCTCTGAGAACAGACAGCCAAAGACATCCGACAGACCCTCGTGCACGGCGGCAAGCCAGCCGGAGTAGGTCAGACCCGGGTTTCCAGCGGCGTCTTCGAACGAGAAGTCGGTCATGGCGTGCTGGTATTCGTGGGCCACCACCATTTTCGAGCCTGCGAGGTAGTCGAACCCAACGTCGCCCGAGCTGCTGCAAGTCTGCGTGGGATCCCCGTCAAAGAAGGCAAGGAAGGCGTACCAACTGCCTCCTTGCAGGCCTTTGTCGAAGTAGGCGTTCACTGAGCGGCTTGTGCCCATCCAAGCGTCGTAGACATGCGTCAATACTCGCACTGGCTGGGGAGGGACAGGTGGATTGGGGTACTGCCCGTCATCCCATCCAGCCCGCGAGCCGGCCAGGGCACTGTACCACTCATAGGCCTCCCGGCAGATGTAGTGCGCATCCACCTCTGGCTGTTGGGAGGCGGTGCGCTGCGCGTCGCTCGTATCAGCGGCGGTGCGGGTCCAGTTCTTGTCCCCGTCGGTGTCCTCCGACACAGGCAGCGAGCCGCCGGACAGCGCCCCGGTAATCTGTGATGTGCTGGACCAACTGCTGCTGCCGGCCGCATCGTAGGTGATGATGTCCCGGGAATGGGTGGTGTCCCGTAGCCGGTAGGTTGAAGTCAAGTCCACCCGGACGATATTCAGGTTCCTGGAGACGTAGGGCCCGCCGAGTGGTGTCACGCCCAGGCCGGTCCCCGTGTCGGGCGTCTCCGCATGGATCCTGGTGGGCGCAAACACCAAGCGCTCACCAGTGGATGCATCCACGAAGATCTGCCCCAGCGCTATGCCTTTGGCACCAGTGGGCCTGCCCGTATGCGGGTTCTCAACGTCAACCGCGGCATAAGCATAGGTCGTCCAGGCCAGACGGAAGCCGCTCTGCCATGGGTAGACCACGAGCCTCGGCCGCTGCATCAGCGGGAAGTTCTCTTCCCTACGCTCCTGCATCTGCCT
This sequence comes from Bacillota bacterium, assembly GCA_040755005.1. GTDB lineage: Bacteria > Bacillota > Sulfobacillia > JBFMBV01 > JBFMBV01 > JBFMBV01. The sequence continues at coordinate 106,639 of JBFMBV010000001.1, forward strand.
CTGCAGGGGCTGGAAACCCTCGATGCCCGCTGCTTCCCTCAGCAGGCTGTCCCGAAGGCCCTTGGGCGTCAGGCGCGCCCGGAAGGCCACCGTGATGTCCCTCCAACAGCTGGACTGCACTTCTGTGACCGTGCCATCCGGGGCCAGATGGACAACCAGCTTGGCGCCATAGATTTCAAGCGGCGCCAGGCGCCTGCCGAGCCACCCCGGTGGTAGCGGGTGGAACTGCTGATACTCAAGGTGGGTCCACCCCAAGTCGTCGGTTCGTTGACGAAGGAGTCTGAGCGTCCTGGTCATATCAGCCGGGCCGAACAGCTCCCCATGTACGGCCAAGAACGCTTCTGCGGCGATCTTGGCACTCCGGTCACCGACCGCTTCGGCCGCCAGCTTGCCGCGGACTGAGCCTGCCACGCCCCGCACTTCGTCCCACCGGAGACGCAGCCCTGGATCGAGGGCGCGTAGTCCGCCAAGAAGCGCTTCCTGGCGTGTGGTGATGTTCTTCACGCTAAGCACCCCTTTCTCGCATCCTCAACGCACTGGTAGCTGAGGGCACCCCTCCCTTGCCTCCTCACTCAGTCAGCACGGAATGGAGCTAGCTGGACTGAATTCCCACTTCGCGCCTTTTGCCCCGACTCCTGCCAATATGTCGGCCATTGTGACAAACCACGCCCCCCCCTCGACGTGAAGGGGGGCGCCTGCCTGTTGGAATATTGGGGATAACGAGGCTAGAGAGAAGAGCAGCCCCGTGGGCCAGCCTGGTGCAGGGTTGTCGGAAGAGAAGAGGCAGAACTTCAGAGCCACGCCGCAGGGTGCGGGCCACCCCGCGGGAGCAATCCGACGGCTGGATAGAACTTCACTGTTCGAGAAGCAGTGGATGCTGTAAGCTGTCTTGGGGCTACATCAGGAACCCGACCGAGTTGGAGAAGGCCCTTAAGGTGATGACGGAGTGGAAGGAGGAGGCGGCGGAGCTGGCGGGACTGATGACTAGGCTGCATGATCCTCAGCGGGATACCTGACCTCGCCGGGATTCCAGCAGCCTCTCCTGTGTTGATTGGGTCGGCCGTCCCAGTAGAGTGGGGTCACAAGAGGGATGTGCAGCGCCGCTCTCTTCCGGGCAGCCCCGACCTCAAGAGCTCGTGAGTAGTAGTCAAAACCATGCCGCACGCAGATGTTCTGCTCCCTTACGTTGCGCCGATACTGCTTGATGAGGGCATCGGTCCAGCCTGCTGTCTCGTGGATGTAGTAGTCATCTGAGGTCTGATGGGGCTTCGCGCCGCGATACTCATCATAGAGCTGGTTCAGAGGTCTGAACCGGCAGTCTGAGATTTGCACTCTCCATTCCCAGCACTGTAGTCTCTTTTGCTCCATCTCTGCGAAGCTCAGATCCCAGTTATAGAGCACGAAGAGGTAGACATCCTTGTTCAGGGCATAGCCGGCTTCTTGCAGAAGATCAAGCTGGGCTCTGGCATGGGGAGCCGCGCAAATCCCTCCGTCCCAAGCTATGCGGGGATATCGGAAGCCCGCTTTTTTCAGCATCTTCGCCAAGTGGGGCTTGTCTACTAGAATCCTCCCGTCAAACCCTGATTGACTCTCACACCAGAGAAGTCGCCGTTGACGCTTTAGCTCTATAAGCTCATCGAGGATGTGCTCAATGTGAGGGTTGGCCAGGAGGTTGTTGTCGTAAAACACGACCCTAGGCCGAGTCACTCTGTCCTTTATGGTGAGGACTGGATCGTATGTCGGCTCTATCCGCCAGGTGCCACAGAAGTCACACCTGCGGGTACAGCCTCTTGAAGTGTGGAGGATCTGATAACCCAAGGGAGCCCCTACGTCTTCCTCTACGAGGTCGTATGCGGGGTCACACAGCTCGGCCTCGGCAATGACCCCTTGATAGACCCGGTCACAACCAGTCTGCTCCTTCACGAGCTTCTCATCGAGCAGAGAAGCAAGCACACCTCCCACGGTCACCGGCACACCAGGGAACATGCTCTTGTAGAAACTCACAGTGTCTCTCACATACCTGGCCCAGTAGGTGAACAAAGATGTCACCCACACCTCATCGGGGATGAACTCCGGTTCGATAGTGGCACCAATCGGGTCTGCTGGACCCCTCACCAGACGGACCTCGGTTCCTATTCCCCTGAGGTATGATGCTATCTTCAGAAGGCCGATCGGTAAGAAGTTCTGGTGGTTTCTGCTCTTTGACGGTAGCGGGAAACGCGGCTCAACTAATAGTACCTTGGACGGGGCTCTAATGGTACTCACCTCGCGCCATAGGCGATATGCTTGCCCGCTAGCTATCTGCTTCCTCCACCGTGCTGGCTCAAGCGTGGACGAACCGAGATCGTCTGAACACTCTCTCGGTTGTCATCAACCATGATCGCCTGTCCGATGTTGCTTAGCTTCGTTATCTCAGTGTGCACTCTGTCATTAACGTAATCCTCAGATAGGGCGCTAATAGCGCGCCTATCCTCTCTGTTTGTCAGCTTGTGCACTATCGTAAGATCGCACTGTGTAAGGATTTCGCTGTCAATGGCACCTGGCTGCTGGGAGGCAACAAGTAGAGATAGCCCTGGTTGACGCCCTTCCTTTGCCCACCGGATCAACACTTCCTTCGAGAGCGTGGACTTACCAGCGGGACAGAAATTGTGCGCCTCATCTATGATCAAGCACACTTTGGGCATCTCGGAACCCATGCCAAGCTCCTCTCGGCGCCTTGCCACCGTTCTCTCTCTGAAGAGAAACCTTGCAAGTACAGCGACGATCAAGTTCCTTAGACCATATCGAGTCTGGTCAACAGTACTAAGATCGAGGACATTGACTCCCTGATAGTCGAACATCTCCCAGAGTTCAGTGTACCGAACTTCCTGGAAGATGCCCCAGTCGAGCGCCATCTCAAGCTTACGGTAGAGTGCCTCCTTGGTGGTGTCGAGCGAGTCAGACACCTCGACTTGCCTTATGATATCAGGGATTAGGAAGTCCCGTCCAAGCTCTCTTCTGCAGTTCCGTACGCTCTTGAACAGCCTGGCTCCCTGTAACTCATTGATGGATAGGCCAAAGAGATCGCACCACATCTCCTCAGAGAGGTCAGCCGGGTTGACCCGCAGTTCACGGACATCAACGTTTCGGCTGGTGATAGCCTCGAGTACATCCTGACCTCCATATCTGTCAACCGGATTCCCTGGAACCAATAGGTTCACCCGGATCCCCCTAGGAACTAACCCCCACTCATACACATCTCGCTCCTGGGCGATGTTGGGCTGGCCCATAGTCCAGTAGATCCCTTGCGGGTCAACAACTAGGCAGATGGTATTGGCGTCATAGCCAAACTCCTCTATCAGGACGCCGAGTGTGTAGGATTTCCCACTGCCTGTCTTACCGCACACCAAAACTCGCCGAGAGGTCCTGAACTCAACGTCAACTCTCTCCTCGGAATCCAGACATCTTCCAATGAGCATCGCTCTCGTCCTCCCAAGTGACTAGTCGCCAAAGGGGAATGAGTGACTCACCGCATGAGATGCCGCCATGCAGACCTTTCTCATCTGATCGCAACCTCCGGGTGATGCATCCCGGTTGAAGGCAAGACACGCCACTACTAGCGAAGTACCGCATGTGTGAGTCTGGATGAAGCCCTCGGCAGTATCGAGCGCCGGCCGCATTCGGCACGGCTATCACTTTGAGCGAGTCAGCTGATCCAACCCACATCAGACCATGGTCGCTGGTAAGGTATATCCTACTGGGCAGCCCCCGTTCCCTTAGGAGCCCTTTCAGCATCAGAACGCGTTGCACGACCCGTGATACTTCCGAAGACACGAGAGGTGCGTCGCGCCTGCTGTGGGCACACTGATCAAGGGCCGACATCGATATCTGTATGTAGGCCCTCGACAGATCCATGTCCTTCAGAGTCTCAACTATGTCCTCGAAGTACGTATAGGTCCGTGTGTCGGGAATGTGTCTGAAGAAGGTCTGCGCAATTCGGTTTTCGTCTCTTTCCCAGAAGGAGAAACCGATGAAGCGTCTGTAGCCTGAGTTGAAGAGCCTATGGGCTATGGTCGGGGATCCTACTATGTTGGCGTGCCCACACTCCGTAGTCGTAGGTACGTCTACGAGACAAGGCTGCACGGGAACCTGAGAGTTGAGGTCCCCATATGAGAGCCCATCAGCTACCATCAGTACTACCGTTTCACCCAATGCCTCGCGACATATCTCATCAGGTATCTGGCTTTGGCGTAGTAGAGCTCGGGCGCAAGTCTCCCAGTTCCTAAATAGGGCCTGGTCCAGCCGCTCATCGAGTGGTGGATCAGCCAGAACCACCGCGGGGAATAGGTCAGATACTCGTGGGTCAGGGTCCACAATCATGACTCGACCGATCGTGGAAGAGGAAGGCCTGGAGAACGAGCAGTATACGTCTAGTCCACCAACAGACACGGTTGCCCCGTCAATGAGTCCCAGTGCAAGCCTTGACCCAGTTGCGATCACTGGATATCGTTGCATCTGGTCGAATGGCGCAGTAGCTCTCATCTCCGCTTCCTAATCCGAATGTCGACCCGGTGTTTGCGGAACAGCGCCTTGACTTGATCCAGTATGCCTTCCAGATCCATCTTTGCAGGATTGGCTTCAAAGTGCTTGAGTATCAGCTGCTTGAGGTCCAAGTCCTGATCGGCTATGAGCCTCAGCGTAGCCGCTTCAGCAGCTGATGGCTCACCTGGGTTGACCATCTCCCGCAACAACTGCCTCGCGTTGGCTATCTCTTCTCTCGTGCGCGCAACGTGAGTGGAGATGTGCTCTAGGCGACCAGTGTCATCAGCCGCCTTGACTGAAAAGTCGCGTTCCTCCCTGGCACTCAGCAGTGATGCCCCTAGTCTGGACAGGAGGCTGTCAATAGCTTCCACATCTTGAATGCCCAGGACTTCCTTGCTGTACAATGCCTCGTTTCGCCAGTAGACAAGTTCGTTGGCCAGCTCGTCAAACAAGCTTCGCAGTGTCGTCTCTGCTTCCTGCCACAGCTGCTGATACGACTCCTCTGGGCTGCTCTCCTGGAACACCGCCGTCAGGCTAGTGAACTTGGGACTGATCGCTCTTAAGGCTTCACTCAGCTTGCCCCGCTGAACCTGAAACTCGTCGCGAGCATTGCCGACTACGGCCAGAGCCTTCGATCTGATCTCCTCATACTGCTGGCCATAGTGCTCATGGTTCCTGAGGGCAGTTACCTTAAGCGTTCTCAGGTCGTTGTCAACTGCTTCGTTTAGCTGTTCTACTTGAGACCGGAGTTCGTGTCTTCCCAGTCTGGCAGCTGCCAGCGCGAGTTGTTGGGATGAGCGGGCACTCCCGGCATGTGTACCCCATGCTGCGTAACACTTCGCGTCTGCTTCCAGCCCAGATAGGGCCTTCCGCTGATCTGATGCAAGCTCTTTGAGCCTCAGCCGCTTAGTCCCTGTTGCCTCCACCAGCTTCACAACGTCAGACAGCCCGGAGATGTCTGCCCTGTCTCCATTCTGTCTCTTCCATTCAGCGACTTGGGAATCGAGTTTCGAAACTTTCCCCCGCAGCATGTCAACAGCGGCCACTAGCTCAGCGCAGACTGAGTTCAGAGCCTCAACCCAGCGCACCTCACCAGTTAGGGTTTCCTTGAGGCGGTGAAACGGGCCGCCGACTCTCTCGTTCGCGGCCAAGTCGCTCGAGAGCAGGGATACCTCTTTTTCGCATTCCGCGAGGGCCCCTTTGACGAAGTCTACAATCCGCCTATCTGTGTCAAGGTCTACAGCCTTTATCTTCCGTCTCACCGACTCGTAGTCAGCATCGTTCTTGATGCCCCTGGCTGCGTTCTCCAAGGCGGCGAACTCCTGGGGGATGCTCCCGGGGAGCAGTTCAGCTTTGTGTTGGATCTCCGTTATGCTGTCAAGGAGTTCTTGCCTCCACTCAACTAAGGTGAGGGGCTTCCTGTAGATGAGACGCGTACTGGGATGCCTGTTGAAGAGCCTCCGTGCCGCACCAATCTTGAGGATGGACTCCATTTCCTCCGGGCAATAACCCTGTCGGCGGAACATGAGCACGATTTCGGAAAAATGAACGGCGTCACACACATAGTCGTCCACCGTCACCTTCTTGTTGTTCGGACACTGGTCCAACCGCTCGAGGACCTGTCGCTCCATGGGATGCAGCTGGAGTCTGACTTCTGCCTTGTCCCAGCTTGCCTTGAGTAGACAGCCAAACTCGAGCCAGCTATCCTCCGCTGCCGAATACTTGCCTTGCGCAAAGAAGAGCTGTGATATCTCCCGCTTTCGTTCCTTGATGTCGGGTTGGTCTCCGTACAGGATGTCATGGCCTCGCTTGGCCTCCAGGGAGATGCGTGCATCATTGAGTACCTTCACGTAGATGTTCTCGATCTTGCTGAGTGTCCGCAAGGGGGCAATCGGTGCATAGTGCGGGAATGTGCGCTTGCACAGTGCCCTGACCAGTTCGATTATGAGAGCCCGGCCCTTTGCTGCTGTGACTATCTCGTCACTCTGAATAGAACCCAGCTCCTCAGAGAACAGGCTGATCATGATATCGTCCCTGATCTCGCTGCATAGCACTGCAGCCTGCCCTTCCTCACTCTTTGGCAGAGATGCCTCGTCAAGTTTGGATAGCAATCCGAGCAAGAACATGGGTGTTACCTGCTGCTTCTCGACAAGGTTGAAGATGGGTAGGTCCGAGGAGTCCACTGGTTTCATCATCGCTAGCCTAAACAGGTATGTTGCGGGAGACTCCTGTACTCGCTTAATGAGTCCAGGTTGGTGCCTGTTCTTCAGGCTGCAGTCCAGGAAGAACGCGAACTGAGCGACAAAAGCACCGTCCTCATTGAGAACACGTGCCTCCTGGCACTCGGGTCTAGTGGTTACTGTGATCTGGAGCTGTCTGTTCGGATAGGCTAGCTTGTCTTTCTCGAAGCATCCTCTCAGCCACATACACGAAGAACCATTGCTCAGCCGATGCCAGGTGGCCTTAGTCTCTACCGCCGCATTCGACCATTGATTTGGCTCCAGTGGAAATAGCGCCGGGATAATGTGTTTAGTAAAGGCGACCATCGTTGCATCTATATCCTTGTTATCAGCTGCAAAGCTAGCGCGGTATGTCTTGATTAGTCGGTCTAGCTGAGTTTCCGAACTAGTCCCTGGTGCCACAAGAGCTATCAAGTAGTACCCATTGGGGTTTCTCCCGACGATGTCCTGGAAACCTTGCTGCAAGAGCCGCTCAAGCTGATCAGCCAACCCATAGGCCTCAAGAACCTGCCTGGAACAACCATTAGGAAAGCCCCCTAACACAACCACACTCTCTTCAAGGCTGCCTCTTACTGCATTCAGCCTCAGTACCCGATCAAGTTTATCGATATAGCTTGTTGTTGGGCTGAGTAACACCTCTTGGGTGCGGCAGTCGCTGACGAACTCGGCAACACCATATACCTTCTTGTCGTGCCCCCCGACTCGGGCAACCCTCTTGAAGGCACTCACCACAGTCCTAGGACCACAACCGATATCCGGTCGGTTGGGGTCGCTGATCTGAGATATACTCTCCAAGACATACGGCCCAAGCAGGTCGTTCAACTCATCGCCTATCTGTAGCTTCTTTCCTAGGCCCTTCCATAGATCGGCGGCAAAGGTTGACCCATACAGTGGAGTTGACCCGCTACCGTGGACTAGGGAAGTCAGCTGGCTACCTGTGCTCTAAGAGTTGGATGTAAACCAGCCGCTTTCCTGTCGTACTCGTCAGGGGTGAGGTAACCAAGCGCTGAGTGGCG
>JBFMBV010000002.1:0-112966 GCA_040755005.1 Bacillota bacterium
TGAGCAACGGGCTGGGCAAGGCGTACTGGAGCGACTTGGGGCTTGTTAGCCTTGGGGAGCGTTACGCCCGACTTCGTCACGCTTGGTGAACCGCCGGATGCGGACCCGCATGTCCGGTGGTGTGAGAGGACGGGGGAGCTCACACTCCCCCTCCTACTCGCTCGGTCTACGGGCCGCTAGGTACACATATTCATGCACTATGGACCGAGCCGCCGTGAAACGCTGGGGACCGCTCTTCACCTATGTGGGAGTGGCGCTCGTTTCCTTCCTCTGGCTGGCTTCCCCGCCGGGCAGGGCCGTGCCCGCTATGACCGGCGGGCCGGTGTCACCGGCATGGGCCTCGCGGCTCAGCACTCCATTGCTGCGCCGCGCCCTGGAGCACGCGGTGCCGGGTCTTGGCCGAGGCAGCGCCACCGCGCCATCCGCGGGGCTGGATTGGCGCGGGACCGTGCGGGCTGCCGGCGGCACCCTCACCGGCGTGTACGGCGTCGGGGCCAGCGCTTTCCTGAAAGCGGTCATCCCGGGCATTCCGCCGTACGACCCGGTCGATACGGCTGACCCTCAGCCGGTGATAGTACCGCAGCCGCCCTCACCCACCACACCTGCCCAGTCCGCCTCGGGCCCGTTTCGGGTGCTGGTCTATCACAGCCATGCCAAGGAATCCTTCCTGTCTGAGCTGCCCTACGCCGGTGGGCGGCTTGACGCCGCTTTCACTGAGAACCTGGAGAAGACAGTGGCGAAGGTCGGCGAGGCCTTGTGCGCGGCCCTCAACGCCAAAGGCATCCCGGCTGTCCAGTCCCGGGTGATGCACGACCGCCTGGGCCGCCTCGGCGCCTACGTCGAATCCGCCAAGACCATTGAGCAGATGCTGGCCAAGTACCCGTCCATCGACGTCCTGGTCGATGTGCACCGGGACGCGACCCGCCGGGCGGAGAGCACGGCGGTCGTTGGGGGCAAGACCGTAGCCAAGCTGATGCTGGTGGTGGGCACGGCCAACCAGCTGTCGCATCCCAACTGGCGGCAGAACCTTGACTTCGCCCGCAAGTTCATCGGCGCGCTCGAGCGGAGCTACCCGGGCATGTCCCTGGGGATCGTCACCAAGGACTCGCGCTACAACCAGCACTACAGCCCACAAGCCCTCCTCCTCGAAGTGGGCGGCCCGGAAAACACCATGGAGGAGGCCATCCGTAGCGCCCAGATTGCGGCCGAGGTCCTAGCCAAACTGCTCGGCAGATGAGGGGGCATAATCGACCGCACCCGCGCCGACACTAGACTCAGAGGTGTGCAGGCGTGCGGGACGGCTACCCCCCTTCCTGGTTGTGGATCGGCATCTTCCTGCTGGTCGCGGCCGGCCTCAACCTGGCCGCCCGCGGGACAGCCATAGCCGCCGGACTCCCTGAACCCCCGCCGGTCGTGGCAGCGCGGCGGGACCGCGACGGGTATCAGCTCATCCTCGGTTCCCGCACCCTGCGGATCAGGTTGGTCTGGACCCTGCCCTTGCCGCAGGACATGCCCGGAGTGGCCCGCGATGCGCGTCCCTGAGCTGCCCTGAGGTGAGGAAACCCTTGACAAGCCTGCACCGCAGTGCTATTTTTGTGGTGGGCCTTTAGCACTCTCCGGGCGAGAGTGCTAACGAAGGGAGGGCGAGGTAGCTGAAACTGGACGTACGCAAACTCCAAGTGCTTCAGGCCATCATCGAGGACTACATCGCCACCGCCGAACCCGTGGGTTCACGCACCATCGCCCGCAAGTACAATCTGGGCGTGAGTTCCGCCACGATCCGCAACGAGATGTCCGACTTGGAAGAGCTAGGGTACATCGAGCAGCCCCACACTTCAGCCGGCAGGGTGCCGTCGGACAAAGGCTACCGATTGTACGTGGACACGCTCATTGATCATCCCAGCCTGGACGAGGCGAGGGCAGCCTGGATCCGTCGCGAGTACCGCGCGCGGGTGCGGCACACCCACTCCCTGGTCCAGTTGACCGGCCGGCTCCTGGCGGAGCTCACCAGCTACACCTCCATCGTGTTGGCGCCCCAGGAACAAGCCAGGGTCTGCCGCCACGTGGACCTTGTCCCGCTGGGGTCAGGCACCGCCATGTTGGTGCTGGTCACAGCCGGAGGCTCCCTGGAGAGCAGCCTAGTTGAGCTCCCGGCAGGGGTGGGCGATGAGGAGCTCAGGGACATCGCCCAGTTGCTCGACCAGGAGCTGTCAGGCATCGCCCTGGGCCAGTTGGCCCGGGGCGCCTTGCGTGGCATCGAGCTGGGGCTCAATCGGTACCAGGAGCTGCTCAGGCAGTCCCTGGGGTTCCTCGAGCGCGTCCCCGAGGAGGGCGCCGACAAGGTGTTCCTCTGCGGGACCAAACACATCCTGGGCCAGCCTGAGTTCCAGGACCTCCACAAGGTCAGGCCCCTGCTGGCCTTGCTCGAACAGGAGGCCATCATGCAGGATCTCCTGACCAGCCCTGGCACTGGCCTGTCCGTCACCATCGGCGGCGAGCACAAGCATGCGGAGATGCAGGATTGCAGCCTGGTGACGGCCACCTACCGCGTGGGCGGACGCCCCGCGGGCCGCATCGCCTTGCTGGGCCCGAGGCGCATGAACTACGTTGAGGCGATGGCAACCCTCAACTTCGTAACTTCGCAACTCAGTGAGGTCCTCTCCAAGCTCCTGGGTAAGTAGCAGGCAGGGGGTATCGGTGTGGCCAACGTCAAGCAGGTCAGCGGCGCGGAAGTAGACGAGCGGTTGGCAGCGTTGCTGACCAACGTGAACGCGGTGAGGGCCATCGCCTCGGCGGTGGAAGGCACCATCGGCGCCAAAGGGCTCGACACGATGCTGGTGGACAGGTTCGGGGACGTCGTCATCACCAACGACGGCATCACCATCCTCACCAGGATGGAAGTGAACCACCCGGCCGCCCGGATGGTGGTGAACACCGCCAAGGCGCAGGAAGAAGAAGTCGGTGACGGCACCACCACCGCCACCATCATGGCCGGGGCCCTGCTCACCACGGGCATGGAACACGTCATCAAGGGCGTGCCGGTCACGCGGGTGATCGAAGGGGTCCGCGCCGGTATCAAGGCGGCCGTTACGGCCATCGAGACCCGCTCCCGGCCCATCAGCGGCGTGGAGGACCCCTTGCTCAAGCAGGTGGCGCTGGTGGCCGGCAGGGAGCACGCGGACATCGCCGACTTAGTGGCAGGTGCGGCGGCCCTCATCGGCGGCGACAAGCTCCGCGAACCTGACTTTAAGCTGGCCGATACCGTTGAGGCCGCGGAGGGCGCGGCCAACGAGGTCTTTCTCGGGGTGCTCGTCGACAAGCAGCGCCTCAACAAGCAGATGCCCAAGGAGCTCGCCGCGGCGAGCATCCTGGTGGTGGATGACGCCCTGGAGCCTGAGGAGCTGGAGGACGAAGCCCTCGGCACGGAGGCTGGCTTCCGCCGGTACATGGAACTGCAGGATGAGTTCAAGGTGAACCTCGGCCGTCTCGTCGCCCTCGGCGCCAACGTGGTGATGGTGGATCGGGGCGTCAGCCCGGTCGCCGAGGAGTCGCTGACTGACGCCGGTGTGATGGTCATGGCCCGGGTCGCCACCCGCGACCTGCGCAGGGTGGCCGAACATACCGGCGCCAGGCCCATCAAGCGCACGGGCCTCAGGAAGAGCGATGACGAACTCAAGCGCTGCCTAGGTGTGGCCGGACTGGTGAGCGAAGACGAGCGGTTGGAGCGTGTCCGGGTGAGGGGTGGCAAGGGCAAACCCATGGCAACGGTGCTGGTGGGCGCCGCGACCAGGGAGGTCGTGGGCGAACGGGAGCGCATCGCTAAGGATGCGGCCGCTTCCCTCCAAGCCGCCTTCCGGGGCGGCGTGGTGCCCGGCGGCGGCGCCGTGGAACTGGCTGCGGCGCGGGAGGTGAGCCAGGCCCGCGAGCAGGTGCGGGGGATGTCGGCTTACGGCCTCGACTGCGTGGTGGACGCCCTGAAGCGGCCCCTCGCCCAGATCGTGGCCAATGCGGGCTTCAACCCCCTGGAGAAGATCGGCGACGTCACCGCCGCTCAGGCCAAGGCAGGCCAGGACAGCCTGGGCGTTGACTGCGATACGGGCGAGATCGTCGACCTGTTCGCCGCCGGGGTGATCGACCCCACGCTGGTGAAGACCCATGCCCTGCGGGCGGCCGGCGAGATCGCCGAAGCTATCCTGCGCATCGACACCATCATCAAGATGCGTGAAGCCGAGAAACCCGCGCTGGAAGATTTCAGCAAAGTGGACTAGGAGGAACCATGGGAGAGCTCGACGCACTGGCTCCAGGACACCCCCCCGAGCAGGCCCAGCTCGAGGCGAAGCTGGCCGAGGCCGATGCCTTGGCCGCAAGGTACCTGGACGCCCTCCGCCGGATGACGGCCGACTTTGAGAACTATAAGCAGCGCATCATCGCCGAGCGGGAACAGGCCCGGGAGTCCGCTGCTGCGGACTTGCTCGCGGATCTTCTCCCCGTGCTGGACAACTTCGAGCGCGCCCTGCAGGCTGCCGGAGCACTGGCAGGCCCCGGAGCTTCCCTGCGCACAGGCGTGGAGATGATCCTGGGCCAGCTCACGGCCGTCCTGGCCGAACGTGGCCTGGCCCCTGCGGGCGCAACGGGGGATCCCTTCGACCCGCGGTTGCACGAAGCGGTGTCCACCATGCCCGGTGAGGGCCCGCACGACACCGTAGGCGAGGTTGTCCGCCGGGGATACACCCTGCGGGGCAAGTTGCTCAGACCGGCCCAAGTGGTAGTGGCCAAAGCGCCTCAGGAGGTACAGTCAGATGAGTAAGGTTATCGGCATCGACCTTGGCACGACGAACTCGGTGGCCGCCATCTTGGAAGGCGGTAAGCCCGTGATCATCCCTAACGTCGAGGGGGGCCGGCTGACCCCGTCGGTCGTCGCCTTCACCAAGGCCGGCGAACGGCTGGTGGGCCAAGTGGCCAAACGGCAGGCGGTTTCCAACCCGGAGCGTACCGTGAGTTCGATCAAGCGGCACATGGGGTCGGCCCACACCGTCCGCATCGACGGCAAGGAGTACACCCCCCAGGAGATCTCAGCCTTGGTCCTGGGCAAGATCCGCCAGGACTGCGAGGCCTACCTGGGGGCGAAGGTCGGCAAGGCGGTGATCACGGTCCCCGCCTACTTCACCGATAGCCAGCGGCAGGCCACCAAGGACGCCGGGGTCATCGCCGGCCTGGATGTCCTGCGCATCATCAACGAACCTACGGCGGCGGCCCTAGCTTACGGCCTGGACAAAGCAGAGGACCAGACCGTGCTGGTGTTCGACCTCGGCGGGGGCACCTTCGACGTATCCATCCTGGAGCTGTCCAAGGGGTTGCTCGAGGTGAAGGCGACGGCCGGCAACAACCGACTGGGGGGCGATGATTTTGACCACCGCCTCGCCGACCAGCTGGCTGAGGAGTTCCTGCGCGAGCATCGCCTCGACCTGCGTAAGGACAACGTGGCCATGCAGCGTCTGCTCGAAGCGGCCGAGAAGGCCAAGGTGGAGCTGTCCACGTTGCTGACGACGAGCATCAGCCTGCCGTTCATCGCGGCCGGGCCCGACGGCCCGAAGCACCTCGAAACTACCTTGAGCAGGGCCAAGTTTCAGGAGCTCACCAAGGACCTCGTCGAGAAGGCGATGGGTCCGACCAAGCAGGCCCTGGCCGACGCCAAACTTACCCCGCAGCAGATCGACAAGGTCATCCTCGTGGGCGGGGCCACCCGCATGCCCGCTGTCCAGGAGATGGTGAAGAACCTGCTGGGCAAGGATCCGTACAAAGGGGTCAACCCCGACGAGGTGGTGGCCCTGGGGGCGGCTATCCAGGCAGGCATCATCGAGGGCGACGTCTCCCAGCAGGTGGTCCTCGTGGACGTCACCCCACTGTCCCTCGGCATTGAGACCCTGGGGGGCGTGTTCACGCGGCTGATCCACCGGAACTCGCGCATCCCCACCTCGAAAAAGGAGATCTTCACCACGGCCGCTGACGGACAGACGTCGGTGGACATCCATGTCCTCCAGGGTGAGCGGGAGATGGCCGGCGGCAACAAGACCCTCGGCCGGTTCAGGCTGGATGGCCTGGCCCCAGCCCCGCGGGGCGTGCCCCAGGTCGAGGTGTCGTTTGATATCGACGTCAACGGCATCGTCAACGTCTCCGCCAAGGATCTGGCCACGGGCAAGGAGCAGCGGGTGACCATCACCGCCTCTACGGGGTTGGACAAGGACGACATCGACCGGCTGGTCAAAGAAGCCGAGCAGCATGCCCGCGAAGACAAGGACCGGCGGGAAGCCGCGGAGCTGCACAACCACGCCGACAGCCTGATCTACAACGCGGAGAAGGCCATCAAAGACGTCGGCGACAAGGCCGAGCCCAGCCAGGTGGAGGCAGTGCGGCAGGAGGCCGGCAAACTCCGCGAGACCCTCAAGGGCGTGGACCAGGCTGCCATCAAAGCCGGGGTCGAAGCCCTGACCAAGGTCCTGTACGAGCTGACCGCCGCCGCCTATCAGCAGTCGAAGCCCGCCGGGCCCGAGGGGGCCGCGCCCCAGGGCGAGACCGTGGTGGACGCCGACTACAAGATGGAGGACGGGACGCCTGGGTCTTAGTCGCGGGGCTGAGGGAGTGGACTGATGGCGCAGGAGAAGCGGGACTACTACGAGACGCTTGGGGTCGGCCGCGACGCGGGTGAAGACGAGATCAAGCAGGCCTTCAAGCGGCTGGCCCGCCAGTACCACCCTGACGTGAACAAGGCAGACCCGGAGGCCGAGGCCAAGTTCAAGGAGATCAACGAGGCCTACGAGATCCTCGGTGACAGGGAGAAACGAGCCCGTTACGATCAGTTCGGCCATGCCGGGCCCGGCCAGGGCTTCGGCGGGTTCGACCCCGGAGCGGGCTCCGGTGGTTTCGGCGACCTCCGCGATCTGTTCGATATGTTCATGGGCGCCCAGCGCCCGCGGCACGGACCGGAGGCCGGCGCCGACCTCGCCTACGATCTGGAGTTGAGCCTGGAAGAAGCCTTCCGCGGCCTCAAGCGCACCATCGCCGTGCCGCGGATCGAAACCTGTGAGACGTGCCGCGGCAGCGGCGCCAAGCCCGGCACGAAGCCGGAGCGTTGCCCCCGCTGTCAGGGGACTGGGCAGGTGAGGTCTGTCCAGAGCACCTTCCTCGGGCAGGTCCAGACGGTGCGCACCTGCGAGCACTGCGGCGGTGCGGGCGTGATCATCGCCGAGCGCTGCCCGGACTGCCGAGGCGCGGGCCGCGTGCGCCGCCAGCGGCAAGTTGAGGTGTCCATCCCGGCGGGCGTGGATGAGGGCACGCGGATCCGCATCGCTGGGGGGGGCGAAGCTGGCAGAAGAGGTGGCCCCACGGGGGACCTGTACGTCATCATCCGCCTGAAGCCCCACCCGGTGTTCCAGCGCCGGGGGCGGGACATCATCGTCTCGCAGCCCATCGGTTTCGTCCAAGCCGCCCTGGGCGCCGAGGTGGAAGTGCCTACGCTGGAGGGCCAGGCCACGCTGCGCCTCCCTGAGGGCACCCAGTCGGGGACGCGCTTGCGCATGCGGGGCAAGGGGATGCCCGACCTGGAGGGCAGGGGCAGAGGGGACCAGCACGTCCAAGTGATCGTGGTCACCCCCCAGGGGCTCAACGAAGCGCAGCGGGCTGCCCTGCGGGAGTTTGCCAGGCTGGGCGGGGACCAGCTGTCGGAGGCCGACCGCACGCTGTTCCAACGCCTGCGGGACGTCTTCGGGGCCTAAGCGGTCATGCGTGCACACTGGCAGATAACGCTCACCTGTCCGGAGGCCGCCGTCGAGGCGGCCGTCGCCGTCCTGAGTCCCCATTGCCCGAGCGGGCTGATCATCGAGGAGCCATGGGTCCTTAGGCGCCAGCTGGAGACGGGGGCCTGGGACCTGACGGACCTCACCCCTCCCCAGGGGGACACGGCCTCCGTACGGGGCTTCGTGGACGGCGCGCAGCGCCGCCCCATCGCGGCGGCCGCCAGGCGGGCGGCTGCCCTCCTCGGGCAGGACTGGGGGTGCAGCTGGCGGCTGGTCCCGGCGACTGACTGGGAGGAGGCCGTGAAGCGCACTTTCACCCCCCAACGGTTCGGCCGGTTGATCGTCAGCCCGGCGTGGGGCCGGCCGGATGCCGGGGCTGGCGATGCCGTGCTCACCCTCGACCCCGGGCTGGCCTTCGGCACCGGCGACCACGCAACCACCCGCATGTGCCTGACCGAACTGGTGCGCCGGGTGGGGCCCGGCAGCCGGGTGCTCGACTGGGGGACGGGTTCAGGCATCCTGGCCATCGCCGCCGCGCTGATGGGGGCCGGGGAAGTCCTGGCCCTGGACACTGACCCCCAGGCGCTGGAAGTGGCTGAGTCCAACTGGGAGCGCAACGGGCGGCCGGGCAGGGTCGCCTTCGCCTTGGTGGACCGGCCCCCGGCGGGCTGGGGGGCCGAGCTCCTCCTGGCCAACATCACCACGCCCGTCCTGGCGGCAGGCATGCCTGCCCTGCGCGCGGCGCTGGCCCCCGGTGGGGTGGCGGCGCTCAGCGGCCTGTCTACGGCAGGCGAAGCTGACGTGGCCGGGGCTGCCGCCGCCGCCGGGCTGCGCCTGGAGTCCAGGGAGCTCACGGGGGACTGGGTCTGCCTAGTCTACAGCGCGGGGGGTGGGACCACCGGTGCACAGATTTTTCGTCCCAGCCGCGGTCGAGGCCGGGGCAGTGAGGCTGTCCGAGGCGGATGCCTACCAGGTCACCAGGGTGCTGCGCCTCGCCCCCGGTGACCGTATCACCGTCGTCAACGGGGGCCAGGCTTGGGCCGCCAGGCTGGAGCTGGCTGGCAAGCTGGTGTTGGCCAGGCTGGAGGGGCCGGAGCCGTCAGCCCCTGAACCGATGACCGCCGTCACCCTCGCCCAGGCCCTGGTCAAGGGGGACAAGCTGGAGACAGTCATCCAGAAGGCCACTGAGTTAGGGGTGGCCGCCGTTCTGCCCTTCGTGGCGGAACGCAGCGTCCTGCGCCTGGACGGCAAGGCCGGGCGGCGCGCGGAACGTTGGCGCGCAGTCGCCGAGGAGGCCGCCGAGCAATCGGGGCGCAGCTCAGTCCCCGCCGTCTCGGACCCGGTCCCCTTCGACGAGGCGCTGCAGGCCGCGCGGGGTCACGCGGCGGCAGTCCTGTGCCATGGCGGGGCGCGCCTGTCCCTGCGGGCTGCCCTGCCGGCTGCCAGGCCCGCCACGCTGCTCTTGGCCGTCGGGCCGGAAGGAGGCTTCTCCCCGGCCGAGCTGGAACGGGCTGCCCGGGTGGGACTGGCCCTGGCCCACCTGGGGCCCAGGGTGCTGCGGACCGAGACTGCCGGGCCCGCCGCCCTGGCCATGGCGCTGTACCAGTGGGGCGACCTGGAAGGGGGATGGCCTTGCCAGCCATAGCCTTCATCACCTTGGGGTGCAAGGCCAACCAGTATGATACCGAGGGCCTGGCGGAGCTGTTTAGGGGGCGCGGCTTCAACGTCGTTGAGCCCGGCGGCCCCGCCGACGTCCTCATCATCAACAGCTGCGCCGTGACGGCCCGCAGTGAGGCCAAGTCCCGGCAATACGCCCGGCGGGCCAAGCGCCTGCATCCTGAGGCGGTGGTGGCGCTGGTGGGATGCTATCCGCAGGTCTCCCCGGAGGGAGCCGGGGCCGTGGGTGTGGACATCCTGGCAGGCACAGCGGACAGGGCGGGTCTGGTAGACCTGGTGGAGCGGGCTTTGGCGGATCGCAAGTCCGGACGGGCCGCGCCGCTAAGCCACATCGGCGTGCACGGTCCCTTCGAGGAGCTGGCCATCACCGGCTTTGCCGGGCGCACCCGGGCCTTCGTCAAGGTCCAGGACGGCTGCGACCAGTTCTGCGCCTATTGCGTCATCCCCCTGGCCAGGGGCGGCGTACGGAGCCGGGAGGCAGGGGCGGTCCTGGCCGAAGTGGAGGGCCTGGTGGAGCGGGGTGTGCCCGAAGTGGTGCTCACCGGGATCCATCTGGGGGCCTACGGCCGTGACCGGCCCGGGTCTGGCCTGGCAGGCCTGGTGCAGGCCGTGGCGGGCGTCAGCGGCCTCCGGCGGTTGCGGCTGAGCTCCCTGGAAGCGATCGAACTGACGGCCGACCTGTTGGCGGTGATGGCGGAGGGCGCGCCGGTCTGCCCCCACCTGCACCTGCCGTTGCAGTCAGGGTCTGCCGGGGTCTTGCGGCGCATGCGCCGGCCCTACACGCCGGCCGGGTACGCCCGGCGGCTAGCCTCCGCCAGGCGGGCCGTCCCGGGATTGGCTGTGAGCACCGACGTCATCGCGGGGTTCCCTGGGGAGACCGAGGCGGAGCACGCGGACTCGCTGGCGTTCGTCCGGGACCAGGGGTTCAGCCGGTTACACGTGTTCCCCTTCTCCCGCCGGCCCGGCACCCCGGCTGCTGACATGCCGGGACAACTGCAGCGGGCCGTACGGGAGGAGCGGGCCCGTGACTTCATCGCCCTCGGCCGCGAACTCGCCGCCGCCTATCACCGGACGCTGCTGGGCACCGCCAGCGAAGTCCTGGTAGAGCAAGTGTCCGGGGGGAACCTGGAGGGGATGAGCCGGGACTACGTCCGCGTCATCTGCCGGGGGGAGGCGGCCTCGGGCGACACCGTGCGGGCGCTGATTATCGCAGCGGAGGATTGGGGCGTCAGCGGGACGCTGCTCATAACCTAGTCCTGCCCGCACCCATCAACTCCCGGCAGGCGCCCGGGCAGGGATAGGGGCAGGCCGGTGCGAATACGCTCGGAATGAGTCTAGCTGGGAGGCCTGCTCAGAGTGGCCAAGCTGAGAGTGGCGTTGATTTTTGGCGGCAGGTCCAAGGAGCATGAGATCTCGCTCCTGTCCGCCCAGTCCATTATCAAGGCGCTGGATCAAGACCGGTATGAAGTTATCCCCATCGGCATCACCAAGGACGGCCGCTGGCTGCGGGCGGACGCTGCCATGCGGGCCCTGCAGGAACCCGCTCCCCCCGCCATGCGCGCCTTGGCCGAGCAGCTCGCCGGCGACCAAGGCGCCCCCGTGGCCCTGGTCAGGCATAGGGCCGAGGAAGCCTTGGTCGACCTGGAATCAGGCGCCGCCGGCCCCATCGACGTCGCCTTCCCGGTCCTGCACGGCCCCTTCGGCGAGGACGGGACCGTCCAAGGCCTGCTGGAGCTGGCCGGCATCCCCTATGTGGGCGCAGGTGTCACGGCTTCCGCCGTCGGCATGGACAAGGCCCTGCAGAAACAGATCTTCAGGCAAGCCGGGCTGCCCGTGGTGGACTTCCTCGCGGTCAAACGCAGGGAGATCGAGGCGGACGTCGGCGCAGTGGTGCGGCGCATCGAGGCGGCCTTCACCTACCCCCTGTTCGTCAAGCCGGTCAACCTCGGTTCCAGCGTCGGCATCCACAAGGCCAAGGACACCGCCTCCCTGCAGGAGGCGCTCGTTGACGCCAGCCGCTACGACCGGCGCGTGCTCATCGAGGCCTTCGCCGCCGACTGCCGCGAGATCGAGTGCAGCGTCCTCGGGAACGATGACCCCATCGCTTCGGTCCCAGGGGAGATCATCCCTTGCCGGGAGTTCTACGACTATACAGCCAAGTACATCGAGGAAGGCTCAGAGCTGGTCATCCCCGCCGACCTCCCCGCTGAGCTGGCTGGCCGGGTGCGGGACCTAGCCACCGGGGCCTATCTGGCCCTGGACTGCGCCGGCATGGCCCGGGTGGATTTCTTCGTCGGCCGGGAGGGGCGGCGGGTGTACGTCAACGAGGTCAACACCATCCCGGGTTTCACCAAGATCAGCATGTACCCGAAGCTCTGGGAGGCCTCGGGGCTGTCCTACCCTGCCCTGGTCGACCGCTTGATCGAGCTCGCCCTGGAACGCCACCAGGACAAGGCCAGGAACGAATGACTCCTCGGCAGAAACCGGCGCCGCCCGCCCTGCGTAGAATCTGATCGGCAGCTTCTGTACGTTTATGCCTACAGTCAGCCGCAGGAATCCCGCCTGCTATAGAGAATAGTTTCGTCTTGGAAGCAACAGAATACGTCATAATTTACCAATTGGCAGGGGAGGTGGAGCAGTGAGCGTTGATTGCCTGTTCTGCCGCCTGCAACGGGGAGACATCCCCGCGCGGATCCTCTATGAAGATCACGGCATCGTCGCCTTTCACGACATTGCCCCCCAGGCGCCAGTGCACTTTCTGGTCATTCCCAGAGCGCATGTGACTGGAGTGGCGGATGCTACACCCGCCGTTGTGGCCGGACTGGTTGAAGTCGCTGTGGGCTTGGCCCGCGATCAGGGCCTGCCTGGTTACAGGCTGGTCATCAACCAGGGCGAACAGGGCGGTCAGAGTGTGGGGCATCTGCACGTGCACGTCTTGGGCGGCCGCCAGCTAGGCTGGCCGCCGGGCTAGGCGACCTACCCCAGCCCCGGCTGGTAGAGGGGGGTGAACTACATGGCAGAGATCAGGATTGGCAAAAACGAGACTCTCGAGAGCGCCCTGCGGCGCTTTAAGAAGCAGTGCCAGCGCGCGGGCGTCTTGGCAGAGGCCAGGCGCCGCGAGCATTACGAGAAGCCTAGCGTCCGCAGGAAGAAGAAGTCTGAAGCGGCCCGCAAACGCAAGTTCCGGTGACGGAGTGATGCAGGCTGGAGCTTAGAGCGCGCTTGGTCGAGGACATGAAGGCGGCGATGAAGGCTGGCGAAGCGGGCCGAACACAGCTGGCCGTGATCAGACTGGCCAGGGCCGCCGTGCAGAACGCCGAGATCGAGAAACTGCGTCCCCTGACCGACGATGAGGTCAAGGAAGTCCTCGGACGGGAAGTGCGGCAGCGCAAGGACGCAGCCGAGGAGTACCGCCGCTTGGGCCGCGCCGACCGCGCTGGCACGCTGGAAGCCGAAATCCGCATCCTCCAGGCCTACCTGCCTGAGGAGCTGGACGAGGCCCAGTTGAGGACCATAGCGGCCGAGGTCATCGCCCAGATGGGCGCCGCTTCCCCGGCCGACCTGGGCAAGGTCATGGGGCCCCTGATGGCGCGGGTCAAGGGTAGGGCTGACGGGCGGCTGGTCAACGCCGTAGTGCGCGAACTACTCGCTTAAGACGTGGTGAGTCCAGTGAAGCTGCCAGGGGACCGGATGGTCCCCTGGAAGTTTACGGGGGGATGGCGGATGACGATGCGGCCGAGCTTATCCCGTTGCGTAGCCTTGACCATCATCCTGCTCGGCGTGGCGTTGGCCATGGCCGGCGGCGCCCCAGCGCAGGGTGGAGGGGCAGGCGAGGTCTGGGTCATCCCGGTCACCGGCACCATCGACCGGGGGTTGAGCCGCTTCATCACCAGGGCTGTGAGTGAGGCCGAAGCCGCCGGGGCCGCGGCAGTGGTCATCGCAGTGAAGACCCTGGGCGGTCGCGTCGACGCCGCCCTGGAGATCCGTGACCGGTTGCTCGCGAGCACGGTGCCCGTGCTCGCCTTCGTGGAAGGCCGGGCCTGGTCGGCGGGGGCCCTCATCGCCCTCGCCTGCGAACGCATCGTCATGGCCCCCGGCTCGAGCATCGGGGCGGCCGAGCCGCGCCCTTTCGACGCCAAGACCGTGTCTGCCTTGCGCACAGAGATGGAATCCACGGCGGAGCGGCGCGGGAGGGACCCGCAGCTGGCCGCGGGCATGGTGGACAGGAACCTGGTCATCCCGGGCCTGAAGGGGCCTGGGGAGATCCTCAGCCTCACGGCCCAGCGCGCCCTCTCCCTGGGGCTCGTTGACGCCATCGCCCCCAACAGCCTGGAGGCCATCCGCGGCCAGGGCTTCACCGGGAGTGTGCGTGAACTCCAGCCCCGCCCAGCGGAAGTCGCCGCCCGCTTCCTGACCCACCCCGCGGTGGCGCCTATCTTGCTGACCGTCGGTTTGATCGGGCTGGGCGTGGAGTTGTTCGCGCCGGGGTTCGGCGTGCCCGGGTTCATCGCCATCATCAGCCTGACCGCGTTCTTCGGCGGACAGCTGGTGGCGGGGTTCGCCGGCTGGGAAGTGGTCGGCCTCTTCCTGCTGGGCTTGGTCCTGCTGACGGTGGAGGCTATGCTCCCAGGCTTCGGCGTCCCCGGGGTGTTGGGCATCGCCGCGTTTGCTGCTGCGATCGTCCTGGCGGCGCGCAGCGGTGGGCAGGCCGTCCGTTCCCTGGTCGTAGCCACCATTGCCAGCCTGATGCTTGGGGGTATCCTACTCAAACAGGGCACCAGGCGGGGCTTGTGGCGCAGATTCGCCCTGCAGAACCGGGAACGGCCTGAGGAAGGGTACGTCGGACTCAGGCACGAGGCCGAGCTGGTGGGTCAACACGGTACGGTCGTGAGCCCCTTGCGACCCGCTGGGGTCATCGAAGTGAACGGGCGCCGGCTGGACGTGGTGAGTGAGGGCGGCTTCGTCGCCGTCGGCGCGAAGGTGGAGGTTGTGCGCTTGGAAGGGCCGCGCATCGTGGTGCGGCCTGTGGACGCTTAAGCCTGCTGACTGACGAGGAGGAGAGTCCGTGGAAGTCATCATCGTGGCCATGATCGCGATGGCCCTTGGCATCATCGCCCTGTCGGTCCTGTTCAGCTTCGTTCCGATCGGCCTGTGGATCGCCGCTGCCGCAGCAGGGGTGCGCATCGGCATGACCACCCTCATCGGTATGCGCTTGCGCCGCGTGCCGGCGGCCCGTATCGTCAACCCGATGATCAAGGCTACCAAGGGCGGCGTGGACATCAACATCAATAAGCTCGAAGCCCACTACCTGGCCGGCGGCAACGTGGACCGGCTGGTCAACGCCCTGATCGCCGCCCAGCGCGCAGCCATCAGGCTCGAGTTCGAGCGGGCCGCCGCCATCGACTTGGCCGGACGCGACGTGCTCCAGGCCGTCCAGGTCAGCGTCAACCCACGGGTCATCGAGACGCCGGTCGTAGCCGCCGTGGCGAAGGATGGCATCGAGCTCAAGGCCAAGGCAAGGGTCACAGTGCGGGCCAACATCGAGCGGCTGGTCGGCGGCGCCGGCGAGGAGACCATCATCGCTAGGGTCGGCGAGGGTATCGTCACCACCATCGGTTCGTCCGACAGCCACAAAGCCGTGCTGGAGAACCCGGACACCATCTCCCGCACCGTGCTGGCCAAGGGGTTGGATGCTGGCACCGCCTTCGAAATCCTGTCCATCGACATCGCCGACGTGGATGTGGGCAAGAACATCGGCGCTGAACTCCAGACCGACCAGGCCGAGGCCGATAAGCGCATCGCCCAGGCCAGGGCCGAAGAACGCCGCGCCATGGCCGTGGCCCGCGAGCAAGAGATGAAGGCCATGGTCCAGGAGATGCGGGCCAAGGTCGTCGAGGCCGAAGCCGAGGTGCCTAGGGCGTTGTCCGAAGCCTTGAGGTCGGGCAAGTTGGGGGCCCTCGACTACTACCAGCTGCAAAACCTCCTGTCCGACACCCAGATGCGGGAGTCCATCGCCCGCGGCGGCCCCAGGCCCGAGCTGGGCGACAAGAAGTAGCATGGAATCGGCCGTTGGGCTGCTCATCTTCATTCTGATCATGGTTTTCCGGATCATGGAGGGCCTGAACGAGGCTGCCCGCAAGCGGCAGGCCCCGCCGCAGCCTGCCCGGCCTGCCCGGCCCGCGCCGGAGGCCGTGCCCAGCTCCCAGCCCCGCCCCGTCGCAGCGGTCCGCGCGCCCGCGCCGTCGGGGCCCGCTGCCTGGGTTGATGACGTGCCTGGGCCGACGGAGGAGCTGGTAGAGGCAGTAGCCTTCGACCTGGCCGCCATCCGTCAGGGCATCGTCCTGGCAGAGGTCCTCGGTCCCCCCAGGGCTTTGCGGAGGCACCACGGCGGGCGGCGCTAGACCGTCGCTGCAACCGGTGGCCGGCGCAGGGCATAGTGGCTCTGCGCCGGCCATAGTTTATCCCTAGCGAGGGGGATAAGCCGGTGGCGAAGGAGACGTGGCGTCGGCGCTGGCAGCGCAAGGTGGCTCAGGCCCTCGAGCTGCCGACCGACGTTGCCCTGGACGTCACCCGGGTGGAAATCGTGGGCATGCTGCAGGTGAGCGTCACCAACCATCAGGGCTTGCTCCAGTTCACCCCGGAGGCGGTGGTCGTGGCTGTCGATCAGGGGTCCGTGACCATCGCCGGGGCGGAACTGGTCATCGCACTGATCGACGCTACCACCCTGATCATCACCGGACGCGTGCGCGGCCTCGCCTTCGCCGGGGAGGAATAGCCCTTGGCCCGCTGGACCCTGCGCTTCTGGCGGGGGTACCTGGAGCTGGCCGTAAGCGGCGGCGCCCCACACCGGTTCGTCAACGGCCTGCTGGCCAGAGGGATCGACGTCTGGAACCTGCACTGGCACGGGCCGGTGCTGCGCCTGTGCCTGGCCTGGCGGGACTTCGCCCTGATCCGGCCGGCTGTGCGTAGGTCGGGCTGCCATGTGCGCATCGTCCGCCGCAGGGGCCTGCCTACCATCCTCGGCAGCGTCGTGCGACGGCAGGGACTGCTCCTCGGCCTGGCGGCCGTGGTCATCACCATCCAGGTCGTCACCGCGCTGATCTGGCGTATCGAGGTCACCGGGCTGAACCGGGTCCCCCGGGAGGCTTTGCTGCAGACGGCGGCCGGGGCAGGGCTCAGGCTGAAGGCCGTGAGACGGTCAGTGGACATGGACGCCGTCAGGGACGCGCTGCTCATCGCCCATCCGGAGCTCGCCTGGGTGGGCATCAGGCTCCACGGGACCCTCGTCATCATCGACGCGGTCGAAAAGGCGACCGCCCTGCCCATCGAAGACCAGTCCCCTGGGGACATCGTGGCCGCCGTGCCCGCCGTGATCGAGAAGCTCCTGCCGGTCATCGGCGAGGGCTGGGCGCAGCCCGGACAGGAAGTGGCAGCGGGCGATATCCTCATCGCCGGGCGCATGTACGTTGACGGCTACGCCCGCAAGGCTGTGCGCGCGCGGGGTGTGGTGCTCGGGCGCGTGTACCAGCTGGAACAGGCGTCCCACCCTCTGACGGTCGCCGAGCGCATCCGCACCGGCACCCAGCAGACCGTGCTTGTCTTCAGGGTGGGCAGCCGGGTTATACTCGTCGGTAAGCCGTTGTTCAGCCCCGAGGAGCGCGACGACCAAGTCGTCGGCCACTGGGTATTTAGCAGGAGCAAGTACGCTACCGTCGAACTAACCAAGGTACGTTATCATCACGTCGAAGTCCGCCAACAGACTTGGTCCCCCCAGGATGCCCGTGAGCTGGCGAAGGCGGCGGCCCTAGAGGCCCTGCGCGCCCGGCTGCCCGCGGGCGCAGTCATCGCAGCGGCCAGGTTCACCGATGTGGTAGACGCTGAGGTTGTCCGCGTCGAGCTCGATGCCTGGGTGACCATGGAGATCGGCGAATTCCGCAGGCACTAGGGGGGTTTCCGCTTCTGCAGTTAGTGGACAAGCGTTTTCATGTGGAGGACAACGCGCAGGCCCTAAGTCTCTTCGGCAAGCAGGATCAGAACCTGCGCGCCATCGAGGCTGCTTTTGGCGTGCGCCTGGTGAGCCGGGGGAATGAAGTGCGGGTGAGCGGCCCTGAGCAAGATGTGCTCAAGGTCCTGCTGCTCTTCGAGCAGCTGCTGGAACTCACCAGCGACGGGCATTTCATCAGCCCCCCCGACGTCAACTACGCCATTAGGCTCGTCCGGGAAGGGCGCGGCGAGGACCTCGGCGAGCTCTTCGCCGAGACCGTGTGCGTCTCGGCCCGGGGGAAGCAGATCCGGCCGAAGACCAACGGGCAGAAGGAGTACATCGAGGCCATCAAGGCCAACGGCATCGTCATCGGTATCGGCCCCGCCGGCACCGGCAAGACCTATTTAGCCATGGCCATGGCCATCGCCGCCTTTAAGCGGCGTGAAGTGACCAGGCTCATCCTCACCCGCCCGGCGGTGGAAGCCGGTGAGAAGCTGGGCTTCCTGCCCGGGGACCTCCAGGAGAAGGTAGACCCGTACTTGAGGCCCCTGTATGACGCCCTGTTCGACATCCTCGGGATGGAGACGTTCCAGAAGTATATGGAGAAGGGCCTGATTGAGGTCGCGCCCCTGGCCTACATGCGCGGCCGGACCTTGGACGACTCCTTCGTCATCCTGGATGAGGCCCAGAACACGACGCCGGAGCAGATGAAGATGTTCCTCACCCGCCTGGGGTTCGGGTCCCGGGCCATCGTCACCGGGGACATCACCCAAGTGGACTTGCCTAAGGGCCAGTTCTCCGGGCTGGAGGAAGTCCGTCTGGTGCTCAAGGACACGCCAGGCATCGCCTTCATCTACCTCACCGAGCAGGATGTGGTCAGGCACGAGCTCGTTCAGGCCGTGATCAAGGCCTATGAGTTGTACGAAAAACAAAGGGCGGAGGCCGCGCTGTGAGACGCGGGTGGCACGCGGTCGAGGCCTCCCTGGGTGAACTCGCCCGCCGGCTGCCTCCCCTCTGGCGCCCATGGGCGGTCGCGCTGGGCATGTTCGCCGTGTTCAGCATCGTCCTGGTGAGCAGGGTGGTCCCGCCCACCGTCAACCTGGCCGTCGAGCAAGTGGCGCCGGCCGATATCACTGCTGGTAAGAGCATCATCAACCGGGTACGCACCGAGGAGGCCAAACGCCGGGCCGCTGCGGCCGTGCCTGATGTGTATGAGTTGGACCACGCTGTGGTGTCGGCGGTGGAAGCGCAGATAATCTCCGTCATCGCGCAGGTGATGGCCGCCCGCGAAGCCCCCGGGACAGTCGAGGCGCGCAGCGAGGCCCTGCGGGCCCAAGCGGGAGTAGACCTGCTTCAGGGGAGCTGGCGCTATGCCCTCACAGCGTCCGCCGCCGACGTACGCGAGGCGGAAGCGGCGGCCAAGGGCATCATCCGCCATGTCATGGCAGGAGGGCTCAGGGCCGAGGTCCTAGAGGCCGCCAAATCCCAGGCGACGGCCGAAGCTGCGGCCCTGCGCCTGCCCGCCTCCGCCCGCAACTTCGTCGCTGACCTGGCCAAGGCTGCGCTAAGGCCCAACATGCTGTTCAATGAAGCCGAGACCAAACAGCGCCGCCAGGAGGCCATGGACGGGGTCACGCCGGTGCGCATCCCCAAGGGGTTCGTTGTCCTGCGCAGGGGCGAGATCGTGACCGAGGAACACATCATCATCTTGCAGGACCTGGGGCTGCAGCGGGACGGGCTGGACGCAGGCGGTATCGCCGGGGCCCTGCTCGCCGCCGCCCTGCTAGTTGCCGTGCCTGTCGCCTATGTATACCAGTTCGGGCGGAATCTGTTTAGCGAGTTCCGCCTCTTGTTCCTGGGCGGCCTCGTCACCAGCGTGACCCTGGTCTTGTCGGTCCTGCTCATGCCCCTGTCCGGCTTCCTGGCGCCGGTGGCCATGGGCAGCATGCTCCTGGCGACGCTGCTCGACCGGGGATTGGCCGTGATTCAGGCCCTGACGTTGGCCATGGCCATTGGGCTGGTAGGAGGCATGGAACTAGGTTTCGCCTTGGTGGCCCTAGCGGGCGGGCTGGTCGGCGTGTTCAGCGTGCGGCGCATCACCCGCCGGTTCGACTTGATGCGGGCCGGCGCCCTCGTAGGACTGGCCAACGCCGTGATGATCCTGACCCTGGCGCTGATCGGGGCCGAGTCTGTCTTCGGCCTGGATGTCGTGAAGCACATGGGGGTGGGCGGGGTCAACGGCGCCCTGTCCGCGGTGCTGGCCATCGGTTCCCTGCCCTTCTTCGAGGGCGCCTTCGGCGTGGTCACCCCGACCCGCCTGCTGGAGCTGTCCAATCCCAACGAACCGCTGCTCAAGCGCTTGCTCGTGGAAGCCCCCGGCACGTACCACCACAGTATCATCGTCGGGAACCTGGCCGAGGCCGCCGCCGACGCCATCGGCGCCAACTCGCTCCTGGCCAGGGTAGGGGCCTACTACCATGACGTGGGCAAAGTGATCCGCCCGTACTTCTTCATCGACAACCAGCACGGGGCGGACAACCCCCACGATCGTATCAGCCCCCATCTCAGCACCCGCATCATCGTCTCCCATGTCCGGGACGGTGTGGCGCTGGCGAAGGAGCACGGGCTGCCCCAGCCGTTGGTGGACATCATTGGGCAGCACCACGGCACGACGGTGGTGAGCTACTTCTATGCCCGCGCTGTCGAAGACGGCAAGTCCAAGCTGGCCGAGACCGACTTTCGGTACGAGGGGCCCCGGCCTGAGTTGCGCGAAGCCGCTGTGGTCATGCTGGCGGACTCGGTGGAGGCCGCCTCCCGGGCCCTCACCCGGCCGACCCCCGGCCGCCTGTCCAGCCTGGTGGCCAAGATCGTGCGTGACCGCCTGCAAGACGGGCAGCTGGACCGCTCGGACCTGACCCTCCGCGATCTGGACGCCATCACCGGGGCCTTCGTGCGCGTGCTGGGAGGCATCTTCCACCCGCGCATCGAGTACCCGAACGGGGGCGGCAGGCCTGAAGCCGCGGCCCCTGAGCCTGAGCCCGTGCCCGATGCTGCGGCCCAGGGAGGCAAGACCGATGCCCGTTAGCCTGTGCGACGAGCAACGCACCCTAGACGTCGCCCCGTTCCAAGACCGGCTGGTGCAGGTGGCCGAGGCCGTCCTCGCGGCGGAGGGGCGGCCCACCGCCGAGGTGAGTGTGGCCATCGTCGAAGATGAGGCAATCCGGGAGTTGAACCGGGGCTACCGGGGCAAGGACGAGGTCACTGACGTCCTGTCCTTCTCCATGCTCGAGGAGGTTTCCGGCGAACCACCTGTGTTGGCGGGTCCCGAGTACACGCTCCTGGGCGATGTGATCATTGCCGCGGGCAGGGCCCGGGCCCAAGCCGAGGCTTACGGCCACTCCATCGCCCGCGAGGTCTGCTTCCTCGTGGCCCACGGCATCCTGCACCTTTTGGGCCACGATCACGCGGACTCGGCCGCGGCCGCACGCATGGATGCCGCCGCCGAGGCGGCCCTCACCGGCGCCGGGCTGGGCCGGCGGTAATGTAGGTGGCAGCCTGGCGACTGGCCCGCAGTGTCCGGGACGCACTGGCGGGTTTCGTTGCGGCGGTGCGGTCGGAGCGGAACCTCCGCATCCATTTGGCCGTCCTGGTCACAGTGATCGGGCTGGCCGGGGCAAGCCGCCTGCGCTTGGTCGAATGGGGTCTGCTGCTGCTGGTGAGCAGCGTGGTCATCGCGATGGAGCTGATGAACACCGCCATCGAGGCGGCAGTCGACTACACCGGCCCCGAGGCCCATCCCCTGGCCCGGCTGGCCAAGCACACCGCCGCCGCCGGCGTCCTGGTATCGGCCGCGGGGGCCGTCGCGGTCGGCGCTTTGGTCTTGGCCCCCTGGGCCCGCTGGGAGATGCTCAAGGGCGGGCTGCACAGCCCCTGGGGACTGGTGGTCCTGGCCGGGGCCGTCCTGACCCTAATCGCTGTAATGGAGGTAACATGAACCGCCTGCGGACTTGGTTCATCGCGGGACTGCTAGTGGTCATCCCCGCGGCCGGTACGTCCTATATCCTGGTTGCCCTGTTTCGCACCCTGGACGGGTTGCTGGGCGGGCACATCGCCGACCTGGTGGGGCGGAGGGTGCCCGGGGTCGGGGTAGCCGTTACCCTCGCCCTAGTCCTGCTGGCGGGGGTCTTCGCCACCAACTGGCTGGGCAGGCGGCTCATCATCGGCGTGGAACGGGCCATGGTGCGGGTGCCGGTGGTGCGCAGCATCTACACCACCATGAAGCAAGTGGCTGATGTGTTCCTCCGTAAGGCGGAGGACTCCTTCGCCAAAGTGTGTCTCGTGGAATACCCGACCAAAGGCATCTGGGCCGTCGGGCTGCTTACGGCGGCCACCTCCGAGGAGGTCTGCCAGCGCACCGGCCGGAATCTCGTTACGGTGTTCATTGCGACGACGCCCAACCCCACGTCGGGGTTCCTGCTCTTCTTTCCCGCCGAAGACGTG
Organism: Bacillota bacterium; assembly: GCA_040755005.1. GTDB lineage: Bacteria > Bacillota > Sulfobacillia > JBFMBV01 > JBFMBV01 > JBFMBV01. Next base: position 21,955 of record JBFMBV010000002.1, read on the forward strand.
ATCATCCTCGACATGGGCATCGAGGAAGCGATCAAGCTGATCGTGTCAGCGGGGTTGACCGGCGACAGCGGGACAAGGCGCTAGCACCGGTCTCGCGGTTGCCCCGCTGCACGCCACCGCAGGCCCGACAGAGGAGGCCCCCCATGACCGACCATAACTTGATCAAGGAGGCTGCCGTCGCCCGTGAACGGGCCTGGGCGCCTTACTCGCGCTTTCGGGTGGGGGCCGCGCTCCTGGCCGCTGACGGCAGCGTCCATACGGGCTGCAACGTGGAAGACGCCTCCTACGGCCTGACCATGTGCGCGGAGCGGGTGGCGTTGTACAACGCCGTCAGCCGCGGGCACAGGGCCTTCACCGCCTTGGCAGTGGTGGCTGACGCCCCGTGCCCTGTCTCCCCCTGCGGGGCCTGCCGCCAAGCCTACATGGGCTTCGCCCCTGACCTGCGGGTGGTCATGGCCAACCTGGCCGGGCAGGTCACCCGGGCAACCCTGGCCGAGCTGCTCCCGTCGGCCTTCCTGCTGCCGGACGGGCACTGATGGAGTACCTATCCGGTTTCGCCGCCATCGTGGGGCGGCCCAACGTCGGCAAATCCACCTTGCTCAACGCCCTCGTCGGGACCAAGGTCGCCATCGTCTCAGACAAGCCCCAGACCACCCGTAGGCGGATCCTCGGAGTAGTGGACGAACCCGGCGGGCAGTTGGTGTGCATCGACACCCCGGGCATCCACAAGCCCAAGCACGCCCTGGGGCAGACCATGGTGGGCCAGGCCCTCGGGGCCCTGGCGGAAGTGGACTTGATCCTGCATGTGGTGGATGCCTCGAGCCGCCCGGCTGGTGGGGAACGCTATGTGGCCCAGCGACTGGCCGCAGTGGCCACCCCCGTAGTGCTGGTGTTGAACAAGCTGGACCTGGCGCCTGACGTCAGGGCGGCCGCCCTCGCCTACGGCGCGCTGCACCAGTACACATCAGTGGCTTCGGTGTCAGCGCTGGCCGGCACGGGCCTGACTGAACTGAAACGGCTATGCTTCAGCTTCCTTTCCCCCGGGCCGCGTTACTTCCCTGAGGGGACCGTGACCGACCAACCCGAGCACCTGCTCGTGGCGGAGTTGGTCCGCGAACGGATCCTCCTGCATACGCGGGAGGAAGTTCCCCATGCCGTCGCCGTGGCCGTGGAGGAGATGACCGAACGCGCAAGCGGGCTGTTTTACGTCAGCGCTGCGATCTATGTGGAGAAGGAGTCCCAGAAGGCGATCATCATCGGCCAGGGCGGCCGCCTGCTGCGCCAGGTGGGCCAGGAGGCCAGGCTGGAGATCGAGGGGATGTTGGGAGTCCGCCTGTACCTGGATCTGTGGGTCAAGGTGCGGAAAGACTGGCGCAACGACCGCCGGTCCCTGGCGGGGCTAGGTTACGAGCCCGGTCGGCGGTGAGGCGGGGGGTTGCCAGAGCGTGTCAGCGTGAGTATGCTAGCTGGGGGAAGACAGTCTAACCGGCGCAGTGAAGGGAGTGGGGACGGTGGACGTGGAGCCGTGTAGTCGCCATGCCGCCCAGACCCATTTGCGCACTGGCGGGAGCAGCCCCCTCTAGCTAAGCGGCCGGGGGCCTTCCACCGGTGGGGGAGGTCTCCATACGATGAAGGACACGCGCGCCCTGGCCATCCGGGTTCGTGCCCTGCTCGCCGCAGGCAACCGCTCCGAACTGGTCGCCCTCCTGGAAGACCTGCACCCTGCCGACGTGGCCGACATCCTGGAGCGTCTGGCGCTCAGCGGCGCCGTCCAGGTGTTCGGCCTGCTCGACCCAGAGACTGCCGCGGAAGTCCTGGCCGAGGCTGAGAATGCGCCTGCTCTGGTCAGCCGGATGGCCGACAGCGCGGTCGCGCCGGTCCTCGATGAGATGGGTGCCGACGATGTGGCGGACCTCATCGCCGAGGTGCCGGCCGGTCGGGCCGACCGGCTGCTGGGCTTGATGGAGGCCGACGAGGCCGGAGACGTCCAGGAGCTGCTCGAACACGCCCCTGACAGCGCCGGCGGCCTGATGACCACCGAGTTCATCTCCCTGCCCAGCCAACTTACGGTCGCCGCAGCGATCGACGCCATCCGCGCCAAAGCCCCCGACGCCGAACAGCCCTATTACATCTACGTCGTGGACGCCAGAGGGCGCCTGCTGGGCGTGCTGTCCCTGCGCGAGCTGATCATCGCGCCCGCCGGGGACACCTTGGCCCAGCACATGGAGACCAACGTCATCACCGTAGCGCCCGCCACCGACCAGGAAGAGGCCGCGCGGCTGGTGGGCAAGTATGACCTCCTGGCCTTGCCGGTCGTTGATTCCCACCAGCGCCTGCTAGGTATCATCACCGTAGACGACGTCATCGACGTCATCCAAGCAGAACACACCGAAGACCTGAACCTGTTCTCCGGCTCCGGCCATGGCGACGTGGTGGTGACGGGCAACGCCTGGACGAGGACGATGCGCCGCCTGCCCTGGCTGGTGGTCTGCTTGTTCGGCGACCTCCTGTCAGGCGGGGTCATCCACTTCTTCGAAGGGGCACTGCAAAGCCTCGTGGCCCTGGCCTACTTCATCCCGGTCCTGATGGACATGGGCGGCAACGTCGGCACGCAATCCCTCGCCATCATGGTGCGGGGCCTGGCCATCGGCCAGATCGACTCCCGGCGGATCCTGCGCCTGGTCTTCCGGGAGCTGCAGGTGGGGGCGTTGGCTGGCGCCATCACGGGCACTCTGGTCGCGGTGATCGCCTCGGTCTGGCAGGGCAACCCCACCCTGGGACTGGTGGTCGGGATCGCCATGGCTAGCACGCTGACGGTCGCCGCCGCCGTCGGGACCACCGTGCCCCTGGTGCTCAGCCGGTTGGGCGTGGACCCGGCCATCGCCTCGGGACCGTTCATCACCACCGTCATCGACGTCGCCGGCCTGGTCATCTACTTCCGCCTGGCCGTGGCACTGCTGGGAGTCATCTGAGGAGGGAAGCCGTGGCCCTGGTCAACAGCGAGGGGATCGTCCTCAGGGTTCGCGACCTTGGCGAAGCTGACCGGCTGCTCACCATCCTCGGCGACGCAGGCGGCAAGTACCGCGCCGTCGCGCGGGGCGCCCGGCGCCCCCGCAACCGGCTGGTGGCCGCCGCCCAGCCCTTCGTCCACGCCCGCTTCTCCCTGTTCAAGGGCAGCGGGTTGCATGCCATCAGCCAGTGCGAGGTCAAGGAGTCCTTCCGTGGGCTGCGCGAGGACCTGTCCGCCTTCGCCCACGCGTCCTACGCCGTGGAACTAGTGGACGAGTTCGCCCGCGAGGGCGACGAGGCCCAGGCCCTGTTCTACACCCTGCTCAACTACCTGCACCTCCTGGCCGCCGGGAGGACCAATCCTCTGCTGAGGCGGGCCTTTGAGCTGCGGATGTTGGACATCGGCGGGTTCAAGCCCCAGTTCGAGGCGTGCGCGGCCTGCGGTCGCGCTGTGGCGGAGAACCCCGTCCCCTTCGGGCCCGCGGCGGGCGGCCTGCTCTGCCCAGCCTGCGCGGGGAAGGAGGCCACGGTGGTGGTGGGGCGAGACACCGTCGCCGCTGCCAACATGCTCCTGCGCCTGGAGTTGAGCCGTGCGGGCACCGTCCATTGCACCGAGAAGGCCCGGGCTGAACTGGGGCGCCTATTGGACCGGCATCTGCTCCACCGCCTCGGGCGATCCCTGAAGACCCTCAGCTTCCTGACCGAACTGAGCGCGACGGAGGTGTCACCGGATGGATGAGCCGCGCACCCACGAAGAGGTCGAGACCACCCGGGCCGAGAAGGTGCTGGCCCTCGGCCTGGCTGTCTTCCTGCTCATCGGCGGGTTCTGGGTCACAGGCCGGCTGGAGCGGCTGGCGCCGCACGTCGATCAGCAGGCCCTCGAGGTCAAGTACCGTCTCCCTGAGCTGCGGCAGCCCGTAATGGACTGGGACCGCCTGCTGGGTACGGCCGGTGCGGAAGTGGCCAAGAAAGGCCAGGCGGCCGAAGAGGCCAGGGCGGCCTACGAGTTCCGCCGCGAGGAGTACCGGGTCACCGTGGATCGCGGGGCGCCCGACGCGGCCAAGGAACTCCTCTACCAGCAGGCCTTGACGGCCTTCGAGGCGGCCCGGGCCGAGTCCGAGCTGGCGCGGGACGCCCAGGAGCAACTTACGGTCCAGGCGGAGCCAGCCAAAGCGGCTCTGGCCCGGGCCGAGCAGGCGATGTATACTGAGTGGTCGCGGCTCAACGACCGGACGGAGTTGATCCTCTTCCTGCTCAGGTTCGGCTGGGCCGCCCCCGTGCTGGTCTTGTCGATCCATGTCTGGCAGCGCGCCCGTCGGCGCGGGAGCCAGCTGCTCATCGCCGCCACGGCCTTGCTGGGCGCCGCCGTCATCCAGCTGGCGGTGCTGGTAGGCCGATACTCCTGGCACCTGCTACGGGATAGCTCGATGTTGGCCGTGTCCGTCGTGGGTTCTGCCGTCACCGTTTACGGTATCGTTTTGCTCAAACGTTATGCTTTCAGCCCCGAGCGGCTCGCCTGGGGCCGCTGGCGCAAGGGCCAGTGCATCCGTTGCGGCCATCCGGCCGCCGGGGCGCATTGCCCGGCCTGCGGTACGTCCCTGACCCGGGCCTGCCGCGGATGCGGGACGGCTGTGCCGGCCCTGGCCAAATTCTGCCCAGGGTGCGGCGCCAGCGTTTGACAGCCCTTGGGCCGTGTGCTAGAGTGAGGTTGTATCGAGGCCGAGGAAGGGCAGGAGTAATCGCGCGGGGGTCTCACAGCGAGCCGGCGGCGGTGGGAGGCTGGCGGGCTCCGGCGATGAAGGGCAGCCCGGAGGCCGTGGTGCGAACGAGTGGGCGCCCGAGGCGGGCGCCAATCAGGGTGGAACCGCGGGTCAAGCCCCGTCCCTGGAAGCCGTGTTTCCGGCTAGGAAACGGCATCCTGAGCGGGGCTGCTTGCTGTCGTCAGGAAGGGAGGCCTGTGGGTGACGCTGCAGGAGATCATCTTCACCTTGCACCGGTCTTGGGGGGACCGCGGCTGCCTCATCGCCCAGCCTTATGACGTGGAGAAGGGCGCGGGCACCATGACCCCCTTCAGTTTCCTCAGGGCCATCGGCCCGGAGCCGTGGAAGGTGGCCTATGTGGAACCGTCCCGGCGTCCCGCCGATGCCAGGTACGGGGAGAACCCCAACCGACTGTTCCAGCACCACCAGTACCAGGTCATCATCAAGCCTTCGCCCGCTGACATCATCGACCTGTACCTCGCCAGTCTGGCCGCCATCGGCCTAGACCACCGCGCCCATGATGTGCGTTTCGTCGAGGATAACTGGGAGGCGCCTACCCTGGGGGCCTGGGGGGTAGGCTGGGAGGTCTGGTGCGACGGGATGGAGATCACCCAGTTCACCTATTTTCAGCAAGTCGGGGGCCTCGAGGTTCGGCCGGTCCCGGTGGAACTCACCTTCGGGCTGGAGCGGCTGGCTGCCTTCATCCAAGGCAAGGCCAGCGTCTTCGACGTGGAGTGGCTGCCCGGCCTCACCTACGGCGAAATCTTCCGCCAGAACGAAGTGGAGCAGTCTCAGTACAGCTTCGAGGCGGCCGACGTGGGCATGCTGCTGAAGCTGTTCGAGCTGTACGAGCAGGAGGCCAAGCGCCTGGCTGGGCTGAAGTTGATCCTGCCCGCCTACGACTACGTGCTGAAGTGCTCCCACACCTTCAACCTGCTGGAGGCTAGGGGGGCCGTGAGCGTCGCCGAACGGACCGGGTACATACTCCGGGTGCGCAACCTCGCCCGGCTGTGCGCCCAGGGCTATTACGACGAGCGGGAACGGCTCGGCTTCCCGCTGCTGAAGGAGGCCGGGGACGGTGCCCGCTGACCTGATCCTGGAGATCGGCGTGGAGGAGTTCCCCGCCAAAGCCATGCCCTCCACCCTGGCGGCCCTGGCGGAGCGGGGGCGGCATGCCCTCAACGAGGCTAGGCTGGTCCCCGGCGGCGTGCGGGCCTTCGGCACCCCCCGGCGCTTGACGCTGGTGGCGGGAGGGGTGCCCGACCGGCAGGCCCCCGTGACCGTCGAGGCCAGGGGCCCTGCGGTGAAGGCGGCCTTCGACGCCGGAGGGCAGCCCACCAAAGCTGCCCTAGGCTTCGCATCGGGCCAGGGGGTGCCCGTGAGTTCCCTGGAGCGGCGGCCCACCCCCGCCGGCGAGTACCTGTACGCTGTCCGCAGCGACCCGGGCAGGCCTGCCCTTGACGTGCTGGCCGAGATCCTACCCCAGCTCATCGCCGGCCTGGAATTCCCCCGGGCCATGCGCTGGGGGACGGTGGACTTCAAGTTCCTGCGGCCGATCCGCTGGCTCCTCTGCCTCCTGGGCAGCGAGGTGGTGCCCTGCGCCGTGGCCGGCGTGGCCAGCGGGCGGGAGACCTATGGCCACCGCGCACTGCACCCCGGCCGCGTGACCGTGCCCGAGGCCGGATCCTACCTGGCGCAGCTGGAGGGGGCCTGGGTCATGGCCGACCAGGACGCCCGCCGGCGGGCCATCCAGGCCCAGGTGGCCGCCCTGGCCGCCGAGGTGGGCGGGGTGGTGCCCGCGGATCCGGAGCTGCTGGAGGAGGTCACCCAGCTGGTCGAGTACCCGACCGCCCTGCGGGGCAAGTTTGACGCCCGCTTCCTCAAGCTGCCCGCCGACGTGCTCATCACCACCATGAAACACCACCAGCGCTACTTCCCCGTCCTCGGCGGCGACGGGCAGGTGTTGCCCCATTTCATCACCGTGCGCAACGGCGACGCCACCGGGCTGGAGACGGTCCGCCGGGGCAACGAGCATGTGCTCACCGCCCGCCTGGAAGACGCGGCCTTCTTCTACGGGGAAGACCTGAAGGTCCCCCTGGCCGACCGGGTGGAGACCCTCGCGGGCGTCACCTTCCTGGAGGCTCTGGGCACCATGGCCGACAAGAGCCGCCGCCTGGAACAGATCGCGGCGGGCCTTGCCCGCCTGGCGGCCGGGGTCCTGCCCGGCCTGGATTCGGCCTTGGCGGCTAGGGCCGGCAAGCTGGCCAAAGCCGACCTCACCACGGCGGTGGTCAAAGAGTTCCCCGAACTCCAGGGCTACATGGGCCGGGAGTACGCGCGCCTGTCCGGTGAGGCGCAGGCGGTCTGCCAGGCCATCGACGAGCACTACCGTCCGCGGGGTGCCGGGGCCGAGCTGCCCGGGACCCCCCTGGGGATAGTCCTGGCCGTGGCCGACAAGCTGGATACCGTGGCAGGCTGCCTGGGAGTGGGGCTTAACCCCACCGGTTCCCAGGACCCCTACGGGCTGCGGCGCCGGGCCGCCGGCGTGGTGGCGACCCTGCTCGCCCACGACCTGCCCCTCGACCTCAAGGCCGCCGTGGGCCTCGTCCAGGCGGCGTATCCCGAGGCGGTCCGGGAGCAGATCGCCGCCGCCCTGCCGGCCATCCTCGATTTCCTGCGCCAGCGCACCCGGGGCCTCCTGGCTGAGGCAGGACACAGGTACGATGTCATCGAAGCTGCCATGGGCACCGCCGGGGCCGACGACCCCGCCGACGCCCGGCGGCGTTGCCGCGCCCTGGAGCGCTTCCGCGCCGAGGAGGGGTTCGCCGACTTGGTGGTCGGGTTCACCAGGGCCTACAACATCGCCGGCAAGGCGGGAGAGGGCCCTGTGGACCCGGCCCGGTTCACCGAACCCGCCGAAGGCGCCCTGTACTCCGCCCTGGAGCGGGCCGGGCCGCCCTTGCGGGCCGCGCTCAGGGCCTTTGACTACGACCGCTTCTTCAGGGAGGCAGCGGCCTTGCGCGGTCCCATCGACACCTTCTTCACCGAGGTGTTCGTGATGGCCGAAGCTGAGGCGGTCCGCACCAACCGGCTGGCCCTGGTGCGGGACGTGGCCAGGCTGCTGGGCGCGGGCGCGGACCTGAGCAAGCTGGCGGGCGACGAACGCGTGGCCGGGGAGGGGCGATAGACTGATGCGAGGGGTGGCAACCACGCCCGTGCCCGAAGTGCCGATCATCTATGTGGTTTCCGACTCCATCGGCGAGACGGCCGAACTGGTGGCCAGGGCGGCCCTGAGCCAGTTTGACCCAGGCACCATGGCCATCCGGCGCATCGCCTACGCTACCGAGGAATCCGACATCCACGCAGTGCTCAAGGAAGCCCGGCCCGGCAAGGCTGTGATCGCCTACACCCTCATCTCGCCCGGGCTCCGGGACTTGGTGAAGGCGGAGACGGCCAAGAAGGGCATCCCCGCCGTGGACATCCTCGGGCCAATGATGGACGCCATCATGCTTTTGACCGACCTCTGCCCGCGGCTGCAGCCGGGCCTCATCCACCGGCTAGACGAAGATTACTTCCGACGAGTGGAAGCCGTGGAGTTCGCCGTAAAATACGACGACGGCAAGAACCCGGCCGGCCTCAAGCACGCCGACGTGGTGATCATCGGGGTCTCCCGGACATCCAAGACGCCGGTCTGCATGTACCTGGCCCAGAAGCGCATCAAGGCCGCCAATGTGCCGTTGGTGCCGGAGCTGAGCCCCCCGCCGGAGCTGATGGCCCTGCCCCACAGCAAGGTCGTGGGCCTGACCATCGATGCCCGTCAGTTGAACGAGATCCGTCGGGAACGGCTGCGCATCATCGGCCTGGACCCCAACGCCGACTACGCCAGTTCCCAGCGGATAAACCGCGAGCTGGAGTACGCCCGGGGGATCATGACCGAACTCGGCTGTCCCGTCATCGATGTCACCAACAAGGCAGTGGAGGAGACGGTCAACCGGGTGCTCGAGGTCACCAACAGGAGGGAGACGCGTGCCTGAACGACTCGTGTACGCCTTCACCGACGGCACCGCCCAGATGCGCGAGCTACTGGGCGGCAAAGGGGCGAACCTGGCTGAGATGACCCGGCTGGGCCTGCCCGTGCCGCCGGGGTTCACCATCACCACCGTCGCTTGCCGGGACTACTACCGCAGCGGTGGGAAGCTGCCCCAGGGCCTGCTGGACCAAGTGGGGGCGGCGCTCCAGGGCCTGGAGGCGGTGACAGGCAAGGGCTTCGGCGACCCGGCCAACCCGCTGCTGGTGTCGGTCCGGTCAGGGGCGGCCGTGTCCATGCCCGGCATGATGGACACCATCCTCAACCTCGGCCTGAACGACGCTACCGCTGAGGGGCTCGCGCGCCTCACCCAGGACAGGCGTTTCGCCCTGGACTGCTACCGGCGCTTCATCCAGATGTTCAGCGACGTGGTGATGGGTCTGGACCTGGGCCGGTTCGAGGGCATCCTGGCCAAGGCCCGGGCCGCCGAGGGCGTGGCCGACGACCACCAGCTCTCCGCAGGCAGCCTGCAGGGGGTCGTCGCCGGCTACCTGCGTGAAGTGGCGGCCGCCGGGCGCAAGTTCCCCCAGGACCCCCTGGAGCAGCTGCGCCTGGCCGTGGAGGCAGTCTTCCGTTCCTGGAACACCGAGCGCGCCAAGGTGTACCGGCGCTCCCAGCGCATCCCCGACGACCTCGGCACCGCCGTCAACATCCAGGCGATGGTGTTCGGGAACACTGGCTCCGACAGCGGCACAGGCGTCGTCTTCACCCGCGACCCCTCCACCGGTAGGCCCGGCATCTACGGGGAGTTCCTGGTCAACGCCCAGGGCGAGGACGTGGTGGCGGGCATTCGCACCCCCATGCCCATCGCCGGCATGGCCGAGGCACTGCCCGGCTCCTACCTACGGCTGCTGGACTTGTGCGAGCTGCTGGAGGAGCACTACGGGGATATGCAGGACATCGAGTTCACCGTCGAGGGCGGACAGCTGTTCCTGCTGCAGACCCGCACCGGCAAGCGCACCGCCGCGGCGGCCCTGCGCCTGGCGGTGGACTTTGTCAGCGAGCGGCGGATCGAGCCAGAACAGGCCCTCAGACGGGTGGACCCCGCCCAGCTGGAGACGGTGCTCCACCGGGGCATCGACCCTCAGGCCAAGGTCAACGTGGTGGCCAGGGGCTTGCCGGCCTCACCGGGGGCTGCCAGCGGACTGGCCGTGTTCGAGGCCGACGCGGCCGAGGCCCGGGCCGCGGCCGGGTACAAGGTGATCCTGGTGCGGCCGGAGACCACCCCCGATGACATCCACGGCATCGTGGCGGCCCAAGGTGTCCTCACCAGCCGCGGCGGGATGACCTGCCACGCGGCCATCGTCGCCAGGCACATGGGCAAGCCCTGCGTGGTGGGGTGCGACGCCCTGGTCATCGACGCCGGCGCGGGGAGCTGCGCCTGCGGTGAGGTGGTGGTGCGCGAGGGCGACCTCATCTCCATCGACGGGGCCACGGGCCGGGTCATTCTCGGCGCAGTGCCCCTGGTGGAGCCCGAACTCAGCGAGGACTACCGCGTGCTCTTGGGCTGGGCCGACGCGGCCCGGGGCCTGGGGGTAAGGGCCAACGCCGACACCCCCGCCGACGCCCTGAAGGCGCGCCAGTTTGGGGCCGAAGGCATCGGCCTGTGCCGCACGGAGCACATGTTTATGGCCCCTGACCGGCTGCCGGTGGTGCAGGAGATGATCCTGGCGGAGGACGCCGCAGGCAGGGGGAAAGCCCTGGCCCGGCTCTTGCCGATGCAGCGCGGGGACTTCGAGGGCATCCTCGAGGCCATGGACGGGCTGCCCGTCACCATCCGGCTGCTGGACCCCCCCTTGCACGAATTCCTGCCTAATGCCGAAGAGCTATCCCTGGAGATCCAGGAGCTGAGACACCGCGGGAGGCCCGCGGCGGAAGTGGCCCAGCGGGAGGCCCTGCTCAAGCGCGTACGGGCCCTGGCCGAGTTCAACCCCATGCTGGGGCTGCGGGGCTGCCGCCTGGGCCTGGTGTACCCCGAGATCTACGCCATGCAGGCCCGGGCCGTCTTCGCGGCCACGGTCAACCTACTCAAGCGCGGTCGCGACCCGCAGCCCGAAGTGATGATACCCTTGGTGGGCATGCGGACTGAACTGGAGCAGACCCGGGATGCCATCCTCACGGTGATGCGGGACGTGTTCGACAAGGCCGGCGTCGAGCGGCACGTGCCCGTCGGCACCATGATCGAGCTGCCCAGGGCCGCCCTGGTGGCCGATGAGATCGCCGAGCTGGCGGAGTTCTTCTCCTACGGCACCAACGACCTCACCCAGACCACCTTCGGCTTCTCCCGGGACGACGCCGAGGCCAAGTTCATGCACCGCTACCTCGACCTGAAGCTGCTCAGCGCCAACCCCTTCGCCACGTTGGACGAACGGGGCGTGGGCAGGCTGATGCTGATGGGGGTGGAGCTGGGGCGCAAGGCCCGCCCTGGCCTGAAGGTGGGCATCTGCGGCGAGCACGGCGGCGACCCCGCCTCGATCGACTTCTGCCACCGGATCGGGCTGGACTATGTGAGCTGCTCCCCCTACCGGGTGCCGGTGGCGCGGTTGGCAGCTGCCCAGGCCAAACTCAAGCACGGTTAAGGAGACGGACACACGAGGTTCAATAGCCCCTGCTCTTGTCCACTGGGTTGAGCAGGGGTTCCCCTTTCCGCCAGCGTTTGAGGTTCTTCACAAACAGCTCGATGTTGCGCCGCTTGTTCTCCGGCGAGCTGGCGGAGCAGTGCGGCGAGATGATCACGTTGGGCATCGCCCAGAGGGGGCTGTCGCGGGGCAGGGGTTCGGCCTCGAACACATCGAGCCCCGCGCCGCGCAGGCGGCCCCCCTGCAGGGCCGCGGTCAGGGCCGCCTGGTCGACCAGGCTGCCCCGGGCCACGTTGATCAGCACCGCCGACGGCTTCATCAGCTGAAGCTCCGCCTCGCCGATCAGCCGCCGGGTCTCGGCGGTGGCAGGGGCCGCCACCAGGACGTAGTCGGCCTCGGGCAGCAGCTGCCCCAGCCCCTCCGGGGTCAGCACGGTGCCCATCCCGGGCACGGGCTGGCCGCTGCGCCGGGTGCCGATGACCCGCATCCCCAAGGACCGGCACTTGCGGGCCACCGCCAGCCCCACCCCGCCCAAGCCAGCCACCAGCACCGTCTTGCCCCTGATCTCCTCGCTCCGCACCTGGGGCAGCCAGCGGGCCTCCCGCTGAGCGGCCATCAGTTCCGGCAGGCGCCGGGCGAAGGCCAGGATCAGGAGGAGCACGTGCTCGACCATGGGTAGGTTGTAGACACCCCGGGCATTGGTGAGCAGGCAGCGGTGGGCCTTGAACTCCGGCGTGAGCAGCAGCTCGACTCCAGCTGCCGTGCAGTGCACCCACTCCAGGTTGACGGCCTTCGCCAGGAACTCCGGGGAGAACCTCCGGCGGAAGGTGAGGACGACGTTGACCCCGGCGGGGTCAACCCCCGCCTCATCCTCGGCCTGGCGGATGCCCTCTCCGGGCCATGCCCGGGCGACGTCCTCCAGGTGCCCGCCAGCTAGGGGTACGAAGGACAACAGCTGCATTCTGGTGACTCCTCCTCAGTAGTTCGACCCGAAACCGCAACGCGGGCGGCAGGTAAAGCCCACTCCCCCTGGAATGATTCCGCCCACGGGGGTGCATTCCTTTGACCATCAGGGCACAATCCGAAGCCCTCGAACGGCGTACGCTGTCTTCCCGGGCCTCGTTCAGCGACGCCACCGCCGGGCGGGCCAGGCCGGAGCAGCCCTGCAGCGTCCGCACCGACTACCAGCGCGACCGCGACCGCATCATCCACAGCAAGCCCTTCCGCCGGCTGAAGTACAAGACCCAGGTCTTCGTCCAGCCCAAGGGGGACCACTACCGCACGCGCCTCACCCATACCCTGGAGGTGGCGCAGATCGCCCGCACCATCGCCCGGGCGCTGTTGCTCAACGAGGACCTCGTCGAGGCCATCGCCCTCGGCCACGATCTTGGGCATACGCCCTTCGGGCACTCGGGGGAGGACGTGCTCAACGAGTTCCTGGCTGGTGAAGGTGGCTTCCGCCACGCCGAGCAGAGCTTGCGCGTGATCGACCTACTCGCTGACCACCACGGCTTGCCCGGCATCAACCTCACTTGGGAGGTGCGGGACGGCATCGCCAACCATTCGGACGGCTTCACCGGCGGGCGCTTGGACGAACCGCGGGCCGCCAGCCTGGAGGGCCAGGTGGTGCGCTTCGCCGACAAGATCGCTTACATCAACCACGACATCGACGATGCCATCAGGGCCGGCATCCTCACCCCGGCCGACTTGCCCCGGGAGCTTGCCGCCACCCTCGGCGGGACCCACGGTGAGCGGCTCAGCGTGATGGTGTCCGATCTCATCGCCCATTCCGGCGAGGGCAGCGAAATCCGCATGGGCCCTGAGGTGGGCAGCGCTACCGCCCGCCTGCGCGACTTCCTGTTCGAGCGGGTTTACCGCCACCCCCAGGTGCTGGTCGAGAACGCCAAGGCCAAGCACCTGCTGGTGAACCTGTGCAGCCACTTCCTGGCGCGCCAGGAGGGACTCCCCCCGGGCCCCGGCGACGTCAAGCGCCGCGTGGCGGATTACGTGGCCGGCATGACCGACCGCTACGCCGTGGACCAGTACCTCAAGCATTTCCTGCCCATCCCCGTGGGCAGTCAGTGAAGGAGCGACTGCTAACGCCATGTCAACGCTAGGACGCCACCGCGCCATCGCCGCCGCCGGCTTCGCCATCGGGGCCCTGGCAGCCCTCCTGCAGCGGTGGGGTAACCCCGCCAACCTAGGACTCTGCATCGCCTGCTTCATCCGGGACAGCAGCGGCGCCCTGGGCCTGCACCGGGCAGCCGCCGTGCAGTACCTGCGCCCGGAGCTGCCCGGCATCATCATCGGCGCCTGGCTAGCCGCCCTCTGGGCCGGGGAGTTCAGGCCCAGAGGCACGAGCTCCGCCGCCTTCAAGTTCGCCCTCGGCGTCCTGATGGTGTTCGGGGCCCTCGTCTTCCTGGGTTGCCCCTTGAGGGCCGCCTTGAGGCTGGCCGGCGGCGACCTGTCCGCCCTCGCCGGCCTGGCCGGGCTGCTAGCTGGCGGCTATGCCGGGGGCCTGTTGGTGAGGGGAGGCTACTCCACAGGGAAGGCCCAGCCCGCCGCCCGATTCCCGGCCTTTCTGTTCATCGTCGGCGCCCTGGCCCTGGTGGCGCTGGGCGCCGTCCGGCCCGTGGCGGATCTCGCCGCGGGCGGCCCCATCTTCGCCAGCTCCACCGGGCCCGGGTCCCTGCGCGCAGCCTGGCCCCTGTCCCTGGCGGCAGGCCTCATGGTGGGCATAGCCGCCCAGCGTACCCGCCTGTGCCTGATCGGGGCTGTCCGCAACCCCCTCTTCAGCAAGGACTTCCACCTGACGGCCGGCCTGGGCGGGATCCTCGTAGGCGCCGCCGGCCTCAACCTCGCGTTCGGCCAGTTCAGGCTGGCCGCGGCAGGCCCCATCGCCCACAGCCACATCCCCGGCAACTTCCTCGGCCTCGCCCTGGTAGGGCTGGCCGCCACCCTGGCCGGGGGCTGCCCCTTGCGGCAGCTGGTGCTCGCCGCCGAGGGGAACCAGGACGGGGTCGCCACCGTCCTGGGGATGGGGGTAGGGGCCGCCCTGGCCCACAACTTCCGCCTGGCCAGCACAACCGCGGGCCCGGCCCCCTTGGCCCTGCCCCTGGTTGCCGTCAGCCTGGCCCTGCTCTGCCTGGGCGGGTTGAGCATGCGCGAGCGGCCCGCTTGATGGAGGAGCACGTCCTCGACGTGCGGGGCTTAGACTGCCCGGCGCCAATGCTGAGAGCCATCGACGAAGTGCGCCGCCTGCGGCAGGCCGGCGTCGGCAGCCTGATCGTCATCGGCGATGAAGCCGCGGCCTATGAAAGCGTCCAGCGAGTCGCCGTCAAGCTCGATTGCTTGGCCGAGGCTGTAAGCGGTTCCACGGCAGAATGGCGCTTGCGCCTGCGGCTGCGCTGACCTGTGTTGCCTCAGGGAGGAAAACGGGATTCCCTGGCGAAGACAAGCGCCTACCAGGGTGCACTGGAGTGAAGCCGGATGCAGGGTCGGAGATTCGACGACCGCTTCGCCGACGAAGTGCGCCAACGCGCTGACATCCTGGAAATCATCGGCGAGCATGTCTCCCTGCGCAGGACCGGCAAGAACCACGTGGGGCTTTGTCCCTTCCACACGGAGGACACCCCATCATTCTCCGTTTCCGCTGAACGGGGGATGTATTATTGTTTCGGGTGCGGCGCGGGCGGGAACGTGTTCACGTTCCTCATGCGCAAGGAGGGCCTGAGCTTCGCCGAAGCCCTCCGCCGCCTGGCCGATCGCTACGGGCTGGCGATGCCCTCCGAGGAGCTGACCCCCGCCCAGAAGCGCCGCCTGGCGGCCTTGGACGCCCTGGAGGAAGCGGCCAAGTTCTACGCGGCCTGCCTCGCCTCCCCGCAGGGGGCCAACGTGAGGGCCTACCTGGAAGGCCGCGGCGTGACCGCCGAGGTGGCGGGCAAGTTCCGTTTGGGCTATGCGCCCCCGGGCTGGGACAATCTGCTCACGCACCTGAAGGGCAAAGGCTTCCGCGCCGACCTGGCCGTCTACGCGGGTCTGGCCAGCCAGGGCGAGCAGAGCCCCTACGACCGCTTCCGCGACCGTCTGATGTTCAGCATCTGCGACGCTGGCGGGCGGGTGACGGGGTTCGGCGCCCGGGTGCTGGCAGGCGCGGACGGGCCCAAGTACCTCAACTCCCCCGAGAGTGACGTGTTCAGCAAAGGCCGGGGGCTGTACGCTCTCCATTTGGCCAGGGGCGCCGCCCGGGAACAGGACAGGCTCATCGTCGTCGAAGGGTACATGGACGTCATCGCCATGCACCGGGCGGGCTTCACCGGGACCGTGGCGCCGCTAGGGACGGCCCTCACGCAGCACCAAGCCGCGCTGATCGGCCGCCACACCAAGGAAGTCATCATCGCCTTCGACGCTGATGCCGCCGGGCAGGCCGCCACCCTGCGGGGCCTCGAGACGTTGAGCGCCGAGGGGCTGAAGGTGCGCGTGGCCCAACTGCCCGCGGGCAAGGACCCCGATGAGGCGCTGAAGACCGCGGGCCGCGACGCCCTGGCCAAGGCCATCGACCAGGCCCTGCCCCTGCCAGAGTACCGCTTCAAACTGGCGGTCGCGGCGCATGATACCAGCACTGTGGACGGGAAGGTGCGGGCCGCCCAGGACATCGCCCCGGTGCTCGCCGCCTTGGACAACGCGCTGGAGCTCAACGCTTATGTGGACAGCTTCGCGCGCCGCCTGGGCGTCGAACCGGCCTCCCTGTACGGCGAAGTCAAGCGGCTGGGGCGCGCCAGGGACAGGCAACAGCTGGATAGTCCCAGGGAAACGCGAAATAATACAGTAGACAGAAAGGCTCAGCCAGGCAGGAAACCAGTCAAGGAGCTCCGCCAGCGCGCCGAAGAGGAACTGCTGCGGCTGATGCTAGCCCACCCATCGGCCCGTAGGATGGTAGAGGGGACGCTGGCGCCCAAGGACTTCTCCATCCCGGCCCACGCCGAGGTGGCGGCGGCCCTGCTGGAGACAGCCGTGGCGGAACCTGCTGACCTGCTCAACCGTATTAGTGAGGACAGCGCCGCTGTGGCAGCCAGTGTGTTCATGGCCCCGGCGGTAGTCAGCGATGCTGACGTAGGGCGCGTGGTGGCGGACTGTATCGAGGCCATCCGCAAGGATGCCCTAAGGACGAGGGCCAGGCAACTGGAGGAGACGATCAGGTCACAGGAAGCCAGCGGGAGGCTCGACCCGGCCCTGCTCCAGGAATTAAACCAGCTTGTGCGCCAGAGTAAGGTTGGGGCCGGCGAGAAAGGGGACACCGTTTCCGATGGAAGGGATTGACGGTAAGGAGCCCAAAACGGAGGGGCTGAAGAACCTCATCCAACGCGGCAAGAAGCGCGGCCTGCTTACGTACAACGAAGTCATGGAAGCCCTCTCCGGCGAGGAGCTTACCGCCGACGAGATCGACGACATCTATGAGAACCTCGCCGACATGGGCATCGATGTGGTCAGCGAGGTAGCCGAAGTTGAGCTCGAAACCCCGGCGCCCACCCCTCCCCCCGAGGAGGAGCCCGAGGTAGATCTCAGTGTGCCCGACGGCGTCGCCATCGACGACCCAGTCCGCATGTACCTCAAGGAGATCGGGCGGGTATCCCTGCTCAACGCCGAGGAGGAAGTGGAATTCGCCAAGCGCATCGAGGCGGGCGACGAGGACGCCAAGCGCAGGCTGGCCGAGGCCAACCTCAGGCTGGTGGTGTCCATCGCCAAGCGCTACGTGGGCAGGGGCATGCTGTTCCTCGACCTCATCCAGGAAGGCAATCTGGGCCTGATCAAGGCCGTGGAGAAATTCGACTATCGCAAGGGCTACAAGTTCTCCACCTACGCCACCTGGTGGATCAGGCAGGCCATCACCCGCGCCATCGCGGACCAGGCCCGCACCATCCGCATCCCGGTGCACATGGTGGAAACCATCAACAAGCTCATCCGCATCTCGCGCCAGCTCCTGCAGGAACTGGGCCGGGAGCCCCTGCCCGAAGAGATCGCCCACGCCATGGAGATCCAAGTGGAGCGGGTGCGCGAGATCTTGAAGATAGCCCAGGAGCCCGTGTCCCTGGAGACCCCCATCGGCGAGGAAGAGGACAGCCACCTGGGGGACTTCATCGAGGACGAAGACGCGCCGGCCCCGGCCGAGGCAGCCTCCTTCATGCTCCTCAAGGAGCAGCTGGAAGAAGTGCTCGAAACCCTCACCTCCCGGGAGGAGAAGGTGCTCAGGCTGCGTTTCGGTTTGGACGACGGGCGGGCCCGCACCCTGGAGGAAGTGGGCCATGTCTTCGGCGTCACGAGGGAGCGCATCCGCCAGATCGAGGCCAAGGCCCTGCGCAAGCTGCGCCACCCCAGCCGGTCGAAGAAGCTCAAGGATTACCTGGACTAGTTATAGAGCACAACGCCAAACGAACGAGGCGCCCCAAACGGGCGCCTTTACTTCTGCCCGCCTACCTGCTCATGCCCTGAGGCCTGGCTGGGGATGCTACCCATCAGACCACAGCGAAAGGACAGGAAGCCCTATGCTGAGACGCCCCCGGTTCGAACTGCGCTGGCTGCTGCTGGCCGCCCCCGCCGCCTTCGCCTGGAGCATGTGGCGGCAGCTGGCGCGGGCCGTCCGCCCCGCCAACGCCGAGCAGGCCGTGCTCCAAGGGTTGCAGCTGACCAGGGGCGCCAAGCGCGTCCTGGCGGTGACGGCCCACCCCGACGATCTGGAAGCCATTTGCGCCGGGACCCTGCGCTTGATGGCCCTGGCCGGCAGCGAGATCTACGTGGCCGTCCTGTCTGACGGCGCCAACCAGACCAACTGGCGCTCTAACCTGGGCGAGATCCGCGACATGGAAGAAGGCAACGCCGCCAACGTGGTGGGCTACAAGCAGGTCCACCGGCTGGGCTTCCGGGACCTGAGCCTGTCCGTGATCGAGGAGGTCCAGGATGAGCTGGCCGAGGTGTGGCAGGCCGTCGACCCGGACGTGGTCTTCTCTTTCGACCCCAGCTTCCCCGGGCGCTTCCTGGCCCACCCCGACCACCTCACCGCGGGACGGGCCGTGCTGAACATCGCCCGCAGCGAGCTGGGCCGCAGAGCCCGCGTCTACTTCTACGCCACCCGGGACACCAACGTGGTGGTGGACATCACCCCGGTGATGGAGGACAAGGTGCGGGCGGTGCTGATGCACCGCAGTCAGCTGAAGA
This sequence comes from Bacillota bacterium, assembly GCA_040755005.1. Taxonomy (GTDB): domain Bacteria; phylum Bacillota; class Sulfobacillia; order JBFMBV01; family JBFMBV01; genus JBFMBV01. The sequence continues at coordinate 40,602 of JBFMBV010000002.1, forward strand.
TGGCCCCCATCTTCTACAGCTGGCTCATCCGTGCGGCTGCCCGCCTGCGCGGCCGCCCGGTGCAGATCACCTACGCCGAGGGGTTCAGGGCCCTCTCCCTGCCCGTGCCCGACCGGCGCGTGGCCAGGAGCAGGTGGACCAGGCCAGTGTCCCAGCGACGCACACGCGGGCGCCCGGTGAGCGGACAGCCAGCCTCAGGCGGCCCGGGCCGTCAGCGCTGAACGCCGCAAAGCCTGGCATTGCTAGCGCAACGCCGCAGCTCAAGCCAGCGCTGCTCTTGACCCTGTTCTGGCAGTTGTGTATAATAACGTTGCATTCCTCGATAGCTCAATGGTGGAGCACTCGGCTGTTAACCGAGGGGTTGCAGGTTCGAGTCCTGCTCGAGGAGCCAAGCACAAACCGCCGGTGACGGCGGTTTTTGTGTTTGGGGTACGTCATCTGGAGTGTCTTTCCATTAATGGGTGGTTCTTGACCGACTTCGTCTCTTTTCATATACTCGCATTGGATCATGTACGCATCGGGATCTCTCGAACGCGAGGGAGGGGAACCATATGCTGATGAGGCAGAAGGCAATCCTAGGCCTCCTCATCCAGGTCGGCAGGTCGCTTTCGCCGACCGCCTTTGTGAAGCTCGTCTTCCTCCTCCGTTGCGAGACATCCTTAAGGGAGAACCCGTGCTTCTACGACTTCGTACCGTACGACTATGGACCTTTTTCGTTTACACTTTTTTGCGGACTTGAATGGCCTCCGACGGAACGGGTATGTGACGGGGGAAGACGAGTCGATCGCGCTCTGCACCTGCGTGCTGGAGTCGGCCAAGAAGCTCGCTCAGGAGCTCCCGGCAGGTACGCGTGCCGCCATTGCAGACATTGTAAGTCGTTACGGGGCCATGAGTATTGATGACCTCGTCCAATACGTCGATGAAAGGTATCCGTGGTTCACCATCAACAGCAAGCTGTTGGGACGGAACGCTGCAGCTACCCGGCACGGCAATCGGGCCCGCCCAGCCGTCTATACGACTGGATACGAAGGGTGTTCAGTGGAGAGCTTCTTTGGCGGCATCCTTGAACGAGGCATTCACGTGATAGCTGATGTGCGGGCAAACCCATGGTCCCGCAAGTACGGGTTTTCTGGCCCACGGCTCGCTGAGTTCTGCCAGAGGCTCGGTCTTGAATACCAGCCCACGCCTAGCCTGGGAATACCCAGTTCCGCTCGGAGCGAGCTCAATGGCTTTGCATCGTACCAGCAGCTCCTCAGCCAATACGAGCAGACCTTACTCCCGAGACGGGTGACGGAGGTCGAGGCTCTCTCCCAGCTCATGCGGCGGACACCGACCGTGCTTGTCTGCGTGGAGAAAGATGTCCGTTTGTGCCACCGAAGCAGATTGGCGGAGGCCATAAAGAGCGGTACCGAGCTGGAGGTGGTCCACATATGACGGGCACACCTGGGCAAGAGCGCCTCAGGGTTCTGATTACCGTGAAGACTTACCCTATCCCTTCGGCCAAGTACGACGAGCTAGTCTGCACAGCGGGAGTAACGGAGAACGGCGATTTTGTCCGTCTCTATCCGGTCAACTTCCGTGATCTAGCTTTCCGCAGTCAATATAAGAAACCCAGTGGATCGAGGTACTTGCCCAGGGGCATCGGGGGCGTGACGTACGCAAGGAGAGCTACCCCTTTAACGGAAGCCGCCGGTGCATCGCGCACGGCGGTACTGCCGTCGGCACCCAGTTGAAGTGGCCCCCGAGGGATTGTAGTTTGAGTCCCACTTGAGGAGCATCTACGGAACCGCCGGCAACGGCGGTTTTTGCCTGACCACTGGGAACCTGCACGGGTGCTGCTTCCATTTCTCGTGAAGCACTGGAAAAGGAACTGTGGGGGCAAGACGCGAATTTCCTCGAAAGAAGTCGTTAACAGGAGTGGGCGGGAACCCCAGATGACACAGGACGGCAACAACCTCGCTCCCGGCGATGTGGTCTCGGGCTTGGAGCCCTCTGAGCTCGTCGAGATCCAGCGCATTGTTCCCTTCGGCGGCAAGACGCTGGTCGAAGGCGTCGGGCTCCAGTCCCGCCGCCTGTTGAAGCGTCCCCTCACCGCGGAGGAACTGGCCGCTCTCGTCAGAGTTCGCGGCCAGCAACGCACGTTTGACGGCGATGCCCGGCTTTTCCTCCTTGGCGCCGAGGCTGAACGCATCCGTATCGCCTACCAGTTCGACCCCCTCTTCGCCGTTAACTCCAGCATCGTCGACCCCCTCCCTCACCAGGTTGAAGCAGTCTATCGATACCTCCTCCCCTTGCCGAGGATCCGGTTCCTGCTCGCCGATGACACCGGTGCCGGCAAGACGATCATGACCGGGCTACTAATCAAAGAACTGCTCTTCCGGGGAGTGCTCCAGAAGGTACTGATCATCACACCGGGGGGCCTGACGAAGCAGTGGAAGGAAGAGGAGTTGCAGGAGCGGTTTGGGCTCTACGCGCGGCTAGTGAACCGCGCGTCCTTTGATGCCGAGCCGGGCCAATTCGCCCGTTATGAAGAGGGCATCTTCGTCACGTCCATCGATTTTCTCGGACGGAATGAGGGGTGCCTCAAGGCCGCCTCTGAAACCCAGTGGGACCTCGTGGTCGTCGACGAGGCCCATAAGCTGTCGGCCTATGAGTACGGGACCAAGTTGGAAGAGAGCGAACGGTACAAGGCGGTGAAGGCGCTCGCCGGCAAGAGCGATCATCTGCTCTTCCTCACCGCGACGCCGCACCGGGGAAGAAAGGACACGTTCCGCCGGCTGCTCCTCCTTCTCGACCCGGACCTGTTCCAAAAGGACGAACATGTCACCGATCGAGTCCGCGAGCAAGCAGTGCCCTACGGAACCTCCGAGGCAGAGGACTTTGAGGATGAACGCCCGATTAGTAGGGCGCGCAACCGCTTCTTCCTTCGTCGCCTGAAGGAGGAGATGGTAGACTGGGACAACCACGCCCTCTTCAAGGATCGTCACACGAAGACCACCGGCTACGATCTCACCCCGGAGGAGAAGACCCTGTATGACCAGGTGACAAGCTACGTCCGCTCGCAGCGCAAGCAAGCCCAGGCGCAGAAGAACCGGAACGTCGAGCTGACCCTCATGGTCATGCAGCGCCGTCTGGCCAGCAGCCTCTACGCGATTACGCGGACGTTGGAGAACCGCCTACAGGTCCTCAACGAGGTCCTTGCCATCCTGAGGGACCCGAGCCGCTCCGAGGCGGACAAAAGGAAACTGCTCAGGGGAACTCCAGACCCCAACGAACCGCGCAGCATCACGGAATACTACGAGCTCAGCGAGGAGGAACGCGAGCGGGTCGACCGGCGGATCTCCCGTCAAGTCCTGACGAGTAACCCGGATAAGGTTCAGGAAGAACGGGATGAGGTCGAACGGCTGTTCCATCTGGCTGACAGTCTTAAGCACCATGAGGAAGCGAAGTTCGCCCAACTCCTTGCCGTGCTCGACTCCTCTGACGTGATCCGCGCGGAGGACGAGAAGCTCCTGATCTTCACCGAGCATCGCGACACGATGGACAGCCTCGCCAAGCGGCTCGAGGAGAAGGGGTACACGGTCGCCACGATTCATGGCGGCATGGACGTGGACTCCCGTAAAGAGGCCCAACGACAGTTCAGGGCACATGCCAAGATCATGGTTGCTACCGATGCCGCGGGCGAAGGTATCAACCTTCAGTTCTGCCGACACCTGATCAACTGGGACATCCCGTGGAACCCGAACAGGCTCGAACAGCGCATGGGGCGCATCCACCGGTACGGTCAGACCGACGATGTCTGGGTCTACAATCTGGTTGCCCAGAACACCCGGGAGGGCTCGGTCCTCCAGAAGGTCCTCTCCAAGATGGACGTGATGCGTGAGCAGATGGGGACCGACCGGGTGTACGATGTGATTGACGAGTGGCTGGAGGATGTGCCACTGCTCCGGCTGATCGAGAGTGCGATTGACGACGCAGACGAATCTGCGAGTGCCAGAGAGACCGACGCCGCCCTCTCGGCGGCATCCAACGAGAGGGCCGCTAGGCTCATAGCCCTCCAGAAGAAGACCTCCCTCGCCTCACGCCTGAGTCTTAGATCCGCGCGTGAGCTGCGAGATGCGTCAGACGAGCGCCGGCTTCAGCCACTGTTCGTCGAGCGGTTCTTCGAGCGCGCGTGGACGGCTTGCGGGGGCACAATCCGCCAGGACGACCACTTTCCGGTATGGCACATCGGTTCCACGCCGACCGCCTTGCTGGAACTCGCCCAGGAGCGGCGGCAGCCTCTGTCAGATGACTTCGACACGCCCTTCGTCTTCGACAAGCAGCTCGTCAGCGTTGCCAGCAAGGTGCGTACCCCCGAGCGTACGAAGCTGATAGGCCCCGGACACCCGCTCTTCGACACCTTGATCGAGTGGGCGATCCGGGAGGCGCGACAGGCCTTCGCCAAAGGGGCGACCCTCGTGGACCCTAACATTGCCACACCCCAGCGGCTTTGGCTAGTCCGCTCGACCATCGAGGACGGACGTCGGCAATACCGGCAGGATCGTCGCAAGCTCCCTGCCCATGAGCGCCTGGCCGTGATCGTACAAGACCACATGGGCCTTCGCACGACCTCGCCTTCATACATGCTCAACTGCGTAGCTCCAGATGCCCCCCTACCGGTTCCCGACGTGGCAGCGAGGTCTGCGGAGGAGATCCAGGCCTGGGCCCATGAACAGATCACCGAGCGGCAGCTCGACCAGGTCAAGACCCTCCGTGAGGAGGAGTGCAGTCTCCGCCAGGAGTATCTCAACACTGCCTTCACTGGTCTCATCCTTCAGCTGCAGGGGGAGTTGAACGACCTGCAGCAGGCGGAGCTCTACGGAGACGACAATGCGGAGGAGCGTGAGCGGCTCCGGCAACGAGTCAAGGATCTGAAGGTCCGACGGGCCGAACGGCTGCAAGAGCTGGAGCTCATGCTGAAGCTGACCGCCAACCTCCCTGATCTCCTGACGGAGGCCGTGGTCGCCCCTGTCCCAGTGGCTATGGTGGAGAGCGACGCAGAGGCACCGTCCAGGGGCTTCCCGATGCGACGCGACGACGAGGTCGAGGCCATTGCCATGGACGTGGCCATGCGCTACGAGCGCGGACGCGGGTGGACACCTGTAGATGTCAGCCGGGACGGAGATCACTATGACGTCCGGTCGGAAGGGCCTAGTGGAGAGAAGCGGTTCATCGAGGTCAAGGGCCGCGCCCAGTCGGGCGCCATCGTCCTGACCGGTCCCGAGGTGGACAAGCTTCGCCAGCTCGGCGAGCGGGCCTGGTTGTACGTCGTTACCTTCTGCAAAGGCGAGCGTCCCAGGCTACGCATCATCCAGGACCCCATCGCCAATCTCAGCCCAGAGATGCTCTATCGGCAGATCCAGTACATCGTCACAGAAGACGATTGGGCACAGAAGTGCGAGGAAGTATCGGAAGGAGGCCAACCCCTATGAAGATCAAGTCGGTACGCATTCGTAACTTCCGCTCCGTGAGAGGGCAGCTCGTTGAGCTTGGCGACTACACATGCTTTGTGGGAGCTAATGGTTCAGGGAAGTCTAACGTGCTTCATGCTCTTAACGTTTTCTTCGGAACAGACACCCCTGGCCTCGACACCCACGAACTAGAAGAGGAGGATTTTCACAACAAGAACACAGGAGAGCCTGTAGAGATAACAGTTACGTTTTGTGACCTCTCGCCGCAAGCCAAAGAGGAACTAAAGCACTATGTGCGCCACGACCAACTGGTAGTCTCAGCTGAAGCGGGTTTTGACGCTGATACCCGCAAGGCTGCGGTCAAGCAGTATGGACGCAGGATGGTGATCAGGGAGTTTGCGCGCTTCTTTGAGGCTGAGAAGAAGACAGGCACGAAGGTCTCGGAACTCAAGGAGATATATGCGGACATACAAAAGAGATACTCACAACTGCCTGTTACAGGAACAAGGGAAGCCATGATCACGGCGCTTCGGTCATATGAGGAGAGTCACCAGGAGGAGTGTGAGGAGCTTCCGAGCAGCGACCAGTTCTATGGAGTAGCCAAAGGAACAAACCACCTCGAGAAGTACATCCAATGGGTCTATCTCCCAGCAGTCAAAGACGCATCGAGCGAACAGGCTGAAGCCAAAACCACGGCCCTCGGAAAGCTCTTGGCACGCACCGTTCGATCCAAGGTCAACTTCAAGGAGTCGATTGACGCTATCCGTGGAGAAACACGAGAAAAGTACGAAAAGCTTCTGGTCGATAGTCAGGAGGAGCTGGCAGAAGTATCTCAAGCTCTAAGAGATCGCTTTGTGCTGTGGGCACACCAGGACGCGACTCTCCGGCTGGAATGGCAACAGGATCCTGAGAAGGCAGTACGTGTGGACGAACCATTCGCTCAAGCCATTCTCGGTGAGGCAGGCTTTGAGGGGGAACTCACCCGTTTCGGACACGGACTTCAACGGTCCTTTCTCCTGGCGCTTCTGCAAGAACTCTCCGGTAGTAACATCGAGGCGGGTCCGCGGCTGATTCTCGCGTGTGAGGAACCTGAGCTTTACCAGCACCCCCCTCAGGCAAGGCACCTATACAACGTGCTGCTGAGACTGAGCGAACAGAACTCTCAGATTCTTATTGCGACCCATAGCCCCTACTTCGTGTCCGGTGAAGGCTTTGAGAGTGTACGAATGGTTCGCAAGTCTAACGGGGCGTCTTCGATCACGAGGGCGACACATGACGAAGTATCGAAGAGAATCGCGAAGGTTCGAGGAGAGCAGCCTATAAGGGCCAGCGGCCAACTGGCCAAGATCCATCAGGCGCTCCAGCCGGGACTTAGCGAGATGTTCTTCGCCTCCCGAGTCATATTTGTTGAAGGTCTTGAAGACATTGCCTATATAACAACATACTTACATCTCCTAGGCTTGTGGGACGAGTACAGGAGGCTCGGTTGCCACTTGATCTCGACTGGTGGGAAGAACGAAGTGCTTCTGTCCTTGGCGGCTGTGAAGTGCCTCCAGATCCCGGCTTTCGTTGTCTTCGATTCAGACGATGACAAACCGGACAAGAACGGCAGCAAGCAGAAACATCGAAAGGACAACTCTGCAATCCTAAGTCTATGTGACGTTGACAGTCTGCAAGTGTCTCCGTCCGATACATTCTGGGGAGACTCCGCGGTCATGTGGTCCTCTGATATTGGGCAGGTGGTTGCGCAGGAGATTGGAGCCGAGGACTGGGACAGGTATCGCTCTGAGGCTGACGCGAAGTATGGGCACGTAGGGAACCTCCGCAAGAACATGCTACACATCGCATCGAGCCTGCAAATAGCTTGGGAAGCTGGGAAAGAGTCGGACTCGCTAAGGAAGGTCTGCAACAAGATCATGGAGTTTGCTCAGAAGAATGGATAGCAGCAGCACTATCGGTTGGTGTCCGCGTTTGATCGAGGTGGCACTCCCCATCCGTGAAATCTCGGCAGAGAGCGTGCGGGACAAATCGCTGCGGCACGGCCATATCTCCACGCTTCACCTCTGGTGGGCGCGTCGACCGCTGGCTGCGTCACGAGCGGTTGTGTTCGCGTCGCTCGTGCCCGATCCCGACGACCCGCGTTGTCCGGCCGACTTCAGGGCAGCGGTGGAGCGTCATCTCAAGACGCACGTGCCGGCGGAACTGAGATACTACCTTCGCGGCCGCCACAGTCACCGTGATGAGGACCCGTACCGGCCCTACGATGGCATGCCGGACACGCTGCGGAACCGCCTCCTCATGTTCATCGCCAAGTGGTCGCCGGAGTCCCTGACGTTTGAGGCCGGCAAGCGGAAGAACGCGCCCGTGCCGAAAGAGCTCCTGGACGACCGCTCCCTCGTGAAATGGGAGACCTCCGATCCTGAGAACGCCCAAGGCCAGGAGATCCTCCGCATCGCCCGCCAGCTTGTGAAGGCCGCCCACAGGGGCGACGTCCCGAGGGTGCTCGATCCCTTTGCCGGCGGCGGGGCGATTCCGCTGGAGGCCGGGAGGCTCGGCTGTCAGGCCATTGCCAACGACTACAACCCGGTCGCGTATCTCATCCTTAGGGCGACCTGCGAGTTTCCGCAGAGGTACGGTAAGCCAGGCAAGAGGACGGTGGTCGTGGAGGAGTTTGGCAAGAAGGCCGAACGCGAAATCCAGGTTCAAAACGTCCTCGTCCACGACTTCGCACAGTGGGCGAACTGGATTCTCGAGCGGGCTCGCCAGAGGATTGGGCATCTGTATCCTCCCGGCATGGACGGCAGGCCGGTTGTGGGCTACCTCTGGGCCCGCACTGCGCCGTGCTCGAACCCCACCTGCCGTGGCGAGATTCCCCTGTTACGGAGCCTTCTGGTCTGCAACAAGAAGGGGAAGCAAGTCGCGCTGACGATGGATGTGGACAGCAAGCGGAAGACGGTTCGATTCGGGATCGCGGAAGGCAACGCCATCAGGATGACTGACGGCACCATGCAGAGTCGCGGAAACGTTTTGTGCCCGTACTGCGGACAGGTGACCCCTGTCGCCGACCTACGGACCGCTGGACGCGCGGGCCGCATGAGCGAGCAGATGGTATGTGTCGTGGTGGAAGGAAAGGGTGGAAAGGACTACCGGGAGGTGGAGTACACAGACCTCACGGGGATTGCCTGCGCAGCGAAGATCGAGGTTGAGTGTCCCGGGGAGAGAATTCCTGAGAACCAGTGGAATGTGAAGACCTGGCTGTATGGAATGAAGACCTGGGGTTCCCTCTTCAACCCCCGCCAGCTCGTGGCCATGCAGACGTTTGTCTCCTGTCTCCACGAGGCGCTAGGAGGGATGAAGAGAGAGATCGCCGACGACGAGTACCGGAAGGCGGTTGGAGTCTGTCTGGGGCTTTGGCTGAACCGGATTGCCCAGCGAAGTTCGAATGTAGGAATTTGGGACACAACCCGAGAGACCTTTGCTCATCCCTTTGGCCGCCAGGCTATCCCTATGACGTGGGACTATCCCGAGGCGAACCCTTTTTCAGAGACAACAGGGGGTGCGGAAGGCGGACTGGACTGGATGAAGCGGGTGATCCTGCATGAGTCAGGGAATTCCCTACCTGCCTACGTGACACGCAGTGATGGCGCGGCCCTTCCCTTCAGGGAAGCATCTTGCGACTTGGTCGTCACCGATCCACCCTATTTTGACGCCATCGCTTACGGTGACCTCTCCGATTACTTCTACGTTTGGCTCAAGCGCGGCCTTGGCGATGTCATCCCTGAGGCCCTGATCACGCCGCTCACGCCCAAGGCTGATGAGGCGACTGCACTCAAGCATCGTCATTCCGGCGACGGAGAGAAGGCGGATGCTCACTTCAAGTCAAAGTTGGCGGCGGTACTAGCGGAGGCACACCGGATCTTAAGGCCTGATGGCATCGTCTCGATCATGTTTGCACACCAGTCCACAGAGGCGTGGACGGCCCTGGTTTCGGCGATCTTCGAGGCTGGGTTGACGGTGCACGCGACGTGGCCGATTGACACGGAGCTCACTACGGCCTTGAAGGCCAGCATGTCGGCTCTGTCGTCGTCGGTAACCGTTACCTGCCGTCCGCGCGCTGTAGCAGGTGCTATATCCTCCAAGGCGGTCCGCAGTGAGATCGAGGAGGTAGTGGGCCGTTCCGTAAAGCGCTTCTGGTCCTACGGCTTTCGCGGCGCAGACCTCATCGTTGCGTGCTATGGACCCGCTGTGGGGGTCTTTGGGAAATACGAGCGAGTGGAGAAGGCAGATGGCACCCCTGTCGGCATCCCCGAACTCCTGGTGCTTGCCAAGCAGGCCGCCCGTGACGCGATCGCCGGGGATTTCCGCGGAGACAACTTCTCAACCCTCTACTACGTCTGGGCGAACCTCTACGGGGCGGCGGAGCAGGCTTGGGATGACGCCCGGCTGGTCGTGCAGATCGGAGGAGACGAGGACAACGCCATGGAGGTTGCCCGCGGGCATGGGATCTTTGTGGTGGACGGTCCGAAATGCCGCCTTGCGCTCCTAGAGGACCGCGCCAATCGCCGAGGACTTGGCATGGATCAGAACCCGCCACACATTGACGCGCTACATCGCAGCATGCTCCTCTGGAAGAAGGAAAAGCGTAAGGATCTAGTCGAGTATCTCCGTGAGCGCGACCTCTTGGAGGATGGCCCGTTCTGGAAGCTGGCGCAGGCCCTGTTCGAGGTCCTTCCCCGCGATCTGGAGGACTGGAAGCTGGTCAGCGCTTTGCTCGGCGAGCGCCAGACTTTGCGTACGGAGGGCAAGCGTAGCGCGTACAGGGATGAGCAACAGGAGCTGTCCTTCGACGAGGGAGGCGGTGAGCGAACATGAGTGACACTCTCAAACCCTGGTATGCAGTTGCGACACCTCACGAGGACATCCGCGAAGGACGGCTCGCAGAGGCCATCTTTGCGGCAAACGTCTGGGCGGTCGTCCAGGGTACGGCGCCCGAGATCTACCTCGACCCTGAGGAGTTTTTCCGTAAGACCTACCTCACCACCGGACTAACCACGGTGCTGAACCGCGTTGCGGGCGCGCTCCGACGCAACGGCGAGGTTGGAGACCGCATCATCAGCCTCCAGACAGCCTTCGGCGGTGGGAAGACGCACACGCTGGTGGCCCTGTGGCATCTAGCGAAGTATGCCGACCGCTTGGCGGGCTCGCCTCACTCAGATGCCCTTCGGAGAGCCATCGGCGGCCGATTCCCGGAGAAGGTGAAGGGCGTCGCCGTCTTCACCAACCAGACCTGCGATGCGACCCAGGGACGTAGGGTCGCAGATGGCGTTCACCTGCGCACGTTGTGGGGAGAGTTAGCCTACCAGCTCGGCGGGAAGGAGCTCTACGAACGCGTCCGTGCCAATGACGAAAGCCAGCGCGTGCCTCAAGGGCTCTTCTTCGAGATCCTGCAGGCCGCCGCACCCTGCCTGATCTTGCTGGACGAGCTTGCCGACTACTGCGTTGGCGCGGCGGCAGTGCCGGTAGGTGACACGAGCCTGGCAGACCAGACCGTGTCCTTCATCCAGCAGCTGACCGAGTCCGTCCAGCAGGTGCCGGGCGTAGTGGTGGTCGCCACCCTGCCGGCGAGCAAGCACGAGGTCGCCCAAAGCGAGAAGGGCCAGGAGGCCTTCGTGACACTGGAGAAGCGCTTCCAGCGTCTCGGAGCCGACGTCAAGCCGGTGGCGGATGTGGAAATCTACGAGGTTGTCCGGGCCCGCCTCTTCGAATCCATCGCACCGGACACTGCTCCGGACTATCCTAAGAAGGTTGCCCAGGCGTACCAGAGTATGTACGCGGCGCACTCGGGTGAGGTACCCCCCGAGGCCGCCAAAAACACGTACCGCGAGCAGCTCGAGCGCGCCTATCCGTTCCATCCCCTGCTCATCGACGCACTCTACACGCGCTGGGGCAGCCACCCCGATTTCCAACGGACGCGGGGTGTATTGCGCCTGCTGGCGAGCATCGTAGGCGACCTTTGGAAGCGCCGGCAGGGAAGCACCGAGACCCAACACCTGATTCAGCCGTGCCATGTCCGCTGGTCTGTCGATGCGCTGCAGGCTGCGCTCACACGACTCTGGGGACCCGCCTATCAATCCGTTGCTGCTGCCGACGTCATCGGGGAGCGGTCCAATGCCGGCATCTTCGACGAAGAACGTGGTGGCGACTACCGAAGCGAGTCCATCGGCAAGGGGCTGGGGTCTGCGATCATCCTCGGCTCATTCGGCGGCCAAGGTGGCCGCAGCGGGTTCAGCGCTAGAGATCTGAAGCTGGCATGCTCCCGGCAGGGTTTAAACTGGAGTTACACGGACGGGGCTCTGCTGGAGCTGGAGAACCGCTGTTTCTACCTCCACACGGTGACGTCCGGAAGCCTCGGCAAGCGCTACTGGTACGGCACAAAACCGACCCTCAACAAGCTGGTCGTCCAGTACCGTCAGCAGAGCGCCAAGGAGGACTTCGGCGAGGAGATACTGGAGGACCTCCGGGCTGATTCCCAGAAGAGCCCCATGGCTGGTGCGACGTGGCGGGTGGTCGTCAACCCCGCAGAAGACCTGCCAGAGCAGAAGTCTCTCACGCTACTGATCCTTCCGCCGTCCCTGGCCTGGGACGAGAACGGCGGGGCGAAGGACGTGGTCCAGGCACGCGTACAGGCGATCAGCACCAGGTGCGGCGGAAGGGACCGCCTGTATCGGAACACGCTCCTGTTTCTGGTTGGGACCACTCGCGGGCTCACTAAGCTGCGGCAGGCCTATCGGGAGCAGGCAGCGCTGGAAGGCGTGCGTGCGGACTACTGGGAACAGCTCGATGAGGAGCAGCGCGAGGAGCTCAAAAAACGACTGGATGCGGCGCGCAAAGCCGCCCTGGAAGCGCTGGGCCCCGCCTACACCGTTGCCCTCCGAGTGCGCGGGCAAGAAGTAGAGCCATGCGTGCTCTCGGACGCGCGGCGAACCTTCCCAGAACACCTTGGTTATGTGTGGACGACGCTCGTCGAGGACGAGGAGTGGATTCTCCGTCGTGTTGGGTCGGTGACGCTGGAGAGCACGGGCCTCATCCCGAAGGAAGGCGGCCTTCGCTTGAAGGATGCCGTCGAGGCCTTCCTGCGCTTCACGGACAAGCCCATGGTCGCGACCAAGGAGGCGGTGACCACCGGGCTCGCCCAGGCTTGCCTGGACGGACTGGTTGGCATCGGCAGAGGTGGAAGCCTGTCGACACTCCTGACCCGCCATTGCAGGCAGTCGGTGTCGCTCGACCCCAACGAAGACGGTGTGTGGATCATCCCTCCGTTCACACCGGAGCCGACGATGGTTCCTGGGGCTGAGGGAACCGCCGGAGTTGGGATCAATGTCGGGGGACCGGGCGGCCCAGGTGGAACAGGCTCCAGCACGGGCAGTGGGGAAGGTGCGGCAACGACCGCCACGGGTAAGCCGGGAATCGAGGGCACGGTGCGTCGGTTCGTCGTCCGCGGCGAGGTTCCCGTGGAGAGCTGGGGTGAGCTCTTTCGCTGCTTCGTTGGGCCTGCTGCACGGATGAACCTGAAGAAGTTGCAGCTCGGCGTGCAGTTCGAGATGGTGCTCCCTGAGGAGCGGGTGCTGAGCGAGACCGATCACACGCTCAAGACGATCAAAGAGGCCGCCCGCCAGCTGGGGCTCACCTTCGAGGTGGGGGAGTAATCGGCTCCTAATCCGGAGCACCACCGCCTTACTGCTGCAGCACAGCTATGCCTCAGCACCTCGGGCAGCGCCACGGCCTGCGGGAGAAGCCAAGTATCGTACCCTAAGGATGTACGGCTGGCATCTGAAGAAGCGCTAACACTGGCGGGTTGGGTCGATTCCCAACCGACTCTAGGGGGTCACATGCAGCCCGGCGATAAGGGCAAGAACCGTCACGTCTGGTCAGGCGGTTGCTGAACGGAAGGGGATAGTATGGCGCAGCAAACCAGACCACGCGTCACCCAGCGGGCGTACTCACTCCGGTTGCGGGGGACCACACCGGGCGACACATCATGGCGGGATGCGCTCTGGCAGACCCATGAGGCTGTCAACAAAGGTGCCAAGGCATTCGGTGATTGGCTGCTTACTTTGCGTGGCGGCCTGGATCACACACTTGCGGCCGCCAAGACCGACGGAGAACGCCGCCAACGACGCATTCTCTTGGCTCTGTCATGGCTGTCGGTGGAATCAAAACGCGGAGCTCCGGATGACTTCATTATCAGGCACGGCGGACACGACCGAGGTAAAGCTGTAACCGGGGCACTTGAGGAAATCCTAGTGCGTCGGGGTGTGGACCAGAGTGAGCTAGCTGAGTGGAAGCGCGACTGCTCCCCGTCCTTGCACGCAGCTATTCGCGAGGATGCCGTTTGGGTGAATCGGAGCAGGGCATTTGATGGTGCGGTCAACTCAATAGGTTGCTCACTCACGCGCGAGGAGGCGTGGGACATGCTGGAACGCTTCTTCGGAAGCCGTGAAGCCTATCTGGCTCCAGCGAAAGGGTCCGAAGATGAGTCTTCCGACACAGGGCAAGAGGAGAAAGCAAAGGACCTCGTCCAGAAGGCAGGGCAATGGCTCAGCAGCCGGTTCGGCACCGGCAAAGGAGCGGACTTCTCCCGCATGGCCGAGGTCTATCAAGAGATCGCGAGTTGGGCTGGCGCACACTCACCGGACAAGCCGGGCACGCATGCCATTGCCAGCCTTGCGACCGCCCTCAGCGAGTTCACTCCTGCATCAGACAACCTACAGGGCGTGCTTGGTCTGATCAGCGGTCCAGGATACAAGAGCGCGACGCGCAATCTTCTCACTCAGATCGCCGCCAAGACCACCGTTACTCAACAAGATTTTACGAAACTGAACGCAACGGCGACCGCGGATAAAGGAAAATGCATGACGAACACCGGATCGAAGGGGCAACGAGCATACTCCGACACCATCCTCAAGGACGTGGAGTCGGCTTGTGGGTTCACCTACCTGCAGGACGGAGGGCCTGCTAGACACCCGGAGTTTGCAGTCATGCTTGACCACGCAGCTCGCCGCGTTTCCTTGGCCCACACGTGGATCAAGCGGGCTGAGGCGGAACGTCGCCGGTTTGAGGAAGAAGCGAAGCGTATGGCCAATGTCCCATCTCCTGCTAGGGAGTGGCTGGACTCGTTCTGCTCGGAACGTTCGGGAACGTCAGGTGCTTTGGAACCCTACCGTATCCGGCGGCGGGCGGTGGACGGGTGGAAGGAAGTGGTCACCGCATGGAGTAGGAGTTCATGTAGTACCGGCGCCGACCGGATCGCCGCCGCTCGGGCGTTGCAGGACGCTCCAGAGATCGACAAGTTCGGCGACATTCAGCTATTCGAGGCCCTCGCTGAAGACGACGCCGTGTGCGTTTGGCACAAGGATGGCGATGCCGCGAAACCTCCCGACCTTCAGCCGCTGCTTGACTACGTTTTTGGCGCTGAAGCGGAGTTCAAGAAACGGCACTTCAAGGTGCCGGCGTACCGCCACCCCGATGCGCTTTTGCATCCGATCTTCTGCGATTTTGGGAAGTCCCGCTGGGACATCTGCTTCGACGTCCAGAAGAACGTGCAAACGCCCTTTCCGCGGGCGCTTTGCCTGACGCTTTGGACCGGGAGCGGGATGGTAGCAGTTCGGTTGTGCTGGCAGTCCAAGAGGCTTGCATGTGATTTGGCCCTTGGAAACAACGCGAGGAATGCAGGTGCTTCCGCGGTCACCCGCGCGGACAGATTGGGACGAGCTGCCTCAAATGTGACAAAGAATGATGAGGTAAATATCGCGGGGCTCTTTGAACAAGCAGACTGGAATGGCCGGTTGCAGGCTCCAAGACAGCAGTTGGAAGCCATCGCCGCACGTGTGGCCAAACACGGCTGGGATGATAAGGCCGTACAGATGCAATATCGTATCCAATGGTTGGTGTCTTTCTCTGCCAAGCTTCAACCGCAGGGCCCGTGGCTCACCTATGGAATGGCAAATAACCTGAAGCTAGACCAGAAGAACGGTGATATTGTTATCGCGCCGCCTAACACCAAGAATGAATGGCGTGGGCTGGCTTACCCGTTCTGGCATCCTGATAATCAGGAAGGCCGTAAGGGATTGGCCAAGCACTGCCTCTCCCGTTTGCCCGGTCTTCGCGTGCTTTCTGTCGACCTTGGTCACCGTTATGCTGCGGCGTGCGCGGTGTGGGAAGCGGTAAACACCGAGCAGATCAAGGTAGCGTGCCAGGCCGCCGGACATGATGAGCCGAAGGAGAGCGATCTCTACCTGCATCTCAAGAGAAAGGCGACGAAGCAGAAGAGGGGCGAAAACGTCGAGGTCGAGAGAACCACTATCTATCGCCGCATCGGCGCGGACACATTGCCGGACGGTACGCAGCATCCCGCCTCGTGGGCGCGCCTGGACCGCCAGTTCCTCATCAGGCTCCAGGGCGAGGAAAAGGGAGCTCGCGCGGCATTAAACGAGGAGATATGGGCGGTTCATCAACTGGAGGCTGAACTGGGCAGGACCGTGCCAATTATCGACCGACTGGTCAGATGGGGTCAGTCCGGCAAGCAAGAAACGAGACTCGATGCGCTACGTAATCTGGGGTGGGCACCGGCAAACGAGGTTCAAGGCTCTGACGAGATGGACGAAGGCGAAGTCCGTAAGCCATCGCGCTCCGTTGACGAACTGATGTCCTCCGCCGTCCGGACCATGCGCCTCGCGCTCAAGCGCCATGGCGACCGGGCGCGAATCGCCTTTGCCATGACGGCAGCCTATAAACCTTTGCCCGGCGACCGCAGATACTACTTCACCGAGGCGAGAGATGCTTCGGCGAACGAAGATGCTAATGCGCGGAACGGTACGCATATCGAGTCTATCCAAGATGCTCTGCTCCTCTGGTATGGATTGGCATCCTCCCGTGGATGGCGGGACGACGCGGCAAAGCGACTGTGGGATGACCATATCACCGGATTGTCCGGATACAAGGCTCCGGAAGAAATCGGTGAGGATGTCTCCGGTGTAGCGCGCAAGACGAAGCAAAGAGAGAATCGAGAGAAACTCCATCATGTGGCGGAGGCCCTGGTCAAGGATGCAAGGCTTCGAGAGGCTCTCCACGACGCCTGGAAGAAGCGATGGGAAGCGGACGACGAGCGGTGCAAAAGACAGCTTCGCTGGTTCAAGGACTGGATTCTTCCCCGCGGCAAAGCCGCGAGTGATCCGACCATCCGCAAGGTCGGCGGACTCTCCCTTCGCCGGCTTGCCACGCTGACCGAGTTTCGCCGCAAAGTTCAAGTGGGATTTTTCACCCGCCTTCAACCGGATGGCATAAGGGCTGAAGCCAAAGAGCAGTTCGGGCAGAGCGCCTTGGACGCTCTGGAACATCTACGCGAGCAGCGCGTCAAGCAACTTGCCAGTCGCATAGCCGAGGCGGCGCTCGGTATCGGACGGATGAGGCGGCCCATGGGAGGCAAGGACCCCAAACGGCCAAGTGTCCGTGTAGACGCGCCTTGCCACGCCATCGTCATCGAAGACCTTACCCACTACCGGCCGGAGGAAACTCGTACCCGGCGGGAAAACCGCCAACTCATGACGTGGTCGTCCTCGAAGGTCAAGACGTACCTGGCCGAAGCCTGCCAACTCCACGGCCTGCACCTCCGCGAAGTCTCGGCGAGCTACACGTCGCGCCAGGACTCCCGCACAGGAGCTCCCGGCATCCGCTGTCAGGATGTGCCTGTCAATGAGTTCATGCGGTTGCCGTTCTGGAGGAAGCAGGTTAAGCAAGCGGAGGCGAAGCAGGCCGAGAACAAGGGCGACGCGCGTGAGCGGCTCCTCTGTGACCTGAACTCAATGTGGAAAGACAAGGCTGTAGCCGATTGGCAGAAGGCCGGGGTTATCCGTGTTCCACTAAGAGGAGGCGAGATATTTGTTTCGGCCAGCCGGGACTCCCAGGGAGTGAAGAGCCTTCAAGCCGACCTGAACGCCGCTGCCAACATCGGCCTGCGGGGGCTTACTGACCCGGACTGGCCGGGAAAGTGGTGGTACGTGCCATGCGAGCCGGCCAGCTTCAAGCCCACACCTGATAAGGTAAAAGGTAGTGCCGCGATCAACCTGGACATGCCACTCAAAGACGCATCGGTCGGCAGCGGGGACGTAACCAGGAAGAAAGCCGGGAAGGCCAAGTCACAGTCCAAAGAGGTTGTTAACCTCTGGCGAGATGTCTCATCACGGGTGATTTCTGCGGAGGGCGTGGCGTGGGAAGTCTATTCCGCCTATCAGAATCAAGTGCAGGCGCGAGTGGTCGATATCCTGCACAGATCCGCGTGCTCAAACAATGACCGGGAGAAACAATAGTGATGACCACTCCGTGGCCGGGAGCCTGCTATGGATGAGAGCCTTTGGCCAGCCCGGAATGTGGCCGAACATGCATATTGCCCGCGGCTCTTCTATTACATGCAGGTCGAGGGTGTCTTTGTTCCGAGCAGCGACACGGAAAAGGGGGTCGCTGTCCATCGACGCGTGGACAAGCCCAGCGCAGCTCAGGGGAAGGCGGATGAAAGCGAGGCGGACCCCGATCGGCCGAAAACAGTTCGGAGTCTGGCCTTAACAAGTGAGTCGCTCGGTCTAACCGCGACGTTGGACTTGGCGGAGATCTCGGGTCAAGTCGCAGTGCCCGTCGAATATCGCAAAGGTCGTCCCAAGCGCGTTTCATTGGATCCGCCTCCCGACGATCCGGGCGAAGCAGAGGAAGCTCCACTTTCGCACACAGAAGCGTGGCCCACGGACCGTGTTCAAGTGGGCCTCCAAGCCATTCTTCTTGAGGGTGCCGGGTATACGGTTAGTGAAGCGGTCATCTACTACGCCGAGGAGAAACATCGTTTCAGGATTCCCGTCGATGATGCTCTCAAGGTCGAAGCGCTGAGGACCTTGGAAAGCGCGAAACAATGCGCCGAAGGCTCACGGCCTCTCCCGCTGCTCAATGATCCGCGCTGTCCGCGGTGTTCGCTTCAGCCGATATGCTTGCCGGACGAGGTCAATCACCAGCGGGCACAATCTTCAAGTGACGAACGTACACCGAGAAAGATCTGGCCGCCGCGCGATGACGGTATTCATGTAGTAGCCCAGCAGGATGGCGTGAAGGTCGGCGTTCGTGGCATGGAGTTGAAGGTCACGGACAAAAGTGGCGCAGTAGTCAAAACCATGCCGCTCGCCAACCTCGAAAGCCTTTCCCTGCTTGGTTCGGTGCAAATCACCACCCAGGCGATTCGTGCCCTTGCCGACATGAACACTCCTATCGCGTTTCTTTCGCCGGCGGGACGGCTAGTGGCCATGATCGATCCGCTCGATTCAGTCAGCGCCGAGGTTCGAAGGTCACAGGTTCGTAAACTCGACCGCATGGAGGTCTGCCTCGAACTTGCACGTGCCCTCGTGTCGGCCAAGATCATGAACCAGAGAACACTCCTCCTCCGCAATCACAGCTCGTTGCCACCTGGCGTAGCTGCTGATCTGGTGAAGGAGGCTCAGAATGCGGCGCAGTCGGATTCGGTAGATTCGGTGCGCGGGCATGAGGGTCAGGCGGCGGCCATCTACTTCGGGCATTTTGCTGGAATGTTCAAGGGCCCTCTATCGTTGGAGTTTGATGCCAATGGCAGGAAACGCAGACCTCCGCCCGACCCCATCAACTCCTGTCTGTCGCTTGCGTACTCGATGTTGACTCACGAGTGCGTGGCGGCGTTACGCCTCGCAAGACTGGAGCCATCTATCGGCGGATTTCATGTATCGAAGCCAGGGCGTCCCGCGCTCGCGCTCGATCTCATGGAACCGTTTCGACCCCTGATCGCGGATTCCGTCGCGATCACATGCTTTAACCGGGGTGAGTTGACCGAGGGACATTTTCTTCGCACTGCCTCCGGCTGTTCGCTCACCGACGCTGGCAGAAGGGGCTTCTTCCATGCTCTTGGCAGAAGAATGGATACTGAGGTCACCCATCCGGTCTTCGAGTATCGTTTGAGCTACCGGCGCATGATCGTCTTGCACGCGCGGATGATTGCGGCCTGGCTCACGGGAGATATTCCTTCTCTGGCGTTCCTGAACACACGCTGACTTGCCGGAGGCTATTATGCGTCGATGCTACCTGGTTTGTTACGACATCAGAGAACCGAAACGATTGCGGCGTGTCCACAAGGTGCTTAAAGGGTACGGCGAAGCCTGGCAGTTTTCCGTCTTCTTTTGTGTGCTCAAAGACATTGACCGCGTGCGGTTGCAGACCGATCTCGAGGAGCAGATGAACCAGAAGGTAGATCAGGCCATGATTCTGGACCTTGGCCCTAACGAGAAGGAGGCCCGCGAAGCGGCCACGGTTATAGGCCAACCCCTTCCCGGCCAGGACAGCGGGATCGTTGTTGTTTGACTTTCGGGGTGCCAGAAGGTATGATTTCCCTGAGGCCTCTACAGGAGGCGAGAGTACCACGGCACGTGTCTTCCCCTTCAATGGGCTTGGCACCGTGGAGTCGATCAGTTTTGTTCCGACGAAGGAGCGGACTCCTCGACAGCAGCCGCGAGCGCGGAGGTGGTGCAGGGGGGGCCAGGGGGTGCTCGAACCTGTTGGGTTTCCTGAGGCTATGAACAGCGCTCAGACCACCTGCGTAGGCTCATTGTCGGCAGCACTCGGTCACGCTCGCATGGCAGCCAGCAAACGCTGTGTTAGCAAGGGTTTGCAGGGACGGCGGCCACCGACATCGAAACGGATCTGATCGACGGACACACCGACCGCCGCGGTGCCGGCTCTACGGACCTAGGCCACCGACATCGAAACGGATCTGATCGACGGACACCTGCAGGGGGAGAGTTCACGATGCAGTTCCTCCGCCACCGACATCGAAACGGATCTGATCGACGGACACAGGGCCAGGTCGCCCAGTACATCAGACGTTTTACGCCACCGACATCGAAACGGATCTGATCGACGGACACGCCGCGCAATTCCACCAGGTACACCTCTTCCAACACGCCACCGACATCGAAACGGATCTGATCGACGGACACGTTGCGAGCGGCCGAATGAAAACCATGTCGTCCACGCCACCGACATCGAAACGGATCTGATCGACGGACACCGTCACCCCCCCTACACCGCGAATGTCACATCCCAGCCACCGACATCGAAACGGATCTGATCGACGGACACGAGTAGGACCCCCCGGGGCG
Source organism: Bacillota bacterium (assembly GCA_040755005.1). Lineage (GTDB taxonomy): Bacteria > Bacillota > Sulfobacillia > JBFMBV01 > JBFMBV01 > JBFMBV01. The sequence continues at coordinate 61,273 of JBFMBV010000002.1, forward strand.
AGACGTAGGTTAGGCCACCGACATCGAAACGGATCTGATCGACGGACACCTCCCCCAACAGTCTGCAAAAAAAACGCGCTGTGCACGGCCACCGACATCGAAACGGATCTGATCGACGGACACTATCAAGCTCGCCATAGGTGACTGTGAGACACTAGCCACCGACATCGAAACGGATCTGATCGACGGACACCGCAGGAGGCGGGCTGCGCGCAGGCTGTTCGCGGCAGCCACCGACATCGAAACGGATCTGATCGACGGACACTGGTATGTGATACCATTAGAAGCGCAGCATACAAAGCCACCGACATCGAAACGGATCTGATCGACGGACACTCACGCCCCTGTCCCGCGCAGGTCACACCCATAGGCCACCGACATCGAAACGGATCTGATCGACGGACACCCACGCCCCAGGCCAAGCGCGCGGCGATCCTCAGGCCACCGACATCGAAACGGATCTGATCGACGGACACCGCAAACCCTCCTCCACCAACTCCAGGCTTCTTGGCCACCGCCATCGAAACGGATCTGATCGACGGACACTTACTGCGGTGGTCAGGGCCGCGAGACTGCCCACTGCCACCGACATCGAAACGGATCTGATCGACGGACACTCTTATGGTCTCGTCAGCAGGTACGTCCCAAGCCGCCACCGACATCGAAACGGATCTGATCGACGGACACATGCAGTGGTGCTTGAGGGCCAGCTTGACCTGTTGCCACCGACATCGAAACGGATCTGATCGACGGACACTTGATTGTGACCTCAAGGTAGCGCGGGCCCTCCTCCGGCCACCGACATCGAAAAGGGATCTGATCGACGGACACATCTTTACCGACCCGCCCTACGGGCACAACAGCAAGCCACCGACATCGAAACGGATCTGATCGACGGACACAGCTACTCAGGCAACGCCTTCCGCGGCCACCTGCGCGCCACCGACATCGAAACGGATCTGATCGACGGACACACACGGGGTGTGTTCAGGTGGGCTGGTGTAGTCGGCGCCACCGACATCGAAACGGATCTGATCGACGGACACTTGACTGTGACCTCAAGGTAGCGCGGGCCCTCCTCCGGCCACCGACATCGAAACGGATCTGATCGACGGACACCATCGGTGCCAGCACGAAGCGGCGTACGTCTACTGCCACCGACATCGAAACGGATCTGATCGACGGACACTCAGGTTGTCGTCAGGATGATGGACTGCGTCGCCGGACCTCTCTACCGGCTGACAGGAGAACACATGCCTGCGCCCCGCACCCTTGTCTACCAAAGCCGGCTTCCCACAAGCGAGATCGAGCAGGTGCCCCTCCTGTTCTGTGTGGTGCGCATCATTTGGGCCCGGAAGCTGTAAGCTGAGAGACAGCATGAGCTAAGGGCAATCCCACATAACGCAATCCGGAAGCCGCCTCGTGGCGAGGCGGCTTTTGCCGTGTGCGTTCTTCCTACATTGCCCTCCTCCGCGCCCAAGCCCAGCTAAAGGACTTGTTGTCCCCATGGTGGAATGTCTGGCATAATGGTTGCTTTACATACTGGGCAGGAGGTGGTGGCTGTGCTGGGTAGGCGCATCCTTGCCGCCCTGGCGGTGCTGGCCATCTTCGCCCTCACTCCCGCCCCTGCGCTCGCGGCCGCAGGCCCGACTCTGCCGGCCCGCCTGCGGGTGGGCGGGGACAACCACTTCCCGCCCTTCGAGTTCGTGGATGAGCGCGGGGTCTACCGGGGCTTCAACGTGGACATCATGCAGGCCATCTCCCTGGAGCTGGGCATCGAGCTGGAGCTGGTGCCGATGCTGTGGTCTGATGTGCCCTCGGCCCTGCTCTACGGGCAGATCGACGCCATCCAGGGGATGAAGCACTCGCCCGAACGGGCCCTCTTGTACAGCTTCTCCGACCCCTACCTGGTCAGCTCCCAGGCCATCTTCGTCCGGGCCACCGACCGCCACATCGTCTCCTTGGACGATCTGGCCGGCTACCACGTGGCGGTGCAGCGGGGAGACTGGGCCCATGAGCTGCTGCGTGACCGCAACGATCTGACGCTGGTGGTGGCGGAGAACCAGGAAGAAGGCATGGCCCTGCTGGTGGAAGGCGGAGTGCATGCCTTCGTCGGTAACCGCCTGTCGGGCTTGTATGTGCTGCAGAAGCGGCGCCACACGGACCTGGTGAAGATCGTCGGGGAGCCTTTAGTCCCGGCCAACTACTGCAGCGTCTTCCGCCACAGCGACCCGCATCTGGTGGAAGCCTTCAACCGGGCCCTCAAGGCCATCAAGCGTAACGGCACCTACGACAAGATCTACCGCAAGTGGTTCGGTGAAGTGGTGGGCCCGTCGGCGGCCCAGATCCGCCAGGTGGCCTACGGGCTGGCGGGCACCGTGCTGTTTGTTATGGCGGTGCTCGGGTTCACCGTCCGGTGGAACCGGACCCTCCGCGCGGAGGTGCGGCGCAGGACGGCCGCGCTCGAAGCCAGCGACCGGCTCAAGGAACGCATCCTGGACAGTGTCGTGACGGGGATCATCGCCATCGACAACGCCGGGCGGGTCACGGCGGCCAACCGCCGGGCCCTGGACCTGCTGGATCTACGCGGCGGCCCCGCTGACTGGGTGGGCAGGCCCCAGGTGGACCTGGGCCTGGAGCGGTTCGGGGCCGGGGAAACGACGGTGTCCGCCGGGGGCAGGTCCCTGGCGGTGACCTGCCAGGCATACCCCTTGCGGGGGGATGACGGCGAGAGCGAAGGGCTGCTGGTCGCCCTGCGGGATGTCACCGCCGAGCGGGTGGCCCAGGCGCGGCTGATTAGAGAGGACAAGATGGAGTCCCTCGGGCGGCTGGTGGCGGGCATCTGCCACGAAGTGCGGAACCCCCTGTTCGCCATCAAGACCTTCGTCGAACTCGTCCCTGCCAAGTTGCACCTGCCTGCCTTCCGGGAGGAACTGCTCAAGCATGTCCCGGCTGAAGTAGACCACCTCAGCGGCCTGCTCGGCGAACTCCTGGAGTACGCCAAGCCCAGGGCGGCCCAGCCCGGGGCCTGCAAGGTGAAGGAAGCCGTGGAGGGTGTCATCGCCCTCTGCCAGGGCAGGATGCAGGAGCAAAGCATCGAGCGGGATATCCGCATCCCGGAGGGGTTGGCGGTCTGGGTGGACAGGCAGCAGTTCCGCCAGATCCTGATCAACCTGATGCTGAACGCCGTGGAGGCGATGGGCGCTGGGGGCATCCTGTCTATCGAGGCGGCAGCGGCGGGCGGGTGGGCCTCCCTGAGCGTGCAGGACACGGGCTGCGGCATCCCCGAAGCCGACCTGCCCATGGTGTTCGAACCCTTCTACACCCGCAAGGCCGACGGCACGGGCCTGGGCTTGTACATCTGCTACCAACTTACCCAAGAGAACGGCGGCGCCATCGAAGTCGACAGCCGGCCGGGGGCGGGCACTACGGTGACCTTACGCTTCAGGCTGGCGGGGGAGGGCGGACCATGCCCAACGTGTTGATCATTGACGACGAGACAGCCATCCTGACGTCCCTCGCCTTCGCCCTGGAGGACGAGTTTTGTGTCCACACCGCGGCCGACACGGCCACGGGCCTAGAGATGCTGGCCAGGGAAGACATCGACCTGGTCCTCCTGGACCTGCGCATCGGGGCCGATAACGGCCTGGACGTGCTCAAGCGTATCCGGGCCACGCGGGAGCAGGCGGTGGTGATCATCATCACCGCTTATGGGTCCATCGGGTCGGCGGTGGAGTGCATGCAGGCCGGCGCCTACTACTATGTCACCAAGCCGGTTGATCTCGCCCAGCTCAAGCTGGTGATAGCCAAGGGCTTGGAGTTCGCCAGTCTCCGCGGCAAGCTGGCTTACCTGGACAGCCAGCTGGCGGACACCTACCTCCAACGCGGGTTGGTGGGCCCGTCCAAGCGGATGCGGCAGGTGTTCGATCTGGTGGAGAAGGTCAAGGACATCGACAGCAACGTTCTGATCACCGGCGAGAGCGGGACCGGCAAGGAGCTGGTGGCCCGGGCGGTCCACTTCGGCGGGCGGCGCAAGCAGGGCCGCTTCGAGGTGGTGGACTGCGCGGCCATCCCTGCCACCCTCCTGGAGAGCGAGCTGTTCGGGTTCGAGCAGGGGGCCTTCACCGGCGCCCACCGGGCCAGGAAGGGCCGCTTCGAGCTGGCGGCCGGGGGCACCGTGTTCCTGGATGAGATCGGCGACATGGACCTGGCCCTCCAGGCCAAGATCCTGCGTATCCTGCAGAGCCGGGAGTTCACCCCCCTGGGATCCTCGGGCGCCAGGAAAGCCGATGTGCGGGTTATCGCCGCCACCAACAAGGACCTCAAGGCCGAAGTGGCCCGCGGGGCTTTCCGCGAGGACCTGTATTTCCGCCTCAACGTTATCCCCATCGAGCTGCCGGCCCTTAGGGAGCGCCGCGAGGACATCCCGGCCCTGGCGAGGCACTTCCTGCGCCACTACGCCAAGACCCTGGGCAAGCCCGCCATCGAGCTCACCGCGGAGGCCTTGGCCGCGCTGGAGGGCTACGCCTACCCGGGCAATGTCCGAGAGCTGGAGAATATGATCGAGCGGGCGGTGGCCCTGTGCCCGGATGGTCAGCTGTGCCTGCGCGATCTGCCCCCGGAGGTGGCCCACGGTGCCATCCCAGCCCTGGCCGCGGCAGCGGCGCAGCCCCTGCTGACGGTTTACCCTGGCATCAAGCTGGCTGACATCGAGCGGTTGGTGATCCTCAGGACCCTATCCCACTGCCGGGGCAGCCGCCGCGAGACCGCCCGGCTGCTAGGGTTGAGCGAACGCACCTTGCGGCACAAGCTGAAGGAGTATAAGCGCAGGCAGCTGGAACAGGCCGAAGGGCAGTAATTGCCGCCCTGGCGCCCCTAAGCGGCAAGGATTGCCGCCCGTCCGCTCCCACCTGGCCCGCGGGACAAGCCCCGCGGGCTTGTGCGTGTTTGGCACAAGACTTGCACTATGGCACAAGCGGGGAGGGATGCCGAGTGAACCTGCTGGTTGCGGTAGTGCCCAACTTCAGCGAGGGCAGACGGACGGACGTGATCGAGTCCATCGTGGCCCCGTACCACGATCATCCGTTAGTCAGACTGCTCGATGTGGCGTCCGACGCCGACCACAACCGGGTGGTGGTCACGGCCGTGGGGCCTCCGGAGGTGATGGCCGAGGCCACCTTCGACTGCATCCGGCGGGCGGCGGGCCTGATCAACATGGCAGAGCACAAGGGCGAGCATCCCCGTATGGGGGCTACGGACGTGGTCCCGTTCATCCCGGTCAAGGGTGTCAGCATGGCCGACTGCGTAGCTTTGGCCAAGGGGTTGGGCAGGCGGGTGGGGGAGGAGCTCGGCATCCCCGTCTACCTGTACGAAGCCGCCGCCTCCCGGCCCGAGCGGCAGGATCTGGCCTACATCAGGAAGGGCCAGTATGAGGGGTTCAAGACCAAGATCCAGCTCCCGGACTGGGTGCCCGACTTCGGGCCCCAGACCCTGCATCCCACGGCGGGCGCCACCGTCATCGGGGCGCGCATGCCCCTGGTGGCCTTCAACGTCAACCTGGGTACGGCCGACATCGCCATCGCCGACCGTATCAGCAAGGCCGTCCGCCACTCCAGTGGCGGGCTGCGGTTCTGCAAGGCGGTGGGCGTGGCTCTCAAGGCCAAGGGCATCGTCCAGGTGTCCATGAACCTGACCGATTACACCCGTACCGCCCTGCACCGGGCCTTCGAGTTGGTGCGGGTGGAGGCGGAGCGCTACGGCGTGCCGGTCGTGGGCAGCGAGATCATCGGCCTCACGCCCATGGCCGCCCTCATCGACGCCGCTGCCCATCACCTGCGCCTGGAGGGGTTCAGGCTGGACCAGGTGCTCGAACAGCACCTAGCCGACGAGGCCTGAGTTGACCATAATCTAGAGGAGGTATCGTAGAGATGAGACGCACCATCCCCGTCGTCGCCCTGCTGCTGGTGTTAGCAGTGGTGGCGGGCAGCGCAGGCTGCGCGCCCAAGAAGCAGTTCGTCACCATCGTCACCGGCGGCACCGCAGGCACCTACTATCCAGTCGGCACCATCATGGCGGCCTTGTGGAACGAGAAGCTGGGCAAGACAGGCGTCGTGGCCGCGGCCCAGTCCTCGGGGGGTTCCGTGGAGAACCTCAACATGCTGAAGAGCGGTGAGGCGCAGTTGGGCATCGCCATGTGCAACCTCACCTACTTCGCCGCCAAGGGGCAGGAACGGTTCGACGGCAAGCCCTTCCCCGACGTCCGCTTCCTCACCGCCCTGTGGCCCGATGTCAGCCAGTTCGTCGTCACCAAGGCCTCCGGCGTGAACACCTTCTCGGACCTGCGCGGCAAGAAGTTCTCGGTGGGCAGCGCGGGCAGCGGCACCGAATACAGCTCTCGGATGATCCTGGACATCATCGGCGGCCTCAAGTACGCTGATTTCACCCCGGAGTACCTGTCCTACGGCGATGCCTCCGCTGCCATGCAGAACGGGCAGCTGGCCGGCATGAACGCCGAGGGCGGCGTGCCCACCACCGCTGTGGCGGAGATCTTCGCCTCGCGGACCCCAGTCAGGATGCTGCAGTTCACCGATTCCGAGTACCATAAGCTCAATGACCAGATCCCCTTCTACGTCCAGGTGACCATCCCCGCCAACACCTACTCCAACCAGCCCGAGGCCATTAAGACCATCGGCGTGAAGTGCGCCGTGGTAGCCTCCAAGGGCCTCAGCGAGAAGCTCGCCTATGACCTGGTCAAGGCGATGTACGAGAACCTCGAGACGATGCAGAAGTCTCACAAGGCGCTGGGGTACCTGACCCTCCAGGGGGCCATCGAGGGGCTGCCCAAGGGCGTGCCGCTGCACGTCGGCGCCTACAAGTTCTTCAAGGAGAAGGGCTTGAACATCCCCGCCGAACTCATCCCGCCCGAGGCCAAGAAGTAACTGCTGGCGGCCCGGCCAGGGAGAGGGGGGAAGCTCATGGTCAGTTCCTGCGGCGCCCCAAGTCAGCACCAGGAGCCTACCGAACGGAGGCTCATCCCCACATTGGCGATGGTCGTGACGGTGCTAGCCGTACTCACGTCCTTGTTCCACCTGTACATGAACAGCATGAGCCTGATGATGGGCATCAAGAAGAACGCCATGCACCTCGGGCTGATGCTGGCGCTGTGCTTCCTCATGTACCCCGCCAGCAAGCGTTCGCCCAGGGACCGCTACACGTGGCTGGATATGCTCCTGGCCGCCCTCGGCCTGTCTACGGGGCTCTACGTCTACTTTCAGTATGACGCTATCATCGACCGTTCCCTCATCCCCACCAACCTCGACTACACCTTCGCCGTCATCGCCGTCCTGCTCGTACTGGAAGCGGCGCGCCGGGCGGTGGGCAAGATCCTCCCGGTCATGGCCATCTGTTTCCTGCTGTACGCCCACTTCGGGTACCTGTTCCCCGGGGTGCTGGCCCACCGGGGGTTCACCTGGACGCGCATCCTCACCCGGATGTACATGACCGATGAGGGCATCTTCGGGGTCACGCTGATGGTGTCCGCGTCGTACGTGTTCATGTTCATCCTGTTCGGGGCGTTCCTGTCCCACACGGGCACGGCCAAGTTCTTCAACGACTTCGCCCTGGCTTTCGCCGGGAGGCTGCGGGGCGGGCCAGCCCAGGTAGCGGTGCTGGCCAGCGGGATGATGGGGACCATCAGCGGGAGTTCCCAGGCCAACGTGGCTACTACTGGGGCCTTCACCATCCCCCTGATGAAGCAAGTTGGGTACAAACCCTACTTCGCCGGGGCGGTGGAGGCGGCAGCCTCCACGGGAGGCATCCTCATGCCCCCCATCATGGGCGCCGCCGCGTTCATCATGTGCTCCTTCCTCGGGATCCCCTACGTCCAGGTGATGGCGGCAGGGGTCATCCCAGCCCTGCTGTACTACTTCGCCATCTTCGTCATGGTCGACCTGGAGGCGCGCAAGCTGGGGCTGAAAGGGCTGCCGGCCTCAGCCATCCCCGACCTGCGCCGCACACTGCTCGACGGCGGGCACCTCATCCTGCCGATCGGGCTGATCCTGTACCTACTCATCCGCGGCATCACCCCGCTCTACGCCGCCTTCTACGGCCTGATAGCGACGGTGGCCTGCAGCTGGCTGAGGCCTCACACCCGCATCAACCTGAAGGGCATCATCGCCGCCCTGGACCAGGGCGCCCGCACCGCCGTGTCGGTGGCGGCCTCCTGCGCCGTGGTGGGGTTCATCGTCGGGGTGGTGTCCATGACCGGCCTGGGGCAGGTCATCGCACACAATATCATCAATCTGTCCATGAACCAGGTCTTCCTCGCCCTGTTCTTGGTTATGATCTCCGCCATGGTGCTGGGGATGGGGCTGTGCGCCACGGCGTGCTACATCATCACCGCGACGGTGGCCGCGCCCGCCCTCGTCACCATGGGCATCTCGCCCCTGGCGGCGCACTTCTTCGCCTTCTACTACGGGACGCTGTCGGCGGTGATCCCGCCGGTGGCCCTCACTTCCTACACGGCGGCGGGACTGGCCGGGGCCAACCCTACCAGGGTGGCGCTGCAGGGGCTCAAGTTGGCCACGGCAGGGCTGATCATCCCCTACTTCTTCGCCTATAACCCCATGCTGCTCATGGTGGATGTGATCCCGGGCGAGCTGGTCCTGGCTTTGGTCACGGCCACCCTCGGCATCGTCTGCCTCGGGGCGGCCTTCGAGGGGCACCTGCTTGGCGACTTGAGCTGGCCGGAACGGCTCGCCGCGGGGGCCGGGGCGGTAGTGCTGATCCATCCCGGCCTAACGACCGACCTAATTGGGCTGGCCCTGGCTGGCTCAGCGCTGACCTCGCACCTCCTGCGCCTGCGCCGCCGGCACCGGCAGGTGCAACCCGCAGCCTAGTAGCTGTTACCCAGCCCACGCGGCGTTGCCCCAACGGGGACCCGGCCTGGCGGCCGGGTCTTCGCCTTGCGTGGAGCGGCGGGCAAGGCCAGGGAAGGAATCTGCCTCCTTCTACGGAATTCCTAAGCGATCGCGCACTCATCCATGCCCGTTTACGCAGCTGCGCGGCGTACCCAGTGGCAGACAGGGTGACTCAGGCTGAACGATACCCCGCGTGCCGCACGTTGCTATGACCGCTTCATCTCCACCCTCGACCGCCTGGGCGTGGCCCGCTGGCGGCGGGGGCTGTGGGCTGCGGTGAAAGGTCCACGGGTGCTGGAGCTCGGGTGCGGGACGGGGGCGAATGTGCCGCACTGGGGGGCCGGCCTGCGGGTCACGGCGCTCGACCGTTCCCCCCATATGCTCGAACACGCCCAGCGCAAGGCTGCAGGCCTGGCTCGGCCAGCGGAGTTCGTCCAGGCCTGTGCCGAGTCCCTCCCCTTTGAGGCTGCGCAGTTCGACGACGTCGTGACCACCTTCGTCCTCTGCTCGGTGCAAGGCCCTGCGGCCATGCTGAGCGAGATCCACCGTGTGCTTAGGGCGGGCGGCACCCTGCACATGCTGGAGCATTTGCGGTCACGGGGCAGGGCGGGCAGGGTGATGGACTGCATCGCTGGCCCCCTCTACCAGCTTACCGGGGACCACATCGCCCGCGACCCCGCGCCGTTGCTGGCGCAGGCTGGGTTCTCCCACTCCGGGACTGCGCAGTTCCCCCTGCTCCTGGACATCGTGCGCATCATCCGCGCCACCAAGCGCTAGGGCTCTCGTACCACGTCCTGGCCTGCGGGCCCAGGACAGGACAGGCCAGTGCGCGTTTGGGGGAGGCGCAAGGTTTCCGCTGACGAGGCTAGAAGAGAGGACCCGTCGTCACAACACACATACCCTGATTGGAGGTACCTACGTGACCAAGACGACCCCCACCCTCACCCTGATCCTGACCGGCGCGCTGATCGCCCTCGGGGTGCTCCTGCCCATGGCCTTCCACACCGTGGGCCTGGGCAGGGTCTTCCTGCCCATGCACATCCCCGTCCTCTTGGCGGGGTTCCTGGTCGGGCCCTTGCCCGGCATGGTTACGGGCATGGTCACCCCGGCTTTGAGCGCTTTGCTGACGGGCATGCCGCCCCTGGCGCCCATGCCGGTGGCCCAGACGATGGTGTTCGAGCTGGGGACATACGGGCTGCTGGCAGGCCTGGCCTACCGGAAACTGCGCCTGGGGACCCTACCCGCCCTCATCCTGGCCATGGCCGGGGGGCGGCTGGTCTACGGGCTGATCGGCTTCACGCTGCTGCCGCTTATCGGCCTGCGGCAGGTGCCGCTGCTGCTGCCGCTGACGACCGGTCTGGTGACGGGCCTCCCCGGGCTCATCCTGCAGCTGGTGTTCGTACCGACGGTGGTGACCCTGGTGACGGGCAACGTCAAGGGGCTCTGGCGCCGCTCGTAGCGGTCGCTGCGGGCGCTCTCGCCGCCCTTATCCCGGCAGTGGCGCGCAGCGCCAGGGGGTGTGAACGGATAGCTGTGCCCGGCGGGTAAGGCGGACATGCTGACCGCCGGGGGTGATGGCTGGTGGAAGGCTGGCGCCGGTGGGAGTACTTACGTTTCCTCTCCCTTCTCGCCCGTCAACAGGAGCGTCTGGGAACAACTGAAGGGCATCTTCTGGCCCATCCTGGGCTGGGTCTTGGTCGAGCAGGTGTTCGTCTGGCCCAAGCCCCCAGCCTTCTGGCCGGCCAACAAGCACGGGAGGGTGATTTATGGGGGTGCCTGAGCGGGTCAAGGATGCCACTGTGCAGGGGTGGCTGCACAAGGCCGCCCACGACATGACGGCCGGGCAAGTCCTGCTGGCGGCTGAACCGCCAGTGGTGTACGCTGCATGCTGCCACGCGCATCAAGCCGCCACGGGATATCTCATGGCGCTGCTCAGCTTGTACGGCGTCGAGTTTCCCCGGACGCATTCCATCAAAAAGCTCCTGGGGTTGCTCCAACCAGTGGATGACCCGGCTGCGTCAGAGCTTGAGGTTGCCGTCTCGCTTACCGCTCACGGTGCGGCCCAACACATGCCGGGCGAGCACCAGCTCAAGCTGGGTGATGCCTACGAGGCTTTGGGACTGGCTAATCTGGTCCAGGAAGCGGTCTTGTGGCGCGTGCACTTCGCAGAGGAGTTCCCAGAGCAGCCGCTAGAAAGCCTGGTGAAGCATCTGCGCAGCGGCACGCGGGTTGACTCCGCCTTGCAGCGCGCCCAGCAGCTCATCTATGACGCCTGGGAGGCCCCCACGCGTGAGCGGGTCGTAGCCTTGGCTACGCGGGCTCTGGAGGTCTCCCCCGACTGCGCGGACGCCTACGTCCTCCTGGGCGAGTACACGGCTAAGACCTTCGACCAAGCCATCAAGTTGTACACCGCAGGGGTCAAGGCAGGCGAACGCGCCATCAGCGAGGGCACCTTCCCGGTGGGAGCGGGGCATTTCTGGGGTGTGGTCGAGACGCGTCCGTATATGCGGGCGCGCGCGGCTCTGGCCGAGTCCCTTCGGGAATCCGGCCAGCGTGAGGAGGCGGCTGAACACTGCCAGGAGCTGCTCCGGCTCAACCCCCGGGACAACCAAGGCATCCGCTATCTGCTGATGGCCTGCCTGATCGAGCTAGGACAGGACAAAGAGGCGGCCAGGCTCTGGAGGCAGTATAAGGGTGAGCGCACAGCGGAGTGGGCCTACACGCGGGTCCTGCTCACCTTCAGGCAGCACGGGGATTCCGCGCGGACGAGGGCCGTGCTCAAGCGGGCTCTGGCCAGCAACCAGTTCGTGCCGTCCTACCTCCTGCGCCGCAAGCGGGTCCCGCGGCAGCTGCCCGATGCGTACGGCTTCGGCACAGCCGAGGAGGCGGCGTGCTATGCTCACCGGTATCGGGCCACCTGGCAGTCCGTCCCCGGGGCGCTGGCACTCCTCGACGCGGCCATCGCTGGAGGTTGACGCAGGACAAAGGGCCTAAGGGGCGAACGTTCAATAGGATAAGGCCCTAGAGACATAGATAGACCGGGTGGGGGGTACAAGTGAAGCTGAAACGAGACCGGGCCGGGCCGTTCCGGGGCGGTAGCGGACGCCTGCGGACCGCCCTGGCGGCCTTGCGTGCTCTGAATCAGCCTGGCACAGTGTCCAGGGAGGCGGTGCTGGAGGGCTTAGTCAACCTCGCCAAGGGCTATGCCCAGTGCGAGGTGGCTATGCTCTGCGGGTGCGGGGACGAGGGGGATGTGTCTCCCTGCCCCGGTTCAGCAGGCGCAGAGGACGGCAGACACTCGTGCGCCTGCTTTGAGCTCTTAGCCAGCAATCACTTGCCCGGATGGTCTGAGCGCACCGCTCGTGGCAGCTGTTGGTCCGAGGACGGGTGTGTCCCCAACGGGTGCCCCCTGGCCCTGACACCCATGCGGGCTGTCATCCCGGTGCACAGGGGTGGGGAACCTGCCGGCGCCCTGCTGCTAGGCCGCCGCGGCGCAGGGTTCACCCGTGGGGACATCGTCTTCCTCGAAGCCCTGCTGGAATCCGTAGGTGCCGGCCTGAGCCGCGGTGCCGCCGAGTCCGGCCTGTTGCGCACGGTGATCGGCCGCAGCCGGGACGGGTTCATCCTCTGCACCCTGGACGGCAAGGCGGTCTTGTACAACGAAGCGATGCAGCGGATATCCGGCTTCACCGCCGAGGAGATCGCCAGCTACGGCTGGTTCGATCTGGTCTACCCCGACCTGGAGGATCGCGACCGGGCGATGTCCCTCAACCAGGAGGCGGTCGCCGGCGGGCTGGGGTACACCGAGACGCAGATCACCACCAAGGCGGGCGCGCTGAAGTGGGTGTCCCTGTCGCTCACCCCGCTGGAGCTGTATGGGCGCACCATGGTGTTCATGACGGTGACGGATATCACCGACCGCAAAGAGGCGGAGGCCCGGCTGACCCACCTGAGCATGCACGACCCCTTGACGGGGTTGCACAACCGCGCTTCGCTGGAGGCCGAACTGCAGCGGCTGACCGTGGAAGACAGCTACCCCGTGTCGATGATCAGCGTGGACGTGGACGGCCTGAAGCTGATCAACGACGTGATGGGGCACATCCAGGGCGACAGCCTGCTCAAGGCCTGCGCGCGGACCCTGCGCAGGGCCGTCAGAAAGAGCGACATGGTGGCGCGTACCGGCGGCGATGAGTTTGTGGTCATTCTGCCCCACACCGGGCGTGCGGCTGCGGCTGAGGTGCGCAAGCGCATCGGGCAGGAGCTGTCCGCCCACAACCAGAGGCATCCCTCGCAGCCCCTCAGCCTCTCCTTGGGGCTCGCCACGGCTGACTCGGCTGCGGTCAAGCTGGAGGAGACCCTCAAGGCCGCCGACCGGGACATGTACAAGGACAAGAAGCACCGCTCCCGGACAGTCCACGGGATCGTGCGGGCGCTGCAGACGGTCCTGGCCGCGAAGGACTACATCAGCGCCGGGCACGTCGCCCGGGTGCTGGACCTGTCCTGGAGGCTGGGTGTGGCTGCCGGGTTGCCCAAGCAGGACCTGGCCGATCTGAGGCTGTTCGCCGAAGTCCACGACCTCGGCAAGATGGGCATCCCCGACCACATCCTGTTCAAGCCGTCGTCCCTCTCCGACTCCGAGCTGGAGCAGGTCCAGTTGCACGTGACGGTAGGCTACGAGATCGCCAAGTCCACCCCCCAGCTGGCCCACATCGCCGACTTCATCCTGCATCATCATGAGTGGTGGGATGGGGGAGGCTATCCGGGCGGCGTCAGGGGCGAGGACATACCCCTGCCCAGCCGCATCCTGGCCATCGCCGACGCCTACGACATCATCACGACGGGCAGGCCCTACCGGCCGGCGGTGAGCAGGGCGGACGCCCTGGCCGAATTGCGGCGCTGTGCCGGGACCCAGTTCGACCCCAGGCTGGTGGAGCTGTTTGCCACGGAAGTCGAGCCCCAGGCGGCGCCACCGGGGGAGAGTGGATGCGGTTGAGCTGGCGGCTCGCTCCGCTACGCCGTCGACCACGCCGAGGCGGGGCCACGTTCAGCCGAGAGGGGGTCGAACGCCGATGAGGGCCCTGTGGGCCGCAGTGAAGCTTACGCTGAACACCACCTATGGGTTCAGCGCAGCCAAGTACCGCTATCTGGTCAAACGGCAGCACCTGTGGGAGCTGCCCCTCATCTGCCTCGGCATCGGGAGCGTCGCAGCCCTGTTCGGCGCGGGCGCGTTCTTTGTGGCCCAGGGTTTTGTCCTGGCCGGCCTCCAGTTCGGCCAGCCGGAGCTAGCGCTCACCGCAGCCCTGATGGCCACCTCACTGCTGGTGTTCTTCACGGGGATCATGGCCATCAGCTCGGTGTTCTTTTTCGCCGATGACCTGGAAACGTTGGTAGCCCTGCCGCTACGCCCGGGCGCCATCGCCACGGCCAAGTTCGGCGCGGTGCTGGCCGGCGAGTACATCCCGATGTTGCTGTTGTTTCTGCCGGCAGCAGTGGCCTATAGCTGGCATGTGGGCGGCGGCGCCAGCTTCTGGGTGGCCGCCGTCTTGGTGGGACTGCTGGCGCCTGTGCTCCCCCTGGCCCTGGCTACGGCCCTTGCGGTGCTGTTGATGCGCGCCATCAACCGCCGCCACCGGGACCTATACTTCATCCTGGGCACCTTGCCGCTGGTCGGGGTCATGCTCTATGTGCAAATGTCCATAACCACCATCCCCCCCCACCAGCTGGAGGGCTTCTTGCTCCAGTTAGCAGCGGGCCGACTGGATCTGGTGGCGACCCTGGGCAGGGCCTACCCGCCCGCGGTCTGGGCCACCAGGGCGATGGCTGGGGGCGCCCCACTTGCCGGCTGGGCCGGACTGGCGGGGGTCATCCTCTCGGCGCTGGGCGCTGCGGCCCTGGCTGCAGTCACCAGCGACAGGCTGCTGCTGGGTGGCCTGATCGGGTCGCGGGAAGTGATGCGGAGGCGCGGGCCGTCCCTGGGCAACGTCCTGTCCGCGGGATTGGGCAAGGGGTCGCAGATCGGCGCCCTGTTCTGGCGCGAATGGCGCACCTTTATCCGTACGCCTGTCTGGGCGCTGAACGGGCTGATCGGAGCGGTGTTGCTCCCGCTGATGATGGTCTTCCCGGCGTTCCAGCGCGGGTCAGGGCTGGGCGCGATCCTGGCCCAGGTGCGGACTGGCGGGCCGGCCACCTTCATCGCTACGGGCGTGGCCGCAGCCATGGGGGCCTTCGTCGGCAGCCTGAACACCACCGCCGGCTCCGCCCTGTCCCGGGAGGGCAGGCAGCTCTGGATCTCACAGATGCTCCCCGTCGCTCCCGTCGTCCAGGTCCAGGCCAAGCTGCTGCACGCCCTGGTCACCTCAGGGCTGTGCACGCTGCCCGCGCTGATCATGTTCGCCGTCCTGGTCAACCCGCCGTGGCTGAACATCGTGGCCGCAGGGTTAGTCGCGCTGGCCGTGGCGATGGCTGCCAACGTGGCGGGGCTGCTGCTTGACCTCTGGCGTCCCTACCTCGGCTGGAACAACCCAGAGCAGGCCACGAAGCAGAATCTCAACGTGATTGTGCCGATGCCCGTAGTGGGACTGCTCGGGTTCGGCCTGGTCAGCCTGACCATGGCGCTGCTGCGTCGAGGCTGGGGGTTCGATGCGGTGTTGGCCATGGTGTGCGGGGCTTCCGCGGTGCCGGTCGTTGTCCTGTACGGCGTGGCCCTCAGACTGGCGCCAGCGTTATATGACCGGTTGACTGCGCGGGGCCGTTAGCCGGGCGTTGAAGTACGGGTAGGACAACACCACGACAGGAGGTTCCAGTCATGCTGACCCTGACCGGAGTGTCCAAGAGCTACGCCAAGGGCGGCGTCCGCGCCGTCGACGACCTCACCTTGGCAGTGCCAGCGGGAGAGATCTTCGGGTTCCTGGGGCCCAACGGGGCGGGCAAGACAACGACCATCAAGCTGGTGGTAGGCTTGCTCAAGCCCGACGCCGGCACCATCACCGTGGACGGGGTGGATGTGCTCAAGGAGCCCCTCGACGCCAAACGCCGCCTCGGGTACGTGCCCGACTACCCCAACCTCTACGAGCGCCTGACGGGCCTAGAGTACCTCAACTTCATCGCCGATGTCTGGGGGATCCCCACGGCTGAACGCCGCCGGCGCCTGGAGCCGCTCTTGGGCATGTTCGACCTGGCCGATGCCATCACGGACATCGTACAGGCCTATTCCCACGGCATGCGCCAGAAGCTGGCCGTGACAGCGGCGGTGCTGACCGACCCCGCCCTGCTCATCCTGGATGAACCGATGACCGGCCTTGACCCCAAGTCCCAGGCAGACTTCAAGGAACTGATGCGCGGGCGGTGCGAGGCAGGCAAGGCCGTGTTCTTCTCCACGCATATCCTCGATGTGGCTGAACGCCTGTGTGACCGCGTTGGCATCATTCACAAGGGTAAGCTGGTGGCGGTGGGGACCATGGCGGAGCTATCCCGCAGGGCGGCAGGCCACGAGACGCTGGAGCAGATCTTCCTGGAGCTGACCGCCTCATGAAGGCGTTGTGGGCGACCCTGCAACTCACCCTGAACAACACGTTCGGCTGGTCTGCCATGCGCTACCGCTACTTGGTCAAGCGCCAGCAGCTGTGGGAGCCCCCGCTGGTGTTCCTCGGTATCGGCGGCGTCGTGTTTATGCTGTCCGGGGTGGCGTTCTTTCTGGCCAGGGGTTTCGTCCTGGCGGGCGCCCAGTTCGGCCAGCCCGAGATCGCCCTGACCGGCGCCGTGATGGTTGTGAGCATGCTGGTGTTCTTTACCGGGATCATGGGCATCGTGTCGGTGTTCTTTTTCGCCAACGACCTGGAGGCTCTGGTGGCCCTGCCCCTGCGCCCCGGTGCCATCGCGGCCGCCAAGTTCGCGGCCGTGCTGGTCGGCGAGTACGTGACGGTGGCCATGATCCTACTGCCGGCAGCCTTGGCCTACAGCAGGCATGCCAGCGGGGGCATCGGCTTCTGGGTGGCGGCCGTCGTCGTCGCGCTGTTGGTGCCGGTGCTCCCCCTGGCGCTGGCGACGCTCTTGTCGGTGCTGTTGATGCGCGTCATCAACCGCAGGCATCGGGACCTGTTCTTCATCGCCAGCAGCCTGTTGCTGGTGGGGGCCTTCATGTACGTGCAGCTGTCCCTCACCGCCATTCCCCCCGACCAGCTCGAGGCTTACCTCCTGCAGCTGGCCGCTGGGCGGCTTGACCTCGTGGCAGCGCTGGGCGGAGCGTACCCACCCGCCGTCTGGGCCACCCGGGCCATGGCCGCCGCGTTCACCCCCAGGGGCTGGGCGCCCCTTGGCGGGGTAGTGGCCTCGGTGCTGGCCGCCGTGGCCTTGGCTGGCTACGCCAGCGACCGCTTGCTGCTCGGCGGGCTGATCGGGTCGCGGGAGGTCGTCCGGCGCCGCGCCGCCCCCTTGGGAAGGGTGCTGTCCGCACGCCTCGGCACCGGGTCCGCCTTGTGGGCCCTGTACCTGCGGGAGTGGCGCGCTTTCATCCGGACACCCGTCTGGGCTTTGAACGGGCTGCTGGGGGCCTTGATCGTCCCCTTAGTGCTCATCTTCCCGGCCCTCGAGGCCGGCTCCCCGTTCGGGCCGGTGTTCGACCAGGTGCGGACGGGCGGCCCGGCCACCTTCATCTCTACCGTGGTCGTCGCCGCGATGGTAGCCTTCCTCGCTGGCCTCAACACCACCGCCAGTACAGCCCTGTCCCGGGAGGGCAAGCAGTTGTGGATTTCCCAGGTGATACCCGCTAGCCCCGTCGTGCAGGTGCAGGGGAAGGTGCTGCTGTCGCTGATCAGCTCGGGTCTGTGCGCCATCCCGGTGCTGCTGGTCTACGCCGCGGTGCTCAGGGCCCCCTGGCCCAACGTGGTAGCCGCGGCGCTGATCGGCCTGGCCGCAGGGATGGCTGCCAGCCTGGCCGGCCTGCTGTTTGACTTCTGGCGGCCCCACCTGGGCTGGAACAACCCACAGCAGGCGGTGAAGCAGAACCTCAACGTGCTGGTGCCGCTGCCGGTGCTCGGGGCGCTGGGGTATGGCCTGGCCCGACTGCTCATGGCCCTGCAGGGACGGGGCTGGGCGCCGGAGCCCCTACTGCTTCTATCCTTCGGCCTGCTGGCCGTGCTGGCTGTGGGGATGTACGGCCTCGCCCTCAGGCTGGCGCCCGCTCTGTACAGCCGCTTGACTGTCCGGTAGGGTGCCTCCCACCTGCCGTGCGACGTGACCCTGACACCTCAGGCCCCGCCCCCCCTCGGGCGGGGCGCCACGTTGACTCCGCGGCGGGCCAGTGTTACCATCAATGGTGAGAACTGGAAACGGGAGTCGGCGCCGGCGGGCGGATAGAGCAGCGCGCCGGCGACCACCCCGCAGGGGAGGGGTGCGCGATGCTGCGTTGGCACTGGCCCACCTTAGCGGCGATTGTGGCCCTGATCATGCTGGCCGGGGCGGGCTGCCGTCTTTCCCAGCCCGCGGATGAGGCGATAGCGAAGCCACCGGCGGTGGTCAGCTTCGGCCCGCTCCAGTACGAAGTCCCGGCGGAGCTCGCCGAGCGGGTGTTGACGCTCGTGAGCGGGCTGCCGGACCGCGGCGCCGTGGAGTGCGATGACACGGTGCTGTGGACAGTGGTCGCATTTCCGCCGGGTTCGCCGGTGTCGACCGTCCGTACCCGCGGTGGGCTGTTGGTCGTGGATGGACGGCAGCGCGGCAGCCGTGGGTACGAGCAGCCCGTCGACCGGCTGCTGTTCCCGGTGTTGTTCAGTCCGGCCAGCATAGCGGAGCTGTTGCGGCTGTCCCCGCAGCTGCGGATCGTCGCGCACGACCTCCCAGGGCGGAGCGTGGTGGTCAGTGCAGCGGACACGGACCGCGTAGCGCGTGCGTTCGCGGAGTCCGTCTGGGTCGAGGGCGACGACTGGCTGCACTGGAGCCACCCGTACCCGCAGTACAGACTCGAGTTCAGCCTCAGCGGTCAGCCTGCGTCGCTTGTGTGGCACGGATCGGGCATGAGGGTACTGATCGCGGACCACCGGTTCCCCCAAGGAACGTATGCTGATACAGAGGGCAAGCTGCTGGCCGTAGTCAGGGATCTCCTTCCCGTGCTAGGCCCGGCGGAACTCGAGGGGCGGGGCCAACTGCTGGGCTCGGCCCGCGTCCGTGCCATCTGGGACGGAGGCGACCTGACCTGTGAGGATGGACCGCGGGTGCTGGCGGTGGCGCGGCTTCTCCTCGGCTGTGAACCGGGCGGGACGCTCCCGTCTGACCAGCAGCCGGCGCTGGTGACGTTCTCGGGGCCGTTCGGAGAGCGGACCGTACGGCTATATGCGGAAGGATACGAGTTCAACGGGGTGTACTACCAGGGCCCTTACTTGCAGCGGAGAGTGATGAGGGCGCTACACGACTAGTTTGTTGGGCCGGAGGGAAGATGGGCGGAGAGGTTACGTTCAGGCCCAGTGGTGGCGAATCCGGGTGGCACCGCGGAGCACGGCCACTACATCGGCAAGCTGGTGCCCCTGCTGGAAGCCCTCATGCTGGAGTGCGAGGCCTACGTGATGGTGGCCGACTAGCAGTGCCTGGGCCGGGGGTCAGTCCGCCTGCCCAAGGTGTTCCTCCCTGAGGAGGGAGTACACCTTGAGGTCCACATAGTTGCCCTTCATCAGCATCATCTGGCGGGCGATGCCCTCGAAGGTCATGCCTGCCTTTTGCATCACCCGCTCCGAGGCACCGTTCTCCAGGCGACACCGGGCCTCGATGCGGTTGAGGCCCATCCGCGCGAACCCGAAGGCGATACAAGCCTTGACGGCCTCGGTCATCAGGCCGCGGTTCCAGTAGGGGCGGGCCATGGCCCAGCCCAGCTCGGCCCTGGCGTGAGCTGGCTGCCACCAAATGTAGCCGGTCGAGCCGATGAGCCTGTGCTCCGTTGTGAGCTCCATTCCCCACGGGGCCACTTCACCCCGCTCGAGCTGTCCCGTCACCAGCTCCAAGAACCGCCTGGCATCCTCGATGGATTGGTGGGCTGGCCAGGGCACGTACCTGGCGACTTCTTCGTCTCGGGCATACTCGAACACGGCCACGGCGTCGTCCATGGTCAGCCTGCGCAGGCGTAAGCGGGGAGTCTCAAGGGTCGGCAGGTCGGCGAAGACATCCCGGATCTCCACACTACCCCTCCCTGTTAGGAGCAATTGTAGCCGGTGGGGCGAGCGGGCGTCAACTGCAGGCGGGGACGGGAGCTACTTGGCGTAGCGCGTGCGTTCGCGGAGTCCGTCTGGGTCGAGGGTGCCGACTGGCTGCACTGGAGGCACCCGTACCTGTAGTACAGCTCGAGTTCAGCCTTGTGACGACAACAAGCCCTCCCCTAGTGGGGAGGGCTCTGTGCTGTAGGCAGCTTGCCAGCATAAACTTTCGGGCTGGAAGCAGGATTTTCCCCTCCTTCGTATAACATCACTACCGCAGTAGTTAGTAACCACTGGAGTGATGAGGCAACGTGGTAGCCTTGGATGGCTTGAGCAGAGCCTTGGGTGGACTGGGTTTTAGCAAGTACGAGGTAGCGGCCTACCTCGCCCTGGTACGCGTCAACCCGGTGTCGGGATACGAGCTGGCGAAAGTCAGCGGGGTGCCGCAGGCAAAGGTTTACGAAGTGTTGGGCCGCCTCAAAGTTCGGGGCGCGGCAGTGCAGGTGTCCGCCGAACCGGCCTTGTACGCGCCGCTAAACCCGATGGAGCTCGTGCGCCGGCTGCGCAGTCAGTATGGAGGCTTGTGCGACGAGCTGGAAAGCGGGCTGCAACAACTCAAAGATGAGGGGGGTGTAGAGTACATCTGGAACCTGCTCGACTACGATGCCATCCTCGCCAAGGCGAGGAACCTGTGCGACGAGTCGAGCCAGGAACTGCAGGTGCTGTGCTGGGAGGTGGAATATGGCAAACTGGAGGACTGTCTAGGTGCGGCATGCAAGAGAGGCGTCAAGTTGTTCGTGGTCGGACACGGCCTGGAGACTATGAACGGTTGCGCTGTGGTTGCTCACGGTGTCCTGCCCCACGTCATGGAAGAGCGGGGGAGGCAGTTGGCAGTGGTCTCCGATAACAGGGCGACGCTGCTTAGTTCCGTTGACCCCACCGCGACGGGGGTCTGGACGCGAAACTCAGGGCTGATAGCCTTGGGCCGAGAGTTGATCATGCACGAAGCGTACCTCTGGCGGGTCCTGCACCGCTTCCGCGACATCGTGGTCCAGGAGTACGGCGAGAACCTCGAGCGCCTGCGTACCTGGGACAGAAGCTCGTAGGAGCGCGGAACCGCCAGCCTCACGAATAGGGGGAGATGCAGGTGGGAGCGAACGAGCGTCAGGTGAAGGAAGTAACGACTGAAGTAGTCTATGGGCTAGACCAGAACCCCGGCCCGGCCAAGAGCATCATCTATGCGCTGCAATGGTTGGTCTTCTCAACGGGTCTGATGCTGCTGGTCCCGATCATCTTGAGCCAGCCTCTGGGCCTCAGTCCGGCCATGATAGCTAGCATGACCCAGCGCATCCTGTTCTTTTCCGGCCTGGCCTGTCTCCTGCAGGTCCTGATCGGCCATCGCCTGCCCATCGTGGAAGGCCCCTCAGGGCTGTGGTGGGCCGTGTTCATCGGTCTGGGCACCACGGCCCGCGCCATGAACCAGGACCTCGGCGCGCTGCGTTCCAGTCTGCAAACCTCGATGCTCGTGGCCGGCCTCGTTATCGCCATCATCGGAGCTACCGGCCTCGTGGGTAAGGCGATGAAGTACTTCACCCCCGTGGTGACAGGCTCGATTCTCGTGCTGCTCACGCTGCAGTTGGCGGGCGGCTTCATCAGGGGGGCCATGGGCGTCGGCTACAAGGGTGCGCCTATAAGCGGGACGGCTACCGTCATCTCCATTGTGATCATGCTCGCGGTAATCATCGTCTCACTCAAGGCAAGCCCCTTCGTACGGAGCCTGGCCGCCCTTATCGGCGTGGCCATCGGCTGGCTGACGTTTTACGCCTTGGGCCACGTGGACCTGGCAGTGCTCAAGAACGCGCGGCTCATCGGTGCGCCCGGCATCTTTGCCTGGGGTGCGCCCACCTGGGACACCGGCGTGGTGTTGACGGGCGTCATCGCTGGCGTGATCCTGATCGGCAATGTGGTGGCGAGTATGATAGCTATGGCGCGTGTCGGCGGGGGTGCCCAGATACCGCAGCACCTATTCAGCCGCGGGGTGTTCTTCAACGGCGTGGCGAACATCCTCGGCGGTGTAGGCGCGACCGTCGGTTCCATCAGCTACGCTACCGCGGCAGGGCTGGTGAGCATCACGGGAGTATCGGCCCGGGTGCCGTTCATCATCTTCTCGGTGATCCTGATGAGTATGGGCTTCGTCCCGGCCATCGGTGCGGCCCTGGCCACGATCCCGTCGCCTGTAGGTAACGCCGTGTTCATAGCTGCCATGTGCACGCTGTTTGGCTTCGGTGTGAAGGACTATTCCCGGCTTAACTTCACTAACCGCGACATGTTTGTGCTGGGCGTTTCCGTGATGGCGGGAGTCGGCGTCATGTTCCTCCCGGCGACCGCCCTCGCTGCCGTGCCCCGGTGGCTGAGCTATCTACTGGGTAACGGCATGATTACCGGCATGTTGGTGTGCCTGCTCTTGGAACACGTGCTACTGCGGGAGAGCCTGTTCAGGCCCAAGTGAGCAGCGGGCCCATGTCTAGGAGCGAGCGGTACAACAGGGAGGGAGCGCGCATGTTAGGCGGCTATGCTGGCAAAGTACTCCGCATCGATCTCACCCACCGCCGGGTGCAAACCGAGAAGCTGGATGAGAGTGCCGCCAGAAGGTTCATCGGGGGTCGGGGGCTCGGCGGCTACTACCTATGGAATGAAGTTGGGCCGGAAGTTGCGCCCCTTAGCCCCGCGAACAAGGTGTTCATGTGCGTCGGCCCCGTCACCGGCACACCAGTGCCCGGCGGGAACCGGCACGTGATAGTCACACGCTCACCGCAGACGGGGCTCTACCTGGACAGCTACGCCGGCGGTCACTTCGGGCCAGAGCTCAAGTTCGCCGGCTACGACATGGTCGTGCTGGAGGGTAGGGCTTCCACTCCGGTCTATCTGTGGATTGACGACGACCGGGTGGAGATCCGCGACGCCACTCATCTGTGGGGCAAGGAAACGTGGGATACGGAGGAAGCGGTCCTGGAAGAGGTCGGGGATAGCTCGGCCAAGGTGAGCGTGATCGGCCCCGCGGGCGAGAGGCTATCCAACCTGGCCATCGTCCAGAACGAGTACTACCACCAGGCGGGACGCGGGGGGCCGGGAGCTGTGTTTGGCTCCAAGAACGTCAAGGCCATGGCCGTGCGGGGAACACGCGGCGTCAAGATCGCGGACGCCAAGCGCCTGACCGAGTACCTCATCTCCAAGGTCGCACCGGCTTTCGAGGCTGGCGGTGGCAAACTGGGCGCGGTGGCTGATCGCATCAAGTTCGGCACCCCACTGACCCTCAATATCACGCATTCCGTTGGGATACTCCCCACGCAGAACTTTCAGCACGGTCAGTTCTCCCGCTACCAGGAAATAGACGCTCACGCGTTCCGGCGCAAGGTTGTCGTCAACGATAAAGGCTGCTATGCCTGCAATCTGTGCTGCGCCAAGTTCAGCCGCAACCGTGTCGGGGCGTACCAGGGCGAGGCAATCGGCGGCCCCGAGTATGAGACGCTGGCGATGTTCGGCAGCAACCTAGACATCGACTCCATGGAGTACATCGTCCACGCCAACGCGCTCTGCGATCGGCTGGGTCTAGACACAGTGGGAACGGGTAACGTCATCGGCTGGGTGATGGAGTGCTACGAAAAGGGCATCCTCACCAAGAGCGACATCGGCTTCCCAGCCCCGTTCGGAGACCTTGAAGCCTCCGATCGCCTACTCCATATGATCGCATACCGGGAGGGCATCGGTGACCTCTTGGCGAACGGTGTGCGCGCCGCGGCACAGGAGATCGGTCGGGGCAGCGAAGACTTTGCCATGCAGGTCAAGGGTCTAGAGTTCCCTGCCTACCGCCCGGGGAGCTGCTCCCCGGGTTTTGCGCTGGCCTACCTCATTGCCGACCGCGGCGCCTGCCACCGGAGGGGTTGGCCGGCGATTGCGGAGCAGGATCTCCCCCGCTTTAGCCACGAGGGCCGGGCCAAGCTGGTCAAGTCCTTGTACGACCAGCGGATACCTTGGCACTGCGGCGTGTGTTGCGACATCGCCGTCATTGTCCCCAACCTGAGCCACACGGACGCGGCTGCCATGTTCTCCTATGTCACCGGCTGGGACTTCACCGCCGAGGAGATGGGCGTGCTCGCCGATCGGGTGGCTTCCCTGCTGCAGGCCTACAATCTCCGATGCGGGCTCACCCGCGAGTGGTCCAGTCTGCCCGCCCGCAGCTACAGCCAGGATACGGATGGTCCGGGAGCGGGTAACAGGCTGACCCCGGAGATGGTGGCGACCATGCTCGACGAGTACTACGCGCTCCGGGGATGGGACAGTCGCGGCGTGCCTACGAGGCAGCGGCTGCAAGAGCTCGGGCTAGACGAAGTCGCGGCGGAACTGGAGGGGCGAGCGATATCGGGGAAGGGGTGCGGGAGATGAAGAAGCTCATGACTGACGCTGAGCTATGTACCGGTTGCCGGTACTGCGAGGCAGTCTGCTCCATGACTCACAACCGTGCTGGTACGTGCAACCCAAGGAAGGCACGTATCCAGGTACGCTCCGAGCCTCGCGACGGCCGCGACACCCCCGTGGTGTGCTGCCAGTGCGCTGCTCCCGCATGCATTGATGCTTGCCCGGTGGGGGCGCTCAGCACCGACGACTCCACGGGCGCCATGCGCGTTGACCAGGAACAGTGCACGGGTTGTTTCGCTTGCGTAGAGGCGTGCATGTTTGGCGCCATCGTTCCGGATGCAGACGCACAGGTTGTCGCCATCTGCGACCTGTGCGGGGGGGACCCCATGTGCGCCAAGTTCTGCCGCGCCCTTCCCCACATCGGCGCCTCGGCGCTTGCGTACATGACCCCGGCAGAGTTCGGCAAACGCCCACGCAGACAGGTCGGTTAATCAGCGACTCCTAACAGCTGCAATCGCGGGCCGGTATGGAGGTTGGCCGCCATGGAAGGGCAGGCAAGAATCCGGGCGAGGATTCGCGCCTTTGGCGTGCTGGGCAGCGTCTTGAGCGGCGAAGGAGCTACCGTGACCGGTCCGGGGCCGGTTACGGTGGGCCGCGTGCTTGAGAGCATCTGCTCAGGCCAGAGTGACCTCGCCCGGGCCCTTCTAACCGAACAGGGCGACCTCCAGCCGGGCGTCCAGGTGTTCGTCAACGGACTGAACGTGCGCCATGCGCAGGGACTAGACACGGTGGTCCCAGACGGTGCGGAAGTCCTGCTCCTGCGCGGGGACGTTGTCGGAGGGTGATTCGGGATTGATACGGTGTTGCCAGCGGAGGTGAAGGGAGTGGAGCGTCAGGTAGGGGAGCGTGATCGCGTGCTAGTGCAAGTCGAAGCGGATGGGGAGGGACAGGCGGTTTCTCCAGCCGAGCGCGTTATCCTGGAATCGGTTGCCCATGGCCGCAACTGCCTAGACCACTTCGTCGACCGGCTGGGTTTGGACTGCGCAGCCGTGCGTGGCGTGGCGGAAACCCTAGTGGGACGCGGTTATCTGCGACGGCGAGGTACCTGGTTCGGGGCGGGGTTGAGCTATGCTCTGAGCGATCAGGGCGAAGCGGTCATCGAGACAAAACCACTTGAACGCGTGCTTAGAGGACTCAGCGTCTCTAGCTCTGACCTGCTCCTGCTGCGCAAGTTGATGGGTGGACCGGTGCCAAGGGTAGCGCTGCTGGTGGGGCAAGAAGCGGCGGCGGCATCCCAGGTCTCGCATCTTCAGGACATGGGGTACGTAAGGGTGACGGGCATCTTCCGCGGCACGGTTGCTCTGACGAAAAAGGGGGCGCACCTGCTCTCAGCCCATGGGCAGTTGCTGGACACCTACAACGAGGAGGAGACCGCAGGATGAGCGCGCAGGGAGAGCAAGCGGTCGTTTGGGGCCTGGTGTTCGTCTACTGTGCGGCAATGGTCTGGTTCGGGCTGCGGGTCAACCGCTGGATCAGATCGGGTAGTGACTTCCTAGTGGCGGGACGTGACGTATCTTGGGTACTGCAAGGATTAGGACTGTCGTCGATCGTGGTGGCGGGCACTACCCTGGCCACCCAGGGAGCAATCGGTTACCTTAGCGGTATGTCGGCGCACTGGTGGGTCACCGGCTGGTGCGTTGCCGTCGCCGTCGGTGCGCTCGCTTTCGCCGGGTTTTACCGTCGCACGGGAGCCTACACGCTGTCGGAATGGCTCGGCGCCTATTACGGCGAGCGGGTCCGCTTGGCAGCATCGCTTGCCCTGGCTATCGGCTGCTACTTTTCGCCTCTTGCCAACATCTTGGGAGGCGGTGTCGTTCTGTCCGGACTCACCGGCATGCCGACAGACTGGGCGGTGATCATGATCGGGGGTATCGTTGCTACCTACCTCTTCTGCAGCGGCCTTTGGGGGGCACTGGTCACCGACCTCGTCCAGTGGATTCTGTGCGTGGTAGCGTTCCTGATCATCATCCCCGCCTATGCACTCCTGGGTTCGCACCCGGGCATGTGGCAGCGACTTCCGTCGTCGTTCTGGGCGCTCGGCTCGGCACCCGCTTTGCCCTGGTTCCAATGGACGCTGCCCAGCGTGTTGGGGATGTTCTGGCTCATGTTCTCCATCGCCACGGGTGGGTTTTACTGGCCCCGGGCTTGTAGCAGCCGCACGGTGAACGAGACCCGTAAGGCCTGGTTACTGGCGGTTGTCATCTCGCTCCCGTTCGGCTTTGTTGGTGGCCTGGCGGGCATGTACCTTCGCGCCGCCGGCGTGGAGTTGGCTGTACCCGATCAGGCCATCGGCGTCTTCCTCCAGCAGATCCCCGTCCTGGCCCGTGCCCTCGCCGTGGTGGGCATTTTGGCAGCCACCATGTCCACAGTGGAGGCGGGGGTCCACGCAGGTTCCATGGTCTTGGTCAGGGACCTCGGCCGCCACTTCGGGGGAGGTGTGGCCAAGCAGATTAGCGCCGCGCGCTGGATCACGCTGGTTTACACGCTGGCGGCAACCGCGGGCGCGATGGGCTTTAACCACCTCATCCCCGTCCTCGGGTCAGCCATGGCCGTCGCCCTACTCGCCGGTTTCCTCACCTCTCTGATCCCGCCCCTGCTCGGAACCATGATGTGGCGTGGGTCATCCAAGGAAGGGGCGTTCCTCGGCGTCATTATCGCAACTGCCACAACCTTCCACACCATGTTCCTGTCCGATATCTGGAGGAGGTATCACCCGGTCTTCACCGGCTTCATCGTCTCAGCTGTCGTGTTTGTCCTCGTCAGCCTGCTGGTAAGGGTGAGTGGCCCATGGTGGCGCGAACGACGGCAGGTGGCTCCGTAATAGTACCTTGAGCTTCACGTAGCTGGCCTGCATCAGCATCGTCTGGCAGGCGGGGACGGGAGCTACTTGGCGAGGAGGACGGTGATTAAGGCGCCCAGGAAGGCCATCATCAGGCCGATGATCACGGCCGTCCAGGGAGGGATGTGGGTCACCCTCGCCTCCAGCCGCTCCACGGCCTTGTCCAGGTCGGCCTTGGTGACGAACTTGGCCGCCAGCTGCAAGGTCTCCTCGCGATGGCCCGCTGTGTGGGCGATAAACTCGGCCTTGATCCGTTTGAAGCACTCCATCTCCGATTCGAGCACGGCCACCCGGGACAAGAGGTCCCGTTCGTTGTCATCCATACGCTCAGCCCCTTCGCTGACACGCAACGCTGTACCTGAGTCAGTATATGCTCTCGTGTTATGTTAACCATACTGTGCTGCAGAGATAGCCGCAGCCAGCGTAAGCATGGCCGGAAGCGGCCTGCAGCGCGTTGTCGGCAGGCCGCTACGGCGCAGCGAGTTGATTCCAGCTCCTGTTTGCGGTAGAATGACGGTGCGGCATGACAGACTAGCCGGGCCTATAGCTCAGTCGGTAGAGCAGCCGGCTCATAACCGGTCGGTCCCTGGTTCGAGCCCAGGTGGGCCCACACAGCTCGAGCGAAGTCCCCCTGGCCAAGGCGGGACTTCTTCTTCTCCTGGGGAGGAGGGTTGTCGGTGCGGCTGCCTCCGCGCCTGCGGGTCTTGGCCGGGATGGTGCCGCCGGGGGCAACCCTGGCCGATGTGGGCACCGACCATGCCTTGTTGCCCATCGCTTTGGTGTCGCGCGGCGTGTGTCCCCGGGCGGTGGCCACCGAGGCCGCCATCGGGCCCTACCGCCGGGCCAGGCTGGCGGTGGAGTCCAGCGGCCTGGGGGACCGCATCGACGTGCGGCTAGGGGACGGCCTGGCGCCGGTGGCCCCCGGCGAGGCGCAGGCCATCGTCGTGGCAGGCTTGGGCGGCCTCGAGATCGTGCGCATCCTCGAGGGGGCGGGGCCGGTGCTGGCCAGCGCGGAGTGCCTCATCGTGCAACCCAACCGGGACCAACCGGCGGTGCGCCGCTGGCTGACGGCCAATGGCTGGCGCCTGGAGACGGAGTCCTGCGTCGCGGGCGAGCCGCCGCATGTGATCATCGCGGCGAGGCCCGGGCAGCCCCAAGCCCTGGACGAGGTGGAGTGCCTGTTCGGCCCCTGCCTGTTGGCGGACGGGGCCCCTGCTTACAGGGCTTGGCTGGAGCGGCGAAGGCGGCGCCTGGCCCGGCTGCGGGCGGGGCTAGAGGCCCAAGGCACGCCCCGGTCCCTGGCGAGGGCCGCCGCCCTGGCAGCGTTCATCGGGAACCTAGAGGAGGCAATGCGGCGATGCAGCCGGTAGTGTCGGACATGGTGCATCTGGTGGAGCTGGTGGCACCCCTGTACCTGCAGGATGAGGATGACGCAAGCGGGTTGCAGCTGGGGGACCCCGGCCAGGGGGTGAGCGGGGTGCTGGTCGCCGTGGACGCGCTGGCGGGCGTCGTCGCCGAGGCCTCGGCGCTGGGGGCGGACATGGTCGTCTGCCATCACCCCCTGTTCTACCGGCCCGTACGGGACCTGGTGGGGGACACGGCCGCGAAGCGTGCCGTCGCGCTGGCAGCCAGGCTCGGGGTGGCGGTGTACGCCGCGCATACCAGCTACGACAAGGCGCCGGGCGGCATGAACGACGTGCTGGCAGGCAGGCTGGGCTTGCAGCGGGTGGCGCCCTTCGGCGCAGGTGAGCGCGAGCAGTACCTCAAGCTGGTGGTGTTCGTGCCCGAGGCATACGCCGACGTGGTGCGGGAGGCCATCGCCGCGGCGGGGGCAGGGTGGATCGGGAACTACAGCCACTGCACCTTCGCCGTGGCCGGCATGGGGACGTTCCTGCCGCGCGCGGGCGCTGACCCCTTCATCGGCGCCCAGGGCCGCCTGGAACGGGTCGCCGAGCACAGGCTGGAGACCATCCTCCCGGCCAAGCTGCGGGAGACGGTGGTGGCGGCCCTGCTCAGGGCCCACCCCTATGAGGAAGTCGCCTACGACCTCTATCCCCTAGCCACAGCCGGGCGTTCCCTGGCCATGGGCAGGGTGGGGGAGCTGCCCGAGGGCATGCCCTTGCGGCAGTTCGTGGAACGGGTCAAGGAACAGCTGGGGCTGACCGGGGTGAGGGTGACCGGGGACCTCGACCGGCTGGTGCAGCGGGTGGCGGTGCTAGGCGGGGCCGGCGCCGACGACCTCAAGGCTGCCCAGGCGGCAGGGGCCGACGTATACATAACGGGTGATGTGGGTTACCATACAGCCAGGGAAGCGGAGCACTCCGGCATGGCCCTGATCGACGCCGGCCATTACGGCCTCGAGCGCGCCTTCGTGCCGGAGCTGGCCGGGCAGTTGCGCAGGTTGGCCGCGGAGCACCTGTACGACGTGAAGGTATTTGAGGCGCAGAGCGAGTCCGACCCCTGCGACCTCCGCTGAGGCGGGTTCCCTTTGCCGCCTAACCCGCGATATGGTAACATGTTGGTAACCGGGGGGAGGCCTCCGGAGGGAGGGCTGAAGGTGCGGGAAGTGCACATCTTCTGTGACGGCGCCTGCAGCGGCAACCCCGGGCCGGCGGCCATCGGGGTGCTCATCCTCGATTTCGCCACCGGCGCCATCCATGAGCTCAGTGAGTCCATCGGGGAGGCCACCAACAACATCGCCGAGTATACTGCGCTGATCAGGGGCCTGGAGTGGGCCCGGAGGGCGGGGGCAACAGCGATTGAGGTCTACACCGACAGCGAGCTGGTGGCCAGGCACATCTCCGGGGAGTACAAGGTGAGGAACGAGGGCCTGCAGCCCCTGTACGAGCAAGCTTTGGCCTTGCTGCGGTCCCTGGGTAAGGCCCGCGTCACCCACGTGCCGCGTACGGCCAACCGGCGGGCCGATTTCCTGGCGACCCGCGCCCTATGACCCCATCGGGGAGGGACTGACGCTGCTGGCGGTTGTGTGGGCCCACCTGCCGGAGTGGTTCTTCCATGTGCTTGTCCTAGCGGCCCTCCTCATCGTAGGGTGCTCCCTAGGCCTGCTCTGGCTGTTGTGCAGGCTGCTCCCCCCCAAGTGCCCCCGGTGTGGGGCCGCCCTGCTCTTCCGGGACAGACTAGTGGAGCGGGCCACGTCTTTGCATGGGGGGCTGCGGTTGAGGACGTACACCTGTCCGCAGTGCGACTACGCCCGCAGCGAACGCCTGCGGACGCCGCGGACCAAGCCCCCGACGCAACTGGGCCGTGATGTCAGCGGGCAGAGGGGGCTATAGGTTTTCCGAGGCAAAGTTGGGACAAACTTAATTTGACGGCGTGACTGTGCAGTGCTATCATAATGACAGGCGGCGGCGATACCCAATCGATGGCGCCAATCATCACAGCCCTCTTCGCAGAACAGGCTTCACCACTAACTCGCCGCCCGCCGCCGCCAGCTTTCTTATGATGGCGCAAGTCGATACGCACAGGTTCAGCCGCGAGCAGACCGGGTGATCGCGGCTCCTTCATTTGGAGCCGAGGAAAGTCCGAGCTCCGCAGGGCAGGGTGCTGGGTAACCCCCAGCGGGGGCAACCTCAGGGACAGTGCCACAGAGACATACCGCCCCGGCGCAGCCGGGGTAAGGGTGAAAAGGTGCGGTAAGAGCGCACCGGCGGGCGGGTGACCGTCCGGCCAGGCAAACCCCACCCGGAGCAAGACCAAGTAGGGGAAGGATGACGCTGCCCGCCGACTTCCCGGGTTGGTCGCTGGAGGCGTTGGGCAACCACCGCCCTAGATGGATGATCACCGCCCGCAGTGCGGGACAGAACTCGGCTTACAGGTCGGCTCGCGGTGTTAGACACACAAAGCAGTACCCCTTTGAACCGGGGTACTGCTTTGTCTTTGTGGGCGAACTTAAGCTGAAGCTCCGGGCCCTGGGGTTTCGTCTTCGTCCGCGGCGAGCTCTGCTGCGGCGGGCTCTTCGCCGTCATCGTCCGTTTCGTCGTCAGCCTCATCGGACTCGGGGTCATCGTCCAGATCCTCGGCAGGGACATCCTCTGCTTCGGGGTCGTCCGCGGCCGCAACTTCGGCCTGGCTGGCGTCCTCATCCTCAGGCGCCTCAAGGGCGGGGAGGGTGCCCAGCGGCTCCGCGTCGTCGTCGGCATCACTTTCGCCGGCCAGCACCTGCAGGCGCTGCAGGGAATCCACTTCGTTCACGGCGCGGTCCAGGCGCCGCCGCCTGGTGGTGACCAGGGTGTCGAACTCGCGCTTGGCGTCATCCAGCCTCCGGCCGACCTTGTCCATGCACTCGACGAACTTCTCCCACTCCTTGTGGAAGGCGCTCAAGACCCGCAGGATCTCGGCGGCGCGGCGCTCGAGGTTGAAGTTGTCCACGGCCTGCCGGATGATGGCCAGCACAGCGTAGAGGGTGAGGGGCGAGCACAGTACGACCTTGCTGCGGAGGGCGTCATCCAGCAGGGCCGGGTCGTGTTCGTTGATGAAGCCGTAGATGGTTTCGTTGGGGATGAAGACGAGCACGTAGTCCACGGTCTTGTCGGCGGGGTTGATGTAGTCGCGGCTGGAGACTTCCTTGATCCGTCCGCGGACATCCTTAAGGAATTGCTGCTTGGAGTGTTCCTGCTCGGCGGGGGAATCCGTGGCGAGAAAAGCCTGATAGTTGTCGAGGGGGAACTTGACGTCCATGTTCACCTTGAGTCCCTGCGGGAGGAAGAAGGTGAAGTCCGGACGGGCGCCCCTGCCCTCCAGGGATCGTTGCTTGCAGTAGTTCACGTTTTCAATGAAGCCCGCCAGGCGGAGCACGTCCTCAGCCATGCGCTCGCCCCATTGTCCGCGTGCCCTGGTGTTGGCCAACGCGGCCTGCAGGTGCTCGGTGGTCTGCTGGAGCCGGGCTGTCTCGCTGATTGCCCGCTTCAGCTCGTTGGACAGCTCGCCGAACTTCTGCTCCCGGTCGCGTTCGAAGCGGTGCACGGTCTCTTGGATGCGTAGCAGCTCCGTGGTGACTTGCTGGATGGACTGGTCGATCAGCCGCTTCTTCCCCTCTAGTTGCTCGGAGGTGAGTTCCGACTGAGCTTTGATGCGGTCTCCGGCCAGGGCGCTGAGGTGGTCGGTGCTGCTCTTGAGGGCGGAGTAGGCGGCGGCGGAAAAGGCCTCGCGCAGTTCTCGCTCGGAGGCAGCCTTACGGGAGCCGGCGATGAGCAGGCCGAGGGACACGCCCGTCGCCAAGCCCACGGCGAACCAGAGGATATCCATAGTACCTCCCCCATTCACTGACAGGACGCCGTAGAGTTCACCGCCGGGGGGGCGTTTTCCTGCCCCTTCCGGTCACGGGTCGCCGGTAGCTCAGCAGGGTGCAGGACAAGGCGGGTTTCGGGGAGAAGCAACCATGCCTAAGGAGGTCAGTCATGTTCACCTACACAGTCGGCAGTGGCGCGACTGCGGTCACCATCCAGGCCTGGGAGGCCGGGGACGGTCTCATCTGCTACCTCAGCGGCGGCGGGTACCCCCACATCGGGGCGGCCGCGCTGGCGACGGCCCATCCCAGCGTAGCCGGGGGAGGGCGCCGTAGCGCCACGGCGTCGGTCATCACCCTGCCCACCCACAAGGACGACGAGCTGGCCAGGCCCGC
Source organism: Bacillota bacterium (assembly GCA_040755005.1). Taxonomy (GTDB): domain Bacteria; phylum Bacillota; class Sulfobacillia; order JBFMBV01; family JBFMBV01; genus JBFMBV01. The sequence continues at coordinate 94,324 of JBFMBV010000002.1, forward strand.
GGCGCTGAGGCTGGCGGCGGCCCTGGGCCGGCCGGTGGTCGTAGTGGCGGGGGTACACATCGGCCCCCCTGGGCACTACACGGCGACCCCTGAAGAGATCCAGGCGGCGGTGGCCAACGCCCGCGCCGCGGTGGAGGCGCTCATCTCCCGCATAGCTGCTGACCGGGCCTGAGGCGGGTCCGCGCGGTTTTTTTGCCATCCTGGCAGGTGAGCTTCGTCGGGTGGCGAATGACACTCCCTCGGATTGCGGGTGCACAGCGAGGCCCCGCACCGAGGAGGTAGAGAAAAGTGAATAGACACCTGCTCTACGGGCTGGACGACGTCCCCCGACCGCTGGTCAAGGCCATAGGCCTTGGCCTGCAGCATGTCTTGACCATGTTCGGGGCCACCGTCGCCGTGCCGCTGCTCCTAGGCGGGGCGATGGGCATGGACGCCAGCCAGACGGCGCTGCTGGTCAGCGCCTGCATGCTCGCCGCGGGTATCTCCACCCTGCTCCAGGTCAACCTGGGCACCAGGCTCCCCGTGATCCAGGGCAGTTCCTTCTCCTTCTTTGGCCCCTTCTTTGCCATCATCGCCGCCACCAAGGGCGAGGGCGGCCCCGCCACCATGCAGTACATCGCCGGCGCCATCATGGCAGGCGCGCTGGTGGAGATGGCCGCGGGGTACACGGGCCTCATCGGCTACCTCAGGCGTTACATCACGCCGGTGGTCATCGGGCCCACCATCACCCTGATCGGCCTGGCCCTATTCGGGGCAGGCGCCCCCATGGCTGGGCTGAACTGGCCTATCGCCCTGATCGTCATCGCGGGCACCTTCATCTTCGCTCTGGTGCTGCCAGGGAAGGCCAACGTCTTCAAGCTGTTCCCGGTGCTGCTGGCCGTGGGCATAGCCTACATGGTGGCCTTGGGCCTGTCCCTGGCCGGGGTGTTCGGCCCCGGGTCGCCGGCCTACGTCAGCTTCGAGGCCGTGCGGGCAGCCCCCTGGCTCCGGTCCCCCGGTTCCCTGGTCTTCCCCTGGGGGCTGCCCAAGTTCAGCCTGGCTTTTTTCTTGGCGGTGCTGGCCGCGTACCTGGCGTCCGCCATCGAGTCCTTCGGGGACTACCACTCCATCTCCACCGTCACCGGCCAGCCGCGGCCCACGGCCAAGACCATCAACAGGGGCATCGGCGCTGAAGGCATCGGCTGTTTCATCGCTGGCCTGACCGGGGCTTTCGCCAATACCAGCTACACCGAGAACATCGGGCTGGTCGGGCTGACCCGCGTGGCCAGCCGGTACGTGGTGAACATCGCCGCTATATTGCTCATCTTCCTTGGGCTGTTCAGCAAAGTCGGGGCGGTGGTGGCGACCATCCCCGGCCCTATCGTCGGCGGCGTGTACTGCACCCTGTTCGGGCTGATCGCCGCTGTGGGCGTGTCCAACTTGATGAAGGCGGACATGTCCAGCCAGCGCAATCAGTTGATCGTAGGGTTCATCCTGTTCATGGGTTTGAGCCTGCCGGCCTACTTCAAGGGCGTGCCCGACCTGGGCTTCGACCCCAAGCCCGTCGTCATCGCCGCCGCCCCGTGGCTGGGCACGCTCATCACCACCATTGGCACCACCAGCATGGCGGTGACCGCCATCCTCGGGCTCATCCTGGACAACCTGATCCCGGGCACCCCCGCCGAGCGGGGGTTGGACAAGGACTGAGTCGCCAGCTCGCACCTCAAGAGGACTCAGCAGGGGTCCCCGTGAATTCCCCACGGGGACCTTTGTATCTACCGCTTGGGGATGCTATGGCAATGGGGAAGGAGCGTGGGTTGGTTGCCGGCTGAACTGATCGACCGCCGCCAGGGGGTGGCCGGAGAACTGGCCCTCTACCGCCGGGACGGCCAGCTCGAACTGGTCGTGGGCGGCACCTTCGCCATGGCTACCGGGGAGGTTGACTCGGAGCGGGATATGATCTCCCGCGGCGCTGCCCTGGCCAAGCGCTCTGTCAGGCAGGTGCTCATCGGCGGGCTGGGGGCAGGCCTGTCGGCGGCTGCCGCCCTCTCCCTGCCTGGGGTGGAGGGCGTGACGGTGGTCGAACTCGAACCCTGGGTGATTGAGTGGAACCGCACCCACTTCGCCCCCTTTAACAGGTGTGCCCTCCAGGACCCCAGGCTGACGCTGGTGGCAGGGGACTTCGCCGAGGCCGTACAAGGCGTGTCCCCTGGCAGCTACGACCTGGTGGCCGTCGACACGGACAATGGCCCTGACTGGCTGCTTAGGGCCGAGAATGCCGCCATCTATGGGGCGGAGGGCATCGCCGCTTGCGGCCGGGCCCTCAGGGCTGGTGGGGTGCTGGCGGTGTGGACGGCAGATCCATGCCTTGCTTTGGCCCAAAGGCTGCGCGCCATGCTCGGGCCGGTGTCCCGCCGTGATTACCTACGGCTGGCGGGGGACCGGGAGCTGCTCAACACAGTGTACTACGCGCTTAAACTGGAGGAGACGTCACATGTCGGCTGATCTAAGGCTGGCCAAGCAGCTCCTTGCCTCAGGCACCCATACCATCGTGGCTGTGAAGGCTGGAGATACGGTAGCGGCGGCCAGCGGGCCTGGTCTGGCACCCCTATTGGCTGTCTTTGACCGGCTGCACGGCGCGGCCGTCGCCGACCGTGCCGTGGGCAGGGCGGCGGCGCTGCTGCTCCTGCACGCCGGTGCCGCCTGCGTGCATGGGTTGGTGCTGAGCGAGCCGGGCAGGGCGGCCCTTGAACAGCACGGCTGCCCAGCATCTTGGGACAGGCTGGTGCCCCATATCAGGAACCGGATGGGCACGGGCCTGTGCCCCATGGAGGAGCGGGCCCTGGGCATGGGCGCCCCGGCCGAGGCCTATCGGGCCTTCGTCTTGAGGGAGTGAGGCGATGGGCAAGCGTATCCTGGTGGTCGAAGACGAACCGGCCATCCTCAAGCTGGTCGCGTACAACCTGGAGCGGGACGGTTTCGAGGTGGCGCAGGCGGCCGACGGCCCCGCCGCGCTGAAGGCTTGCCAGCTGGACCCCTTCGACCTGATCCTGCTGGACATCATGCTTCCAGGCCTCGACGGGCTGGAGGTCTTCCGGCGGTTGCGCACGTCCAGACCCGAAGTGCCGGTGGTGTTCCTCACGGCCCGCGATGCTGAGGTCGACCGGATCGTCGGCTTGGAACTGGGGGCCGACGACTACATCACCAAGCCGTTCAGCCCGAGGGAGTTGGTGGCCAGGGTCAAGGCGGTGCTACGCAGGGCAGGCCGCGGCGCCCCGGCGGAGGGCGGGGGCGCCATGGTCCGGGGGGACCTGCGGATAGACCTGAACCGCCATGAGGTCACCCGGGCGGGCGAGGGCATCGCCCTCACCCCGACAGAGTTCTCACTCCTTACGCACCTCGCCAGGCATCCCGGCCGGGTGTACACGCGGGCTACGCTGCTCGACGCCATCTGGGGCATCGACTTCGCTGGCGACACGCGTACCGTGGACATGCACATCTCCAATCTGAGGGACAAACTTGAGCCGGACCCTGCCAGGCCACGCTATATCGTGACCGTGCGCGGCGTGGGCTACCGGCTGGAGGGCGAGCCATGAGACGGGGCCTCAGGTTGAAGTTCAGCCTCTCCTTCCTGGCACTGGTGCTGGGGACCACGGTGACCATCGCCTTGGTCCTCAGCTTCACCCTGCACAGAAGCCAATTGCGGCTGCTTATCGACAGCCTACAGGCTCAGGCCTCACTCGCCGCAGTTTCCATTCGGGAGGCCGTCGACAACGGCGCCGGGCCCGAGGAGTTGGGGGCGCTGATCAAGGCCCTGGGCGCCGACACCACCACCAGGCTGACCCTGATCGCGGTGGACGGGACGGTCCTCGGGGACTCGTGGGAGGATCCCAGGGCTATGGACAACCATGCTGCCCGGCCGGAGGTGAGCGAGGCCCTGGCTGGGCGGATCGGCATCAGCAGCCGCCACAGCGTCACGACCGGCCAGACCATGCTCTACGTGGCGAAGCCCGTAGCCATCGGCACAGGTGGGCCGGTGGCGATCAGGGCTGCGCGCACCAAGGACTGGGTGGATAGGAGCTTGGCTAGCCTATGGCGGCTGCTGGCCGGGGCTGCGTTTCTGGGGACGTTGGTCGCGGGGATGGCGGGGCTGGCGCAGGCGGTGAGGTTGGCCAGGCCATTGGAGGACATGACCGGCGCTGCCACTGCCATGGCAGGCGGGGACTACTCGGTGAGGGTCCCGGCGCTGGACGCAGACGAGCTGGGCGACCTCGGCCGCTCCATCAACACCCTGGCCCAGTCCTTGGGGGGGAAGCACACCGAACTGACGGAGGCCCGCCTCATCCTCGAGGCGGTGTTGGAGAACATGACCGCCGGCGTGCTGCTGGTTGACCGGCAGGGCAGGGTGCTCCTGGCCAACCGAGCCGCCCGGGACATCCTCGGCCTGCCGTCGGCGCTGGGATCCAAGGGGCACTGGGAGGTCATCCGGGATGCGGCCCTAAGCCAGGCGGTGGACAGGTTGCTTGCTGGGGGAACGGGCGAACAGCTGTCAGTCACCCTGGCCAGGCCAGGCGGGCGTTCGCTGGACACCCGGCTGGCGCGCATCGGTGGCGAGGGGCGGGTGGCCGGCGCCGTCGTCGTCGTGTTCCACGACGTGACCCAGGCCCGGAGGTTGGAGCAGTGGCGCAGGGACCTGGTTGCCGACGTCTCCCATGAGCTGAAGACGCCAGTGACGGCGATCAAGGGGTATGCTGAGACCTTACTGGCCGGCGCCGCTGAAGACGGCACCGTCGCCAGGGACTTCCTGGAGACGATGGATGCCGAGGCCGCCCGGTTGGTCAAGCTTGTCGACGACCTCTTGGAGCTGGCCGCTTTGGAGGCCAGGGCGCACGCGGTGGAGCTGGAGCCCGTCGATCTGCTGCAGGCGGCCGGTGAGGCGGCGGAGCGTTGGCGGTTGAGGGCCGTAGCTGGGGGGCTCGGGCTGAGCGTGGCAGGGGAGGCCGTCACCGTCCTCGCTGACCGGAGGCTCCTGGACAGGGCGCTGGGCAACTTGCTGGACAACGCCCTCAAATGCACGCCCGCCGGAGGGCGTGTGGACGTGTCCGTGTGGACCGACGCAGCGGGCGGCCGCCTCGCGGTGGTTGATACCGGACCCGGCATCCCCCCTGACATGCTGGAGCGCGTCTTCGTCCGGTTTACCAGGCTGGATCCTGCCCGATCGAGGCGCACGGGCGGAGTTGGCTTGGGGTTGGCCATCGTCAAACATAGCGTCGAGGCCATGGGTGGCAGGGTTTGGGCCGCAAGCGGCGAGGGGCGCGGCGCAACGTTCCATGTAGTTTTACGGCTAGCCTAACCAGTTTTGTGAACGAGTCCGCTTAGAATTCAGCAGGGATTAATTAACCCATGTCGAACTCCTCCGGTCGGAAACCAGTTTCATCTTAACAGGGGAGGTAAGTGCCAATGCTGCGTGGGTTGCACAGGTTTGTGGCCGTGGCTGCCATCATCGTGATGGCTGGCGCCCTGCTGGCGGGCTGCCAGCCGAAGAAGCCGCAGACGTTCAAGGTGGCGGGGTTGTTCCCGGGCCCCATCACGGACGGCGGCTGGAGCAGCACCGGTTACGGGGTACTGAAGCATTTGGAGAAAGAACTCGGGGCAGAGGTCGCGTACATGGAGAACGTCGCCCCTGGCGACATGCGCGAAGCCCTACGGGACTTCGCCAAGCGTGGCTTCAACTTCATCTATGGCCACTCCTTTGAGTTCCAGGATCCCATCATGGACGTAGCCAAAGAGTACCCGAAAGTCTTCTTCAGCTCCAGCGGCGGCCTCAAGTTCGCTGCTAACTACTTCCCGATGGAGTTGTGCGGCGAGCAAGCGGCTTACGTGCAGGGGATCATCGCGGCCATGCTGAGCAAGACCGGGCGGGCTGGCATGATCGGCTCCAAGAACATTCCTTCCATCCACAAGACCTTTGTGGGCTTCAGGGCAGGCGCCCAGTCGGTTAACCCCAGCTTCCGCGTGGACATCACCTATGTAGGCGCGCACGATGACGTGTCCGGCGGCTACGAGGCAGCCATGGCCCACATCAACAACGGCGCGGACTTCCTGTTTGAGAACGCCAACGCTACCGGCCTTGGCGCCATCCAGGCAGCGAAGGAGAAGGGCGTGTACATCTTCGCGGGCATGGCCGACAAGACCCACCTCGCGCCAGAGGCGGTCCTGGCCAACAACATGATCCACATCAACGCCGCCTATCTCCTCCTGGCCAAGAACGTCAAGGAAGGCAAGCTTGGCACCCCCGGCGTCGCCTTCATGGGCTTCGCCCAGAACGCTGTCGAGCTAAGATGGAACCCTGCGCTCAAGGCGAAGGTTCCCGCCAACGTGCTCGCCGCAGCGGAGAAGGCCATTGAGGACATCAAGGCCGGAAAGATCCGGGTTCCCACCAAAGACTGACCCTGTATACGGGCATAGGGGTGGGGGGTGCCCCGCGGCACCCCCCGCTCCTATCCTGGGGGCGGGAGGAACAGCAGTGGACTTAGTGGCGATGAGAGGCATCTGCAAGGCATTTCCCGGCGTGACCGCCAACGACCACGTGGACTTCAGCGTCAAGCCAGGGGAGATTCATGCGCTCTTAGGTGAGAACGGGGCGGGCAAGACGACCCTGATGAGCATCCTCTATGGGTTCTACACGCCCGATGCCGGCGAGATCCAGGTCCGGGGCGAACGCCGCGAGATCAACTCACCTAAGGACGCCATGGCCCTGGGCATCGGCATGGTCCACCAGCACTTCATGCTGGTGCCTCAGCTTACGGTCGTGGAGAGCGTAGTGCTCGGGATGGGTGCGCGCACCGGCCGCGTGCTGAACCGCCGCAAGCTCTCCCGTGAGGTCAGGGAGTTGGGGGCCCGCTACGGGTTCGCCCTCAACCCTGAGGACTACATCTGGCAGTTGGCTGTCGGCCTCCAGCAGAAGGTAGAGATCCTCAAGGCCCTCTACCGAGGCGCACAGACCCTGATCCTAGATGAACCGACGGCGGTGCTTACCCCTCAGGAAGCCGAAGAGCTGTTTACGAACCTCGTACGCTTTAAGCAAGACGGTCATTCCATCATCCTCATCACCCACAAGTTGGACGAGGTCAAACGCATCGCCGACAGGACCACGGTTATGCGGCAAGGGGCGGTGGTAGGCACAGTCGAGACCGCTCGCGTGTCCAAGCCGGAGCTTGCCGAGATGATGGTAGGGCGCAAGGTGCTGTTTCGAGTGGACAAACCGCCGGCCGCCCCTGGGGAGGTCCGGCTCAACGTCAAGGCCCTCACCGTGCTCAATGATAAGCGGCTGCCAGCCCTGAAGGGCGTCTCGTTTGAGCTGTGCGCCGGTGAGATTCTAGGAGTCGCTGGTGTTGACGGCAATGGCCAGTTGGAGCTGGGCGAAAGCCTCACTGGCCTCAGAAAGCCGGTGTCAGGCGAGATCGCCTACAAGGGACGCAATGTGGCGGGCAGGGCACCCGCGGATATTCTCAGCCTAGGCGTGGGCCACATCCCTGAGGACAGGCATAAGAAGGGGCTCATCGCCGACTTCAGCTTGGAGGAGAACTTGATGCTGGGCAGTCAGCGCAGCCGCAGGTTCTGCTCGGGGGTAGCACTGAACTTCCCCGCCATCGGCGCCGAGGCCGCCAGACTGATTGACGATTTTGACATTCGGGCCCCCGGGCCCGCCATCAGGGCCGGCAACCTGTCCGGGGGGAACCAGCAGAAAGCTGTCCTGGCCAGGGAGATGAGCCGGGACCCGGATGTGCTCATCGCCCTGCAACCCACCCGTGGCCTGGATGTCGGCGCCATTGAATATGTGCACCGCAGGCTGATTGAGGCTAGACAGGCGGGGAAGGCGATCTTGCTGGTCTCGACGGACTTGGATGAAGTCATGTCGCTGAGCGACAGGATCGCTGTCATGTATGCCGGGGAGATCGTCGGCATCGTGCCGCCCCATACCCCCAGGGAGCAGCTTGGACTGATGATGGCAGGCGCCCACGCGGAGGTGGTGGCGTGAACCGGTTCAGGGAGTTCTTCCGGACCCAGTTGGCCAAGCCGCTGACCGCAGTGGGGCTGGCCCTGATCATCGGGGCCCTGTTGCTTTGGCTGGCAGGCTATGATGTGCCCAAGGCCTACTTCGCCTTGGCCAATGCGGCCTTCTTCGATTACCACTACGTCGCTGACGGCTTACTCAAAACCACGCCCCTCATCCTGCTCGGAGCAGGGGTCGCCTTTGCGTTCAAGGCCAATGTGTTCAATATAGGCGCCGAAGGCCAGATGTACATCGGGGCCTTGGCTGCGACCTGGTTTGCCACCCGGCTCGACTGGCCGGGCTTCGCCCTGCTGCCGCTCATCATCTTGGCCGGGGCTATCGGTGGCGGGCTCTGGGCTGCCTTGCCCGGGTACCTCAAGGCCCGGCTGGGCGTGTCCGAGGTCATCACCACCATCATGATGAACTACATTGCCATCGAGTTGACCGGCCTGCTCCTGTCCGGGCCACTGCAGGAACTGGACAGGGTCTATCCGCGTTCCGACCCCATCCTGGCAGGAGCCAGGCTACCCTTCATCCTGCCAGGCACCAGGCTGCACCTAGGGTTCCTGCTGGCCATCCTCCTGGCTGTGGGCTTGAGCTACTTGCTGTTGCGGACCGTTTTTGGCTATGAAGCGAGAGCGGTGGGACTCAGCCCGACGGCGGCCAGGACCAGCGGCGTCAACGTCCAAGCAACCATCCTCAAGACCATGCTCGTCAGCGGGGGCCTGGCGGGGATCGCCGGGGCGGTGGAGCTAAGCGGCGTGACCCATCAGATGTTTAAGCATTTCTCGGCCGGCCAGGGGTACGACGCCATTGCTGTAGCCTTAGTCGCCGGGAACAGTCCGATCGGCGTCATCTTCTCAGGCTGGTTGTTCGGGGTGATGCGGGCTGGGTCGAACCTCATGCAACGGTCGGCAGGGGTGTCGTGGAGCTTCGTGTACGTGTTCCAGGCGCTTGTGGTGGTGTTCATCGCCATCTCAGGCCATCTCAAGGTGCGTGAGTGGCTGGCTGCACTGAAGGGAGGCATGGCGCGTGGCTGATATCCTCACCGTTGCCTTCCTGGTCACGCTGGTGCAGGCCACAGTGCGCATGGCTACACCACTGCTGTTCACCGCCCTCGGGGAGGCCATGTCGGAGCGCACTGGCGTGCTGAATATCGGGCTGGAGGGCATCATGCTGATCGGGGCCTTCACCGGTTTCGCCGTGACCTTCTACACCGGCGCGAACTGGGTGGGCACAGTGGCCGCGCTCATCGCCGGCGGCCTCGTCGGCCTGGCGTTCGCTGCGGTCTGCGTGACGCTCAGGTCCAACCAGGTCATCGTTGGGGCTGCCCTGAACATGCTGGGCATCGGGCTCACCGGGTTCCTCTACCGGAAGTACTTCACTGCCAGCGCTACGTCGATCCTGATTGAACGCTACGAGGCGATCGCCATCCCGGGGCTGTCACGGTTGCCGATCATCGGGCCAGCCCTGTTTCAGCAGAACATCCTCGTGTACATCGCCTTCGCCCTGGTGCCAATCGCGGCCTTCGTGCTGCACAAGACCTCGTGGGGGCTGGAGATCATCGCCGCAGGCCAGCATCCGAAGGCGGCTGACACCGTCGGCATCAACGTGTTCCGCGTCCGCTACATCGCCGTGATCGTGGGCGGCATGCTAGCAGCGCTGGGCGGCAGCTTCCTCTCCATGGGCCATAGCGTGACGTTCTTGGAGGGCATGACCACTGGCCGGGGGTTCATCTCCCTGGCAGTGGTGATCTTCGGCAGATGGAGCCCCTTCGGGGTACTCGCAGCGGCGCTGTTGTTCGGCTGCGCCAATGCCTTCCAGCTGAGGCTCCAGGCCATGGGTGTGGCCATACCCCATTATATCGTGTTGATGATACCGTACATTTTCACCATCCTGGCCGTGGTGGTGGCCAGCAAGCGGATCACCGCCGCGCCCGCCGCTCTGGCCCAGCCCTACGAGAAGGTATAGCGCGGACTCCTCTTCAGCGTCCGGCGGCAGCCGGGCGCTCCCCTTTTACGCACTCTTTACGTTTGGGACAGGTGTACCTTTACACCTGCCTGCTAGACTGGGGGCGTAGGGGATATAAGGAGGTAGATGAAGGTGAGCCTGAAGCGCTTGGTTACCGTGCTGAGCGTGGCCGCTGTGGTGGCTGCGGGCGCCGTCGGTTGCGGCCGGCAGCAAGAGGTCTTACAGATCAAGGGCAGCGATACCATGGTCAATCTAGCCCAAGCCCTGGCCGAGGCCTACATGCAGCAGCAGCCGAAGTCGCAGATCGCCGTGACCGGAGGGGGCTCCGGCACTGGCATCGCCGCTCTGATCAACGGCACCACCCACCTTGCCCTGGCGTCAAGGGATATCAAGTCAGCGGAACGTGACCAGCTTAAGCAGAAGGGCAAGGAAACGGTCGAGGTGATCATCGCCCGGGACGGCTTGTCGGTCATCGTCCACCCTAGCAACACCATAGGCACCCTGACCTTTCCCCAGCTGGCGGCGATCTTCACTGGCGCCGTCGCGAACTGGCGCGAGCTGGGCGGGCCCGACATGCCCATCATCGTGATGTCCCGTGAGTCCAGCAGCGGAACCCACGTCTTCTTCAGGGAGCATGTGATGGGCAATAAGGACTACGCCGCTGCAGCCATGCTGCTGCCTTCGAGCAACGCCATCGTCACCGGTGTGGCTGCTGACCGCGGCGCCATCGGGTATGTGGGGATAGCCTATGTGAACGCCTCGGTCAAGGCCGTAGCGGTGGCCGACAAGGCAGGCAGCACTGCCGTCTATCCTACGGAAGAGGCGGCTAAGGCCGGCACCTATCCGCTTACCCGCCCGCTGTTCATCTACGCTGCCAGCAAGCCCGCCGGGCTGGCTAAGGGCTTCCTCGACTTCGTCTTGAGTGCCGCGGGACAGAAGCTCGTGCTCGAACAGGGCTTTGTCCCAGTCAAATGAGACCTGCGCGGTTGGGCCCACACCGGGCGGCAGAGCCGATCATCGAGGGTTGCTTGCGCATCTGCGGTTACGCAACCATCGCCATGGTCGTCCTGATCATCGCCTTTATCCTGAAAGAGGGCATACCGCTGTTCCGTGACTACCCACTCACCGGGTTCCTGTTCGGTCGCAGTTGGCAGCCCCTGTCGGCAACGCGGCCCGCTTTCGGGATACTGCCGCTGTTGGCGGGCAGCGCCTTAATCACCCTGGCTGGCACAGCTTTGGCTGTGCCAGTCGCCATCGCTGCCGCCTGCTACATCGCTGAGGTCGCTCCCCAGGGCAGCCGTGACTTGCTTAAGTCCGGCGTGGAACTGCTGTCGGGGGTCCCGTCGATCGTGTTTGGTTTCCTTGGCATGCTCATCGTGGTGCCCTTGGTCAAAGAGCTGTTTGGCCTCGCCAGCGGTCTTACCGCCCTGGCGGGGGCCGTTGTTCTGGCGGTGATGGCGCTGCCGCTGATCGTGACCGTCGCCGAGGATGCCTTGCGGGCCCAACCTCAGTCGTATCGCGAGGCGTCCCTGGCCTTGGGCGCTTCCCGCTGGGACACGATCGTGCGTGTGCTGCTGCCCGCCGCTAGGTCTGGTTTGACAGCCGCCATGATGTTGGGTGTAGGCCGCATTCTTGGGGAGACGATGGCGGTGATGATGGTGACCGGGAACGCGGGCATCATCCCGGGGTCGCTCTTGGTTCCGGCACGGGCTTTGACCGCCACGATCGCGGCGGAGATGGGTGAGACTGTGCACTACAGCGACCACTACCGGGCGCTGTTCGCTATCGGCGCCGTCTTGTTGGTCTTGAGCCTGGGAGTCAACTGGGCGGCCGCGGGCCTGAGGGAGAGGGGGAAGCCAAGGTGAGGAAGGCAACAGCCGACCGGGTGGCTTGCCTGTTGCTGGCTGTGGCTGCCTGGTCGGTCATCCTTCTTGCCCTCGCCGTCTTTGGCCTGGTTGCCTGGCACGGGGCCGCGGGGCTCAGCCTCGAGTTCATTTTCGGTATGCCACGCCAGGGTATGCGGGCCGGGGGAATTTGGCCGGCCGTAGTGGGTACGACCTACCTTATGGTCGGGACGATGCTGACCAGCATCCCCCTCGGTCTGGCCGGGGCTGTCTACCTAACCGAGTACGCCCCCTCAAACCTCTGGACAGCTGCGATCCGCGTAGCCATCATCAACTTGGCTGGGGTCCCGTCGGTGGTCTACGGTCTGTTTGGCCTGGGACTATTCGTGCTCTTCCTTGGGTTCGGGGCATCCATCCTGGCTGGTTCGCTTACGCTGGGAATCCTGGTGCTGCCCCTGATCATCACCACGGCCGAGGAAGCCCTGCGGGCTGTGCCCGCAGACTTTCGTGCGGCCAGTTACGCCCTGGGAGCCAGCCAATGGCAGACCACGCGGCGGGTTGTCCTGCCGTGCGCCTTGCCCGGTATCCTCACCGGCAGCATCCTGGCCCTGGGGAGGGCGGCAGGGGAAACCGCGCCGATTCTGTTCACCGTGGCGGCCTTCTTCCTGCCAGCGCTGCCCACCTCGCCGCTGCACCAGGCGATGGTGCTGCCCTACCACCTGTATGTGCTCAGCACCCAGGTTCCCAATGCCCCGGTGCAGATCCAGCACAGCACAGCCCTAGTGCTACTGCTCCTCGTGCTGGCGCTCAACCTCAGCGCTGTGGTCCTGCGCATCAGAGCGCGCAGGGCCCACCGCTGGTAGGAGGGAGTAAGGATGGGATCCATCATCGAGGTAGAATCCCTAAGCCTGTACTACGGAGCGTTCCGGGCCTTAAAGGACGTTAGTCTGAGCGTGGCCGGCCGTAGCGTCACCGCGCTGATCGGACCGTCGGGCTGCGGGAAGACGTCGTTCCTGCGCACGCTGAACCGCATGAACGAGCTCATCCCCGGTGCACGTACCACCGGGCGGGTGGTGGTCGAAGGCCGCGATATCTATGCGCCGGGCATCGACGTGGCAGCCCTGCGCAAGGAGATCGGCATGGTGTTCCAGCGGCCGAACCCCTTCCCCATGTCCATCTTCGACAATGTGGCCTACGGACCCAGGTGCCATGGTGTGCGGGACCGTCGCAGGCTGGCCGAGATCGTGGAATCGAGCCTGACTGAGGCGGCCCTGTGGCCGGAGGTCAGCGGGAACTTACGCAAGAGCGCCCTCAGCCTGTCCGGCGGCCAGCAGCAGCGGTTGTGCATCGCCCGAGCCCTGGCGGTAGGCCCGCGCATTGTGCTGATGGATGAGCCTTGTTCCGCTCTTGACCCGATCAGCACGGCCCGCATAGAAGACCTCATCACCGAACTTAAGCAGGCATACACCATTGTGATGGTGACCCACAACATGCAGCAGGCGGCCAGGGTGTCGGATACGACCGCGTTCTTCCTGGACGGCGAACTGGTAGAGCTGGGCGGTACCGCGACCATGTTCACGCGGCCGGGCGACCGCCGCACCGAGGACTACATCACCGGACGGTTCGGATAGAAAGGGGTGGCACTGAACAGATGGCGAGCCGCAACACCTTCAGGCGCGAGCTGGAGGTCCTCCAACGGGATCTGCTCAAAATGGGGACCATGGTAGAGGCGTCGATTTTTACAGCAGTGAAGTCGCTGAAGGAAGGAGACGCGCAGGCCGCCCAAGCCATCGTCGATGGGGATGCCAGCATCGACGCCCTCGAGGTCGACATCGAGCGGCGCAGCCTGCAACTCCTAGCCCTGCAACAGCCCATGGCCAGCGACCTCAGGCTCATCGGCACGACCTTGAAGATCATCACCGACCTGGAACGGATCGCCGATCACGCGGCCGACATAGCCAAAGTGACCCTGCGGTTGGCTGGGCAGCCCCTGATCAAACCCCTGGTCGATATCCCGCGCATGGCCGATATCTCCCAGCAGATGGTGGCGGAGGGCCTGCAGGCCTTCATCGAGCGGGACCCGGAACGCGCCGAACGGATGGCCCTCAGGGACGAAGAGGTGGACCACCTCTACAACCAGATCTTCAGGGAATTGCTGGTCATCATGTTGGAGGATCCGCGCACTGTCAGACAGGCAACCTATCTCCTGTTCGTGGCCATGTACCTGGAAAGGGTCGCCGACCACGCCACCAACCTGGCGGAGTGGGTGATCTACATGGTCACCGGGGACCGGCGGGAGCTGAACGACTGACGCGGGCATGACAGGGGCCGCCCCCTCATAAGTAAGCGTGGGGGTGGCGTCTGTGCTCGCCATTGTGGCCGGCCTGTGCGGGGGGACGGCGCTGCTGCTGTTCGCCCTGGCTGAGCTCCGCCAGGCCGTGGACGACTTGGCCGGCGCCAGGCTGCGCGGCCTGCTCACCGCCCTCGCAGGCGATGTGCCGAGGGCCTTGCTCACCGGGACAATAGTGACGGCTGTGCTCCAAAGCAGCACGGTTGTGTCAGTGCTCATCGTGTCCCTGGCTGGCGCGTCCCAGCTGGGATTGAGGCAGGCCCTGGGGCTCATCTACGGGGCCAACATCGGGACTACGGTCACAGCGCAGTTGATGGCCTTCCCGGCGGGGGAGTGGGCCCTGATCCTGCTGGCGCTCGGCTTGACCGGCCGCCGCCGACCCTGGGGACGGGCGCTGGCTTCCCTGGGCTGGCTGTTCTTGGGCTTGCACGCCCTAGAGGGGGCGGCCATGGCGCTGGCGGCCACCCGCGCTGCTGCGGGCCTCTTGGCCGGGCTCTCAGACAGCCCGGTGCTGGCGGCGTGCGCTGGCGGTGTGGCAGCCATGTTGTTCCATTCGAGCAGCGCGGCGGTCGGGCTCACCATGGCCCTGACCGCCAAGGGCCTGCTGGACCTGCCCGCAGCCGTGGCCGTGGTGCTAGGGACCAACGTCGGCACTTGCTTCACCGCCCAGCTAGTAGCCATGGGGAGAGGGTACGGCGCCCGGCGCGCCGCCTGGGGCCATACCCTCTACAATCTGGTGGGGGCTGTCGCCGCCTCGTGCTGCCTGAGCCCGTTCGTCCGTTGCCTTGAGGCCCTGGGCGGGTCCCCTGCACGGCAGCTGGCTAACGCCCACGCTCTGTTCAACCTCGCCAGCGCGGCAGCCTTCCTGCCCTTCACCGCCCTGTTCGCACGCCTGCTCTGCTTGCTCGCGCCAGGGGAGGACTAGTGGACGTCCCTGACCTCGACCCGGTGGCCGCGGCCCGAGCCGACGGGGTTTGCTGAGGTTAGTTTGCAGGCGAGGGACGTGGGGCATGCATGGTCTCAGCGCGGCCCAGTTGCTGGGTCAAGGGGCGTAGCTCTTGGTCAGAGCGTCGTGGGCGAGGACGAAGCAGGCGGATTCCATGGCGTACCACGGGTGGCTCCGATCAAGTTCGGTGATGTAGCGTTGGCGGACCATGTCAAGGAAGGTCTCGGCGCGTTCCGTATCGCCAACCAGCACAGCTACCTTGGCCACCAGCACCCACGGGAAGAGGTCGGGTTTGTCCAGTTTCGTCCAGCCGGGGTGGGCCGCGTTGAAGCGTTGCCAGAGCGACTGGGCCCTGTCGCCATCGGGGGGGACGACCCCGTACAGGATGGGGTACAGCTGGGCTACGGCGTCGGGATACCACATCTGGAGGTTGGATCGCCTCAGCAGCCACTTCGGGCCCAGCCCCCAGGCATAAGCGCCCCTGCCTCTGTCCCACAACCGGGCCTCGATCCCCTCCGCGATGCGTTCGGCTTGATGGCGGACGGCCTTTGCCTCGGTGTGCAGATCCAAGGCGGCGAGGATGTCTGCCCAGTCGTGGAGTCCCCGGTAGCACTCGGCGTTGTCCATCAGGTACTTGATGCCGTCCTGGGGACCCGCCCGGACCAGGCCGTCACCGTCCTGGAGCTTCAGGATGACGGAGGCCACCAGGGACAGCCGGTCGAAGTAAGCCTCCACCAGCTTGCGGTCGCCGGTGTGCCTGAGGTACTCGCCGACCAGACTGAGGAAGGTGGCCGCATAGCTGTCGGCGGAATCATAGGTGTTCCTCGGCAGCTCCTGGCCACCCTCGAAGCGGTGGTCATAGACGGTGCCGTCCAGGCCCCACCGGTCGGGAAGGTTGAGGTTGTCCAGGTACCAGTGGATGTAGGCGCGGGCAGCCCCTGGATCCCTGGTCAAGAGGGCCCGGGCGGCGAAGTTGCTGAAATACGGCACGGCATCGATGAGGGCCGGCGTCTGGGCGAAGAGCCCACTCGGGGCCTGGGTTGATCTAAGCCATTGGGCCTCATCCTCGGCGAAACTGCTCGCCATTGCCCCCGGGGCCTGCCCGAACCAGACCCTGACCATCCCAGTGGTCTTGGGCTCGACGCCATCGACCGCCGGGGCGCTGGGCAGGTCCTGCGGGCCCGCACCCAAGGCGGCGATGAGCAGGAGTGAACCGGTCAGGACCAGCATCCTGCAGACCCTTGTCGCCGCCACCGGCACCCCTCCATAGGCAATGGCCATTTGCCATCGATTCCACATAAGGCCTGCTAAGTCCTCCGATTACGTCCCTGGCAATGCCTGGGCACAGGGGCGTTGCGGTTGCCGCGTTATGTAATAGTGCGCTATAATGACAGAGTACAGAGCTGAACCCCAACAGGAGGTCTAGACGTGCGCAAACTCGCTCCGGCCATTGCCGGTCTGCTGCTCGTCGCGCTCTTAGGCGGGCTGGTTGTAGTGCAGCGCACAGCTGCCGCGACCGTGAATGGGCAGCGCATCTCGCGCAAGGCTTTCTACGAGGCCTTGGTCGCCCGAGCCGGCGAAGAGGTCCTTGACGAACTCGTGCTTAGCGTCTTGATCGCGCAGGAGGCCAAGCGGGCCAAGCTGTCTGTGTCCAGCGCGGAGCTTGAGACGGAGCTCAACAAGATCCGTGACCAGGTTGGCGGACAGGCGCAGCTCGACCTGCTCCTGATGCAGTATGGGATGACGATGGACGGTTTCAAGCAGCAGATCAAGGAGCGGATGCTCCTGGCCAAGTTGATTGAGGCTTCCCTTGTCCTGAGCGCTGAGGACGTCGAGGCCTTCTTCACGGAGAACCGCGACCTGTACGACCGGGAGGAACAGGTCCGGGCTAGGCACATCCTGGTAGAGACCAAGGCGGAAGCCGACGCCATCTTCAACCAGCTGCGGGGAGGCGCGGACTTCGCTGCCCTGGCCAAGGAGAAATCCAAGGATGCCTCGACGAAGGACGATGGGGGCGACCTCGGTACCTTCTCCAGGGGGGACATGGTTGAAGCCTTCAGCCTGGCGGCCTTCGCCCTGCAGCCGGGGGAGACCAGCAGGCCGGTCAAGGCCACCGATGGCTGGCACGTGATCCGGTGCGAGCAGAAGTTCCCCGCCGAGGAGGCGGTTTTCGCCCAGATCGCGGACCAGGTGAAAAAGGACGCCATGGCTGCGCGGGTCCAAGACCGCATGCCCTTGTATGTGGAGGAGCTGAAGGGCCGGGCGTCTATCAACTACTACATCCGCCCGTAGGCCTGTTCCGACAATCTAAGTCCGCCGTTGTGAGGCCGGATGGTCCACCACCCGGCCTTGCCGTTTCCTGGAGGAGCAGTCAGGTTGTGCGTCTGCCACTATTTACTTGCAGGGCCAACTGCGAATTATGTTTAATACTTCTGTTCACTAAGGGGAGGAGGTTGCCGATGAACACACGCCCAACTCGCTTACTCATGATCCTTGCAGCCGTACTGGCCCTCTCGGCCACCGCCCTGGCCGCCACCCATACGGTGGTGCAGGGTGACACCCTTTGGCTCATCTCCCAGAAGCACAATACAACCGTCTCCACGCTGATGGGCGCCAACAACTTGACGAGCACGCTGCTCTACCCTGGCCAGGTCCTCACCGTTCCGTCCACAGGGACCTATGTGGTGAAGGCTGGCGACAACCTGTACAGGATCGCGCTCAACCACGGCACGACCATGACTGAGTTGATGCTGGTGAACGGCCTGACCAGCACCCTGATCTATCCTGGTCAGGCCCTGAGGCTGCCCGCCAGCTCGACCCCTGCGCGGGATCAGTCCCAGGTCCAGCCGCAGACCAGGTACGGGGAGTACCTGCACTGGAGCCAGGCCCAGCACCTGGTCCCGCGGGGCGGCAGGGGCACGCTGACCGACTTCAGGACGGGCATCACCGTCAACTTCGTACGGCGTGGCGGCTATAACCATATGGACATCGAGCCGCTTACCCGCACAGACACACAGAACTTGCACCGCATGTTCAATTACAACTGGATGTGGAACGCCAGGGCTGTCCTAGTTCACGTCAACGGCAGGGCAGTGGCCGCAGCCCTAAGGGGCATGCCCCACGGCGGGCAGCTCGTCAGCACCAACGGCGTTACCGGCCACTTCTGCCTCCACTACTACGGCAGCAAGACCCATGCCAACGGCGGCGTCGTGCTGTCTCAGGCCCAGGCCCAAGTCAGGTTGGCTGCAGGCCGGTAAGGTGTAAAGCGGGCTGCGACCGCACAGACTACCCATGGGGTGATAGGCTGTGCGCGGAGCTAGGAACCGTCAGGGTCCATCTGGGGGGCTGTTGTCCTGCGAAGGATGACAGCCCTCGCTGTACGCCCGGCATGGGCGTCGTTTTGGGGGTGAAAGTCCCCTGTAGGAGTGGGCAGCGACAACTGCTAGCCAAAGGCAACGGTGTCAGCGGCGACGCTGAATCGGAAGGAAGCCGGAGGC
>JBFMBV010000003.1:0-107796 GCA_040755005.1 Bacillota bacterium
TCGACCGGGCTTGTACCCATTCCGATAGCCGCGGTGAGGCTGCTCCTCCTCACGGTGCTCGTAGTGGCCCCTGCCCAGGAAGTCGGTAACTTCTTGCTCCAGGAGCTCCTGGACAAGCCGCTGGGCCACCAAACGAAGCAACGTGCTGGTGACGTCCTCGTCGCCCGTGATTCCACCACTGAACAACTGCTTGACCGCTTCCCGGAGCTTGTGGCTGGGTGGTATTCTAGTCATAAGGTCTGGGCTCTCCCCTCAGCCCCCTGGCAGGGGCGTAGTGTGGTGTCGTTCAACCACTAGGGTAGCTCAGACCGATTCACTTTTACCGATATTCTAGGACATCACCCTATGATCAGACTCGCTGTAACAAGATCTGCCCTGGAGAGTTGCCACCCAAGAGGGTGTGCATGGTACCGCTACCCAATTATAGCACGTATCGACAACTTCTTGTCAAGTATCTCCCATAGGCCTGGCGGGACTCCTGTCTCGGTGTCTGGTAAGGTCTGACAATTGGTGTTGATGTGCTGCACGAACCCACGGCCCTCGCTGTTCTAGCGTGTTCCTCGAAGTCACATCACCTTTGGCCCCAGTCTCTTCGACTCCTCGCCGAGCCCACTAACCCTTCCGAGTTCACGGCCCCAGCGGTCGCACGCTCAGTCATATCCGGATAAGTGCAAGAACGGCTGGCTAAGACAAGGCTCGTCGACGGTGCGGCAACGACGACCTAACACTCATCGCCATGGTCCAGCACGGGTTCTACTACAACATCATGTGGACCGTCGACACTCTGGACTGGAAGGAACCCGGCGTGGACGTGATCGTCTCCCGTACCCTGAACAACGCCAAACCGGGTGCCATCGTGCTGATGCACGTCGGGTCCAGGCGAACGCCGGCAGCCCTGCCGGCGATCATCTCGGGGCTGCGCCAGCAAGGCTGCCGTTTCGTCGCTGCACCTGAACTGCTACGACACTAGGACGCCGTCATTCCTCCGCCAGGGGCCGCTTGGGCCCCTGGCGCTGCTCTGGGGGGTACTTACCGGCCAGGCTGCAGTCTACCTCCGTCCCGTGCTGGCTCGCGTAGGGGAACCCGTAGTCCTGGGCGTACTCGCCATCGCCGGCCCCCGGCACCCTGTCAGGCTTCGTCCTGCGTCTGCGCACCGGCACCTCCATCACCTCAACCACAGTTTGCCCCGCCGGCCTACGTTGCCTTGGCCAGCACCAGCAGGAACTGATGGGCGATGTTCGGCACATACCGGTAGGGGTACCCGTAGGGCCGCAGCCGTGAGCCGGACTGGTGCCAGACCACCTCACCCTTGGGGGTGAGCCCGGCCCGTTTGGCCCGGGCGGCTAGGTCGGCGTGGGTGAAGAGGTACTCCCCGTTCTGATAGGCGTTGCGGACGATGAGCACCATGTAGGCGCCTGGCTTGAGCACCCGGTGGCACTCGCCTAGCACCTCTTCCATGGCGTCCAGATAGGCGCCGTAGGAGCCCAGGTTGGCGAGGTCCGCCGGGTGCTCGGAGTACATGTTGTAGTCGCTCCGGCGGTTGCCGTGCTGCGCGTCGTACCGACCGTCGCACATGGTCCGTTCTAGGTGGGTGTTGTAAGGCGGGTCCGTGGCGATGAAGTCCACGTGCCCGGGCGGCAGGTCGCGCAGGAGCGCGCGGCAGTCCCCCAGCAGCAGCTCCTGGGGCGCAAGCTCGGGGTGGCGGGCGAGCACCTCGCGGTAGATGGCCGCCCAGGCGGGGTTCAGCTCCATGCCCAGGCAGCGCCGGGGCGGAGTGGCCAGGCTGGCCCCCAGCAGGGTCCCCCCCACCCCGGCGAAGGGGTCGAGCACCAGCGCCCCCGCTTTGGTGAAGAACTCGATGAGTTCGGTCATCAGCCGGGGCGGTTTGTTGGCCCCGTGACGCTTGCGCAGGTCATGACCGTATTCCTTGGGGTAGTTGGTGACCAGCACCGACTTGGTGAAGTACAGCCACCGCCCGCCATCCAGCTCGTTTAAGGAGTTCTTGGGGTGCACACACTTATCCCCCTGCGTCGTCAGTTGCCCCACCTCGCCTTCGCAGCTTCGGCCAGGCCCGGCAGGGCCGGCTGCACGCCGAACCGCCGGCACAGAGCGGTGAAGGCCTCGGCCCGCCGCCCGCTGGGCCCCCCGGCCAGCTCCGCCCTGAGCATCAGGTTCTTGGGGGTGTCCAGGGGCGAGACGTACTCCACTAGGGAGACTCTGTAGCCCTGGGACTCCAGGTACAGGGCCCTTAGCGCATCGGTGAGCAGGTCGGCGAACCTCGCCGCCAAGAGGGGATGGCGCAGCAGATCTGCCAAGTCGCCCGGCGCGACCTGCCGCCTCAGCTCGTGTTGGCAGCAAGGGACGGCCACGATGGCCCGGGCCCGCCTGGCGACGCCGAGAGCCAGGGCCTCGTCGGTGGCGGTGTCACACGCATGCAGGCTCACGACCAGGGTCACGGGGACCGCGGGGTCCAGGTTGGCGATGGCCCCTTGGCGGAACTCCATGTTCCTGTAACCGAGCTCCGCCTGGATGGCCTGAGCCCTGGCGATGACCCCGACGTCGAGGTCGATGCCGGTGAAGGTGCAGGGCCGCTTGAGGCGGTCGCGGATGTAGTAGTTCAGGGCGAAGGTGAGGTAGGCGGCCCCGCAGCCGGCGTCCAGGATGTGCAGGTTGTCACCGCCCAGTCTGCGGAGCAGGCCGTCCAACAGCTCGATGAAATGCTCGACTTGGTTATACTTGCGGCGGGAACCTGTCCGCAACGCCCCTGCGGCGGTGGTCAGGCCGATGGCCTTGAGGAGCGGCCCCGCCGAATCCAGAGGCAGGTACACCTGACGTTCGCCGGGCGCTCTAGGCGTGGCGGCGGTGTCCGCGTAACGTACCTTCACATCCCCGCAGGGGCTGGCCTCGATGGTGACGGCGGCCCCGCGCTCCACCAGCTCCACCTGGCCGCCCTTGGCCAGTGCGGCCTCGATCATGCCCGGCACCTCGGCGACCGCGACGGCACGGCTTCCGGCAGCGTCGACCCAGGCGTACCCGGCGTCCTCCCGCTCCAACCTGGCTTCGCCGTCCGGCGCCGTCAGTTTCAGCGATACGAAGTCCTCCAGCCTCCCAAGGCGTTCAGCCAGTCCCAGGCAGACCAGCTTCAGCTTGGACACGCCCTCACCTTCCTACAAGCTCTCAGCGCGTTGACGTCTTCGACCTCACGTCACAGGATTGCACACCGATGCTGCTACTCCTCCTCCCAAACGCCAGGGCAACCCCAGTCCGGCCAGCTGCACCACCCTGATTAGTGCCCACACTTGCCGGCTCCGAAACGAAGAAGCCGGACCCGGTGTCCGGCGAGGTCCGATCAGGTAGTCAAACGACGCGGCCGTCTAACCTTCTTCGCCATCGGGCTTCAGCGAGCTGTAATACTCCTCCATTGCCGCCAGGGTGATCTCTGCCTGGCTTCTGGCCCCGTCGGGCAGGCCATTCCTGGCCTCCCTCCACGGGTTCTCCCTATGGGTAAGATCGCTCAACCACTGGGCACTCTTGTCGCCATAAAAGTCCAAGACGGCCGCGACCGTGGCCTTGGCATCCGGATCCAGCTTGTCAGGGTCGCCGGCGATGTCGCCTTTGTCGATCACAAACTCACCGCGATGCTGTGCATATAGGTCTGATACTACCGGGCCGCTCGACCAAGCCTCGATCCGTTCTCCAAACATTGGACGCTCGTCCCAGACCAGTGACCAGGCCTGGCAGTAGTAGACGAGCTTCTGCAACTTCATCGGGCTCATGCTGCCCAACTGCTGCAGGATGCACCTGGCAACGTCACATACGCTTCCGGCCGGGACCATGGTCGCCATCTCCACAGCCTCCTTCAATCATGGAACTTGGGGAGTGGCTCATCGTACGTAGGCAAACGCACACTGGTCAGAGATGTTCCTCACGTTCCAGGAGATTCCTCCCGGGCCTCACAGCTTCAGGGTGTAAACCCGGTATGTCTTATAGTGCACGCCTCCCGCCCCCTCGGCTGCGCGCCTGCTGGGCAGGTTCAGCTCGCCGATGGTGGAGCCCTCCCCCCAGCGGTAGCCGAGCCTGCGCCCGTGGTCCAGGGTGTGGACGAAGATGGCCGCAGGCACGCCCTTGTTGCGGTAGGGAGGGGTCACGAACAGGACGAACACCCGCACCGCGTCGATACGGCGACGGTAGATGAGGAACTTGAGCCAGCCCAGGGGGAAGAGGGAGCCACCCATCCTGGCCAGCACCTGATTGTAGTCGGGCAGGGCCAGGCTGAAGCCGATGGGCTCCCCGGCCTCCGTCCTGGCGATACCGATGATGTCGGGCACTACCAGGGGCTTAAGGCGCTTGGCCATGGCCCTGATTTCCTCCATGGAGGGAGGGGAGAGGTCGGACCAGTCAGCCGGCATGGCCGCATCCAGGACCCGCTTAATCTCCGCCATGTCCCGGTCAAGGCGGCGCAGGTCCAGGGAGTCGACCCGGTACTTGTACCGCTGCCTGGCGTAGGCCACCGCCCTGCGGGCCCGTTCCAGCTCCGGCGCGGCGTCCACGAACCGGTAGGCGTAAAGGTCGATGTCCTTCACGAACCCGTAAGCGTCGAAGTACCCGCTGTAGCCTGGCGGGTTGTAGCTGTCGAAGAGCACCGGCGGGCTGTCGAAGCCGTGCACCAGCAGGCCCCGGTAGTCGTCGCCGTTGGTGGGCGACAGCGGGCCTTTCAGCGTGTCGATTCCCATGTCTTGCAGGTACGCCTTGGCCGTAGCGAACACGGCGAAGGCGGCTCGTTCATCCTCGGCCTCGAACAGGGATAGGTACCCCGCGCGCACCCCCTTCGCTGCGTTTTGGACGGCATTGGCGCCGACCAGCAGCCTGCCCACGGGCCTGCCGTCGTCGAGGGCCAAGAGCAGCTTGTGGGGGCCTGAGGCTAGGAAGGGATTGCCCTGAGTGGTGAGGGTGCTGGCCAGGTCGCGCTTCAACGGTGGCACCCAGTTGCGGTCCCCGCGGTACAGGCGGAAGGGCAGGCCGATGAAGGCTTGCCGCTCCCGCGGGGTGGAGGCCTCGATCACGCGCATCACTGTTGGCCTCCGGCAGCGGCTAGCCGCTTGGCCTCGAGGGCTTCCCGGATGGCCGCGTGGGTGCTGCGGTCGATGGGGAACCGTCGGGCGAGGGTTGTCGCCGACAGGAAGGCGACCGCCGGTGCCAGGCCCAGCAGGGCCCTGATGGTGAAGAGGGCGACCGGCGTCTGCTCCACACCGGGCTGGTAGCCAGCGAGCTTCAACGCCCCGCCGACCAGAGACACAGCGACGGCCGAGGCCAGCTTCTGGCTGAAGGTCAGGTATCCGAAGAACAGGCCCTCCCGCCTGACCCCGTGCTCGAGCTCGTCCTCTTCGACGCAGTCCGGCATGATGGACCACGGGATCACATGGGCGCAGGACACGCCCGCCCCTGACAACACGGCCAAGCCGAGCGCCCAGGCCACCGACCGGGGCGGCAGCCAGACGGCAGCGATGAGGACCCCTGCCAGCGGCACCATCCCTGCGGCGAAGGCCCCTGGCTTGCCCAGCCGGTCGCTGACCGCTATCCAAAAGGGCAGGCACAGCGCGGCCAGGCCGAAGATGATCAGGAATAGCACCGGGGCCAGCTCGGCCAACTGGAGGTAGTAGGTCACATAGTACACGAAGGTGACCATGATGAAGTCCATGCCGACCCAAGTCAGGACATAGATGGCCAGGGCAAGGCGGACGGACCGGCTGGCTAGGACGTCCCTCGCTCCCCTCAGCAGGGGCGCGCTGGCGACCCGGGGCCCTGAGGCAGGCTCGCGGCAGCCCAGGCCCGCGACCACAGGCCACACCATGATTGACAGGCCGAAGACGAGCCCCATGACCGCATAGCCCTGGGCGGGCGCCGTGAAGCCCCGCACGATCTCCAGGGGAATGGCCGCCGCCGCCAACCCCCCGAGGATCGAATAGGCCATGCGGTAGGCGGTGAGCCTGGTGCGTTCGTCGTAGTCCTGGGTCAGTTCAGCGGAGAGGGCGGTGTAGGGCACCATCACCACGGTGATGGCGGTCATGTGCAGGACGTAGAGCGCGGTCACGAGGGTGAAGGTCGCCCACTGGCCCATCCCCGCTGGGACCAGCCACAGGGCGGCAAAGGTGAGCCCTAGCGGCACAGCGCCCCAGAGCAAGTAGGGCCGGCGACGGCCCCAACGGCTGCGGGTGGCGTCGGACACGTACCCCATCAGGGGGTCGCTGACCGCGTCCCACAGGCGGGCGGCCAGCAGTGCCGCCCCGGCCAGATGGGGGGCCAGTAAGACTGTGTCCGTGAGGTAGAAGAGGAAGAACATCCCGATGATGGTGTAGGCGATGCTCATGGACAGGTCGCCGCTGCCGTAGGCGAGCTTCACCCTGACGGGTAGTCTAGCTTGCATGGGCCGCCTCCTCACAGAGTCCCGTATAGGGGCAGTGGCTGCAGTGGCTGCCAGGGCTGGCCGTCCGCCGCCCCGCCTCGATCCCCGCCGCCAGGGCCAGCAGTTCGTCGCGGGCGGCGCTCAGGTCCGCCTCACCGGTAGGGACCGCGGCGGTCTCGCCGTTGCGCAGGAAGAAAATGCGGGCTGCCACGCGCTCCTTGCCGGCCAGTTCGCGGACAGCGAGGGCGTAGAGCTGTAGCTGCGGCCGGTAGTGCTCCACCAAGGGGGCCGTCCCTCCCTCCAGGCGGTTGCTCTTGAAGTCCCAGATCACCGCTGGGTCCCCGTCCAGCGCCAGCCAGTCGATGATACCGTCAAAGGCCAGTCCGGCTTCGGCCACCCAGAGGAAGGGGACCTCAGCTCGGCCCTCAGCGGCCAGGGGCCCGGCCACGGCGGCCTTGACCATGGGCAACGCCCGCCCGGCGATATCGAGGCCTGTCCCGGCGCCCTGCTCAGCGACGGCCGCCTTGACGGCGGTTATGGGTTCCAGCCCTGAGGCCGCCAACTGACAAGCCCGGTGAACGACGATGCCGAGCAGGGTGCCGGGGTCCGGGCCGCCCAGGCCCACCTGCGGGCGGGAGCTTGCTGGCCGCAGCTGGTCCAGATGGGCGAACCCGTGCCGCTTGGGACACTCGGCGTAGAGCAACAGCTGGGTGGGGGAATAGCGCCGCCAGCCCGGCACCCCGCCCGGCACCGGGGCGATCAGGGGGAAGCCGTCAGCCACTGGCCGGATGCGGTCGGGTCTCCCCGCCAGGCTCCAGGGAGGCTCCCCCTGGGGTGTGGCCACGGAGACGGTGACGGCGAAGGGGTGGGGATGGCTGCAGACGATATTGGCGGCAGGCGTGCCGTCCAGGCCCAGCCACCCCTCGAGCCTGGCCAACCAGCTCCCTGTGTAGTTCCGGCCGCGGTGCCCGCTGATCAGCAGCCTGTCCCTGGCCCTGGTCATGGCCACGTACAACAGGCGGTAGAACTCCTCCCCGTCCCGGAGATCCTCGACGGCCCTCAACTCCTGAACGGCCGCAGTCTCCACCGGCTTGTCCTCTGCGCCCAGGGGCTTCACGGCCACTCCCTTGCCAGGGCTGTACACATAGGGGAGAGCGTCCGTATAGCGCCTCCGCCCTGCCTCGGCGATGACGACGATGGGCCACTCCAGCCCCTTGGCCTTGTGGACCGTGAGCAGATGCACGGCCTGGGCGCCCTCCCCCTCCAGCACGGCGGGGGCGTCCTCCTGGGCCGCCCGGCAGTCATCCAAGAACTCCAGGAAGGCGTGGACGTCGCCTACTCCTTCCCGCCTGGCCAGGCCCATGAAGCGCTCCAGGTTGGCCACCGCCTGTTCCCCCCCGGCCGCGGCCAGCCAAGGCCTGTACCCGGTGTCGCGTAGGATGGCGTCGAGGAGCTCCGTCACCGGAGCGGATCGGGCCAGTTCGCGCCAGCGGGCGAGCCTGAGCAGGGCGGGTTCGGCCCCCTCACCCAGAGGGCCGGAAGGTGCGCACAGGCCGTCCCGGCTTAAGGCCAGCAGACGGGGGTCATCCAGCCTGGCCAGGGGGCCCCTGAGGTAGGCGGCCAGGGCCACGTCGTCAGCGGGGTCCGCCACCGCCCGTAGGACGGCGGCCAGGTCCGCCGCCTCCGCCAGGTCCAGGAGCCCCGCCGCGTCCACCACGTGATAGGGCACCCCAGCGGCCGTGAGGGCTGCGGTATAGACCCGCAGGTGCGTGCGGGCCGGGAACAGGATCGCGATGTCACCCGGCCGCGCCAGCC
The DNA here is from genome assembly GCA_040755005.1 of Bacillota bacterium. Taxonomy (GTDB): domain Bacteria; phylum Bacillota; class Sulfobacillia; order JBFMBV01; family JBFMBV01; genus JBFMBV01. Next base: position 8,219 of record JBFMBV010000003.1, read on the forward strand.
GCCAGGCCCGTGCGCCCTCGTCCCATACGTTTGCCCCCGCGTCGAGCAGCTCCTGCAGACGGCCGGCCAGCAGGCCGGCCGCCCCGGGGCGGTCGGCCCCCAGCACGAGCTCCAGGGAGACAGCCTCCGGGTCAGCCGGCGGGCGCACCGCGGTGAGGGGTGCGTAGTCCACCCCTAGCGCCAGCCCGTCGTCTGCGGCAAACAGGCCGTTCCAGCCGTCGAGCAGCTGGGGGAGGGAACGGTAGTTGAACTGGAGAGACGCGCTGCCTCCAGCCCCCAGTTCGCTTGCGAGGGCGCGGAAGCAGGACACATCCGCCCCCCGGAAGCGGTAGATGCTCTGCTTGGCGTCCCCGACGGCAAACAGTCGGCCAGGCTCGATGCCCGCCTCGCCGCAGAGCCGGCGGATGATCCGGTCCTGCCTGGCGTTGACGTCCTGATACTCGTCGACCAGGACCGCCCGCCAGCGCCTGCGGCACTCCGCCCGCACCGCCGGGTCTGCCAGGAGCAGTTCGGCCTTGTCCTCCAAATCGTTGAAGTCCAACGCATGGGCCGCGTCCCGGGCGGCGGCGTACAGCCTGGCGTGCTCGGCCTGGAGCGACCGCAGGGCGGCGCTGAGTTGCTGCCCAAGGGCCTCCGGCCCAACGCCGCCTGTGCCTGCAGCCAGACCCCAGTCCCACTGGGCCTGATCGTCGCCGCAGCTGCGCAGCCGCTCGGTCAACCCGCTCACTAAGGTGATGGTGCGTCCGTATCCCCACTGCTCCACCAAGCTGGTGACCAGTGCGGCCTCAGGGCCGTGCCGCAAGGCTTCCCTGACCGCCTGCCTCGCCGCTTCCCGGCTCCAGCGCCGTGTGGCCGATTCCCGGGCGATGGCGAACTTGGGGTCGACCCCGGCTTCCGCCGGGAAACTACGCAGCAGCTCGGCGCAGAACGCATGGATCGTGCCGATGGGGGCCTCGACCAGGTCGGCGAGGACCTGCGGCCAGGGCCCCCTTTCATCCAGGCGGGCGGCGGCCGCGGCCCTGACCCGCCCTCTAAGTTCCTGGGCGGCCTTGACAGTGAACGTGATGGCAACGATCTCCGGCACGGTCAGGCCCTGCTCTTCGATCAAGGCCAAGTACCGCGCGATGAGGGTCTTGGTCTTCCCGCTGCCCGCCCCGGCGGTCACGGCCAGGCTTTGGCCCAGGTCCCCGGCGACCCGCCGCTGGGAGGCGTCCAGCCCGTCACTCCACGTCGGCAGCTTCCCCACCCCCCCAGCCGCGCCTGCACACACCGGAATAGTCGCAGCTGCGGCAAGCCTGCTCTTCCCTGGGCTGCGCGGGGAAGGAGCCGGCGGCCACGCCTGCGGCCACTGCACGGACCCTGGCGATGGAACGGTCCAGCCACTCGGCCCAGCCGGCGTCGTCCAGGAACAGCTTCCGCACGCCGCCACCAGCCAGCGTCTTGCCGGCCAGCCCGCGCCAGACCCCGCGAGGCTTGTCCGCTCTGCCGGCGGAGAGGTAGGTCACGCCCAGCACCGGCCCAAACTGGGGGAACAACCTGTTCACGGCGGCGGCGTAGAGGGCCAACTGCAGGTCGAGACCGGCCTCAATGTCCTTGTTGTCGGGGAGCCCCCCCGTCTTGTAGTCATACAGGACACACCCGTCCCCAGCTGTGTCCACCCGGTCAATGACGCCGCCGAGACGGCTTCCCCAGGGCCCTGCCACGATGAACCGCCCCGGGGTGGAAGCGGGATCGAGCCCACCCTCGGGGCGCTCGACCCCAAACCCCAACTCTAGGGCGGCGAGCCTGAGGCGACCCTGGCAGCGCCCCGCCCGGGCCGCCTCCTCGCGCAACAAGGGGGCCAGCCTGCGTGCCATCCGCCGCCGGAAGGCCACAGCCGCCTCGGGCGCGAGCTGGTCGGGCAGCGTCGCCTGGCGGCAGGCCTCCTCCAGCGAACCGAGCAGCTCCCCGCAGTCGGAAGGAAACGGCCCGCCCAACCACGGGAGCAAGGCCTGGCGCAAGACCGCATGGTAAACGCGGCCTAGATCGAGCGCGCCCAGATCGTCCTCCAGGTTCTGCCGCGGCTGCAGCTTCAGTACGTACTGGCAGAAATACCGGAACGGGCAGCGCAGATAGGCGCCCAGGGCTGACGGGCTCAAGCGCGGCCTGTCGGCGTACTCCGCCCTCAGCCGCTCATCTTGCAGTCCAGGCGCGCCGAGGGCGACGGCAGCGCCCCACTCCCGCGGCACTGCGCCATGCCAGGGTAGGGCCGCCAGCAACGCTTCCGCCTGCACCGGCCAAGCCTGGGGGCCCGCCGTGGTCCGGGGCCGGTGCCACTCCCGGGCCAGGGCCGTTTGGAGGGCGAAGGTGCCGCAGGCCTCCTGCCAGCCAGGCGACACCCTCCCCCTTGGGAGTGATGGCGTCCCGGCTTCCCCGGCCCCACCGGCCTCCAGCCAGAACCTGGACGGCAGTTCCGGGGAGCCGTCCGCATCGGTGACGGGACAGGAGAGGTAACACAGGCAGGAAGCGGCTGACCGCACCCCCTCCCACAGGAGGGCTTCGCGCCGCCGCAGATCGTCCAGGGTCGGCAGGGCCAATCCCAGGTCGCGCAGGACCGCCCGGGCGCCACTGGTCAGGAGCCAGTCCAGGCGGATTTCCCGGGGAAAGGCACCCTCGACCATGCCGAGCACCAGCACCGCCTCGGGGGCGAGGCCCCTCAGGGCCACGGGCTCGCACAAGGCCACCCCGTCAACGGCACTGCCGCCGAGGCCCCAGTCGGTCTCGGCGAGACACGCCTCAAGCTCAGCGGCGAAGGCCCCCAGCGACCGGGGAGCAGCCTCGGGCATGAGCCGCTCCGCCAGCGCGTAGTCGGCGAGCAGCTCCTCCAGGCGAGCCAGGGCGGACATGTCCCCGCTCTGGGCCGCGGCCCGTTCCGCCACGCCCAGTTCACGCACGCAGCTGCCCAGGGTGTCAGCCAGCTGGGCCGACCGGCCTCCTTGGGGGAACTGGGCCAGGGCCTGAACGCAGGCCTCCCAGGCCCGGCAGGCCTCGTCCCACTCAGGGGAGGCCCTTGGCCTGGCGGCGGCCCGGGCGAGCCACTCGGCGGCTGGCCGGGTCTCGCCGCGCAGGGCGGCCAAGTTGGCCAGGGGCGCGGCCGCACCGCCGAACAGGTAGCGGTCGCGGGCCATGACCGAGATGTCGCAAGGCTGCGTCGCAGCCCTCAGCAACCTGAGCGCCGAGGCGGCTAGGGGGCTGCGTGCCAATGACTCCGACCGGGCCAGGGCCAACGGCACCGACGCCTCCCCCAAGCCCCTGGCGAGCAGCTCCTGATAGGCCGCCGGGTCCCGGGCTACTAGTGCCACATCGCCGGGCGACAGCCCTTCCTCCAACAAGAGCCGCTTAGTCCGTCTCACGGCGAGGTCTGTCTCCCGCGCCCGGTCGGCCGCCCAGACGGTCTCTACGCGCGCCGTGCCCCAGCGGCTGGCGCCAGGCGGCGCCTCCCCCTGGATGACGCGCACCGCCCGTCCCTTCCCCAGCTCGGCCACGATGGCCGCTTGCACCCCGGTAGGGTCAGGCAGGGCCACCACCCACACTTCGCCGGGGGCCAGCGCAGCGTCGGCCCCTTGCCTCAGGGCAGCCAACGCCGCCGGATAGCGCCCCTCGCGGTCCACCAGGCCCTGGGCGGCCAGGAACTCCTCCCAGGCCGCGTACACTGTGGCCAGGTCTTGCAGGACAGGGCCCAGGCCACGCACGGCCTCAGCGAAGCCCTGCGGCGGGACTGCCGCCAGCTTGAGTTCGCCGATCCTCTCCACCAGGCTCCAGGCCAGCCCTGGCCTGCCTACCAGCCGGCCGATGTGGGGCAGGCGCCCTTGCCTGCTAAGCTCAGCAGCCAAGCGTCCCACCAGCAGCCGACGCAGGTTGTCGCCGATGCGCCGGGTGCCGGGCCGGGAGGCCAGGTCCCGGACCAGGTCGTCGAGGAGCATCACCCTGCGGCCGAGTTCTCCCCTCCACCCAGCCAGGGCGGCGGCTGCTTCCCAGGCGTGCAGCAAAGCCCGGTGCGGGATGAGCACCGTTGGGCGGGGCTGTTGGGCAAGGGACCGGTGGAGGGCCTGCGTGAGGTCCCGTCCCAGGCGCACACTCCATCACCCCAACCTGCTATAATGGTAGGAGACGCCATCCACGGAGGTGCTAGCTTGCTCAGGCGCGGGCTGACCGGTTTCCTCTGTCTGTTCGTCCTGCTGACGCTGGCTTCCTGCACACCCCCGCCCCAGCCCCTTGCCCCCACCGGTGCCCTCGAGGCCCACATCCTGGACGTCGGCCAGGGCGATGCCGCGGCTATCCGGGTACCCAACGGCGACTGGGTGCTGGTGGACGGCGGCCCCCGGGCGAGGTCCGGGGATGTGGTCGCCGCCCTCAAGGGCCTGGGCGTGACGCGCCTGGCCGTCGTGGTGGCCACCCATCCCCATGAGGACCACATCGGCGGACTGCCCGCGGTGCTGGACGCCTTCCCTGTCGGCGCGGTCTACCTCCCCCGGGTCGAACACACCAGCGTGACCTATGAGCGCCTGCTCGAGGCCATCAAGCAGAAGGCCATCCCTGCCCGCGCGGCCAAGGGAGGGGTGGGCCTGGAGCTCGGACCGGATGTGCGCGCCATGTTTCTGGGGCCCGTACGCGACAACTACTCAGACCTGAATGACTGGAGCGCAGTCCTCAGGCTGGCCCTCGGGGAGCATGCCATCCTGCTGACAGCCGACGCTACCGCCGTATCCGAAGGGCACATGTTGCCCACATCCTGGGCGCCGCTTGAGTCCACGGTGCTGAGGGTGGGCCATCACGGCTCGGCTGGGTCGTCCAGTGCGGCGTTCCTGGAGGCGGTGAAGCCCCGCTATGCCATCATCAGCGTCGGGGCAGGCAACACGTACGGCCACCCCGCCCAGGCAGCCGTGGACAGGCTTTCGGCGGCTGGCGCCGCCATCTATCGGACCGACCTGACAGGCACCATCACGGTGACCATCACCGCCACCGGTGTCACCATCAAGACCGCCCGCTAAGGAGGGGATGCCCCCTTGTTCATCATCGACCGGTTAGAAGGGGATTGGGCAGTGGTCGAGTCGTCCGCCGGAGTCTTCAACCTGCCCCGCGCGTTGTTGCCGGAGGGAGCGAAAGAGGGCGATGTCTTGAAGCTCGACATCGCCCTCGACCTGGCTGCCACGGCGGCGCGCCGCCGCCGCATCAAGACGCTGCTGGACGAGATCCTCCCGACCGATTAGCGGCCGGAGTGGCCCGGTCTGCGCAGCCTAGGCCCGCCTGCGGGCCCAAGAGCCGCAGTCTTCAGTCATGGGGACCCGCCCCTGCCCTGCGCGGGAACCAGTGGCGGGTACGCAGGCAGAACCTCACCAGGGCCAGCATCAGCGGCACCTCGATGAGCACCCCCACCACGGTGGCGAGGGCAGCCCCGGAACCCAAGCCGAACAGGGTGGCGGCGGTGGCGATGGCCACCTCAAAGTGGTTGCTGGCGCCGATCATCGCTGTCGGCGCCGCGTCCCCATATGTCAGCCCTAACAGCCGCGACGCGGCGTAGGCCAAGCCGAAGATGAACAGAGTCTGGACGATGAGGGGCAGGGCGAGCATCCCGATGACCAACGGCTGGCGTAGGATGACATCGCCCTGAAGCATGAAGAGGAAGAGCAAAGTGGCCAGGAGGGCGAGCATGGACACCTTCCCGGTGTGCTTGAGGAACACCGTCTCGTACCACTGAACGCCCCTCGCCTTAATCAGGCGCGTACGGGAGAAGTAACCCGCCACTAGGGCCAGCCCGACGTAGATCAGGACGGCCAGGAAGATGGTGAGGAACGGCACCTGGACCTCCGACACGCCCAGCAAGAAGCTACCCAGCGGAGCATAGAGCACCAACATGGTCAGGGAGTTGATGGCTACCATCACCAGGGTGTGGCCCATGAACCCCTTGGCCAGGTAGCTCCACACCAGCACCATGGCGGTGCAGGGGGCGATGCCCAGGAGGATCATGCCGGCTGTGTAGGATGTTGCCAGTTCAGGGGAGATGAAGGGGCGCCAGATGACCCGCAAGAACAGCCAGGCGAAGAACAGCATGGTGAAGGGCTTGATCGCCCAGTTCACCACCAGTGTTACGAGGACCGGCTTGGGATGTTTGACCGCCTCGACTACTTCGCTGAAGTCGATCTGAACCATGATCGGGTACATCATGGCGAACAGGAAAAGCGCCACCGGGATGTTCACCTGGGCGATCGACAGGGCATTGAGCCAGGCCGCGGCCCGGGGGAACATGGCCCCGAGGCCGATGCCCGCCCCCATGCACAGGGCCACCCACAGGGTGAGATAACGCTCGAAGAACCCTAGCGGGCGCTCCTTCATGCCTTGCGCTCCTTCAGCCAACCGGAGATCTCCTCCACCGAGGGCCCGCGCCCGGATACCTTCACTTCCTCATCGATGACGAGCCCGGGGGTTAGCATCACGTACCGCCCGATCTCAGCAAGGTCTTCGATCTGACGATGGTGCACTCCACGCCTGCTTCAGCCGCGGCCCGCTGGGTGCGCTCGAGCAACGTCTTGCAGCGCATGCACCCCGGTCCCGAGATCTTGACTTCCGTCGCTCTGCCTCCCTCCGACAGCGGCTAGCTTGCCCCCTTATCTTAGCTCTGTACCGGCTGTGAGGCAAGACGTCCCGCTCAAAGGTATCCCTTGACCCTATAGCCAACTACAGGGTATATGCTGAGTGTGACAGACCGGGAAGGGGGTAAGAGGAATGGTCAAGCGCCGGATCGAGGTGTTCACTGCGGGGTGTCCTGTCTGCCGCGACGCCGTCGCCCTTGTCAGGGACCTGGCCTGCGGATGCTACGAGGTCATCATATACGACCTGAACAAGGGGTGCCCGACAGGTGCATGCCGCGACAAGGCCAAGGAGTACGGCATTGTCCGGCTTCCGGCCGTGGCCGTCGACGGCAAGCTCGTGGGGTGCTGCAGCGAACAGCAGCCAGTGACCAGGGATGCGCTGATCGCGGCCGGGATCGGTCAAGGGTGAGCGGCCTGCGCATCGGCCAGCTGGCCCGGGTGGCCGGCGTGTCCGCTCAGACCGTCCGCTACTACGAACGCCTCGGCTTGATCGCTCCGCCCCAGCGTTCGGAAGCGCACTACCGGCTTTACTCCGAGGCCGATCTGGAGCGGCTGCTGATCATCAGGCGGGCCAAACTGTTCAACCTGTCCCTGGACGAGATCAAGCAGCTGCTCGAACTCAGTTCCCAGGGCGTCCGGCCCTGCCAACGCCTGGACGAACTGGTCCGCGGTCACCTGCAGCGGCTCGACGAGCGCATCCGTGACCTGACCGCCTTCAGGGACGACCTGGCCCTACGCTATGAGCGGAGCAGGGCTGTCACGGGCGACGGCGCCGTCTGCGCCATCATCGAGGGGCAGCACCTGCCCACGGCCTAGGGGTGAACTTGGCGACGCTCAGACGCCTCGACGGCCACGCCGACTGAACGTAAAGGTCCCCGACGGGAGGCCGGGGACCTGGTGGCCAACCAAGCTACGCTGCCGCACTGCGTCAGCGGCACATGGCCGCTGCCCGCAGGCCTGCCCGGGGCAGGCTACCTGCTCAGAACAGGATCTTCTGCCTGCGCATGTTGACGTTGAGGGCGAGGCCGATGAGGGCGCAATTGGTCAACAGCGAACTGCCGCCATAGCTTAAGAACGGCAAGGGGATGCCCGTGACCGGCATGGCGCCTACGGTCATACCGATGTTGAGCAGGATGTGGAAGGACAGCATGGACACGGCCCCTGCGACCAGCAGCGCCCCGAAGCTGTCCTTGGCGGTGAGGACGATGCTGAGCAGGCGGGTGAGGATGAACAGGAACAGGGCGATGACGATGAGGGCGCCGAGGAAGCCCAGTTCCTCCCCAATGACGGAAAAGATGAAGTCGGTGTGCTGTTCCGGCAGGAAGTTCAGCTGGTTCTGGGTTCCCTGGAACAGGCCCTGGCCGATGAGCCTGCCTGACCCTAAGGCGGCTTTGGACTGGATGAGGTGGTAGCCGGCACCGAGGGGGTCGGCTTCCGGGCTTAAGAAAGCGACCAGGCGTTTGAGCTGATAGCCCTTCAAGGGCAGGCTCAGCCCGTAGCGCAGGTGCATGATGATAGCGCCGACAGCGACGGCCAGGCCGGCGCCGTACCCACCTAAGAGGATTCTGTGATTGGCCCCTGACATCCACAGCACGCCGAACAGGATGGCCAGGAAAACCAGGGAAGTGCCCAGGTCAGGCTGCCTGAGCACGAGAAGCATGGGGACCGCCATGTGGATGGCGGGAGGGATGAACTCCCACCAGCGCGAGAGCGGCTCCTCGCGCTTGCTCAACAAGTAGGCCAGGGTGATGATCAGCGCCAGCTTGGCCGACTCCGACGGCTGCAGGGGGAAAGGGCCAAGCTGGATCCAGCGTTGGGCCCCACCGCCACGCTGGCCCACCAACAGCACGGCCACCAGCAGGCAGAGGTTGCCGATGTAGATGAGATTGGCCAGCCTGGGCAGGCTGGCATAGTCTACGCTCATGGCGATGACCATGACCACGAGGCCGAAGACGATCCAAGTGGCTTGGCGCTTGGCGACGTAAAGGCTGTCCCCAGCCACGGGGGCGGTCCTGCTGGCGCTGGTCACCATGATCAGGCCGAACAGCATCAACAGGACGACTGCGGTGAGGAGCGAGTAGTCCAGGTGACGCAGGAGACGCCTGTCGAACACCCAGTTCCCCCTCCTCGGCCAGCAGGTCTACGAACGTTGACAGGTACTGACAAAGGCTGTTCATCTGCCGAGGAACTTGCGCATCCTCCCCCACAGGTCGGTGCCGCCCTCAAGGTTGAGGAAGGGGACGTTTTCCCCCGTCAACCGGCGTGCGATGTTCCGGTAAGCTTCGCCCGCCTTCGAACCGGACATGGTCACAGCCGGCTCGCCCCGGTTGCCCGAGATCGGGACGACGTCGTCCTCAGGCACCAGTCCCAGCAGGTTCACGGCGAGGATGTCGATAATGTCGTCGGTGGACAGCATGTCACCCCGCTTCGCCAGCAGCGGGCGGATCCGGTTGATGACTAGGTCCGGACCCCTCAGCAGCGAGTTGGTCTCCAGGATGCCGATGACCCGGTCGGCGTCGCGCACAGCCGTGACCTCAGGCGTCGTGACGATCAGCGCCTTGTCCGCGCCGGCGAGGGCGATGCGGAAACCCTGTTCGATGCCGGCCGGCGAGTCGATGAGCACATAATCGAACTCGTCTTTGAGCTGCCTGCAAACGTCCTTCATCTGGTTGGGGCTGACCGATGACTTGTCCTTCGTCTGCGCCGCGGGTAGCAGGTGCAGTCCCTCGAAGCGCTTGTCCTTGATCAGCGCCTGTTTCAGCTTGCAGTATCCCTCCACCACATCGACGATGTCATAGACGATGCGGTTCTCCAGGCCCATCACCACGTCTAGGTTGCGCAGGCCGATGTCCGCATCCACGATGGCGACCCGCTTGCCTAGGGTCGCCAGAGCGGTGCCGATGTTGGCGGTGGTGGTCGTCTTGCCTACGCCGCCTTTGCCCGAGGTGACCACGATTGCCAGCCCCATCCTAGCCTTCAGCCTCCTTCGGCCGCCGCCACTGAGGCCACGGCCTGGTAAGGTTCTATGGTGATATGCCCGTTCCGGACACGGGCCAATTCGGGGTTGCTGGCAGTGGGACCGTTCCCGTCGGGCGGCCGGGCGATCAGGTTGTCGATGCGCAGCTGGGTGGGGCTCAGGCGGAAGGCAGCCACGATGGCGCGCTCGTTGCCGGTGGCCCCGGCATGGACCAGTCCCCGTAAGGCCCCGACCACGACCACGTCGCCTGCGGCGATGACCTCCGCCCCAGGATTGACGTCGCCCAGCACGACCACGTTCCCGCTGAACCGGACCACCTGGCCCGACCGGAGGGTGCGCCTGACGAGCAGGGTGTGGTCCTCCTCGGCCTGGCCGTAAGTCTCGACGGCCTCCTCGACGGTGTCGGGACGGATGGGTGACACGTTCCTGTCGTACTCGTTCACGACCTGAACCAGCTCGACGCCGGGCTGGCCCCTGACGATCTCCTCAAGCTCGCCACGTTGCTCGGAGTCGAGGTCGCGGGCCCCGACATTCAACGTGACTTCAGCCCCATAGAAGAAGGTATCGGCAGCCAGCAGACGCTGGCGCAGCCGTTCTTTGAGCGCGGCGAATTCCAGTCGGTCATCCAGGACCACTGTGACCCCCTGCTTGGTGCCCCGGAAGCGAACTTCGCCGCCAGTCATGTTCCCTACCTCCAGCGCGGTCTCGGCCTAGTCTTCTGTACCCTGACAGGCAATTCCTTCACTAGGGGCGCCGCAGCCCTGTGACTTTCGACCCCCACGTTGCGCCCTTTTGAGACACGGCTGGGAGGAGCCGTCGTTTTCAGTCGGCTGGTGCGGTCGGCACCGGCGGCGAGATCTTCCTCAAACCGAAGTACTGCGCAAAGATGGCCCAGGCTACGGGCGCGCCGGCGGCGCTGCCGCTGCCGCCTTGCTCCACCACGACGGCCACGGCGATCTCAGGCGCGTCTACGGGGGCATAGGCCACAAACAGGCCGTGGTTGTCCCCGTGGGAGTTCTGGGCTGTGCCGGTCTTGCCAGCCACCGCGATGGGGAAGTCCCAGAACCTCCAGGCGGCGGTGCCGCCGGGAGCGGTCACCGCCCGCATGCCCTGCTTGACTTCAGCCAGCACGGCCTGGGAGATGGCCGGACGGCCCAGTTCTTGAGGTTCGATCTCCAGCAGGATCTCCCCGCGGGGCGAGATTACGCGCTTGACCAGATGGGGCTGCATCTGCACTCCACTCGCCAGGGTAGCCGTGTAGGAGGCCAGCTGCAACGGTGTGTAGATGTGGAACCCCTGTCCGATAGCAGCGTCGAGGGTCTCGGCCAGCCACCACTGGGGATCGCGGGGCACGTTGCGCCGTTTCCAGTCGACGTCGGGGACGATGCCGGCCTCTTCGCCGGGCAGGTCGATGCCGGTCTTCGCGCCCAGTCCGAGACCCCGCGCGTACACTGCAAGCGGGTCAGCGGACACCCTGTACCCCAGCTCGAAAAAGTAGGTGTTGCAGCTAACCGCGATGGCGGTGTGGAAGTCCACCCAGCCGTGGGGCTCCCAACATTTCTTCGGCACCAGCGTATAGACGCCGGAACAGAAGACCCGTTCGGCGAGGGTCACTTTCTGCTCGGCCAGGCCGGCTACGGCGGTGACCATCTTGAAGGTCGAGCCTGGCTGGTACAGACCTTTGATGGCCCGGTTCAGGAAGGGCTTGAGCGGGTCTAGCTCCAGCTCCCTGACCCGCCTGTCCCCCACAGCGAACAAGTTGGGGTCAAAGGCTGGAACACTGGCCATGACCAGGACTTCGCCGGTGGGGATATGCAGGGCCACCACCGCCCCGGACTTGGCATTGGGATAGGGCTTAGTAGGACGCTCCCTGACTGCCTGCATCGCCTGACCCAACGCCTCTTCAGCCACCCGTTGCAGGGAGAGGTCTAGCGTGAGGACGAGGTTGTTTCCGGGCACGGCATCGACCTTTGGCAGCACGCGGCCGGTCGGACGGTGGCGGCTGTCGACCTCGATCTGCCTGCCCCCGTTCTCGCCGGTGAGGTACTGGTCGTACATGACCTCCAGGCCATAGCGCCCGCGGTTGTCGACCTTGCCGATATGGCCGAGGACATGGGATGCCAGCGTGTCGTACAGGTACTGCCGGATCGGGCCTACCTCGACGATGACCCCTGGCAGCTCGGCCCGGCGTTCTTCGATGCGCGTGTGCTCTTGCGGGCTGATGTCGGTCTTGACGCGGATGGGCTCGTAGGGGAGGGACTTGCTCTCGGCTATCTCGCGCTTGACCTCTGCCAGGGTCATGCCCAGCAGCTCGCCCAGGAGGGTCAGGGTGGCATCGGCAGGCTTCCGGTCCATGGGGAGTAAGGAGACATGGTAGGCGGGCCGACTGGAGGCCAAGGGCTCGCCTTCCCGGTCGAACATCGTGCCCCTGGGCGCGACGATGGGTAGGATGCGGATGCTGTTCCCCTCCGAGATCGAGGCCCACCGGGCGCCTTGCACCACTTGGACCAGGCCGAGCCTGCCTGCAAGTAGCAGGAAACACGCCACCAGGGCGATCTGGTACAGGTAGGCGCGGCGTTCCAGGTGCTTCACTCAGGGGCCCTCCCGTCTAGCCGCCGACCACCTGGCGCAGTCTGTGCTCGACAGTCTGGTACCAGCCGGGGCGGCAGAAAAGGGGTGAGAGCACGGCATGGACGATGCTGAGGGGCAGAGCCACGTACCAGACTGAGGCAAGGAAGTTGACATCGGACCCGAGCAGGCGCAAGCCCAAGAAGTAGACGAGGTGGTGCAAGGTGGTGGCGGCGCCGGCGACGCCCGCCATGACCAAGGGGTTTTCCCGGTACAGGCGGCGCTCCAGCAATCCTGCCAGGTAGCCTGTGGCAGCCTTGGACACCAGGGAGATGCCGAGGTAGCGCCCGTGCATCAGGTCCTGCAGCCCGCCGGCGATGGCCCCCGCAGCCGCTCCCTCCAGGGGCCCGCCCAGGACGGCGACTGACACCACCAGCAACAGCGTAAGATCGGGACGGACCCCCATGAGCGGGAGCCTCGCCAGCACGGTGCTCTGCAGGACCAAGGCGATGACGCTGAGCAAACCGATCAGCCAGTACCTCATGGCCCATCACCCCGCCCGAGCACGAACACTTCCTCCAGCCTGCCGAAGTCGACGGCGGCCCGGATGGAGGCCATCTTCAGCAGGCCATACTCCTCCCGGTCCACCCTTACCACTACGCCTATGGGCAGTCCCCGCGGGAAGATGCCGCCGAGGCCCGAGGACACGATCTGGTCGCCGGGGACGATGTCTGCATCCCTGCTGAACAGACGCACCGTGAGCAACTGTTGGCGGCCAACCCCGCCGAGCACGACCCCGGCATCCCGGGACCGTTGCACGAGGCCACCCACGCCGCTGTCGGCGTCGGTCAACAGCATCACCCGTGCTGTCCCCGGCGTGACCTGCGCCACGCGTCCCACCAACCCCTTGGGGGTGATCACGGGCATGTCCTTGGTGACACCGTCGGAGGCGCCCTTGTCGATGATCAGGTAGTTGAACCAACTGTCCGGGTTGTGGCCGATGACCCTGGCGGGCATGAGCGCATGCGGGGAGGCCTGCTTGAACTCCAGCAGCTCGCGCAGGCGCGCGTTCTCAGCTTCTATCTCGCGCAGGCGGGTATGGATGTCGGACAGCTTCTCCAGTTCGGCCTTGAGGCTGAGGTTGTCCAGGCGGGCGGTGCGCAGTTCGCCCAAGGCAAGCCAAGACCCGGCCACGCTCGCGGCAGCCTGCTCGATCAGGGACTGCAACGGGGCGAGCGCCTCCATGAACCGCTCCTCGAGGAGGGTGAGGCGCTGACGCTCCCTGGCCGTCAGGCTCATGATGCTGATGGTGGCGAGCATGGCGACCAGGGCGAAGACGAATTGGCGGTTCCGCACGACCGGACCCATGCGCGATCAGGCCTTTCAGACTGACTTGCGTGTGCTCATCGCCACCCGGCGCAATAGATCAAACTCCTCCAGTGCCCGCCCGGCCCCCTGCACCACGCAGAGGAGCGGGTCTTCGGCGAGATGGACGGGCATGCCCGTCTCCTTGCCCACCAACTGGTCGATGCCGTGGAGCAGCGAGCCTCCCCCGGCCATGACGATGCCGCGATCCATGATATCGGCGGCCAGCTCCGGCGGGGTCTTCTCTAGGGTCACGCGGATGGCCTCGATGATGGCCCCGACCGGCTCCGACAGGGCCTGATGGATCTCATCGGCCGACAGCTTCAGGGTCTTGGGTAGCCCTGTGACCAGGTCGCGCCCACGGACGTCGATAGTCTCCTTGCGCCCCTTCTCGGTGGGGAAGGCTGTACCCAAGTTGATCTTGGTCTCCTCGGCCGTGCGCTCACCGATCATCATGTTGTAGGTCCGCTTGACATAATTGATGATGGCCTCGTCTAACTCGTCCCCTGCGACCCTGATCGAACGGGACGTGACGATGCCGCCCAGGGAGATGATGGCGACCTCGGTCGTGCCTCCACCGATGTCCACGATCATGTTCCCCGTCGGTTCGGCCACGGGCAGACCGGAGCCGATGGCCGCGGCCATAGGTTCTTCCATCAGGTAGGCTTCCCTAGCGCCGGCCTGCAGGGTGGCGTCCATGACCGCCCGCTTCTCCACTTCGGTGACGCCGGACGGGACACAGACGAGTACCCGCGGGCGGACCAAGGCCCGCCTGGTGCTAGCCTTGCGGATGAAGTACCTGAGCATCATCTGAGTGACGTCAAAGTCGGCGATGACCCCATCTTTCATGGGCCGGATGGCCACGATGTTGCCCGGGGTGCGCCCGATCATCCGTTTGGCCTCTTCGCCGACCGCCAGCACCTGACCGGTGTCCCGCTGGATCGCCACCACTGAAGGTTCCTGCAGCACAATACCTCTGCCTTTGACGTGAACGAGGGTGTTGGCTGTCCCAAGGTCGATACCCATGTCCCTTGACAGGTAGTTGTAGATGAAGTTCAGCACAGCTTCGAAGACCTCCGTGGCGGCCCTCAGATTAGGCCTTGTTCTCGTAGACTAGTGTAGCTATTATCTCCGACGATGATGTGGTCCAACACCTCGATCCCAAGTAGGCTGCCGGCTTCCGTCAACCTGCGGGTGACCTCCAAGTCTTCGGGGCTGGGCGTCGGGTCGCCGCTGGGATGGTTATGGGCCAGGATCACCGCAGCGGCATTGCGCCTAATCGCCGTCTTGAAGATCTCCCGTGGGTGCACGATGCTGGACGCCAGGCTGCCGATGGACACCACCTCGGTACACAGCACATGGTGCTTAGTGTTGAGCATGATGATGCGGAAGTGCTCCCTATCCTGGTACTTGAGGTCTTCCTTGACCACGTCGTGGGCATCGCCCGGGCACTTGACGATGGGGCGCCTGCCCTCGCCGGCCGCCACCCTCCGGCCGAGCTCGACGGCGGCCTTGAGGCGCGCGGCCCGGGCCTCCCCGATCCCCTTCACCGCCGAGAGCTCCTCCACCGACAGGGACCTGAGCTGCCGCAGGCTCCCCTGGCCGAGGACCAGCACCCTCGCGGCCAGGTCGAGGGCGTTCTGGCCGGCGACGCCTCCCCCGATGAGCAAAGCTAGCAGTTCCGTGTTGCTCAACGCCTCAGCCCCGTACGCCAACAGGCGCTCCCGGGGCCGCTCCTCCGTGGGCAAGTCCGCCAGGCGCAGAGGGTAGGTCATGGGGCGCGTGCCGCCGCCTCCTCCAGGAGCTCTACGCCGAAGAACCCCAGCAGCCGGGACAGGGCGACCATGGGCAGTCCGACGACGTTGAAGTAGCACCCTTCGATCTGGTCCACCAAGAGGGACCCAAGCCCTTGGATGGCGTAGCCCCCTGCCTTGTCCCAAGGTTCGGACGTCCCCAGGTAGGCGTCGATCTCAGCCTGCGACAACGGCCGCATGTGCACCCGGGTCGACTCCACCGCCTTGACGGACCGGGACCCATCGCCAACCGTGACCCCGGTGAACACCGTGTGCCATGCCCCCTGGAGCATCCCCAGCATCCGGCGGCCTTCGGCCAGCTCCCGGGGTTTGCCCAGGACCGCGCCAGTCCCGGTGACCACGATCGTGTCCGCGGCGATCACCAGGCTGTCACCGGCAAGGGGCAAGACTGCGGCCAGCTTGCGGGCTGCCAGGGTCCCTGCCAGCTCGGGCGGGCTCAGTCCCGCCACCAGCTCCTCAGCGACGTTAGGCTCAATGACTGCGAAGGGCACGCCCAGCGACTGTAGGAGTTCACGGCGGCGGGGCGAGGCGGAGGCGAGGACCAGGGCGCGCATGCAGCACCTCCTACAGGCGGCGGAAGAACAGCAGGACCAGCAGTAGGCCCAGCATGGCCCCAGGGTTAAGGGCGAACAAAAAACCGAAGGTCAACCCGAAAAAGCCCAGATTCAACTGGAGAGGGGGGGTGAGCCCCACTGTCAGGGTCTCGGCGAAGAGGGGGATGGCCCCGCCTGCCAGTCGCCCGAGGACGCCCCCCAGCCACGCACCGATGATCAGAAGCAGCACGAGGATGAGGACATTGCCTTGTTTGCGCATACAACCCTTCCCTCCTCTCGATCCAATGAGTACCCGCGGCGATGATAGTTCTGGTCGCTAGAGGGGTTTTCCTGTCACCCGGAGGCGGGCAACCGTTCGTCAAATCATTCCAACGACAGCCTACCCCATAGGGCCCGTACCAGATACGTCGCGACCAGACCGGTAAAGAAGCCCGTGGGCACTGCGAACAGCAGCAGATAGGGCAGGTAGAACAGGACGCCGGCTTGGCGTACCAGATAGGCTGCGATGGACACCTGGGCGACGTTGTGGGCCACTGCGCCGGCCAGGCTAACCCCGATCAAGCTGAAATAGCCTTCGAGCCGACGCATGGCGCCCATCACGAGCGCCGCGGCGACTGCGCCGCCGAAACTCAAGAGGTAGGAGAAGCTGAACAGGGTGCCGGTGAGCAGAGCGCCAAGGGTCGTCCGTAGCAGCGCCACCGCCAGTCCCTGACGCCATCCGCCCAAAGCCATGGCCACGACTGTCGCAACGTTGGCCAGTCCCAGCTTGGCCCCGGGGATGACGAAAGGGCTGGGGAGCTGAGCCTCGAGCACATGCAGCGCGATCGCCAGCGTCACCAGCAGCGACAGCCTGACCATAGCCCTGGCCATGGCAACTCCCCCCATCCTCAGTCCGCCGGGCGCAGCCGCCCTGCCAGGGCCGGCGAGTGCCAGACGGTACCGTCGGCAGCCACGATGATGCCTAGCGCCCCTGGGGTCCGCTCGATCAGGGCCCGTCCATCCTCGGGACCCAGGATGAACGCGGCGGTGGCTAGGGCATCCGCCAGGGCCGACTCGGTGGCTACGATGGTCACGCTCTGGGTCAGGCGGCCGGGCAGGCCCGACCAGGGTTCGAGCAGGTGATGGTACTTGACGCCGTCAGCCACGAAGTAACGCTGGTTATCGGCGGACGTGACGACGCTCTCGTCCGTGGAGTCAAGGACGAAGAGGTAACCCTCCTGGCGGGGGTGACTGATGGCGACCCGCCATGGCCCCCCTCCCGGGCGGCGGCCGACCGTGTAGATGTTCCCCCCGGCATCCACGATGGCGCTGCGTATACCGCTGGCCCGTAGCTTGTCCACCATGCGGTCGGTGACATAGCCCTTAGCGATGGCGCCCAGATCCAAGCCCATGCCTGTCGGTATGCTGACCGTACGGGCATGACTGTCGAACATGACCCGCCGGTAGTCCACGAGCCCCGCCGCTTCCCCGAGTTCTTCCGGGCCCGGCACCTTGGGTTGCTCGCCGGTGATGTTCCATAGCCTCACCAGCGGCCAGACTGTAGGATCGAAGGCCCCGTGGCTGTCGACCGCCATCTGCAACGCCAGGTCCAGCACAGCGGCGGTGTCAGGACTGATGGACACGGGGCCGCTCCCCGCGGCTGCGTTGACGCGGCCGATGTCACTGCGCTCGTCGAAGGCGTTCAACAGGGCATGCAGGCGCCTGCCCTCAGCAAAGGCCGCCTCGATGCCGCGCCGCGCGGCCCGCCCTTCAGCGGTGATGCGCACCACCGTGTCGAGGAGGAACTCAGTCTCGGACACCGCGCGCGGACGGCGTACAGCGGTCGCGGCCACCAACGCGAGCAGGACAAGGGCAGCGACGGCCGCCGGCACGAGCAGCTTGCGCATGGAGCACACCTCCGCCCCCGGCAAACATGAAACTGGGGCCCGTGTCAAGGGCCCCAGCCCGCCCCTGGGGCGTCAGGAGACCTTCTTACCGGGCATGATGCACTTCACGGGGCACTTGGCGGCACAGGTGCCGCAGTCCTGGCACTTGTCATAGTCGATGTGGCAGACGTTGTCCACGCACTGCATGGCCCCGCTGGGGCAATTCTTGACGCAGGACTCGCAGGTGATACAGCCTGTCTTGCATATCTTGCGCACCACCGCGCCCTTGTAGTGGTTGACGCACCGGACCCACTCACGCTGGTGCTTGGGTACCAGCTCGATCAGGTGCTTCGGGCAGGCGGCCACACACTTGCCGCACGCCGTGCACAGCTCCTCGTCGATGATGGGGAAGCCGGACTCGCCCATGGTGATGGCGTCGAAGGGGCAGGCCCGTTCGCAGTTGCCAAAACCCAAGCAGCCGTATTCGCAGGCCTTGTGGCCGCCGCCCAGGAGCGCCGCGGCGGCGCAGTCGGGCAGGCCACCGTACTCGCCGCGGTCGACGCAGTTCTCCCCGCCGGCACACAGCAGCCTGGCCACCCGGGGCGATTTGAGCTCACAGGACTCGACGCCCATGATGGCCGTGACGGCCGCCGTCGTCTTGGAACCACCGACTGGGCAGGCATCCACAGGGGCCTCGCCCTTGACGATGGCGTCAGCCAGGCCGGCGCAGCCAGGATAGCCGCAGGCGCCGCAGTTGGCGCCAGGCAAAGCTTCCTTCACCCGTTCCACCCGCGGGTCCACGTTCACTGCGAACAGCCTCGCGGCGAGCGCCAGCAGGGCCCCAAACAGCAGACCGGCAAGGGTCAAGCTGAGGACAGCACCTAGCATCGCCCGCACCTCCTAGCGGAACAGGGCCTTGAACAGGCCCTGGAACCCGAAGAATGAGATCGACATCAGTCCTGTGGTGATCAGGGCAATGGGGAACCCCTGCATATGCTCGCTGATGGGGGCAGTGGCCAGACGCTCCCGGATCCCGGCGAACAGGATGATCGCCAGGCTCCAGCCCAGGCCGCTGGCCAGGCCGTTAACGACCGACGGCAGGAAACCGTAGGCGCTACGGATGTTCAGGATGGCGACACCGAGCACGGCGCAGTTGGTGGTGATCAACGGCAGGTAGATGCCCAACGCCCTGTACAGCGAAGGGCTGACCTTGAGCATGACGATCTCCACGAACTGGACCAGCGTGGCGATGACCAGGATGAAGGCCACCGTCTGCAGATAGGCCAGACCGAGCGGATCCAGGATGTAGGTCTGGAAGGCCCAGGTCACCGCCGAGGTCATGGTCATCACGAAAACCACGGCCATGCTCATGCCCGTGGCCGTCTCGACCTTGTCCGACAGGCCTACGAAAGGGCACAAGCCCAGGAAGCGGGCGAAGATGTAGTTGTTGATCAGCAGCCCGCCAAGGAGGATGGCTACGTACTCCATCAGGCTTCACCTCCTACGCTTGCCTTGGCTTTGCGGCGCTGCGCGGCATTGATGAGGGCCAGCATCAGGCCCATCGTGATGAAGGCGCCGGGCGGCAGCACAGCCACCATGGCCGGGTCACTGCCCAACCCCTGCCCGAACAGCGCGAAACCGAACAGGTTCAGGTTGCCGGTGCCGATGAGTTCGCGGACGGCCCCGATGACCATCACTGAGAGGGTGAAGCCAAGCCCCATCCCGACGCCGTCGGCGACCGAGACGATGGGGGAGTTCCGCGAAGCAAAGGCCTCGGCCCGGGCCATGATGATGCAGTTGACCACAATCAGGGGGATGAAGATGCCGAGGGTCTTATACATCTCCGGGACATAAGCCTTCATCATCAGGTCCACGATGGTGACGAAGGTGGCAATCACCACGATGAACGCAGGGATGCGGATCTTCGACGGGACGACCCCCCGGATGAGGGCGATGAACAGGTTCGAACAGGTCAGGACGAAGATGACCGCCATCCCCATCCAGAACCCGTTGACCATGGCAGTCGTCACAGCCAGGGATGGACACAGGCCCAAGACGAGCCTGAAGACAGGGTTCTCGTCGATGATGCCGTTCCGGACCGCTTTCACCAGAGCCAGCATCCCGCTCACCTCCTGGCGGCGCCGAAGGGTCTGGGCGCCGTGTACCTGTCAATCAGCGGCGTCGCGATGTTCATCAACAGGATGGAGTAGGAGACCCCCTCGGGGTAGCCTCCCCACAGCCGGATCAGGACCGTGATCAGCCCACAGCCGATGCCCATGTACACCCGCCCGCGCCGGGTCATGGGGGACGTCACCCAGTCGGTCGCCATGTAGAAAGCGCCGAGGATGAGGCCGCCGGCCAGGATATGGGCGATGAAGTCGCCCGTGAACCAGCCCAGGGGCCCGAAGGCCCAGGTGACCGCCGCCACGGTCCCGATGAAAGCGACCGGGATGCGCCAGTCGATGACTCCCCTGAGCAGCAGGTACAGGGCGCCGATCAGCAACGCTGCAGCGGACGTCTCGCCGATGCAGCCCGCCGTGTTCCCGATGAACATGTCGAGATACGCCGGGGGGGCGCCCAGCCCTTCGGCCGCCCGCGGCACTAGTTGCGCCAAGGGAGTCGGCGTGCTGATGCCGTCAAAGGGCGAGACCCACGTGGTCATCCTGGCTGGCCAGGCTGCCACGAGCAGGGCCCTGGCCGCCAGGGCCGGGTTAAGGAAGTTGTGCCCCAGCCCGCCATAGATGCGCTTGACCAAGGCGATCGCCACCACGCCACCGACCACGGGCAGCCACAGGGGGACAGTGGGCGGCAAGTTCAGACCCAACAACAGGCCTGTCACCATGGCGCTCCAATCGCTTGTGGTCACAGGCGCCTTCGCCAGACGGCACAAGGCGTACTCGGTGCCGACCGAGGCCACCACTGCCAGGGCGACCACGGCGGCCGCGTACGGACCAAAGTAGATGACGCCCATCACGACGGCAGGGAACAGCGCGATGACCACGTCCCGCATGGCCTGGGGGACGCCAAGGGCCGCCCTGAGATGGGGCGATGCAGACAGCAGCATAGGTCGGGTAACGGCCACAGCTTACTCCCCCTCTCTAACCGCGCTTGCGCCTGGCCAGCAGCTCGCGCTTGGCCAGGCGGATACTCTGGGTCAGGTGGCGGCGCGACGGGCACACATAGGCGCACGCGCCGCACTCCATGCAATCGCGGGCCGAAGCCCGCTCAGCGCCGGACCAGTCCCCGGCGTCACTCCGGATCGCGATCTCGCTGGGCAGCAGGCGCATGGGGCACGCTTCGACGCAACGCCCGCACCTCACGCAGGGCAGGACTGGGTAGTCTCTCACCTCGGCCTCGCTCAGGACGAGGATGCCCGAGGTCCCCTTGAGCACGGGCACATCCAGGGTCGACTGGGCGATGCCCATCATCGGCCCGCCCATGATGACCTTGCGGGGGGGCTGGGTCAGCCCGCCGCAGAACTCGATCACCGCTGAGAACAGGGTGCCGATGCGCACCCTCACGTTCTGAGGCTTAGCCACTGCACAGCCTGCGACGGTCAGCACGCGTTCCACCAAGGGCATGCCAGTCAGGGCGTTGGCCACTGCGACCGCCGTGCCGACGTTGTTGACGATCACCCCTACATCCAAGGGGAGGCCGCCCGAGGGCACCTCGCGCTTCAGCGCGGCCCAGATGAGCTGCTTCTCCGAACCCTGCGGGTACCGGCACGGCAACACCGCCAGGGTGAGGGCCGGATCGCCGCTCATGGCCTGTGCCAACGCCTTGACCGCATCGGGCTTATTGTCCTCGATGGCCACGATGCCCCGCTCCACACCAGCTGCCTTCATCAGCGCCCGCAACCCAAGGACGGCTGCGGCCGCCTCTTCGCGGGCGAGGGCGTGGTCAGCGCTGAGATAGGGCTCGCACTCGGCCACGTTCAGGATGAAGGTGTCGATCTGCTTGTCTGGCGGCGGGGATACCTTCACTCTGGTCGGGAAACCGGCGCCACCCATACCGACGATGCCCGCCTGATGGATCATCTCGCGTACCTGGGCGCCGCTGAGGGCGGCTAGGTCTTTGCGGACTGTCACATCCTCAGGCAAGGCGTCAAGGCCGTCCGAGACGATCGTGACCGCCTGGCCCGTGCCCAGGGTCGGGTGGGCGGCGACCCCAACCGCCGTGACCTTGCCAGACACCGACGCATGCACGGGCGCGCTGACGAAGGCCTCGGCCTCGCCGATCTTCTGGCCTAGCTTGACCTCATCGCCGACTGCGACCAGCGGGCGGCAGGCTTGCCCCGTGTGCTGCTGCAGTGGGATGACAACCTTGTCTGGGGTTGTGAACGCCACAATACCCTGGGCCGCCGCAGGTTTGACGTCAGGCGGATGCACGCCGCCGTAAAAGGCCCTCTTGCCCATCCTCCGACCCCCTCTGTCCATCAGGCCAGCTACATATGATGCTACTGGTCATGTCTTGAACTAGTGCACACACACACGAGCAATTATAACATAATCCGACATGGACGCAGCACCCTTTGCACGGTCGCGCTGCTGGAACGTGGTGGACTGGAAGCCTCAGCGTGGCAGCCACGCACGGACTGTTTCGCTCGCCTTCAGCAGGCTGGCGGCAGCGGCACGCTCAGCGGCTGCTCCAGGCTTGGCGGCTAGTGTCTTGATGGCGCTTGTTGCTTCCTTGAGCGCGTCACTGACAGCGGCAGGCATGTCCGACGGCAGGCTGGGCGCGCTGACCGCCTTCACTTTCGCGGCATCCTTGTCAAGCAGCCAGCCGTCGAGGGCCGCAAGCAACGTGCTGATGGTGGATGTGGCGGCCCGCTGCGCCTGCGCGGCTCCGGCCGACAACGTGAGTTCCTTGGCCAAGACTTCGTAGCCCGCGGCTTGCAGGGCAGCGGCCGTCTTGTCAACCGCTGTCGGCCGCCCGGAGATCCCGACGAGTACCCGGAACAGGTCATCCTGGGACACTTGAACCGGGTAGTCCTTGCCACGCAGCTCGTCCGCCAACGCATGGGCGTTGGCCTGACTGCGGAAGGCCCCCAGCTGAATTGTGAAGTAGGTCACAGGCGCCGCGGGTACCTGGGGCGTTTGCGCCGGCGGAGTCACTGGCGGCTGGGTGGCCGCAGGCGGTGTCACCGGCTTCGGCGTCGGCTGCTTCGGCGGCGCCGGCGTGGTCGTCACCGGGGCAGGCGTCCGGGACCAGGGCCAGACGAGCGACCAGCCACTGCGCCCGACACCGATGCCCCACAGCAGTCCGATGACCACCACCATGCAGGCCAAGGACAAGAACAGCGCGCCTCCACAACCAGTCGGTTCGCCGCGACGCTCCACGGTCACACCTCCACAAAACCCGCCTAGATATACTCCCTGCTCGCCACCGTTTCCTGCCTGGAGCGAACGCCCTATGGTTGCTGTGGACCGTCCTGCCAGTAGCGCCACAGGCCTCGCTGGCGGGCTACATACTCTTCCTGGGTGAACGCCGGCTTCGCCGTTGCCAGGATGTACCTGGCGCCGGCAGCCCCCCCGGCCAGCAGGTCGATGGCGGTCATGGCCATGGCCTTGGCCGGGACGAGGCAGGCCTGCTCCCAGTCCACCACCGCGAAGTCCCTGGTGTGAGCGGTACCCGCCACCCCGGCGCTGTACGCTTGCAGGACCGGCATCACCTGGCTCAGGTCGCCCATGTCCGTGGAGCCCGTGATGTGGCCACCGTCAACCACGCGCTCCCGCCCCACCAGGGAGACGAGGTTGGTCCGGTACAACTCAGCGAGCCTGCTGTCGTTGACCAAGGGCAGAAACCCCGGCAGGTCGGTGACCTCGAGGCGGGCCCCGACAGCCATGGCCCCTGCCCGCAGCGAGCGGTCAACCTTCAGGGCGGCCCCGGTGATCGCTTCGAGGCGAGCTGCACGGACATACGTCTCCAGCCTGACATCGGCGGGTACGATGTTGACCGAGTCCCCGGCCCTGGTGAGGATGGGATGGATGCGCACCCGGTCCTCTTCCCGGAAGGTCTCCCGTTGGGCATGGATGGCATGGATGGCGATGTTGGCGGCGTTGAGGGCGTTCACGCCTGTCTGGGGTGCGCTCCCCGCATGGGCCTCCCGCCCGACGAACCTGACCGACTTAGCGATAAACCCGTTGGCGCCGCCGCCCACCGAGTGGATGGCGCCCCCGGCATGCACCAGCAAGGCCATGTCGATGGATGCGAACTCGCCCAAC
Source organism: Bacillota bacterium (assembly GCA_040755005.1). Classification (GTDB taxonomy): domain Bacteria; phylum Bacillota; class Sulfobacillia; order JBFMBV01; family JBFMBV01; genus JBFMBV01. The sequence goes on from JBFMBV010000003.1 coordinate 32,215, forward strand.
CGGATCAACTCCGGCTTGCCCCCGATGAACTCGAGCTCCCCCCGGCAGCGAAGGTCGAGCCTGTCCTCGATATCCACGTACTCCTCGGCCGGGGTGGCCACAAAAGCGACATTGCCATCCAGCGACGCGGCCACGCCGCTCTCTACCAGCGCCATGGCCACTCCCAACATGGAGGCGACCTGCAGATGGTGCCCGCAGGCATGCACAACCCCGGTCCGGCCGTGAGCCTGGGGGTGCTCGCGGCAGACCAGGGCGTCCAGTTCGCTGAGGATGGCCACGGTGGGACGGGGCCCCTCCGGCTTAAGGGTGGCCTGCACACCGGTTACGGCCAGGCCTGTCTTAACCTGCAGGCCTAAGCGCCCTAAGCTCTCCGCCACCAGCCTCGCCGTGCGCGTTTCTTTGAACCCCAGTTCGGGGTAGCGGGCGATTCTGGCGGCCACGCCGATGAGCTGGCGCCCGCGGCGGTCCACGACCGCGCACGCCTCAGCCTTCAGCCCCTGCGTCTCCGTCATCGCAGTGGCAAGGTCAGCTCGGTCATGGCTATAGCCTTGCCCCCGGCGGCCAGGGCCTGCACCAGGAGCTTGGCCCCCGGCGGCCCGGCTTCGCACCGGGCGAGGGCCACAGCGGAACGGGGATACGTCACAGCCATGGTCACAAAGTCGCCGGGCTTGGGGTCCTGCAGGACTGTCTCCAACAGCAGGTGCCCTCCGGCCCGGCGCGCGCCGGCCACCTTCACCCGGTAACCCCCAGTCGGACACTCGCCCCGATGCACGATGCACAGGAGCTCCCGACCGAAGTCCACGGGGGGAACCTCCTCGCCGGGGGCGAGGGTCTCCCAGTCGGTCTCCGCCAGGCATACCTGCACGGCGGGCTCCGCCTGGGGCCGCGCCCGGAGTTCTGCTTCCGGGACCGGCCGTAGCTTGACTTGCATACGCTCACTCCTCCAGTGCCGCTCTGAGCCACCCCCTGGCATGGCCCACAAGGTACAGGGACCCGGTGACCAACAGGAAACCCGACTCCCCGGCCAACTCCAAACCGCGGGCCAGGGCACCCTCTGCTGCGGGCATGGCCTCCGCGGGCACACCCCGGCGCGAGACGAGCTCCGCCAACCGGTCGGCCAGCAGCGCCCGGGGGCTCAACGGCTCCGTGCATATCACCCGGTCGGCCAGCGGGACAAGGCGCTCCACCATGGCCTCTACCGACTTGTCAGCCAGGATCCCTAAGACCAGCACGTTGGGCCGGCGGTGGAAGACACCCTCAATGGCCCGGCGCAGCGCTTCCGCGCCGTCGGCGTTATGGGCACCGTCGATCACCACCAGCGGGTCCCGGCTGAGGACCTCCAGCCTGCCGGGCCAACGCACCCTGGCCAGTCCCCGCCTTATCGCCCCGTCGCTGACGCCCGCCTGCTTCAAGGCTGCCACGGCAATGGCCGCATTGGCGAGTTGATGCGCGCCCAGCAGGGGCATGCGCAGGCTTGCCAGGGCCCAGCCGGGGCCGCTCACGTCCAGCTCCTGTCCGTCCAGGGCGGCGCGGCCCGGCACCCACTGCACTGTCGCCCCGCCTCCTGCAGGTCCGACGGTGGTCAGCGCTGAGCCAAGGCGTGCGGCCGTATCGGCGATGACCTCCAGGGCTTCACCGACGGCCCCGGTCACCACCGGCCTGCCCGGCTTGATGATGCCCGCCTTCTCCGCAGCGATGGCGGCCAAGGTGTCCCCCAGGACGTCCATGTGATCGAAACCGATGTTGGTGATGACGGCTACCACCGGCCGCTGCACGACATTGGTGGCGTCGAAGCGCCCTCCCAGCCCCGTCTCCCAGGCCACGGCCTCCGCGCCCCTGGAGGCGAACCAGTCCAGGGCCATGGCCGTCACCACCTCGAACTCGGTCAGGGGCGATCCCAGGGCCGCCCCTACGCCATCGGCCACAGGCCGGACGCGTTCAGCCAGAGCGGCCACGTCTGCGTCGGGGATATCCAGCCCGTTCAGACTCATGCGCTCATTCCAGCGCTCAAGATAGGGCGAGGTATACCGCCCCGTCGACAGGCCATGTTCCTCCAGGGCGGCAGCGAGCATGGCTGTGACGCTGCCCTTGCCGTTGGTCCCCGCCACATGCAGGAAATCGAGGCGCGCTTCCGGGTGGCCGAGCCCTGCCAGCAGGGCAGCGATCCGCTCCAACCCCGGTTTGCTGCCAAACCTGTGCAACCCATGGATGTACGCCAACGCCTGCGCATAGGTCATGGTCTCATCCACCCAGCATGGTCAAGCGGGCAGCCAGTTTCTCGCGTTTGTCGGCCAGCTCTGTGCGGCGCTGGCGCTCCTTTTCCACCACTTCCACCGGGGCCCTGCCGGTGAACCCCGCGTTCTGCAGGCGCTCCTCGACCTTGGCCAGTTCCAGGCTTGCTTGGTCCAGTTCCTTGGCTAACCTGGCCAGCTCTTTGTCGAAGTCGATCAGGTCCCTGAGGGGCAAGAACAACTCCACCCCGGCAGCCACGGCGGCGCCAGCCTGCGCCGGCCGCACGGGCAGGCTCTCGACTACATCCAGCTGGCTCAGGGCTGCCAGCCGGGTGATGCGGCCGGCGGACTCCCTCAACACCCTGGCTTCCCGGGGCCCCGGCGCCACTGCGATGGCTGAGGCCTGCTTCCCCGCAGGCACGTTGAGCTCCGCCCTCAGGTTGCGCAGTGACCTGGTGACTTCCATGATCAGCGCCATGTCACCCTCGGCGGCAAGGTCGCGGTTCCCCGCCGGCGGCCAGGGGGCCAGCATCAAGCTTTCCCCGGTGTGGGGCAGGCCCTGCCACAGGGCTTCCGTCAGGAACGGCATGAAAGGGTGCAACAACTTGAGCAGAGCGTCAAGGGCCTGTACCAGCACAGCCTGGGCCTCGCTGCGCGCCGGGGCTGGGGCGTCAGCCGCCAGACGCGGCTTGGCCAGCTCGATGTACCAGTCGCAGAATTCATCCCAGGCAAAGCTGTACAGCGCGCTCGCGGCAGCGCCCAAGTCGTATTGCTCCAGCTTAGCGGTGACTTCAGCGCGTACAGCCTCCAGGCGGCTGATGATCCAACGGTCGGCCAGGTCGGCCGGGGCCCGCTCGCCTCCAGGCTCGTAGCCAGCGAGGTTTAGTTGGGCGAAACGGGCCGCGTTCCACAGCTTGTTGGCGAAGTTGCGCCCTGTCTGCACGCGCTCCCACTGGAAGCGCAGGTCGTTGCCGGGGGTGTTGCCCGTCACCAGGGTGAAGCGCAAGGTGTCCGCCCCGTATTCCCGGATCACATCGAGGGGGTCGACGCCGTTGTTTAGGGATTTCGACATCTTGCGGCCCTGGCTGTCCCTGACCATGCCGTGGATGAGCACGTCCCTGAAGGGAATGGTACCCGTGTGCTTCAGGGCGGAGAAGATCATCCTCGCCACCCAGAAGAAGATGATGTCGTAGCCGGTCACCAGGGTGCTGGTGGGGTAGTAGCGCCGGTAGTCGGCGGTGTCCCCCGGCCACCCCAGGGTCGAGAAGGGCCAGAGCGCCGATGAGAACCAGGTGTCCAGCACATCCGGGTCCTGTGCGACGGCCCCGCCGCAGCCGGGGCACCCGTCAGGACGGGCCGCCGCCACTGTCACCCGGTCGCACTCCTGGCAGTAGTATGCCGGGATGCGGTGGCCCCACCACAGTTGCCTGGAGATGCACCAATCGTGCACGTTCTCCATCCAGTTGAGGTAGACCTTGGTGAAGCGGTCGGGGACGAAGCGAATCTCGCCCTCCTTCACCACCCGAATGGCGGACTCGGCCAGCGGCCGCATCTTCACGAACCACTGCTCGGAGATGAGGGGTTCCACCGCCGTGTCGCATCTGTAGCAGTGGCCAACGCTATGACTGATGGGCTCGGTCTTGGCCAGCACCCCCGCCGCCCGCAGATCCTCGAGCAGCCTGACCCGGCACTCCAGGCGGTCAAGCCCCGCATAGCGGGGCCCGGCTGCCTCGGTCATGCGGCCGTCCTTGCCGATGACCTGCAGCGGAGCCAGGTCGTGCCTGCGGCCCAGCTCGAAGTCGTTGGGGTCGTGGGCAGGAGTCACTTTCACCGCCCCGGTGCCGAACTCTGGATCCACATAGGTGTCAGCCACCACCGGGATCCGCCGGCCCGTAGCCGGGAGGAGCAGGGTCCTGCCCACACAAGCCTTGTAACGCCGGTCGTCGGGGTGCACGGCCACGCCCGTGTCGCCGAGCATGGTCTCCGGGCGGGTGGTGGCGACCGTCATGTGTCCCGGTCCGTCGGCGAACGGATACTGCAGGTAGTACAGGTTGCTGTCGATGTCTTGGTGCTCCACTTCCAGATCCGAGATGACCGTTTGGCACTCGGGGCACCAATTGGTGATGTAGTGCCCGCGGTAGATAAGCCCCTCGTGGTACAGCCTGACGAAGACGTCAAGCACGGCTGCGCTGCAACCCTCGTCCAGGGTGAAGCGCTCCCGCGACCAGTCGCACGAACACCCTAGCCGCTTGAGCTGATTGATGATGGTCGACCCGTACTTGTCCTTCCAGGCCCAGGCCCGCTCCAGGAACCGCTCCCTGCCCAGTTCCCACCGGCTGGTCCCTTCCTCGGCCAGCATCTCCTCGATTTTCGTATGGGTCGCGATGCTGGCATGATCGGTGCCCGGGACCCACAGGGCCGCGTAGCCCTGCATCCGCCGCCACCGGATGAGGATGTCCTGGATGGTGTTGTCCAGGGCATGGCCGATATGCAGGGACCCCGTGATGTTGGGCGGGGGGATGACGATGGTGTAAGCGGTGCGCCCGTTCCCGTCCTGGGCCTCGGGCGCGAACAGCCCGCGTTCCTCCCAGAACCTGTACCAGCGCTCTTCAACCGCTTGAGGGTCGTAGACCTTCGGGATCTCGGGGGTCATGGACGTCGCCTCCTCGTGGCCGGGAGCTAAAAGGTCCTCCGTCCAAAGGACGGAGGACCTAGCTCCGCGGTGCCACCTTCGTTCCCCCGGGGCTGCCGCCCCAGGGACCCCTCGCTACGCTTAACGCGCGTCACGGCTAGACCTAATTGCTGCTCGTTCGGTCCAGCAACTCAGGGGTGACGTTCGCGCAGACCATCCCGGGCGGCCTTACAGCCGGTGGACCGCCCTCTCTGGGGGTGGGACCTGCCCTACTCTTCCCCATCATCGTCTGTCATCGCTTTGGCCACTACACTATATGCTCCGGCGCCTCCCGTCAAGAGGTTCCAGAGCGTTCAGGCGTCGTGAAACATTATGCCGATGGTGCCCGGCCCCACATGGGTGCCGATGACCGCGCCGAACTGGGCGAAGATGAAATCGGCCTTGGGGAACCTGTCGCGCATGGTCTTCAGGAAGGCCTGCCCTTCCTCGGCGGCGTCGGCATGGGCCACAGCCACTCGGGCGGGTTTGTCGCCCACCCGCTCAGCGAACAGCTCGACGATGCGTTCCAGGGCCTTGCGCTTGGTCCGGATCTTCTCCTGCAAGGCGATACGACCATCCTTGAACACCAGCACTGGCTTGAGCTGCAGCAACGAACCGAGGGCGGCCTGGGCCGCGCCGATCCGCCCGCCCCGCTTGAGGTGCTCCAGATCGTCCACGACGAAGTACGCCAACTGCCTGGGTATGACCTTGTGCAAACGCTCAAGTATGGCCGGCAGCGGCTTGCCCATGGCTGCCTGCTCGGCGGCCTCCAGCACGAGGTTCCCGAGCCCGGTGGAGGCGAACCGGCTGTCTAAGATAGTGATGGCGGCGCCCGGCAGCTGCTCCTTGGCGGTCAGAGCGGAGTTGAGGGTGCCGCTGATGTCGCCGGAGATATGGATGGACAGCACTTGGTCACCGCTCGCCGTCAGTTTGCGGTAGACCTCCAGGAAATCCCCGGCCGTTGGCTGGGAGGTGGCAGGCAGGGGCTTGATGTCGCGCATGCGGGCATAGAACTCCGCGACGCTGATCTCGACCCCTTCCCGGTAGACCTCTTCGCCGAACCGCACCGCCAGGGGCACCACCGTCAGCCCATGCCGCTTCACCAACTCAGGGGGCAGGTCACAGGTGCTGTCCGTGACTATGTGGAGCTTGCCCACGGTCTCTCCTCCCATTCCCGCCAGATTGTGCCTGGTGGGCTATTCGCCGCGGCGCCGCTGGTTTCCTGTCAGCTGGGAAGGATAGTCGGGGGCCGATGGGCAATGCTCAACGCGAGGGGGCAGCTATGGGAAGGCCTGACTATTGCCTGGAAGTCCCGCAGGAGGGCACCTGGACGGTCTACCGGTTGCTCCGCTCCCGGCTGGGCCTCAGCCGCGGCTGCTGGCGGCGCTTGAGGCGGCACGGGCTGGTGACGGCGGACGGCCACCCGGTCCAGGGACGATGTCCACTAGAGCCGGGACAGACGGTGGAAGTGTACCTGCCGCAGGCAGCTTCAGCGGTGAAGCCTGAACCGGTACCCCTGCGCATCATCTACGAAGACCCCTTCCTGCTGGCGGTCGACAAGCCGGCGGGCATGGTCATCCATCCCTCGCCCGGCTACGGCGGGGCCACCTTGGCCAACGGGGTGGCCTTCCATCTGGCCCGCCTGGGCGTGGACGCGACCCCGCGTCCCGTGCGGCGGCTCGACCGGGATACCTCCGGCCTGACCCTCTGGGCCAAGGACCCCCACACCCAGCACAGGCTCTCCCAGGCCATGGCCAAGGCTGCGATCACCAGGGTCTATCTGGGGGTCGTGGCCGGCCGCCCCCCTGCCGCCGGCGAGATTGATCTGCCCGTTGGCAAGCTTGACGGCCGCCCGGGACGGTCGGTCGCCACCGGCGGCAAGCCAGCCCGGACCTGTTTCAACGTCCTCGAGGCGGTCGGCCCTGGCGCCCTGCTCGAGCTGCGGCCGGCAACGGGCAGAACCCATCAGCTCCGCGTCCACCTGGCCCACCTCGGGCACCCGCTGTACGGCGACAGCCTGTACGGGGGACCGCCCTGGCCGGAGGCCGCGCCGGGCAGCCGCCAGGCCTTGCACGCCCACGCGATGGTCCTGAACCACCCCCACACAGGGGATGGGCTTCGCCTGGAAGCGGAGCTCCCCGCTGACCTCCATGGCCTGCTCCAGTCACTGCGCGCCGAAGCTGCTGCGGGCGACCGCCAATGACCAGGGCCCTGGCTGCTGCCAGGACCCGGGCTACCCAGTCCCACTCCAGCCGGCTGCCCGGCGGGGTAGGACGGCGGCATGCGCTTCCACAGCCATCAGGTACACGTCCCCTTGCTTGCGGCCGGCCCGGCCGGAGCGCCTGAGCACCCCTTCCTTGCGGAAACCGCACTTCTCGTAGCACTTGATCGCCCGCAGGTTGTGCCGGTAGACCCTCAGGTAGACGCGCCGGAGGCCCAGGGAACCGAAGCAGAAGTCGAGCAGCAGACCGATGGCCTCAGCGCCGTATCCCCTGCCCCAATACTCGCGCTCACCGATACAGATGGACAGCTCGGCGGTCTTGGCGCGCCAGGAGATGTGCTCCAACTCCATGTCGCCGATGAGCCGGTCGCCAACCTCAATGCCCAGGACAAGGCTGTCCGCCCGGTGGGTCAGGCGCAAGTACCACTCCTCCGCGCTCTCCGGACTGTCAAACTTCTTCCCGATGAGCGCGTTCACTTCTGTGTCAGCATCCCAACACAGCAGGTGAGGAACGTCCCCAGCCTGCAATTGACGTAGCCGGAGCCGTTGCCCTTGGAGCACTGAGGAACAACCCCCCTGGCCCTTGCAGCCGAACCACGCCTGCGCGGATTCGACGCCAGTTGAGGCTGTCCCTGCCTTAAGCGCCCTTTGTCACGCTGTCAATACACGGCAGCGCTGGCATAGTTGACGTCATCGAGCTTGAGCGCGGGGAGCACCCGGGTGGTGCCGCCGACGAGGTCCGCCAGGGAATGGCCGTCTGGTGCGAGCACGAGGTTGGCGGGCAGGGGTCCGGGTCCCCAGCGGGAGGCCTGCGCATGGCCCGTGCTGTACCACCTCGGTGAAGAGCTCTACCCCTGCTTGGCTACAGGCGAACCAGGCCGAGGTCGGACATCATCCGCTTCCCGGCTTACCTCGAATTCAGTGCCCTCGCACCTACCTCTATGGCCCGGAACCGCGCAGGACTCGCCCCGTGAGCGACACGGGCGATCTGGGCAGGCTCCCCCTTCGCGCAATCAGGCAGGCCCCAGAGCTTGCGGTGGTGCTTCATGGTGACCGCATCGCAGGCTTGCCAGAACTCCAAGGTGGAGCCGCCGTACGCTCCGTTCCTGTACAACCGCCCCAGACCTCCGTCTCGGATCTCGCGCACGACTTCGCAGCCGAACCCGAAGTCCAGCCGGCGGTCGTCCAGGCTCCAACTGCTCGGGGTATCCAGGTACAGCCCTGCGCCGGTGTCCCGGAGCAGATCGGGCAGGGTCCAGTCGCCAGGCTCCAGGCTCAGGTTGGTCATGCGGATCAGCGGCGGGTTCCGCCAGCCCTCCCCGCGCACGCTGCCATTGGAGGCCAGGCCGAGCAAGGGGGCGGTGTCCCGGGACATGAGGAAGCTACGGAAGATGCCGTCGCGGACCACATCGACCCTCTGGGCGCGGACGCCCTCGTCGTCGTAGGCAAAGGTGCCCAGCGCGCCGGGGAGGGACGCATCGGCGACGATGGTGACCTCGGGGGAGCCGTACCGGAGGCTGCCCCGCCCGTCGGTCGTCAGGAAACTGCCGCCGCCGAAACCGGCCTCATGCCCCAAGGCCCGGTCCAGTTCCGCAGGGTGGCCACAGGTCTCGTGGATCTGCGCGGCAAGGAGCTGGGAACCCAGTACGACATCGTGGACCCCGGCCGGACAGACTGGGGCCTCGAGCAGGTCGGTGGCCTCGACGGCCAGCTCGTGGGCGATGGCGTGGGGTTCAAGACCACGCACAAACTCGAAGCCGGCCTGGGCGTGGTTGGCGAAGGACCTACGCTGGGCCTCGCCGCCCTCCACCGCCGTGGCGGACAGGCTGAGGCCTGTCTCGACGACATCCTGCGTCACAAAGGTCCCCTCGGTGCTGGCGAACACTCTGTGCTCGCGGCAGGCCGACAATTGCGCGATGGCGAGCTGTATCTTCAAGGGCTGGCGGCGCATGGCGCCCACCAGTTCGCGCAAGAAACCCAGCCGTTGCTCGAGGGGGACCGCGAAGGGGTCTTCCCTACGGGGACTGCGATAGGAGTCTTCGACTGGGGCCACCGGCGACAGGGTCACCGGCCGGGCCCGCACTCGGCCGGAAGCCTTGGCCATGGCCAGGGCCTCCTGGACCGCTCCGGCCAGGTCCTCTTCCCGCAGGTCGGGACAGGTGGCGAACCCCCAGCCACCCTCAGCCAGTATCCGTAGCCCCAGGCCGCGGTCCCTGCGGTCAGCGACCGAGGTCACGCTCTCGTTCCTGATCGTTATGGGCTCCTCGACCCGATCTACCCAGCGAATGTCCGCGTATGTTGCTCCGAGCCGCCTGGCCCTTGCCAGGGTTTGTTCGAGCACTGCCCTCAACTTCCAAACCTCCCAGCGTCTGCAGCCAGAGGATTTCTACACAGGCGCTGGGCCTCCTGCCAAACTGAACTGAGGCAGCAGTTTTTGTTCTCACACTTTAACTAGAGTTGTGCTAGTCGCCCTAAAGCTTCGGGGACGGCCCGGAACAGGCGGTCCAAGCTCCGGCGGCGCTCTGTCGTTGGGAGGACGAGGGTCCCGGCTGTGGAGGCTGCAACGAAGCCGATGGGTTCGACCCCTGCCTGGAGCTCGCGGGGGCCCGCGACCGCCTCCACCTCCACCACTGCCACCATCCTGGTTTGGCCTGCGCTGATCGGGCTGCCCACCAGCACGGCGAAGCTGCCTGCCGAGGCCCCACCGGCCACGCCCTTCACCTCCCCAGCTAGCATGCCCGGCTGAAGCACAAGCACAGCACGCCGAGCGGGGCCCGGCGTGCTTGTCTGCGCGACATCACTAGGCGGTCAATACATGGGTGGAGGGAGAGGCGAGAGCCACGCCCTGCCTGGCAACGGCATAGTCCAAGATGGCGTTGATCAGGGCGGCGTAGGTCATACCCGCAGCCGCGGCTTCCCTGGGCAGGTCGCTGAACCCTGGCACGAGCCCGGGCAGGGGGTTGACCTCCAACACCCAGGGCATGCCGGACTGATCGAGCCTGATATCGACCCGGGCTACGTCCCGGCAGTCCAAACAACGAAATGCCCGCTTGGCCACGTCAGCCAACAAGACCGCCTGGTCTTCGGCGAGCGGCGCCGGGCACTGGTAGTACTCATCCCCGTCCCATTGGGTCTTGAACTGGTACGAGTAGATGCGGCCGTGCTCGGAGGGGCAGGGGGCGAAGTTGATCTCCATGATGGGCAGAATTGCCAGCTCGTCGCCGTTGCCGAGGAGGCCGATGGTGAACTCCCGGCCGTCGATGTACTCCTCGATCAGGGCAGGCTGCTGGTAGAAGCGGTGGATGTATTCCACTTGGCGGTGCAGGGCTGCCTCGTCAGCGACCAGGGAGTTGGGGCCGATACCCATACTGGAGCCTTCACCGGCGGGCTTGACGAACAAGGGGAACTTGAGGCCGGTGCGATCGGGCAGGGCGCCCGGGCGGCAGACGGTGGACTTCGGTGTCGGAACGCCATCCGCGGCAAAGGCACGTTTGGCTGCGGGTTTGTCCAGGCTTACTGCCATAGTGAGGGGGCCGGAACCGGTATACGGGATACCGAGCAGCTCCAGAATGCAGGGGACGTGCGCCTCACGGCTCGCGCCCCTGATCCCTTCGCTCATGTTAAAGACGATGTCCGGCCTGGTAGCCCGAAGACGCTCACAGACCCCGGCATCGCCTTCGATGAACAGGACCTCGTGGCCTCCCTCCCTGAGGGCGTCCGCGACCGCCAAAACAGTGTGCTCTGAGTCCAGTTCGGCGTGAACGTCCGGAGGCTCCCCCTCTGCGGGCGGGTCGTGCTTACCAAGATTGTACACCAACCCCACGCTGAGTCCCATGTCTTTTAGTTGTCTGACCTCCTGCTATGCAACCTGTGGCAACTTCCTCCTTTTGTCGGTTGCCCGCCCTCTCCCTCACCGGCCACCTCCCTGGGTGGATGCATGCAATCAGTTTACATTATACTGCGGCCTGCAAGGGTGTCAACGCCTGCCTGCCTGCCTGCCGATTGCAGCTGTGGTATACTGAGTCTGACTTTGCCGGCATAAAGGAGCCAAAGCCGTGTCTGCCAGCCTCGCTGACTTGCTGCTAATAGGCGTCACCCTGATCTGGGGCGCCACCTTCGTCTTGGTGAAGGACGCCGTCGGCCTGATGCCTCCCTTCGCCTTCCTCACCTACCGCTTCACTCTGGCGGGACTGGCCTTCCTGTGTGTAGGCTTCCCCCGGCTGCGGCGGGGGGCGGGCAGGACATGGGCTGTGGGCTGTGGCCTGGGCGTGACCCTGTTCCTCGGCTACGCCCTGCAGACGGTTGGACTCGTCCATACCACCGCCTCCAAGGCCGCCTTCATCACTGGCTTGTGCGTGGTGATGGTGCCGCTGCTGTCCGCGGTCTGGCTGAAGCTGCGCGTACCTGTCCAGGCCCTCTTGGGCGCCGCCTGCGCCACAGCGGGCCTGGCGGTGCTGTCCCTCACCGACGGGCTGGTCCCAGCCTACGGCGACATCTTGGTCTTCGGCTGCGCCGTGGCCTTCGCGGTGCAGATCACGGCCGTGGCGCGCTACTGCGCACAGTATGACCCCCTGGTCCTGGCGGCGGCCATGGTCATCAGCACAGTACCGCTGCATGCTCTGTCGGCGGTGGTCTTTGAAGGCTTCCCTGCCTGGCCCCCGGCGGGCGCCTGGCCCGCCCTCGTCATCACCGGCCTGCTCGCCACTACGCTGGCCTTCTTCCTCCAGGTCCACCTGCAACGCTTCACCAGTCCAGCCCATGCCGCCCTGATCTTCACGGCCGAGCCCGTGTTCGCCGCGCTGTTCGCCTGGGCCTTCGCCGGCGAGGTCATGGGAGCCCGCGAGCTCGTGGGCGGGGGGTTGGTGGTGGCGGGGATGCTCCTCGCCGAAATGCGGCGGGCGGCCGCCCCCGGCCGGATGCTGGCCTCAGCGCAACCGCCGTCCGCGCCCGCGGGGCAGTAGTGCAGGACGCCGCAGCCGGCCAAAGCCTAGTACCTGTCCTCAACCGTGAAGGTGATGCTCTGCCCCGCCTTCCCGTACACCTCGAGCTCGATGTCGGAGGTGTGCTGATCCCAGTTCCAATCCACCCGAGCCGGATCCACGTGGAGGGAGATGTCCAGTCTCAGCTGGCCGTTGACTGGCACCGCCAAGTCCGGGATGGTCCTCCCGTTGATCACCAGGCGCAGGACTTCCATCCCCGCATTGTCGATGAGCAGGGTGGTGCGTCCGGCGCGCACATAGAACTGCCGCTTGACCGTGACGTTAGCGCCGCTGCCTGTCCCCTGCAGCTTCGCCACGACCACCGGCTCGACCGGCCTGGGCAACGGACCAGGACCCTCGCCCGCGGGGATGGCTGTCAGCCGCGGCGCCCGCACGGGCTGGGCCAGCGGCCCTTCGACCAGGTGCTGGATGAAGGCGTCGTCCAGGGTGTGCAGGGCGAAGACGACGAACCCTTTGGCGCCGGTCTTGCGAACGGCGCTGATCTGTGACGCCAGGTCCGCCGGGCTGAGCAGATACGCCCCCAACCCCGCGAATGACCTCGCGCCGGGGTACGCGGCGTGCGCGGCCTCGGCATAGTGGGCCACATAGCCCGGATCAATGCTGTAGGCCATGGGAAACACGTAGTCGATGACGCCTTCCCTGAGCCAGGACCGGTGATCGGTGTAGTTGCGGCCGACGGCTAGGTCCCAGGCGGCCAGGACGGCGGCTGACAGCGCCATCCCTGGGCGCCGCTCGCGCACGGACTTGTGTACGTTCCTAATCAGGGCCGTGATCTGGTCGGCGCGCCACTGGTCCCATTCAGCGGTGTGCTCCCGCGGCTCTAGGCCCGTCAGTGCCTTGAAGCGGCTCAGAGTGGTGGGACCGTAATCCACGCCCACGGCTTCCCGCCCCGTCCTCGCCGGATAGCGGACGTAGTCGAGGTGCAGGCCATCGATGGCGTAGTTGTCCACGACTTCCATGCACACCGCGTGCAGGTGCTGCTGGACCAGGGGGTGCGCCGGGTTGAGGTAGAAGCCCCCCTCATAGTGCCTGGCCTTGGTGGAAGGGGTCTCGGTGCCATGCACGACCCCGTTGGCGTCCCGCAGCAGCCAGTCGGGCCTAGCATTGAACACATGGTTGACGTCTTTGGGGGCGCGCCCGCGGTGGCTCCAAACGAGGTACGCGTTCATCCAGGCATGCACCTGCAGGCCTGCGGGCTGGGCCAGCCTGATGACCTCGGCCAGTGGGTCGAAGGCCGGGTCTTGCCCTGCCAGGGCTTCGGCCCGGGGGACCAGGACGCTCTTATAGTAGGCGTCGCCCCTGGCCCGCACCTGTACAACCAGGGCGTTGAAATTGGCGGCCTTGGCTTTGGCCACCGCAGCCGCGACCTTCTCCGGGCTGACCATGTCCTCCCAGGCGACGACCCAGACCCCCCTGAACTCCTCGGAAGCATCGGCCTTCGGGGCAGCTGGGGGATGGGGAGGGGGCTCGGGAAGCTGCGGCACGGGCTCCGGATCCGGTTCGGCGGGAGCCAGGGTGGGGTTGGCGGGCGCAGGCGCCGGCACGGAAGGCGCGGGGCTCGGTGCAGGATCCCCAGGGGCGGCGGCGGCAGGGGGCGCCGAGGGCCGTATCCGTTCGCCCAGCTGTTCGCCGACGAAGCGGGCCCCAAAGAGGAGCACTAAGAGCGCGGCCAGTGCCAGGGCTGCGACGGGTAGTCTACGCACTTCGATCAGTTCACGTGCAGGCGTGGCTGTTGCGGTTCGACAGGCAGCGGCAGCAAGGCCGGGTCCACGGCGTCCAAACCGCCCACCAACGCCGTGCGCAGGACATCATCCATGTGTCCCACCATGACGAACTCCAGCTTACGCCTGACGTTCATGGGTATCTCCTCCAGATCCTTGCGGTTGGCCTCCGGGAGAACCACGGTCTTGATGCCGGCGCGGTGGGCGGCCAGGACCTTCTCCTTCATTCCCCCGATGGGCAGGACCTGTCCCCGCAGGGTGATTTCACCCGTCATGGCCACGTCGCGCCTGACCGGCCGCTTGGTGAGGGCTGACACGACTGCGGTGGCCATGGTGATCCCGGCCGAAGGGCCGTCCTTGGGGATAGCGCCTTCAGGGATGTGGACATGGATGTCCAGGCGTTCGTGGAAGCCCGCTTCGATGCCCAGAGCGGCCTGGCGGCTGCGGATGTAGCTGAAGCCGGCCTGGGCTGACTCGCGCATGACCTCGCCGAGTTTGCCCGTGAGCATCAGTGTCCCCTTACCGTTCATCAGGGCAGCCTCGATGGGCATGATCTCGCCCCCGGCCTCGGTAACAGCTACCCCCATCGCCACGCCTACTTCGTTGTCGTCTTCCGCTTCACCCGTGCGATAGCGGGGCGCCCCCAAGTATTGGACGAGGTTATGGGCGCCTACCCGGACCTGGCTGTGCTTGCCCCTGACCACATCCACAGCGGCCTTGCGGCAGATGGCAGCCAGCTCCCGCTCGAGGTTGCGGACGCCCGACTCGCGCGTGTATGCACGGATGATGCCCCGGATGCCCCCGGCGGAGATGCGCAACTGCGAGGGCTTCAACCCGTGTTCGGTCAGGAGCTTCGGCAGGATGTGCCTGCGCCCGATCTCCAGCTTCTCCTCCTCGGTGTACCCAGGGATGATAATGGTCTCCATCCGGTCCAGCAGCGGCCTGGGGATGTTGTACAGGGTGTTGGCAGTAGTGATGAACAGCACCTTGGACAGGTCGAAGGCTGCTTCGACGTAGTGGTCGCTGAAGGCGCTGTTCTGCTCAGGATCCAGTACTTCCAGCAGGGCCGAGGCCGGGTCCCCGCGGAAATCCGCGCTCATCTTGTCAATCTCGTCCATGAGGAACACCGGGTTCCTCGAGGAGGCCTGACGCATCCCCTGGATGATCCGGCCGGGCAGGGCCCCCACATAGGTGCGCCGGTGTCCACGGATCTCCGCCTCATCCCGGACGCCGCCCAGGGAGATGCGGACGAACTTACGGTCCAGGGACCTGGCGATGGACTTGGCCAGGGAGGTCTTGCCCACACCCGGCGGCCCGACCAGGCACAGGATGGGCCCCTTCATCCGTTCCACCAGCCTGCGCACAGCCAGATACTCGAGGATGCGCTCCTTGACCTTATCCAGCCCATAGTGGTCCTCATGGAGGATCCCTTCGGCCTTGTCGATGTCCAGCTGGTCGACGGTCTCAGCGGCCCAAGGCAGGGCCAGGAGCCAGTCGAGGTACGTGCGGGTCACGACCCCCTCGGCGGACATGGGCGGCATCTTCTCCAGCCGCTCGAGTTCGCGCAGGGCCTTCTCCTGGGCTTCCGGGGTCATGCCCGATTTGGCGATGCGGGCGCGGTAGTCTTGGGCCTCGTCGCCCTTGTCGTCGCGCTCCCCGAGCTCCTTGTGGATGGCCTTGAGCTGCTCCCTCAGGTAGTACTCGCGCTGGGTGCGCTCCATCTGCTTGCGGACCCGGGTGGAGATCTTGCGTTCCAGCTCGAGGATCTCCAGCTCCCGCTGGAGCAGCTCGATGACTGCCTCCAACCGCCTGCCGACGCCGGTGGCTTCGAGGATGGCCTGCTTGTCCTCGACTTTGAGGGTAAGGTGGGCGGCGAGGGTGTCGGCTAGGCGGCCGGGCTCCTCGACGGAGACGATGGACATCAGCGTCTCCGCGGGCACCCGCTTGCCCAGCCGGGTGTAGCTCTCAAACAGCTGCACGGCGGTGCGCATCAACGCCTCGACTTGCGGTCCACGGCTGCCCGGCTCGGGCACTTCGGCCACTTCGGCCAGGCAGTACGCCTCGCCAGGGAGGAAACGTTGCAGCCTGGCCCGGCGGAAGCCCTCCACCAGGACGCGGATGGTGCCGCCGGGGAGCCGCAGCATCTGTTTGACCTCGGCGATGGTGCCGACCTGGTAGAGGTCGTCGTGCCCGGGCTGGTCCAGCTTCACGTCGCGCTGGGCGACGAGGGCAACCAAGCGGTCCTCCCGTTCGAGCGCCGCTTCGACGGCGGCGATGGACTTCTCGCGGCCGACGTCGAGGTGGACGACCATGTACGGGAACACCAGCATGCCCCTGAGCGGGAGCAGCGGCAGTACCTTGCTGCGTTGGCGACGGCTCTTAGCTTCCATGCCAGCCTCCTTGAGGCGCAGCCAGAACAAGACAGCGCAATAATAGCGTATTCTGTCCCGCTTGATTTGATTCCTGTTGCCTTCTGGCAGGGAAGCGCTGGTTAGAGCGGGGTAGCCGGCGCCGCCGCGGCGACGAGCTGGGGCGGTTGGGCGGGAGCGTGGGCTTCCTTGGTCTGGAGCAAGGCTAGCTCGAGCACTTCCTGCAGGGTCGACACGGTCTTGACTTCGATGCCCGAGATGTCCTTGAACAGCTCCTGCCAGTTGTCGGTGGGGATCAGCACGCGCTTGGCCCCCGCCTGCTTGGCCGCTTCGATCTTGGCGGTGATGCCCCCGACAGGACGGACTGAGCCGCGGATCGACAGCTCCCCGGTCATGGTCACGCTGCCGTCCACCGGGGCGCCGGACAGCGCCGAATGGATGGCGGTGGCGATGGCCACACCCGCCGAGGGGCCGTCGATGGGCACCCCCCCGGGGAAGTTGACGTGGATGTCATACTGCGAGGGATCCACCGGCAGGTGGCCCCTGATCACCGTCAGCACGTTCTCGACGGAGCCGCGCACAGCGCTCTTGCGCCGTACCCGATGGCCGCCGCCGCCGATCTCTTCTTCGTCGATCACCCCGGTAACGGTCAGCCTGCCCCGGTCGGGGCCGACGTGGGTGGCGGCTACTTCGATGTCCAGCACCATGCCCATGTTGGGGCCGAACACCGCCAGGCCGTTGGCGATGCCTACCTGGGGCGTCCCGGAGAGCTTCTTCTCAGGTCTCGGCGAGTACTGCCCGCTGTTGACGACCCACTCCACGTCCTCGCGGGTCACGTTGCGCCGTTTAGTGGTCACCGCCAGGCCCGCCGCGATCTGGATGATGTTGACCGAGTCCCGGCCGTTGGTGGCGTATTTCTGAATGACTTCCAGGGCGCCCCCCTCGATGTCAAAATTGATTTTTCTTACAGCGTTCGCGGCGATGACCCGGACCTCGGCGGGGACGAGGGGGCGGAAGAACACCTCCATGCACCGGCTACGGATGGCCGGGGGTATGTCATGGGGCAACCGGGTGGTGGCGCCGACCAGCCGGAAGTCCGCGGGCAAGCCGTTATCGAAGATGTCCTGAATGTGCTTGGGGACGTTGGCGTCCTCGGAACTGTAGTAAGCGCTCTCCAGAAACACCTTCCTGTCCTCGAGCACCTTCAGCAGTTTGTTCATCTGGATGGGGTGCAGTTCGCCGATCTCATCGATGAACAGCACGCCACCGTGGGCTTTCGTCACGGCACCTGGCTTGGGTTGGGGCACACCGGCCATGCCCAGGGGCCCGGCCCCCTGGTAGATCGGGTCGTGGACGCTGCCGATGAGTGGGTCGGCGATGCCCCGCTCGTCGAACCGGGCGGTGCAGGCGTCGATCTCCACGAACTTGGCGTCTTCCTTGAACGGTGAGTCGGGGTTGCGCTTGGCCTCCTCCAGCACCAGCCTGGCAGCGGCGGTCTTGCCTACGCCGGGGGGGCCGTAGATGATCACATGCTGCGGGTTGGGCCCACACAAGGCTGCCCGCAGGGCCTTGAGGCCTTCCTGTTGACCGATGATCTCCTCGAAGCTTGTCGGACGCGTCTTCTCAGACAGGGGTTCGGTCAGGCGGATGTCGCGCATCAGCTGGAGTTTCTCCATCTCCTTACGGGACTCGCGCTCCACCGCGACCTTGCTCCCCTGCTGGCTCCGGAGGAGATTCCAGAAGTACATTCCAATAATGACGGCAAACAGGAGTTGGATGACGCTGAACAGGTTGCCGAGGTTCACGGGCGCGTCTCCTCTGTTATGGGCTAAGGGTAGCTTTCCCCTGGGTCCCCGCCTACATGCCGCTCGACCGCTACCTGCCTGCGGCCCTGCGCAAGAGCTGCTTGGGCAGGTTGGCGGCCAGCCGCCTGAGCGTCCCCAGTTGATCGGTGTCTCCATTGAGCAGGTCGATCAGCCCGTGGTACCAAGCCTCATTGCCGAGGAAACACGTCAACATCAGGCCTTCATGGGCCAAGAACAGGCGGGCGATGCGCCAGGACCAGGCGAGGGCCCGGGTCATGGCGCCACATTCCCGTCCATACTCCGCCAACGAGTGTTCGACCCCGCCGCCGCGTAGCGCCCGGGCGGCAGCCCTGCCGGCCAGCCGTCCGCTGCGCAGGGCGTAGCGGATGCCTTCTCCCGTCAGGGCGTCGGCCAGGCCCGCCGCGTCGCCCGCCAGCAGGACGCGGCCGCGGACGACAGCCCTCCAAGGGCCGCCCGCCGGGATGAGACCCGTCCTGGGCTGCCCGAGGCAATCGGCGCTGCTCAACCTCGCCAGCGAGAGCAGGGCTGCCAGTGCCTGCCGGGGGTCCCTGACGACGTGGGCGGGACCGGCCACCCCACAAGCCAGTCGGTCACGGCGGGGGAACACCCAGCCATAGCCGGCAGGCACCAGGCCGTAGTGGATCTCGATGGCCTCGCTCAGTCTTTCCAGGACAGCGCCGGAGGGGTCCGCGACCTCCACCGCCACCCCCAGCCCCAGTTCCCGGGCGGAGAGTGCCGGCCTGACCCACCGGGCGGCGGTGCTGATGGCGCCATCGGCCCCGATTACTAGCCTCCCCTTGCGCTCGCCGGCGGAGGTGCGCACCGTCACCCCATCCAGCCTCGGCGTCAGGCCCGTCAGCCGCTCCCCGAGGCTGACCTCGGCGCCGGCGGCCTGGGCGCGGTTGAGCAGCCAGCAGTCGAACCGCTCCCTGGCCACGGTCACCATGAACGGGTCAGTCCGCAAGAAGCTGAAACGTCCTTTCACCGACACCGGCCTGAGCTCGCGGCAGTGCCGCTCGGCCACAGACTCCGGCAGGGTCGCGCCCAGCTCCTGCAGGGCGGCCTTGCTGACGCCCCCAGCGCAGACCTTGCTGCCTGGCACCGGCTGGGCTTCAAGGACGAGGGCCTCCAACCCCTGTTCGGCAGCGGCCAGCGCCGCCGAGGCGCCTGCGGGTCCCCCTCCGGCGATGATGACGTCCCAGAGCATGTCGTCACCTCAGCTCCTGCTTTGATGTGTGTGGCGGACAAGAGCGTAAGACCCCACCATGGGGTGGGGTCTTAGTATGCCCTGGATTCAGCCGCACCTTGTCCGTGACAGCCTACGGCCGAGATCGTCCACCAGGCTGTAGGCCACGGGGATGACGAACATCGTCAGGGCGGTGCCTACCACCAACCCGCCGATGAGGGCGGTCGCCGTCGGCGCGCCCAGCTCGGCGCCCTCCTTCGTCGCCCACGCCAGCGGCACCAAGCCGAGCACGGTGGTGAGGGTGGTCATCAGGATCGGCCGCATGCGCACCCGGCCCGCCTCGACCAGCGCGGCCTCCCTGGGCAGGCCTCGCTTGCGCAGGAGTTGGATGTGGTCTACCAGCACGATGGCGTTGTTGACGATCACCCCCACCAGGACGACCAAGCCGATCACCGAGGGAATGGAGAAGGGGAAGCCTCTCAGGTACAAGCCAGCCAGGGAACCAGCCATGGCCAGCGGCACCGTGAGCATGATGGTAAGAGGGTGGATCAAGGACTCGAACTGGGCGGCCATCACCATATAGACCAGGGCGATGGCCAGGCCGAGGGCCAGGGACAGGCCGCTGAACGCTTCGCGCATCTCGCGTTCCTCGCCGCCGAACTCCACGGTGTACCCGGCAGGCAGGTCCAGGCCGGCGATCTGCTCTTTGAGCCGTTCGGCCGCGCCTTGCAGGTCGCTGCCCTCAACGCTGGCTGTCAGGCTCGCCGTGCGCTGTCCTGCCTTGCGGCTGATCGCGTTGGGCCCGGTGCCGGTGGTCAGGACCGCCACGTCCGCCAGCCTGACCGGGTCCCCCCGCCCGCTCAGGACCAGGAGGCTGCTCAAAGCAGCAGTGTGCTGCCGCTGTTCGGGCTTCAGCCTGAGCAACACGGGCAAGTCATGGCTTCCCGCGCGATAGGTCGCCACCCGCTCGCCCTGGAGGGCCCCCTTCACCGTCGTGGCGATGAGCGCCGGCGACAACCCCAGTTCCGCGACGGCCAGCCGGTCGTAAGTGATGTTCAGCTCAGGCCTGCCTGTGCGCTGCGACAGCTGGACGTCCGTGAGGCCGGGCACGCTCCGGGCCCCAGCGGCGACCTGACCCAGGATGTCTTCGATCACTGCCAGGTCCGGGCCGGAGACCTCGACCTCGAGTTGGGGGAGGTTCGTCGCCAGCAGGGAGGCCGACTGGCTCAGCCTGATGTCCGCGGGGAGTCCTGAGCACTTAGCGGCGATGGCCGCGATGACCTCCTGCGTGGAACGGGTGCGTTCAGACCGGGGCTTCAGCTTAATCCCCATGACCGCGGTATCCACGCTCCCTGACAGGGCACTCCGCCCGAAGCTGGCGTAGGGCCCCGAACCGATGGCCACCGTAAAGTCAGCGACTTCGGGGATAGTCTGGATGACGCCCTCGAGCGCGCGGACGATGGCGTCGGTCCGCTCCAGGGTCGTCCCGGGCGGCAGGCTTACGTCAATGGTTATCTCACCCCTGTCCAGCCGGGGCAGGAACTCGCCGCCGATATGGGGGATGAGGCTGGCCGCGCCTGCCACGAGGGCCGTCACCACTCCCAGCACCAGCAGGCGCCGTCCCAGGGCCCAGGTAAGGGCCTGGCTGTACAGGTCCAAGGCGGGACTTGCGCCGCTGCCGGACGGGATCCTTCCCAGCAGGGTCGCTGCGGCGGCCGGGACGAAGGCGATGCCTACGACCAGGGAGACGAGGAGGGAAAAGGTGACCGTCAGCGCCAGCTCCTTGAAGAGCATCCCCGTCAGCCCGCCCACAAAGATCACCGGCAGGAACACAGCCACGGTGGTCATGGTCGAGGCGGTGATGGCCATGCCCACTTCGGCGGCGCCTCTCGTCGCAGCCCTGGCCGGAGGCGCCCCGGCCTGCATGTGCCTGACGATGTTTTCCAGCACCACGATGCTGTTGTCCACCAGCATGCCCACTCCCAAGGCCAGGCCGCTCAGGGTCATCAGGTTGAAGGTCAGGCCCGTGAAGTGGAGTAGGTTGAAGGTGCCCACGATGGAGATGGGCACAGCGCAGGCGATCACGAGCACGCTGCGTAGGCTTCTGAGGAAGAGGAACAGCACCCCTACGGCGAGCAGCGCGCCCCATACGACGTTGCCTCTGACGGCGTCGATGGCGTGGGTGATGAACTCGGCCTGGTTCATCGTGACAGCCACTTTGCCCCCCTCAGGGAGGCGCCGTCCGAGCTCGTCCATGGTAGCTTGGACCTTGGCCGCCACCTTGACCGTGTTGGCCGTGGCCGTCTTCTGGATCATCAGGGCTACGCTGGGCGCGCCATTCAGCCTCGACAGCCCACGGGCCTCGCCTGGGACGACCTTCACGTCAGCGATATCCTTGACCCTCACCGGCTCGTACCGGATCTGCGGGTAGGCCACGGCCCTCATGCCCACCACCACATCCTCCAGCTCCGCTGTGGCAGACAGGGCCATCACCGAACGCACCGTGAGCTCCGTGTGTCCCTCCGCCACGCGCCCGCCAGGCAGGTTCAGACCGGCGCCGCGCAAGGCCATGGACACGCCCTGCCAGGTCAGTCCGTTGGCAGCCAGTAGAGCCTGGTCCACCTCGACGCTGACCTGCTCCTCCAGGCCGCCCAGGACGGTGACGGAAGCCACCCCGTCGATCCGTTCCAGCCTGGGCTTCACCAGGTCGTTGGCCAGCCGGCGCAGGGCCACCGGGTCCTCGGCTCCGGTCATGTTCACCATCATAATGGGCATGAGGGACGGGTCGAACCGGATGACCGTCGGCGTAGTAACTTCTGCTGGGAGGTAGCCCGCAATGAGGTCGATCTGCTCACGCAACGCCAGGGCAGCGTGCTCCATGTTCGTGCCCCACTCGAACTCCGCGATCACGACCGCAGATCCCTCACCGGACACGGACCTGATGCTGCGGACGTTGGCCACCGTGCCGGCGGACTCTTCCAGGGGACGGGTCACCAACGTCTCGACCTCACTGGGGCCGGCCCCAGGGTAGGACGCGATGATGCCGGCCATGGGGAAGGACATGTTGGGGAAGAGGTCGATGGGGACCCTCCCGTAGGAGACCGCCCCCAGCATCAGGATCACCAGCACGCCCATGAGCACAGTGACGCGACGCTTGACTGCGAAACGCGCCAGGTTCATCCCGACAGTCCTCCCTGCAGGCTGGCAAGGAACAGCCGCTCCAGGGCTGCGGCCACGAAGATACACCTACGCCACAGACGCGCCCCCACAAGGGCGCGTCTGCTGCAGCTAACCTTAGCTCAGGCCGGTTCTTCCTTCTTGCGCTTGCGGTCGACGGTCACCAGCAACGGCGGCTCGGCGTTGAGCACGGCATCCTTGGTCACGACGCACTTGGCCACATCGGTCCTGGACGGGAGCTCATACATCACGTCCAGCATCAGGCTCTCCACGATAGCCCGCAGTCCCCGCGCACCCGTGTTCCGCTTGATCGCCTGCTTGGCGATGGTCCGCAAGGCATCTTCCTTGAACTCGAGGTCGACCCCTTCCAGTTCGAACAGCTTCATGTACTGCTTGGCGATGGCGTTCCTCGGCTCGGTGAGGATGCGGACGAGGGCTTCCTCGTCCAAGGCGTCCAAGGCGGCGATGACCGGCAACCGGCCCACGAATTCGGGGATGAGGCCGAACTTGAGCAGGTCTTCGGGGAGGATCTGGCTGAGCACCTCGCCGATGCCCCGCTCCCCCCTGGCGTGGAGTTCGGCGCCGAACCCCATGCTTTTCCTGCCGATGCGGTTGAGAATGAGTTTGTCAATGGTCTCAAAGGCGCCGCCGCAGATGAACAGAATGTTGGTGGTATCGATCTGGATAAACTCCTGGTGGGGGTGCTTGCGGCCGCCCTGGGGGGGGACGCTGGCGACTGTCCCCTCCAGGATCTTCAGCAACGCCTGTTGGACGCCTTCTCCCGACACATCCCTCGTGATGCTGGGGTTCTCCGACTTGCGGGCGATCTTGTCTACTTCATCGATGTAGACGATGCCCTTCTCTGCCTTCTCGACATCGTAGTCGGCGGCCTGGATCAACTTGAGCAGGATGTTCTCCACATCCTCACCCACATACCCGGCCTCGGTCAGGGACGTGGCATCGGCGATGGCGAAGGGCACGTTGAGCAGCTTGGCCAGGGTCTGCGCCAGGAGGGTCTTGCCTACCCCGGTGGGGCCCAGCAGGAGGATGTTGGACTTCTGGAGTTCGACGTCGTCGGCTTTGCCCGTGTTGATACGCTTGTAGTGGTTGTAGACAGCTACGGCCAGGATCTTCTTGGCCCGCTCCTGACCGATGACGTACTGGTCAAGGAGACCCTTGATGTCCTTAGGCTTGGGGACATCCTTAAGCTCGATGTCCATCTCCTCGCTGAGCTCATCCTCGATGATCTCGTTGCAGAGTTCGATACACTCGTCGCAGATGTATACCCCCGGGCCGGCCACCAGGCGCTTCACCTGCTCCTGGGCCTTGCCGCAGAACGAGCACTTCAGTTGTCCCTTCTCGTCGCTGGCCTTGGGCACGCGGTATCCACCCACCTTTCTTACTTGGCCGCGCCGGTTGCTTCCCTGCCCTCGTACACTTTGTCGATGATACCGTATGCTTTCGCTTCCTGGGCCGTCATCCAAAAATTGCGGTCCGTGTCCCGTGCGACCCTGTCCATAGGTTGCCTGGTGTGGCGGGACAGGATCTCGTCCAAGGAGCGCCGGGTACGGAGAATCTCCTTAGCTTCGATTTCGATGTCGGCGGCCTGTCCGCGGGCTCCACCCTCGGGCTGGTGGATCATCACCCGCGAGTTGGGCAGCGAGAAGCGTTTGCCCTCCGTGCCCCCCGCCAGCAGGATGGCGGCCATGCTGGCGGCCAAACCGACGCAGATGGTGCGGACGTCGGGCTTGACGTACTGCATGGTGTCGTAGATGGCGAGGCCGGGGTGGACCAAGCCCCCGGGGGAGTTGATGTAGAGCGAGACGTCGCGCTCCGGGTCTTCGCTCTCGAGGAACAACAGCTGGGCGACGACCAGATTGGCCACCGTGTCGTCGATGGTGCTGCCGATGAACACGATCCGTTCCTTGAGCAGACGCGAGTATATGTCGTAGGCGCGTTCGCCCCGGGATGTCTGTTCGATGACCATAGGCACCATATAACCGCTCATGCCTGTCCTCCCTCCGCTGCGAGGAATGCCAGCACTTTGTCCTGGGTGAGGCGCTGCCTGACTCCGCTCAGCCCACCCGACTCCGCCAGCGTAGTTCTGACTTGCTCGATGGGCTTGGTGTACGCTTTCGCCAGGCCGGCCAGTTCGGCCTCGACATCCGCCTCGGTGGCTTCCAGGCCTTCGGCCCGGGCCACCGCTTCCAACACCAAATCGGCCTTGACGGCCTGCAGGGCCCGGGGCCGCAGGTCGTCCCGCAAGTCGTCCAGGGTCTTGCCGTTGGCCGACAGGAACCGCTCCAGTCCCGTCCCGCCGCGCTCCAACCGTTCGGCCAGGTCCTCGGCCATGCTGTCCACGCGCCGCACGAGCAAGGTCTCGGGAACATCGACCTCGGACCCTTCCACAATCTTGGCTATGACCCTGTTAAGATAGTCCGTTCGCACGTCACGCCGAGCTGCCTCTGCCAGCCTATTCTCGATACCAGCCCGCAATTCCTCCAGGGTCTGGTAGCCCGCTTCCTTGGCCAGGTCGTCGTCGAGGGCAGGCAGCTGCTTCAGCTTGAGCTCCTGGACGGTGACCGTGAACCGCGCCTCGTTGCCGGCCAGTTCCACGGCATGGTAATCTGCTGGGAAGGTGACCGGTATCTCCCTGGTCTCGCCGACCCGCATGCCAATGAGCCCGCTCTCCAGGCCGGGAATGAACGAGCCCGAGCCCACGTCGAGCAGATAGCCTGCGGCGCTGGCACCCTCGATAGGCGCGCCGTCCCGCGTGCCGGTGAAGTCGATGACAGCCACCATGCCTTCAGCGACTGTCGCTGCCGGGTCCTCGACTGGGACCAGCCGGGCCTTGCGCTCGCGTAGGTGCTCCAGCTGCGTCCCGACTGCAGACTCGGGGACCTCGACGGGCTTCGGGGTCAACCCCAGACCGGTGTACCCGCCCAACTTGACCTCGGGCTTAACCTCGACGGTGGCGGCGAAACGCACCGGCTCCCCATCGGCATACGCTACATCCTCGATGCGGGGAGGTGCGATCGGCTCCAGCTTCGACTCGGCCACAGCCTCCCAATAGGACCGGGACACGAGTATGTCCAGGGCTTCCTCTTTCAGGGCGCCCCGGCCGACGAAACTCTCCAGCACTTTACGGGGGGCTTTGCCTTTGCGAAAACCAGGTACGTTGACCCTGCGGACAAGGCGGCGGTAGGCTTCGTCTTCGGCCTGCCGCACCGTCTCCGGGGGGATTTGGACGGCGAGCTTGACCCTGTGCTTGTCTATCCTCTCCACGTCAACAGCCACGTATGCCCCTCCTCGACCCGGCGGCGCCGCTGTGATACTGACCAAGCTATTATAGCACATCCGGGACACGCGGGTCGGTCGAGTTGGATTCTGTCCCCTATGCGCGCTTTCATACTCAGCCGCCGACGCAAGGCCCAGACCACGGCCAGGCGGCACGTTAACAGAGCCCCTCAGGGGGAGTTCCCTGAGGGGCCTGAGCGGAAGACGGGATTTGAACCCGCGACCCTCGCCTTGGCAAGGCGATGCTCTACCGCTGAGCTACTTCCGCGCGTCTGGTGCGAGGGAAGGGATTTGAACCCTCAAGCCTTGTCAGGCATTGGATCCTAAGTCCAACGCGTCTGCCAGTTCCGCCACCCTCGCGCGATCGTGTGGGCCATGATGGGCTCGAACCATCGACACCCCGCTTAAAAGGCGGGTGCTCTACCGCTGAGCTAATGGCCCATGGCTGGGGCGGCTGGATTCGAACCAACGCATACGGGATCCAAAGTCCCGCGCCTTACCGCTTGGCGACGCCCCAAACGATGACAGGAGGACCCGGTGGACCCGGGCCCCCATCCGGGTGAATGAGGGGACTCGAACCCCCGACCCCCAGGGCCACAACCTGGTGCTCTAACCAGCTGAGCTACATCCACCATGCCTGTTATGCATCCCTCATGTTAGCATATGGACGGCCAAAACACAAGGCCAGCACGTCGCCAATGGGCATTGTTCCCAGTCACGGTCCGCCAAACAAGCGGTCGAACAAGATGTGGATGGTTGTGGAGGGGCTGATGAGCCGCGTCTCAGTGATGGCCTGCCAGAACAGAGATACCGCTAGCGCCCACAGTACCGCCGCCAGTGCCAGCTGCGCCCAGGAGCGCTGCCGCGCTAAACGATGCAAGCTAACACTAGCGACTGCTACCAGAACGGTCGTCCATCCAACAGCGCTCAGCTCCACGGCTATGGACCCCCAAACAGGATGCGGGTCGTGGTCAGCCCGAGGTGACCCAGGCTCAATTTGACGTCTACCTCAACGTTCAGCCCGGCGAGCCACTCGCGCCAACTGCCCTTGAGCCGCTGCCACTGGCGGTGGTCGCTGCGATGCAGCGCGTCGGCGAAGCCGAACACATCCGCACGCATGCCCCTGAGGACCTCATCGAGGGCAGCCTCGACTTCCGTCCGCACTTGGGCCTCGAACAGGTCTTCCATCATCGGGACCTTCTTGACCAGCGGGACGCCGAAGCCATCTTCGAGGAGTGTCAGCCTGCCCTGTATTTCCACCCGGATAGCGGGTTCGCCGCGGACGAAGGCAGCCCTAGTCCTGCTACTCACACCGGAAAACTCTGCACTGACTTGCCCGCCTGGCAACGTTCCGAACAGGGCCCCGCGTCCGAGTTCGCCCCTAAGCCAGAGCACACCGCGCGCGGCTGGACCCTCCACCGTCCCCACCAGCCTGTCGCCGTCGAAGATGCCTAGCCCGGCCACTTCCAGCAGCGGCTCATCTTCCCCCGCTGCCGACCCTGGCTGCTTGGCCGCTCGCACGAGGGGCAAGAGGCCCATTCCAGCCTCACTAGTGGCCATCAACATAAACTCGTTCAAGCTAACCATCCGGGAGTAGCCCATCGTTTGCTGGATCTCCAACAGCCCAACCAGCGCGCCCGCAGCTGTGGTTTCCAGGCCGCTAGTCGCCGCTAAGGCTTCGCGTCCGGTCCCCTCGGTCACCACCAGCCGCAGCGTACGCCGGCCCCGCGAGTCCCGGGTGAGCAGGTCAAGTGCGCTGGTCAGGCCCCGTTGTGCCAACGGTCGCCCGAA
This sequence comes from Bacillota bacterium, assembly GCA_040755005.1. GTDB lineage: Bacteria > Bacillota > Sulfobacillia > JBFMBV01 > JBFMBV01 > JBFMBV01. Next base: position 59,705 of record JBFMBV010000003.1, read on the forward strand.
CACTACCACTTCCGCGTGCTGGTAGAAGGGTAGACGCGACACCCTGCGCCGGATGTGGTTGATGGCGGCGTGCAGGGTTGGGCCGTCGGCCGAAGCCAGCCAGGGCTCAAACCCCTTGCCTTGGATCGCATCGTCGCCACGATCCGCAGGCGTCATGAACTCCGCAGTAAACTCATAGCCTTCGCCTGCTGCCGACGTGTCGATGGCTACGCTCTCGATTAGCCCCAGCTCCGTCAGTTCAGTGAGGTCGTAGCACCCCGGGGCGAGTGCCAGACACAACGCTAGAGCAGTCAGGGCCAACCGCTTCATGAAGCCCCCCCTCTTTGGCCCCGCAGGGCAGCCACGGCCAACACCAGTAACGGCAGGCCGGTAGTGATGCTGAGAGCGTATGGGGTCATTACGTGCGGCGCAAAGAAATGGCGCGCCTCCAGTGTCGACTCAAACACTATCCGGCTGAAACCTAGGGCTAGAACGCTAATGGGCAGGACCAACCCGCGGTAGGACTGGAGGCCGAAGGTCTGGGCTAGAACCAAGGCTGCCAGATAGAGCAGCACGCCAGCCTTGACGAACACCCCTGAGATCAGGGCCACAATCAAGAGGGGATCAAGCCGCTCGAGAAACCCCGCCACGCTGATCGACCGGATGATGGTGAGACCGACGAAGGTCTGTCGTTGGGCTTCTGCGGCGCCGAACATGGCCGGCGCTGCCGTCCCGAACGCAGCCAAGATCACCGCAGACGCCGCGATCACAGCGTAGAGCTTGCCGGGCAGGGTGTGCTTATCGCTGATATAGGGGAACAGGAACAACACGATCACGGTCTCCGCAAACCAGCCCAAGGGGCTGAAGCTCGTCACTAAGACGGGCCGCCAACCGTTGGCCAGCACCGGGGCCAGGTTTTCCAGCCGCCAGTGGATGGCGCTCAGGCCCAGCACGAAGAGGGCGATGGCGATGATGGCCGAGGCGATGATCTGGGTGGAACGGGCGATGACCTCTAAGCCCTGATCCATAGCATAGGCCACCACAGCCAGCATGAGCCCAGTCAATAGCAGCGACGGGGTCTCTCTTAGCAGGGCGGTGTTGAGCACGTCCGCAAACTGCCTGAGTTCGATAACGGCCAGATGCAGAAAATACCACGCAAATAGGATACCGATGACGACAGCTACCGGCCGGCTTACCACTCGGGGCAGGTAAGCCGCCGGGGCCTCAGTTGGGAAGCGCCTGGCCAACAACAGCATTGGCAGAGTTATCAGCGCTGTCCAGACGCCCACGAGCAGCGCCGACAGCCAGCTATCCCGTCCGGCCGTCCCGGTAGATACCAGAGGCAACAGCACCGCCATCGTGAACAGGCGGAACACAAAGTACATGAGGACGACCTGCCCGCTGCTGACCTTCCCCTGCTCGACGTCTGTCATCGCAGTTCATCACCGCCTTCGTCATGCCGGTAAGGATCAGGCCTGGTACTGCTCGTTTTCTTCTGCCTATGGCCGGGTGACAAGTGCTCTGGCCGCAGCTTGGTCGCCCAAGCCGGGGCCCGCCAGAGCAGGTCCTTCAGCCCACGCTTGCTGACGGGCGCCAAGCCTGCCAAGAAGGGTACCCCAAAGGAGCGCAGCGCCGAGACATGCACCAGCATGAACAGCAGCCCCGTCAGAACCCCGAAAAACCCTAAGAAGCCCCCAAGGATGGTCAAGGCGAAGCGAGCAATGCGGATGGCTAGGTGCATGCTCAGCTCGGGCACGGCAAAGGATGCGACGGCCGTCAAGGCCACGGTGATGACCATGCCCGGGGACACCAGCCCGGCCAGCACCGCAGCGTCGCCGATGACCAGGCCGCCGACGATGCTGACTGCTTGGCCGAAGGGACGCGGCAATCTGAGGCCGGCTTCGCGCAGGATCTCGAAAGTCGCCTCCATCAACAGCAGCTCTAGCAGCGCTGGTAACGGCACCACCTCGCGCTCCTGGGCTAGGGTCATCAGCAGCCGCTGGGGGATCATCTCTTGGTGATAGGTGATGAGCGCCACGTAGACAGCGGGGGCGGCCAGGGCCAGCAACATGGCGAACATTCGGAACCAGCGGATCACCGTGCCCGCAGGCCAGCGGGTGTAGTAGTCATCAGGGGCCTGAATGTACTGGCTGAGTTGGGTAGGTACGATCAAAGCCTCGGGGGTGCCGTCCAGCATGATGGCGACCCGCCCGTCGGCCAGGCCCGCGGCGACCTCGTCCGGGCGCTCAGTGGTGAACGCAGTCGGCACTAGGCTCAAGGGGTGGTCCTCCAAGCACTCCTCCACCCCTTGCACGGAGATGCTGATATCGGTGTCCATGCGGTTAAGCCGTCGCCTGACTTCCTGCACCAAACCGTCGGCGGCCAGCCCCTTTACGTACATGAAGCACAGCTCAGCCCTACCCACTGTCCCTAGCTTCATGTCCTCAACCCTAAGCAAGGGGGTGCGAACCCGCCGCCGCACCAGCGAGGTGTTGAGACGCAGCGTTTCCGTGAAGGCTTCCTTGGGCCCCCGCACTGATGGTCTCTCTTCCGGCTTTTCGATGGACCGGGTAGCCCACATGCGCATGGTAGCCAGGATGGCCTGGCGCGACCCCTGGATGAAGATGACCACGGTGCCGTCGGGAACGGAGTTGACGGCCTGGACCATGTCGCCTGTTGTCTCGATGCCATGGGCCGTGAGGGATGTGCGCACGAGCTCGTGCAGGTCGTTGATGGGCGGGTGAATCCCGGCCTCCACCACCCCGAGGATGAGGGGCCTGAGCAGACCGGAGTTGAGCAGGGCCTTGTCCACTAGTCCGTCAACGAACACGGCGAGGGCGTCGGTCTTGCCCGCGATCTTGAAGTCTCGGCGGCCGATGTCGGGGCTGTCCCCAAGGTAGTCGTCGAGCCTGGCTTTGACCTTGTTTAGGTCAGGGTCAATGGGTTCCTTGTCGGGCATGTTCCCGAAGGTGATGCCCTCGTCGGTAGGCCTCTGGGCGTGCCTAGACTCTTGCCCACCTTCGCCCTCCGGCTGACCCCGCCCGCGGGAAGCCCCCTGGCGCCGGCGCCTAAAGAGTCTGAACAAGTTTACACCCCTAGTAGGAATGAAGTGCGTGTGCTGGCGCACTCAGTCACCTGTAGCATGTCCACCCAGGGAGCAGGCAAACGCAAAACCCGCACCTTTACAGGTGCGGGTGCGCGCCTGGCAGGAATCGAACCTGCGACCGGCGGATTAGAAGTCCGCTGCTCTATCCCCTGAGCTACAGGCGCATCTGTAGGTTCGCGTACAGTTATATCTGCCGCTCAATGATATCATCCAATGGTGCAGAGAACAAGCGACCCGTCACCGGCCCAGCCAAAGCACAAGGGCTGCCACCCCAAAGTGGTCGATGACATTGATCACGCCATGCAATAGGATCGGTGGCAGGAGCGAACCGGTCTCGTCATAGAGGTACGCTGCTACCACCCCGAACACGAACTGGCCGGCATGGATGACCAGACAGAGCCACAACGGCGGTGCCGGTTGCCAGAGCCAGTTTGTCAGATGCACGGCGGCAAAGAGGGCGCCGCTCGCCACGGCCCCCCGTGTCAGCCGCAGTCTGCCGAGACTGAGCCTGCCCGGCAGGGCGGACCGCAGGCGATGATGGAAATACCCCCTGAAGGCGAGCTCCTCCGCCACCGCGATTAGTACCAGACTGTAGAACCCCAGACTCAGCAGTCCTGCCGTGCCCAGCTGCTGCACGCTAGCGAGCATCGACTGGACTGCCTGCGGGGAATGACGGAGGGCCCACAGGGCATCATAGATCCGTCCGCCGAGGACGACGCCTACCAGGGGCAGTCCGGCGATCGCCGTCAACCTGACAGCCCTGGTGAGCGCCTGGCCGAACGCAAACCCCGGCCTGATCCCCGCTAACTTCAAGAAGACGAGGCCGGCTATCAGTTGCCCAAGGGGCGAGCCCCAGACACCCACAACTGGAAAGAGGTTGCTCCATAACATATGACCCGCCACGGCAGCAGAGATGTAAACGCACACCTCACAGACCGCTATGGTCAGACTGTAGGCCCTAGGGGCCTGGGCCCCGGGGGTTGTGGCGCCCCCATGGTCCATCTTCACCGCGCCCACCTCACCAGCAGTCCTCGCTAATCGCCCTTCAGGCACAACAGGCGCTGACGCTCACCCGCCAGGGTCACAGCGTAGATGAACCCAGCGCCCCCTCCGAGGCGGATGACCCGCTCGCCCGGGGACAACTCCAGGCTGACCCGGCGCTGCTCCGCGCCGGCAGCGCTGTACACCGTGATGGCATCCCCGTCGACTGTCAGCAGCAGGCCTTCACTGGTCCAGCCCGCCAGCCCTGGCACAGCCCGCAACACCTGGCCGCTGGCCATCTCCACCAACAGGCCACCCTCCGCCGTCGCCACGATGCCTGCCTGCCCGTCCGGCGCCGGCAGGCAGGACTGCACCGACTGCATGGCCCAGCGCTGACTGCCATCGGTCAAGTCCAGGGCCGCGAGGGTCTCACCCGTCAGGGCCAACACCATCACTGGCGAGGCGGAGAAGGCTGTCAACCGCCCAGCGCCCAGCGGCACCCTCCACCGCTCGCCGCCGCTGGCGTCCAGGGCAAGCACCTGCCCGTCCGCGGCCAGCGCCAACCCGCCGGGTACCGATGCCCAGGCCCATACGCTCTTCAGGCCCCTCCGCCAACGCTCTTTGCCGTCCTCGAGTCCTATGGCGACGAGGGTGCTGTCCATGAGCAGGGCATAGCCAGTCTCCCCTGAGGCCAGCAGGCCGGCTACCGGCCCGGTGTCGGCATGCCACAGCGTCTTGCCGGCGGAGGAGTATCGCCGCAGGCGCCTGTCGGTTTCCGCGAGCAGGCCTGGCTCGCTGCCCGGTAGGAGGGCCCACGCGAGCCTCGTCCCCACCGGCGCCTGGATGGCCCAGGCCCTACTTGGGCCGCCGACGATATCCAGCCGCTCCCTGCGCTCCACCGACACGCTCTGGGACCCGACCACGCTACGGAGGGACACGGTGTGCACCGCCGTGAGGCTATCCAGGACTGCGGCACGGCACTCGGACACAGGCGCCCGGCTGGCCCTCTCCAGCAGGACCTCGTCGCCGTTGCCGATCACGCGTAGCGCGTACAGGGGTTCCTCGGCGTCCGTCCTGTATCTCGCCCAGGCGATACCCGGGCCAACCTCTGCCAACATCACCCCGGTCTCAGCCGACATACTCCAGCCAGTACCCTTGCTGTGCCAAGCGAACTCCTCGGGCATAGCCTGCGGCAGGGTGGGGCGGCACCCCGCCAGGGCCAGAGCCGCCACTAAGCCAGTGATGAGCAGTCTCACGCGCGTCCCCTCCGGTCCATGTGCAGATGCAAGGAGGCAAAAGGCGGGCCAGCGTGTGGCCCGCCCCTGAGCGGGTGATGGGAATCGAACCCACGTATCAAGCTTGGAAGGCTCGCGCTCTACCATTGAGCTACACCCGCGCTCATGCCTGTGTCGGAGCGGCGGGATTCGAACCCGCGGCCTCTTGGTCCCAAGCCAAGCGCGCTACCGGGCTGCGCCACGCCCCGTCGGCGACATGCTGCTGTTGATAGACTACAATGCTGTGCGAGTATCGAACTACAGCTCGTGTCTTGATTGCACCACAAGTATATCGAACGCGGGGCTTGCGGTCAAATCACTTAGAATGAAGGCGGTGTGATGGTCGACAAAAACACCAGGTCCTCGGAGCCGACGCTGGTGATGCGATGCGGTATGGTGGCGAAGTAGTAGATGCTGTCGCCGGTCTCCAGCCGGTACAACTCGTCGCCGATTTCGATGTCCATGGTGCCTGACAGCACGACAATGCATTCTTCGCCTGGGTGGGTCAACGGCTGCTCACAGCTCTTGGCGCCCGGTTCGAGCCTCGCCATCATGACTTCCATCTGCCGGTTGAGGTCCGGCGACAGGAGTTCGAACTGGAGGTGGGACTGAGGGAACTTCAGCACTTTGCGTTCGTGCTTGCGGACCACGGGGTTGTGCTCGTCGCTGTTCAGCAGGAAGAAGAAGATCGGCACCTTGAGCGCATTGGCGATCTTGCGTAGGGATGTGATCGACGGTTCGGCCAGACTGCGTTCGACTTGGCTCAGGAAGCTTGGCGTCAGTCCCGTCATCCCTGCCAGTTCCTTCAGCGACATGTCCCGGTCGGTCCGCTTCTTGCGTATCTTTTCCCCCAACATGGGCTCGATCAGCCTCCCCGTGTCAGAGCCGCATTCCGTGGTGGTATTCAATTCCCGGTAAACGAACTCCTTCTCTATCGACAGAGTTACAGATTAAGGAATCTGACGGCCAGCTCAGCCCCCAGTTCCAGCAGGGCACAGGTGTGAGGGTGGGTGCCACGGCCGTACCCCAGGCTCCCCGGGTTCACCAGCAGCAAGCCCTCAAAGACCACTTCCGCAGGCACATGGGTGTGGCCGTAGACGGCAACGTCGGCGCCGGCTGCCAGCACCCTCGCTGTCAACCTCTCCAACCCGCCTTTGACCCCATACTGATGGCCGTGGGTCAGGAACACCCTGCGCCCCCCCAGCTCCAGGAAGTCCTCCAGCGGCCCCTCCCCGCCTAGATCGCAGTTGCCCCTTACTCCCCTCACGTCCACCCGTTCGGCCCGCGCCAAGCGCAAGGCATCGCGGTGGTAGTCGCCTGCATGGAGGACCAGCGGGACCTGTCCTGCGAGCTTGAGGGCCTTGCGGGCCAGCAGCAGGTTCCCGTGGGTGTCGCTCAGCAGCAGGATCCGCAAGCCTCAATCCCCTTCCGCCAGAAGCTCGAGTAGCCGGGGAAGGGCCAAGGCCATGGCCCGGCCCCGGTGGCTCACGCTATGCTTCACCGCTGCTGGGATCTGTCCGAAGGTCAGGCCCAAGGGCGGGTAGTAGAACAGAGGGTCATATCCGAAGCCGTTGCCCCCAAGGGGTTCCTGGGCGATGACCCCTGCGGCCGCGCCGGTGAAGACTACGGCTGACTGGCCAGGGCGGCCCAGGGCCACAGCCGAGACGAACCGGGCCTGCCTGCGGCTGGCAGGCACACCAGCCAGTCGCTGCAGCAGCAAGGCGTTGCGCGCGGCATCGTCCAGGCCCTCGCCGCCGAACCGGGCCGAACGTACCCCGGGTTCGCCTCCCAGGGCCTCCACTTCCAGCCCGGAGTCATCGGCCACCGCCAGCAGCCCGGTATGGCCCGCGGCAACGGAGGCCTTCAGAGCGGCGTTGGCCGCGAAGGTGTCACCGTCTTCCTCCACAGTAGGCACGGTGAAGTCTGCCAAGGTAAGAACCTCTACCCCGTGGGGGTACAGCAGCTCCGCCAGTTCCCGGCCTTTGGCCGGGTTCCTGGTGGCTGCCACCACGCGGCGGTTCACCGGCCCACCGCCTCGGTCAAGGGCCCGAGGGCCTCCCGCTGGAAAGCGATGAGCTGTCTGATGCCCGAGGCCCCTAGCGCCAACATGGCTGAAAGCTGGGCCTGGGTGAAGGGGCGCCCTTCTGCCGTGGCCTGGACTTCGACGATGGTCCCGGACCCGGTCATCACCAGGTTCAGGTCCACACCAGCCGTTGCGTCGGCGACAAAGTTCATATCTAGGGTGAGCCCGCTCCCGTGCAGCCCAACGCTGACGGCCGCCACAAAGTCGGTCAGGGGGATGGCGCCTGCTCCGGCTGGACGGGCCAGCTTGTCCAAGGCGCAGGCGAGAGCGACAAAGCCACCGGTGACTGCGGCCGTGCGGGTGCCGCCATCGGCCTGGATGACGTCACAGTCCACGATGAGCGTCCGTTCACCCAGCTCGGTCAGTCTGGTCACTGCCCGCAGGGACCTCCCGACTAGCCGCTGGATCTCCTGGGCGCGGCCGTCGGGCTTACCCGTAGTCTCCGGGCGGGGCCGCCTCACCTTGGTGGATCTGGGCAGCATGCCGTACTCCGCCGTGACCCACCCGGAACCAGTACCCTTCAAGAATGGGGGCACCCTCTCCTCGACGCTCGCCGTACAGGCGACGATCGTCGACCCCATGGTGATGAGCGCGGAGCCTTCCGCCTGAGGCATGAAACCAACCTCGATCTTCACTGGACGCAGCTGACAGCTATCACGTCGGCTGTCCGTGGCCACCGCCCTCCTCGTTCCAGGCCATCAGGGTGACGCCGGTGATGGGCCTGCCCAGCAGCGGGCCGCCGGCCCGGGCGAAAGCTTCAGGATCCTTGCTGACATAGAACCGCCCCTGGCCCTGCCGGCCTGGGGCCAGCTCGCCGTACTGGGCCAGCGTACCGAGGACTTCCGCCACAGTGGCCTCAGCCGGGTCAATCAGGGCCACCTGCTCGCCGAAGGCTGCCGCAATTGGCTCCTCGACGAAGGGCAGGTGGCTGCAGCCCAGGATGAGCCCTGCCAGGCGCAGCCCCCGCAGGGGGGCCAGTTCCTCGCCGGCGACGGCGACAGCTGCGTCCGATTGGGCCCCACCGGCCTCCACCAGGCTGACCAGTCTCGGGCAGGCCAGCGAATGCACCGGGCCGCGATGCCCAGCTTCCCTGAGAGCAAGCAGGTAAGCCTGGCTCCTGGTGGTGGCGGTCGTCGCGATGACCCCGATGGGCCCGGTGCGCGTCACGGCGGCAGCCGCCCTGGCGCCGGCGTGGATCACGCCGGTGACCGGAGCGGGGTTAACGGACCGCGCCGCCTCCAGCCCGTAGGCGGAAGCAGTGTTACACGCGATGATGAGGTGCTTGACTCCGTCCAGGAACAGGGCCGCTTGCCTGGCAAACGCCTTCAGCTCCGCCGGGGACTTGTCGCCGTACGGGAACCGGGCCGTATCGCCGAGGTAGATGAAGGACTCGCCGGGCGCGCGGCCGAGTAGTTCACGGACCACCGTCAGGCCGCCGACTCCCGAATCGTAGACGCCGATGGGCCGCTCAGACACGGTTGCTGCTCACTTGCCTTTGCGTGTATGGTAGAACCCGCCCCGGGCATGCCTGGTGTCGAGGACAGTGATGAACGCCCGGGGATCGGCCGAACAGACGAGACCGGTCAGGGCGGGGAGCGCCTTGCGCCCGGTGCCCACCAGGAGTATCTTCCGCCGGCCCTCCCGGCCCTCCCCTTCCATCACCGTGACGCCGAACCCCGCCTCCCGCAGGCGGGTGATCAGGCCATCGGCCACCGCCGGGTCGGGGATGATCTCCACCGTGGCGAAGCCGAGGGCCAGACGCTCTTCCACCCATCCCCCCACGTAGTTGCCGGTGGCGAAACCAAGTGCGTAGGCCAGGATGTTCAGGGGATCGCTCAGGTCGCCGAGGACCCGGGCCAGAGCCGTCAGGAAGATGGTCACCTCGAAGAACCCGATGATGGCTCCCAGCAGGCGCCGTCCCCGCACGACCATGATGATCCGGACGGTGGCCATGGACACATCGGCGACCCTGGCAATGAAGATGAACAGGTACCCGAGGACGGCTGCCACCTAGAGAACCCCCCCTGGGCGGGCCATACAGTGTATTATTGCCCACCCCCGATTTGGACCCCGAACCTAAGGGCTAGCAAGAAACCCGGTCACCGTTGGTGCCGGGGTGGACCGTGACCGGACGAAGGTCACCTCAGACCATCAACGAGTATATCTGCAGCAGGGCCGCAGCGAGGCGTTCCCGCTCCTCGATCGGCACGCGCTCGAGGACCGAAGCCAGATAGCTGATGCGCGCTGCCATCACCGAGGCGATGACGCGGTGCCCTTCGTCCTTGATGCGCAGCCTGACCACCCGGCGGTCCCGTAAGTCCCGTTCCCGGTCGATCAGGCCGTTGCGCTCCATGCGGTCGATCAGATCCGTGGCGGTGCTGCAGGCCAGATACATCCGCTCACACAGCTCGCCCATGGTCAGGTCGCCGGCCTCGTTGAGGGCGATCAGGGCGTTGAACTGCGGCGGAGTGATGTCGAAGTTGGAGAGGATATCGCGACCTCGTTTGCGGATGAGAATGCTCACCTTGCGCAGAAGATCTTCGATGTCGGCCGTCAGCGGGTCATGCCCAACGGTCACGGCAGCTTCCTCCCGGCTTTGGCTGGCCCCCGTCGACTTCAGGAGAATCATACCAGCCCTCCTAGGGTGTGTCAACGGGCGGAGTCCACCCGAAGAAGCGCAGCAGTCCCCGGCAGGCCGCCTGGGCCAGGGTCCGTTGCCCCGCGGCGCTCATCAGGTAGGCCCTATCCTGGGCGTTGGACAGGTACAGCAGCTCCAACAGGGCCGCCGGCGGCTCCACGTACTTGACGATGAGGAAATTCTTCACCCTGACCCCCCGGTCCGGGAACCGCACCGCCCGCACCACTTCGCTGTGGATGCTTTGGGCCAGGCGTTTGCTCTGATTGGTAGCCACGTAGTAGTACGTCTCCGTGCCGGACAAGTCCCGGTTCACGTAGCCGTTGCAGTGTAGCGACAGCACGGCGTCGATGCCAGGCATGTTGGCCATGGCCACCCGTTCCCGTTCGGCCACCCAGACGTCGGCGGCGCGGGTCATCAGCACGGTGGCCCCAGCCTCCTGGAGCAGGCCCTGGAGCAGCTTGGCCACGCTGAGGGTGATCTGTTTCTCGTAGATCGCGCCGGGGGCGACGGCGCCAGGGTCCATGCCCCCATGCCCTGGGTCCACGAGGATGGTCTTGCCGCGGATGGGGGAAGCCTGGATGTCCAGGGCGACACCGTTCCCCGGCAACTCGGCGACCCGGTGCCACACATGGGCCGCCAGTTCGATCGTGATGCGGGTGCCGTCAGCGGTATGGGCGATGGCCACGTCCTTGACGATGCCGTCCCTGACCCGCAGCGGCGCCGCCCGCATCTTGCCTGGTCCGGTCAGGTCCACCACCAGCCTGCGCGGGGACACCTCCCGGCGGACACTGTAGACCGTGTCAGCTCCCAGGGCCAGGCTGACGCGGCCAATGTCCCCCTGGCGCCTGTAACTCACAGTTTCGAGCAGCGTGCCCCCGGCCAGCCCCACCGCCAGTCCTGAACCGGCTGGCACGACCTCGAGCAATTCAGGGATCCCGGTCTCGATCTCCAACCGCACGATATCCGGGGCCTCGTTCAGCTGGAAGAGCCTGACCCGCCGGAACCTAGCCCCATCCCCTGTCAGTTCCCGGACAGGCCCACCCATGGTAGCTGGGTGGATGTCGACCACGAGGCGTCCCGGATCGGGCGAGACGGAGGCGTGAAAGTTCAGGGGGCCGGTGGCCTTCACGGCGACCTGCCCGAAGGCCAGGGTCAGATCTGTCACCTTATACTGGAGCGCGAGGATCAGCGTCCTGCCCCCGTCCTCGACCCCCAGGTCGTACCGCAGGGGTTCGGCGCAGTCCACGGTGATGCGAGTGCCGGGCGGATCCCCGTCATATCCGGCGATGTCCACCCGCTCCACCAAGGCCTGCCCGGGCGCCAGCCCTGCCACCCCTGCACCGATGATGACCCCGTCCAGGTCCAGGACCAGTCTGGGCGGGTCAGCCAGGGCAGCTAGGCGGTGCCGGGCAGCCTTGCTCAAGCCGATGCGCAGCTGTGCGGCGCCCGCCTCCAGGTGCCAGTCCAGGCCCACTACCTCCGGCTTAACGCTGGTCATGGCTACGCTGAGGGCCTGGTCATCCCAGCTCGGGGAGGCGCCGAAGGCCTGCCCCAAGAACAGCAGAGGCACCATGACCCGGTCCCCCAAGAGGTAGGGGGCGAGCGGGAGCATGGCGCCCTCCTGGTTCAGGATGGCGATCTTGGATCCGATGTGGAACTGCAGCGCAGTCGCCCCATCAGTCACCGACAGCGTACGGGAGGCTGCATGGTAGGTTGCCTGGGCAGACAGGGCCGCCGCGATGGTGCGCACGCAAACCATGACGGTACCGGCGATGATCTGGGGCGGGACGTCGCAGGCCAGCTCCACGCCGTCCACCAGCACGACCGGGGTCGACGCCGAGTGCGCGATTGGGTTCAGCGGGACAGCGACCGCTAGAATCACGCAAGCAATGATGGCCCTAAGCACGGCGTCACCCCGGGGTTGCGGCTTCCCGCCCTCATTCGCCCCGGCGGCGCCGAATCCTGCCTAGCAGGGCCCACGCTTACGCGGGTCCTGGTCGGCCTCCCCCCGTCAGCCCGAGCAGCCGCAGGGCGTTGCCCCGAAAGACCAGCTCGATGTCGGCGCCGCTCATGCCGACCTGCCGGCAAGCCTCGACCTGGTCCTCAAGGTAGCGGGCGGCGAACCCTCTGGGGAACCAGCTGGAGTCCGTGCCGAACACCAGGCGCTGGGGGCCTACGGTTTCGTACGCTTTGCGGAACAGGCCCTGCAGGTCGAGGGGGTAGGGGAGCCAGCGTACCCACTGGTTCGAGCCTGAGGTGTCGATGTACACTTCCGGGCAGCTCCAGCACAGCTGCAGCAAGTCCCCGAAGTACCCACAGCCGAAATGGGCCACGATGATGGGCAGGGCCGGGTGGCGGTGGGCGATGGGAAAGATGGACAGGGGGCTGATCAGCGGGTGGTGGACGACGCCCCCGCCCGTGCCGAGCCACCCGAAGTGGATGAGCACGGGCAGCCTGCGCCCCTCGGCCCAGTCCCAGAGGGGCTCCAAGTCAGGATGATCCCAGGCGATGCCGGTGAGCGGCGCGATCAGTTTGTAGCCGACCATGCCCAGCTCGTCCACGGCCCGCCGCAACTCCGGAAGAGCGCCGGGGCGCGCCAGGTCGTGGTGGGCCATGCCCAGCAAACGCGGGCGATGCGGGGCTATCGCTTCCGCCAGTTGGTCGTTGCCGCCCCCCGTGACCAGCACGGCACACTCGAGGCCATGGGCCTCGACTTCAGCCACCCAGCGCTGCGCCTGTCTGGCCGCAGGCGGATGGCCTTCCTCAGGTTCGGGGAACCCCCACTCACGGCGCCAGTCTGCCCGGCGCCGCAGCGCATAGGCGTGATTGAGTTCCCGCGCCATGGCTGGCAATGGCGGCGCCCCGGCGGGCGCCGAGGGCCAGGGGACGGGGAGATGCACGTGGAAATCTACGGGACCCAAACCAAACCCATTCACTTAGAGCTGTCCTTTCACCGCATCCTGCCGCCCATGAAGCGGGCGACCTGCTCTGACAAGTCATCTGCTACCTTCTGGCTATTGCGTTCGACCATCTTGCCCACCGCGGCAGCGAGGCCCTGGCGGCCTTAGCCTGACCCGCTGACAAACCTAGCCGTGGCAGCAACCCCACCTCCTTCCCGTAGGTTCCCTCCGGCCAGGGGGAGCATTCGGCGCCGGGCAGGCATAACCCTTCGCTGCTCGAACTGCTCCTCCCCGGAAGACAGCGGAGGAAGGAGGAGAGCCATGCGCGACTTCACCCGCCCTGTGCTGGAGACGGCCAGGGAGCGGGGGGCGACCTATGCGGATGTGCGCGAGGTCCGGAACAGCAACGAGCGGCTGGTGGTCAAGAACGGGGTAGGAAGCAGTCGCCGTAGCCCGGGCAAGCTCGCTGTCCGCCCGCCTGCCGGTGACCCTCGACGGGACGCCCCCAACAGAAGCGGAGTGTGCGACCCCGGTCAAGCAGGACCCAGGTGAGGTAAGTTCAGCTTCACGGGGGAGGCACACCTTTAGGCACCTGTGGCGCGGCGGGACTCAGACAGGACCGGTCTTGCCGTGGGCCCGCGGCCATGAATCCGAAGTACCCAACCATCACCGATGGTTGGGTACCTCAAACTGGTGGAGGCGGCGGGCTTCGCAACCCGCGTCCGAAAGGGCGTCAACAAGGACTTCTACGAGCGTAGCCGCTGCTTTGTTGTCGCTATGAAGGCCCCCCTGCGGCCGGGTACCTTCACCGCCAGCACCCTGTGTTTCCCGGTGGAGGTCGGGCGCGGGCCTCCACGGTATCCCGCTACATGACGCCTGGCCCCGGTCCGGCGGGCGCGGCCCGGGCAAGCGTGGCTACCTAGGCAGCCAGTGCGTAGTTAGTGTTGGCGTTTCTTGGTTCCCACGGTTTAACGAGATCGTAGGCTCTCGGCTCGCCGTCCCGGTCCCCGCTCCTCCCGTCGAGACTAATTCGCCCCCAAGACTCATCCCCTGTCGCGCGCGCTCAGGGCCCGTTCCACTGCCCGGCGGGCGTCCCGTTCGGCCAGGGCCTCGCGCTTGTCGTACTCCCGCTTGCCCCTGGCCAGGGCCAGCTCGACCTTGGCCAGGCCCCGCTGGTTGAAGTAGATTCGCAGCGGGACCAGGGTCAGGCCCTTCTCCCTGGTGAGGCTGTTCAGGCGCATGATCTCGCGCCTGTGCATCAGCAGCCTCCTTGGACGCAAAGGTTCATGGTTGAACCTGTTCCCTTGCGCATAAGGGCTGATGTGCAGATTGCGCAGGAGCAGCTCGCCTTGCTCTACCTGGGCATAGCTGTCGCGCAGGTTGGCGCGGCCGCCGCGCAGGGACTTGACTTCTGTGCCGGTCAGCGCAATGCCCGCTTCGTACGTCTCAAAGATGTGGTAATCATGCCGGGCTTTGCGGTTCTCCACCACAGGCTTGCGGTCCGCATCCCTCGTTCCCGGCAACTCGATCCTCTCCTCCGACACGAACGCCTCTCGCGGATGGCGGGAGGCGTTGCGATACCAGTTGCCTGCGCGAGGCGCAGCATCATTATATCAGTTCGTGGCGGCAGCTTCAAGGCTCACACGTTCGACACGCAGCGCGACCTAAGTAGCGCGTTGACTTCGCCTCACCGCGAGTGACCCTCTGCAGCTGGCTTGCGCTTGCGCCGCCGGCGGCGCGGCTTGGCTGTGGCGGCCGGCGGCACCTGACCTTCCACGTGCTGCGACCTGGGCGGACTAGGCGGACTACTCGTGGGGACCTCGGTCTTGGCTGCCTCAGTCGTGGGGGCCTTGTCCCCGGCAGGCTTCCCTTTGGCCTTGCGCTTACGCTTGGACGGCGTCCCCTGGGGGGCGACAGCGGTCTCCGGCTCCAGTCCGGCCAGCCTGAGGTCGATCCGGCGTTCGCCGACGTCGACCGCGGCGACCTCGACAGTGACCGCGTCGCCCAAGCGATAGCGGTGGCCCTTGTGTTCCCCGGTGAGGGCCTGGCCGGCCTCGCTGAAGTGGTAGAAGTCGTCGGTCATGGTGCTCACGTGGATGAGGCCGTCCACCGTGTTAGCCAGGACGACGAAGCATCCGTAGGAGGTCACGCCCGAGATGATGCCAGCGTACTTCTCGCCGACTTTGTCCGCCATGTACCACGCCCGCATGAGGTCCATGGCATCCCGTTCCGCCTCTTGGGCAGCCCGTTCCCTGGCCGAGGTATGCCTGGCCAGGTCGGGGAGGGCTGCCCCGTCCTGGTCGCGGCGTCCGGGGGCGGCCAGCCAGCTCATCAGCCGCCTGTGCACCATCAGGTCGGGGTACCGTCGGATGGGCGAGGTGAAGTGCAAGTAGTCCTTGCCGGCCAGGGCAAAGTGGCCCAGCGGCCGGTGGTCATAGCGCGCCCGTTGCATCGCCCTTAGCATGGCTGTGTTGGCCAGATAGGCCTCGGGCCGGCCCTTGACTCTCTCCAGCAGCTTCTGGACAGCCTGGGGCTTGAGTTTCTTGCCCGCAGGCAGGGCTAGGCCTAACTGGGCCAGGACAGCGGCCGCCCGTTCCAGGTCGGCGGCGTCCGGCTCCTCATGCACCCTGAACAGGCACGGCAGGTCGTGCCGGTGCATGTGCCCCGCGATAACCTCGTTGCACAGGAGCATGAACTCCTCGATGAGCCCCTCGGCCGGTCCCCGCGCCACCAGTTCCACGGCAGTGGGTCGCCCGCCCTTGTCCAAGGTGAGCTTGGGCTCAGGGCGGTCAAACTCGATGGCCCCCCGGTTCAGCCTGCGGCGGTGCAGCGCCTCGGCCAGATCCGCCATACAGCGGAGCATGGACATGTGCCTGCGGACGACAGGGGGGATACGCTTGCCCTCCAGGGCACGGTTGACCGCCTCATAGGTCAGCCGCGAGTTCACCCGGATGACGGAACGGACCACCTCATAACCGAAGGTGCGCCCGTCCAGACCGACCTCGATCAGTACGCTGACCGCCAACTTGTCTTCGTCGGCGTTCAGGCTGCAGGCGACGTTGGACAACTCGGGCGGCAACATGGGCAGGGTCAGCCCCGGCAGGTACACGCTGGTGCCCCGTTCGCGGGCGTCCTGGTCGAGGGGGGTCCCCTCCTTCACGTAGAACGCCACATCGGCGATGTGTACGCCGAGCCTGTACCCGTTGTCCGATGTTTCCAGGGAGACCGCGTCGTCGAGGTCTTTGGCGTCCTCGCCATCGATGGTCACCGTCTCTGTGGCCCTGAGGTCCCGGCGGCCCTCATAGGAGAGCGGCGGCAGGGCGGCGGCCTGCTTGCGGGCGGCCGCCGAGAACGCAGCGAGCAGCCCGAACCGGTGGACGATGGCGTCCAGCTCGACCTTGAGGTCGCCGGGCCTGCCCAGCCTCTCTACGACCTTGCCTTCGGCGTGACGCGCCCGTTCCGGCCAAGCTGTGATCTCGACCACGACCTTGTCGCCGTCCTTGGCGCCAGCCCGGTCGCCCGCAGCCACCAAGATGTCGTACAGAATGCGCTTGTCGTCGGGGATGACCAACCCCACATGGCGCCTAGCCTCGAACCGGCCGACGACCCGCGTGTTGGCCCGGGTGAGCACCCTGATCACCTCGGCCTCGGCCTGCTTGCCCCTACCGACGGGCCTGGCGACGACCCGGTCGCCGTGCATTGCGCCCAGGTGGGCCCCCGCGGGAACATATAGGTCAGCCCCTTCGGGGTCATCGGGCAGCACGAAGCCATAGCCGCGCGGGTGCGCGGCCAGGGACCCCACCACGAGATCCATGCGTTCCGGGACGGCGTATTTGCCGGTACGGGTACGCACGACCGCCCCGGCCGACTCCAGCTCGTCCAGCAGCCCCTGGAACCCTAGCCGTTCGTCCTCGCTAAGGTTCAGGGCAACGGCCAGGTCAGCCGCGCCCAGGGGCATGTAGGTTCGTTCCCGCATCAGACCCAGCGCTGCCTCCCGGTCGGGCACACTGACGGGAGTCTCCGCAGGCGCGGGCTGCCTGCCTGTCTCGGCCCGCCCCTTGCCTCGGCGCCTGCCGCGGGTCATAGCTCGAGCTCCCGGGAGATGCCCTGCATCGCCTCGAGGGACAAGCCCACGAACTCCTCCAGGCTAAGGCCCAGCTCCGAGCAGGTCTTGAGCTGTTCCCGGTTGGCGCCCCTGGCGAAGGACTTCTCGCCAAACCGGTGCATGATGAAGGCCACGTCCAGGGGTGCCAGCCGCTTGGCTGGATGCACCAGGGCTGCGGCGACGATCAGTCCCGTCACCGGATCCGCCGCGAACAGGCCCTTGGCCAGCCGGGTGGCGCGGGGCAAGCCGTGACGCTCGTTGTGCGCCTTGACGGCCTGCACGATCTCGGCCTCGAACCCCAACCCCGCAAGCAGGTCGCCTCCGACCAGGCTGTGGGCGTCCGGGTCAGACTCGGTGCGTTCGTAATCGACGTCATGGACGAGGCCGGTGATCCCCCAGCGGTCCGGGTCTTCCCCCAGCCGTCCAGCCAGGGCCCGCATGACGGCTTCCACCGCCAGCATGTGTTTGACCAGGTTCCGGCTGGAAACGGCCTCGCTGACCAATTGCAGGGCTTGTGCGCGTTCAAGCATCCAAACCTCAACCTCCTACGCTGGCCGCCTTCGCAGCGCAGCCCCCGGCTTGCCTGGGCCTCACCTCGCCACGAACCTAAACAGGGGCGCGAACACCAGGGCAACGATGGTCATGAGCTTAATCAAGATGTTCAGGGACGGGCCGGAGGTGTCCTTGAAGGGGTCGCCCACAGTGTCGCCTACCACGGCGGCCGCATGCACCGGGGTGCCCTTGCCGCCGAGGTTGCCTGCCTCAATGTACTTCTTGGCGTTGTCCCAGGCGCCGCCCGAGTTGGACATCTGGATGGCGATGAGCACGCCGGCCACTGTGGTCCCGGCCAGCAGGCCACCGAGGGCCGCGATGTCCAGCAGCCCGACGGCGAAGGGGACGATGACGGCCAGGAGGCTGGGGAGGACCATCTCGCGCAGGGCGGCGCCGGTGGAGATGTCCACGCACCGCGCATAGTCTGGACGCGCCTTGCCCTCCATGAGGCCTGGGATCTCCTTGAACTGGCGCCTGACCTCCCCGATCATCCGGAAAGCGGCCCTGCCTACAGCCTGCATGGTCAGGGCACTGAACAGGTAGGGCAGCATGGCGCCGACGAACAGGCCCGCCACGACCAAGGGGTTGAGCAGGTCGATGCTGGTCAGGCCCGTGGCGGTGGCGTAAGCGGCGAACAAGGCCAGGGCGGTAAGGGCCGCCGAGCCGATGGCAAAGCCCTTGCCGATGGCGGCGGTGGTGTTGCCCAGGGAGTCAAGGGTATCGGTGACCTTGCGGACTTCCTTCGGCAGGCCTGACATCTCCGCGATGCCCCCGGCGTTGTCTGCGATGGGGCCGTACGCATCGACGGCCACGGTCATGCCGGTGGTGCACAGCATCCCAACGGCCGCCAAGGCGATGCCGTACAGCCCCGCGGCCTGGAAGGCCAGCAGGACAGCACCGGCGATGACCAGGACCGGCCAGGCGGTGCTGCGCATCCCCACAGCCAACCCCGCGATGATGTTGGTGGCCGGGCCCGTCTGGGAGGCCTGGGCGATGTCACGGACGGGCTGATGGTCAGCGGAGGTGTAGTACTCCGTGATCAGGCCGATGGCGACGCCGGCCGCCACGCCCGCCAGCGCCGCCCAAAAGGGGCCCGTCCCGCCGGTGAAGGCGGTAGATAGGAAGAAGATGGCCACGGCCGCCAGGCCCGCGCTAGCGAAGGTGCCGTACCGCAGGGCCGCGGCGGGGTTACCCCGCCCGGCGGCGCGGACAAACAGCACCCCGAGCATGGCGGCGATGCTGCCGGCCGCGGCGATGACTAGAGGCAGGGCCATGAAGCGGATGCCCGTCCCGACCCCTCCCAGGGAAGTGCCCACCGCCAGGCCGATGACCATGCCCGCGACGATGGACCCCACTAAGGATTCGAACAGGTCGGCGCCCATGCCCGCCACATCGCCGACGTTGTCGCCGACGTTGTCGGCGATGACTGCCGGGTTGCGTGGGTCATCCTCAGGGATGCCGGCCTCGATTTTGCCCACCAGGTCGGCCCCGACGTCGGCCGCCTTGGTGTAGATGCCCCCGCCCACGCGGGCGAACAGGGCGATGGAACTAGCGCCGAGGGCGAACCCGTTGATGATGCTGAAAGAGCCTGGGTCAGCCGGACGGCCGAACAAAGCGTAGACCAGGCCGAGGCCAAGCAGCCCGAGGCCGGCCACGCTCATCCCCATCACGGCGCCCCCAGAGAAGGCGATGCCCAGCGCCTTGTTCTGGCTCACCCGGGCGGCATTGGCCGTGCGGACGTTGGCCTTGGTAGCCACGTTCATGCCGATGTAGCCTGCTAGCACCGAGGCGCCAGCCCCGAGGACGAAGGCGATGGCGGTTTCGGCGCGCATGGCTTCAGCGGGGGTGAAAACCCCAGCGGCCACGATCACCGCCGCCACCGCCAACACGAAGATGAACAACGCGCGGTACTCGCGCCTCAGGAAGGCCATGGCCCCTTCGTGAATGGCGCCCGCTATCTCCTGCATGCGCTCGGTCCCGGATTCCATCCGGGTCACCTGGCGGGCCAGGAAGAAGGCGAAGACGAGCACCGCCAAGCCGACCGCCGGTGCAAAGATGATGATGCTCTCCATACAACCGATACCTCCCAACCCTATGTAACTACCCGCGTAACTCCAAAGCACCTCCGCCATGCTATGGTAGAGGTGCTAACAGTTGGCTTGACATATAGTCTGGACGGCTTAGCCCTGCAGGATACTCAGGACCAGCGCCACCGCCAGGAAGGCGATGGCGAAAATGGTGGTCAGCTTGGCAAAGAGGTCGTCCATGCCCTTCTTCTTGCCGAAGATGGCCTGGGCCCCGCCGGCAATGGAACCGAGCCCGGCGCTCTTGCCGGACTGCATGATCACCGCCACGATCAGGCCGGTGGCCACGATGAGGAACAAGACCGTGCCGATGGTGTTGAGCACCGCCACTACCCCGCTTTCCTGGAAACTACCCGCTTATTGTATCACGGACGCAAGGAACTGCGCAATCATTGCGCTCTGCAACCACGGAGATGGGACAGGAAAGGCATAGCAAGACAAGTGTACTCCACCGGTGAGTATTACTACTTGCAAGGCTAGTCAGCCATGAGCCCATGAGGGAGGTGGCTCCAAGTGAGGATCCGGGCGGCAATGATGATTGAGCGAGCGCGGGAGGACTTCAAGCAGGGGAAGATCGACGCGCAGACCATGGTTGACACAGTGATCGCAGCCGGCAGGATCGGCTCTGAACGCGCCCGCCTGATCCGTCAGGCAAGCAAGATCCTCGGCCACAAACCAACCTGAGACCCAGTTAGACAACCTGGCGCACGAGAGGATGTTTGCCCTGTCGTGCTATCTATTTAGGCCGCAAGACGTGCCTCGGGGCGACTGCCCTCGACCCCGCGTACTGCGCCGCGGCGCCCAACTCCGCCTCTATGCGTAGCAGCTGGTTGTACTTAGCCGTACGGTCACTGCGGCAGGGGGCCCCAGTCTTGATCTGCCCAGCGCCGGTCCCCACGGCCAAGTCGGCCACAAAGGCGTCCTCGGTCTCGCCGGAACGGTGGGAGATGACCGAGGCGTACCCGCTGTTGCCCGCCAGCCTCACGGTGGCCAGGGTCTCAGTGACGGTGCCGATCTGGTTGGGTTTGATCAGGATGGCGTTGGCCACCTGCCCATCGATGCCCCGCTGGAGCCGCTCCGGGTCGGTGACGAACAGGTCGTCGCCGACCAACTGCAGCCTGTCCCCCAGGGTCCCGGTGAGCAGCGCCCAGCCCGCCCAGTCGTCTTCGGCCAGGCCATCCTCAATGGAGATGATGGGATAGTCCCGGACCCATCGGCGCCAGAATTCCACCATGCCCGCGGCGTCCAGTACTGCCCCCTCGCCCAGCAGGTGGTAGCGGCCGTCGCGGAAGAACTCGCTGGCCGCAGGGTCAAGGGCCAAGGCGACGTCCCGCCCGGGCCTGTACCCGGCGGCCTCGATGGCGGCCAGGATGACCTCCAGCGCCGCCTCGTTGCTGGGCAGGTCGGGGGCGAACCCGCCTTCGTCCCCGACGGAGGTGGACAGGCCCCGCTGCCTCAGCTCGGCCTTAAGGGCGTGGTAGACCTCGGCCCCGGCCCGCAATGCTTCGGCCAGACTGGGTAGGCCTACCGGCGCCACCATGAACTCCTGTATGTCCACGTTATTGTCGGCGTGGGCCCCGCCGTTGAGGATGTTCATCAGCGGCAGGGGCAACAGGCAAGCCTGGCCACCGCCGATGTGGGCGTATAGGGGACGCCCGGCGCAGGCTGCGGCCGCCCGGACGACGGCCATGGAGACCGCCAGGATGGCGTTGGCGCCCAACCTCCCTTTGTTCCCCGTCCCGTCCAGCCTCCTCAGGTAGGCGTCGATCCCGTCCTGGTCGAAGGCGTCCTTGCCTGCCAGGGCCGGGGCGATGACGTTGGTCACGTTGCCTACTGCCTGGAGCACGCCCTTGCCCCCATACCGGGACTTGTCCCCGTCGCGCAGTTCCACGGCCTCGTAGGTGCCGGTGGAGGCCCCGGACGGGACGATGCCCCGGGCGCGGTGGCCGCTGGCCAACACGACTTCCGCCTCCACGGTGGGATAGCCGCGGCTGTCCAGGACCTCCCGGGCGATGATGCTGCGGATGGAGCTGTCCATCAACTGCGGGCCTCCTCCACTAACAACGACTGCCCTGTCATTCCCGGGGGCCGGGGAAGCCCCATCAGTTCCAGCACCGTAGGGGCGACATCGGCCAGGATGCCGTCCCGCAGGCGCCGGCCGCCCCCGTTCAGCAACAGGCACGGTACAGGGTTAAGGCTGTGGGCGGTCAGGGGCTTGCCCTGAGCATCCTTCATCTCCTCCACATTGCCATGGTCCGAGAGGATCAGGGCTGCCTGGCCCGACCGCCCCAGTTCCAGGGTGATGGTCCCCAGGCAGCGGTCCACGGCTTCCATGGCCCTGACAGCCGCCGCGAAGTCCCCGGTGTGCCCGACCATGTCGGGATTGGCGTAGTTGGCCAGGATGAAGCCGTACTCCCCGGACCGGATGGCCCCGGCCAGCGCCGCCGTGACCGCGGGGGCGCTCATCTCCGGCTGTAAGTCGTAGGTGGATACCCGCGGCGACGGGATGAGCACGCGGTCCTCCCCAGGGTACGGCTGCTCGCGGCCGCCATTGAAGAAGTAGGTTACATGGGCGTACTTCTCGGTCTCGGCCACCCTGAGTTGCCTGAGGCCCGCCCGGCTGACCGCCTCTCCCAGGGTCATGGGGATGGCCCCCAGGGGCGGGAAGGCTGCGGGCAATGGGAAGCTGGCATCGTACTGGGTCATGGTGGCCAGGTAAGGCCGCAGGCCGGGGCGGTTGAACCCGCTAAACTCCTCAGCGGCGATGGCCCGGCACAGCTGCCTGGCCCGGTCTGCCCGAAAGTTGAAATGGAACAGGGCGTCCGTCGCGGACACTCCTGGGTACGTGCCCACCACGGCCGGGCGGACGAACTCATCGGTCTCGCCCCGCCGGTATGCGTCGGCAAGCACGTCAGCGGCCGAAGGGAAGCTGGGGCCCTCGGCCAGCAACAGCGTCCGGTAGGCCTGTTCGGTGCGATCCCAGCGCTTGTCCCGGTCCATGGCATAGTAGCGCCCCATGACCGTGGCGATGCGAGCGTTGCCGAGCTGGAGGCACCTGGCCTCCAATCGCTCGAGCAAGGCCCCGGCGCTCACCGGCCCCACATCGCGGCCGTCGAGGAAGGCATGGACCCAGACCTTGGGCGCCCCTTGGCCTTTGGCCAGCTCGAGCAAGGCGAAGAGGTGTTCCAGATGACTGTGGACGCCGCCGTCGGACACCAGCCCCAGCAGGTGCAGGGCACTGCCCCGGGCACGCCTGACGGCCTCGAGCAGCACCTGGTTCTGGGTGAACCCCCCCGCGGCCGCCTCGCGGCTGATGCGCAGGAGATCCTGCCAGACCACCCGCCCAGCGCCGAGGTTCAGGTGGCCAACGTTGGAGTTGCCCATCTGGCCGCTGCGCAGGCCCACGTCTTCCCCGGAGGCCTGCAGCGCCGACCACGGGACGCTGCCAAACAGCCTGTCCAGGTTCGGCAGGCGGGCGGCCGCGCAAGGATTGGCTGGGGAGGCCTGAGCCAGGCCCCAGCCGTCCACGACGATGAGGCAGGCTGGTCTGGTCATTGGGCCCGGACGATGGCCAGGAAATCGCCGGCGCCCAGGCTGGCGCCTCCCACCAGGGCACCGTCGATATTGGGCTGGCGGAAGAAAGCGCCGGCGTTGTCCGGCTTGACACTGCCCCCATACAGGATGCGGGTGGCCGCAGCCTGGCCACTGCTGTGGCCGGCTAGTACGGCCCTGATGAAAGCGCACACGGCCTCGGCATCCTCAGGACCCGCTGCCTTGCCGGTGCCGATGGCCCACACCGGTTCGTAGGCGACGACGAACTCCGCCTGGGCCTCCAGGGCGTCCAGGGCGTCCAGGGCGTGCGTAAGCTGCTCCGCGACCACCGCCTGGGTCTGGCCTGCCTCCCGCTGGCCGAGGGTCTCGCCGACGCACAACACCGGCACTAGGCCGGCGCCGGCGGCCCCGGCGAACCGCCTAGCCACCATTGCGTCGCTTTCCCCGAAGACGTGGCGCCGTTCGGAATGGCCGGTGAGGGCGTACTTACAGCAGAGATCCAGGAGCATGCCGGGGGACACCTCGCCGGTGAAGGCCCCCGTCTGGGCCCAGTGGACGTTTTGCGCGCCCAGGCTGACGCGCCCTGCCAGCAGGGGGGCCACAGCCGCCAGGGCCGTGAAGGGCGGGAACACCGCCACTTCCGTGCCGGCTAGCGCCCGCGCCGGTGGCGGGCCGCCGAGGCCGTCCAAGATGGCCCGGACCAGTCCGTCTGCCTCAGCCCGGACCATGTGCATCTTCCAGTTGCCCGCGATCAGCCTGCGCCTGGTATGCATCATCGGGTTCGCCTCCTCAGGCAGTCCACGCCGGGTAGGCGCCGCCCCTCCAGGAACTCCAGGGAGGCCCCGCCGCCCGTGGACACATGCGTGACGGAACCGGCCAACCCCATCCGCTCGATGGCTGCGGCCGAGTCCCCCCCGCCCACCACCGTGGTGCCCGTGCTGTCAGCCAAGGCTTGGGCCACCGCCAGGGTCCCGCCGGCGAAGGGTTCGCGTTCAAACATGCCCATGGGGCCGTTCCAGAACACCGTCCTGGCCTCGCCCAGGAGGCGCGCAAAGGTCTGGCGCGTGTGCGTGCCGATGTCCAGGGCCATCCAGCCCTCTGGCACACTGTGCACCGGGACTTCCTCGACCGGGTGGCCTGGGTCGGGGCTGGGGGAGACGAGCAGGTCCGAGGGCAGGTGCAGGGTGGTCTTCCCCGTCAGCAGGCTGGCGGCCTCGGCCAGCATGTCCGGCTCCAGCAGTGAACGTCCCAGCCTGTGCCCCTGGGCTGCCAGGAGGGTGTTGGCCATGCCCCCGCCCAGCAGGATCCCGTCGACTTTGCGGCTGAGCTTGGCGATGACCCCCAGTTTGTCCGAGACCTTGGCCCCTCCCAGCACAGCCAGAAACGGGCGGGCTGGCTGGTCCAACAGGCCCCCGAGCACGCGCAACTCGCGTTCCATCAGCAGGCCGGCTACTGCCGGCAGCCAGCGGGCTATGCCGGCGGTGGAGGCGTGGGCCCTGTGGGCGGCGCCGAAGGCATCGTTGACGAACAGGTCGGCCAGGCCTGCCAGCTCCTCGGCGAACCCGGGGTCGTTGGCCTCCTCCTCCGGGTGAAACCTGACGTTCTCCAGCAGCACGACATCCCCAGGCGCCATGGCCGCTACGACTGCGGTTGCCTGCGGCCCGATGCAGTCCGGGGCCAGGGGTATGGGCCGCCCGAGCAGCTCCGACAAGCGTTTCGCCACCGGGGCCAGCGAAAACCTCGGGTCCGGCCCGTCTTTGGGCCTACCCAGGTGCGAGGCGAGGATGACCTTGGCCCCCTGCCGGGACAGGTACTCCACGGTGGGCAGGGCCGCCCGCAGGCGGGTGTCATCGGCCACGCGGCCGCCCGCCAGCGGTGCATTGAGGTCGCACCGCACGAAGGCGCGCAGCCCGGCGACGGGGACATCCCCGACGGCAACCAGCATCTCCGGCCCCATCCTCAGAGCCCTTGGCTGAGGATCAGCTTGATCAGGTCCAGCAAGCGGGTGGAGTAGCCCCACTCGTTGTCATACCAGGCGAGCACCTTGACCAGGTTCCCGCCCACAACCAGCGTGGACAACGAGTCGATCACCGCCGAGTACTCGCTCCCCTTATAGTCCACAGACACCAGGGGCTCGTCGCTGACCGAGAGGATGCCCCGGAGCGGGGGTTTGCCGGCGGCCTCCCGCATGGCCCCGTTCACCGCCTCCGCGGTGACGGTCTGCGCCGTCTCGACGGTGAGGTCCAGGACCGAGACCGTAGGCGTGGGCACCCGCAGGGAGAACCCGTTGAGTTTACCCTTGAGTTCCGGCAGCACGAGATGGATGGCCTTGGCCGCGCCCGTGCTGGTGGGGATGATGCTCAAGGCCCCGGCCCGGGCCCGGCGCAGGTCGGAATGCCCGAAGTCCAGGATGACCTGGTCGTTGGTGTAGGCATGGACGGTGTTCATCATGCCTTTGACGATGCCGAAGGCGTCATTGAGGACCTTCGCCACCGGGCCAAGGCAGTTGGTGGTACAGGAGGCGTTGGAGATGATGTGGTGCTCGGTTGGCCGGTACTGAGCGTCGTTGACGCCCATCACGATGGTGATGTCCTCGCCCTTGGCGGGCGCTGAGATGATGACCTTGCGGACGCCGTCCCGGAGGTGCCCGCCGGCGGAGTCGCGGTCCACGAACCTGCCGGTCGACTCCACCACAAGTTCCACGCCGGTTTCCGCCCAGGGAATCTGCTTGGGGTCCCTGACGGTAGTAACCTTCAGCCGCCTGTCCCCTACCCTGAGTTCACCATCGCCGCCCGTCACAGGCACAGTAAGGGTGCCGTAGTTGGAATCATACTTGAGCAAGTGGGCCAGCGTCGCCGGGGGAGTAAGGTCATTGATGGCGACGACCTCGACGTCCCCACTCAGCATCGCCTTGCGGTAGAACCTCCGCCCGATACTGCCGAAGCCGTTGATGCCCACCTTCACCGTCATGGCAATGTCGCTCCCTTCACTCGCGTCAGGTCCGGTCAGTCTGCCTTTCTGGGGACCGCCCTCCGAATCCTTCCGTCAGTACCGCTTGCGCCGGGATGAGGACGGGGTCTTCATCACGCTCCTATACTTGGCCACAGTCCGCCTGGAGATGACGAGCCCTCGCTCCCGCAACATGTCGGTCAGGGCCTGATCGCTCAAGGGCGCCGAAGGGTCCTCGCCCGCCATCAGTTCGGCGATGATCCGCTTGATGGTGGCCGCCGACACTCCCGCGCCGGCCTGGTCCTCGACGCCGCTGGTGAAGAAGAACCGCAGCTCGAAGGCGCCCTGGGGGGTCTGGACGTACTTGCCTGAGGTGGCCCGGCTGATGGTCGACTCATGCAGACGGACCTCCTCCGCCACATGTCTTAAGGTCAGCGGCCTGAGGCGACTGATGCCGTGGTCCAGGAAAGCCCGCTGGAACCTGACGACGCTCTCCACCACGCGGTACAGGGTCAACCTGCGTTGCTCGACGCTGCGCAACAGCCAGACAGCGGCGTTCAACCGCGACTGAAGGAACTGCTCCACTTCCCCACCCGTGTCCGGCTGCCGCAGCAGGCTGCGGTAGACGTGGCTGATGGTTAGGCGCGGCGCGATCCCATCGTTGAGCACCACCACATACTCCCCGTTCACCCGTTCGATGACCGCATCCGGCACGATAGTACGGTTTTGGTCCTGGGCCGGGAAGCGTGCGCCCGGTTTAGGGTCCAGGGCCCTGATCACGTCGGCGGCAGCCTGGATGTCCTGGATGCGGACCCCGAGCAGGCCGGTGAGCTTAGTGAGCTTGCCCGCGGCCAAGTCCTCCAGGTGCCGGGCGACGAGCGTCCACACCAGCGGGTCGTCGTTGCCAGCGGCAGCCAGCTGCAGCCTCAGGCACTCAGGCACATCCCGGGCGCCTACGCCGGGGGGGTCGAACTTCTGGACCGCGGCCAAGACTCGGTCGGCCCGCGCCTGCGGCACCTTGAGGGCCCTCGCCGCCTCCTGGGCCTCCAGCCGTAGGTAGCCGTTGTCGTCGATGTTGCCGATGATGAACTCCCCGATGCTCCGGTCAAGCCGGTCACTGAACTGCAAGTTCAACTGGAACAGGAGGTGCTCGTGGAGGGTGGGGGCCGCCGCCGTCCCGTAGTCCCGGCGGGCGTCCTCCTCGTGGGGGCGGACGTAACCGATGTCGCTCCCGTCCAGGAAGTAGTCGAGCCAGTCCAGGTCAGGCTCGTCAGGACCTGACTCCTCCTCGCCGTCGTCCTCGCGGAGTTCCAGCAGGGGGTTGTTGAGCAGCTCCTGCTGGAGGTACGCCCCGAGCTCGAGGACGGGTAGCTGCAAGACGGTGATGGCCTGCTTGAGTTCAGGGGTGATGATCAGCCGCTGGGTCTGCTCCAGGGACAGGCCCTGCCCTATGCGCACGCGCTCGTCCCCCAACCGTAAGGCTTAGTCAGTCCCATCGGTGTCCTGACCGGAGGGACCCCTGCTCGCAGTGGCGGCCTGGGCCTCCCCCGGGCGAAGGGTCACCTGCCTGGCGCTGCACCGGACTGCCAGGACGTTCAGGGAGGTCATGTGCTCTACCACCTGGGCCACATGCCGTTGCAGGTCCCTGAGCACCGTGGGGATGTAACTCCCGTAGACCACCGACACATCCACCGACAACTCGATACCGCCCGCGCCCCGGACCTCGACCTGCGCCTTCAGCACCTTCGCCACTCCCGCGCTCTCGTCAGCAGCCCGCCGCGCGATGGCGTTGACCACCACATCGGCGATGGTGAACTTGCCGAGACTGCTGAAGGTGGGGCGCACCACGGATTTCTCGGTGCTGTCGGCGACCCGCCCGTCCTTGCGCAGGAAGATGCGCAGGGGGTCGACCAGATAGCCGGAGAAGGTCTTCCGCACTTCCAGGGTGGGCGCCGGGACGACGTGCTTCCCCAACTCCCTCCTGGTGCGCAAGGCGCGCCTGATCTCGCCGGGCGTGGCCACCTCCTCGATGGACAGCACCGGGTCTGGCGCCGGGAGCCCGAGGCGCATGGCGATGTGTTTCACCATGCCCTGGGAGGTGCCCAAGATGAGGACCTTGTCAGGTGAGTGCCCGG
Organism: Bacillota bacterium; assembly: GCA_040755005.1. Classification (GTDB taxonomy): domain Bacteria; phylum Bacillota; class Sulfobacillia; order JBFMBV01; family JBFMBV01; genus JBFMBV01. The sequence continues at coordinate 88,043 of JBFMBV010000003.1, forward strand.
CGATGGCCGCGCCGACGGCTTCCACCTGGGCTGCATCGGTGAACAGGGCCCGTTTGATGGCGGCAATCTTGGTCTCCTCCCGCTTGGCCGAGTTCCCGGCGACCAGCTTGCCGTCGATCACCAGCACCCCATCGTCGATGATGGCGCCGATACCGTGCTCCCGTGCAATCACCCAGGCACGATGGCTCTTGCCCGTGCCGCTGGGTCCCGTTAGGGCGAAGACTTCCACCGCACCGCCTCCCCCTTCAATTGTAGCACAACCGCACGCCTGGGGCTAAGGGTTCACCCCCTGCGGGCCCGGGGCATAGTCTACGAGCGTCAGTCCAAGTCTGTCCCGTTCGAAGGAGTGTGTGCCAATGTCGGGCCAAGGCTGGATAAGAAAAGTGTTCCCCGGCGCCAATACCCCGGCAGGTTTCCGTTCATGTTTCCCTGTCGTCTTCAGGGCCGACGCGCACCGCATCTTCATCATCAAGGGTGGGCCCGGCGTCGGCAAGTCCACCTTCATCAGCAAGATCGGGAAGGCGCTGGCGGGGGCCGGGTACGACGTTGAGTTCCATTGCTGTGCCTCCGACAATGGCTCCCTGGACGGGGTGTACATACCTGCCCTCGACTCCGCCGTCGTGGACGGCACGGCCCCGCACATCCTGGATCCCCGCAACCCCGGGGCGGTGGATGAGATCATCAACCTGGGCGAACATTGGGACCTTGCGGCCCTCCGCCGTCGGCGCAAGGACATCCTCGCCATCAACCGCCAAGTGGCCAGGTGTTTTGAGTGGGCTTACCTCGCCCTGGCCGAGGCCTTGGCCTGCCACAGGCAGCGTCAGGCCTTCCACATCCCGGCCATCGACCGGGCCGCGCTGAACGGGTTGGCGGAAGGGCTGTGCCACCACATGGCCCCGGACCGGCACAACGGTAGGGCGCCAGAACCGCGGCGCCTGTGGGCCAGCGCCATCACGCCCGGAGGTCTCGTGAACCACCTGCCGTCCGTCTTTGACCGGGCCGAGCGTCGCTGTCTGATCGCGGGCAACCCCGGCACTGGCCGGACCAGTCTGGTCGAGCGCCTGGCTACCTGGGCTGCGGACCGCGGCTATCAGGTGGAGGCCTTCCATTGCAGCCTCAGGCCGGACCGGATCGAGCACCTGTTCCTGCCCGAGCTCAAGTTCGGCGTGGTCAGCTCCGTTGACCCGCACCCGCTGGATTCCAGGCCTGGCGACACCGTCATTGACCTCAACGTCTACCTGCGGCCCGAGCTCATCGAAGGCACCAAGGCCGACCGCCTGGCAACCGACGCCCGGTGCCAGGATGCCCTGGGGCGCGGGGTAGGCCACCTGGCCAAGGCCAAGGCGCTCCATGATGAAGTCGAGGCCTGCTATGTGGGGGCCATGCACTTTGACGAGATCGAGCAGGTGCGCCGGGCGGTCCTGAGTGCGCTGCTAAACTCCCCGGTGCTGGCGGTGTGAGCCTGGCCCATGACACTGCCAGGGCGGCGCGTAGGCGCCGCCCTGGCCACGGTGTCTGTTCATCGCGCCCCAACTCGCCGCCCCTTCACGCTCGCGGTCCCTCGACAAGCATCCCCCACGCACGTAGCAGGGCTGCAAGCCGGGCGCCGGGCGACGCAGGCAGGGCCGGCAGCAACGCTGCAGCTGCTTCGCCGCCCGCTTCGGCGAGGAGCCTCCCGAAACGCGCCAGGCTCATACACTCTGCCTCAGTTCGGTCCGCCAGGGTGCCCCCTGCCTGGCAGCACGCAGCGACGAACTCCGGTGTCGGACCAGTCCCGTCCCAGCCGCCGCCAGCCCGGCGGTTCGCCCCCAGGGCGACAGCCTCGGCCAGGATGACGGTCACGCTGCCTCGGTCCCACCCGGCGATCAGCTGGAACGCCTTGGCCAGATCCAGGTCGGCGGCCAGCAACGCGCGCCCGTCACCGGGACCGGCGTGGCCGCTCAGGGCCGTTGCCGCTATCCTGGCTGCGGCCGCGCTGTCCCTGACCATCTGTCCCGCACTCGCTGGCGCGCCTGCGGCGCAGGCCAAGACCAAGGCCTCGCAGAACTCCGCGCTGAGCTCCCGGGCTGTCACGCCGTCCTCCAGGGGAGGTCCTCGGCGACATCCCAGAGGGCCTGCCGGGCAGGGGATGGAGGCACAGCAACCAAGGCGCGCTGGGCGGCCTGGGCCAACAGGGCGGACAGGGTCCGGGCCCTGTGTTCGAACCCCCGCTCACCGTGGCTGAGGCCGGGCAGGGTATGGACAGCCATCGCCCGGTCCGCCCCCGGCACTTTGCCGGTGAGGCCCGCATCCCCCACCACGTCGAGCAGGTCGTCCCCCACTTGGAAAGAGGCACCCAGCCGCCGCCCATACTTGGCTAGGGAGTGCAGCGCATGCCCGGCCAAACCGCCTGCCATCCCCCCTAGCTGGCAGCAGGCCCCGGTCAGCAGCCCGGTCTTGCGATAGATCACTTTCAGGTATGTCCCGAGGGTGCGCGGGCGCCCCATCCCGCCTAGTTGTGCCAACTCCCCCCCGGCCATGCCGGCCGCCGCCTCTGCAAACACGACGAGCCCGCCGGGTATGCCGGCGGACCCCAGCATCAGCAAGGCTTGGGCCAGCAGCAGGTCGCCGACCTGCACAGCGAAGGCGTCGCCGAACCGAGCGTTGACCGTTGGCCGGGAACGCCTCAGCCAAGCCCGGTCCACCACATCATCGTGGACCAGGGAGGCCATATGCAGCAGCTCTACCGCCGCCGCCGCCGCCGCCGCCCGGGCCCCGCCGCCGATACCTGCAGGGCCGCACTGCGCCGACAGCAAGACGAGCACTGGCCTGAGCCGCTTGCCGCCGGCGGCGAGCAACTCCAGGGCCGCGCTGGCGGCGGCGCCCGGCCGGGCCTCGATGCTTGAGCGGACCAGACTGTCAACTGCGGATAGGTCGGCGGCCAGCTCCGGCCCCAGACCGGCCAGGCGAAGGGACAACTTGATCCTCCTAGCGGCAGTCTCAGAACTCAGCGGGCAGGGCCTTGAGCTGGGAGAGAGTGAAGACAGGGCCGTCCACGCAGACGTACTTGTCCCCGATGTTGCACCGCCCGCACTTGCCCACGCCGCACTGCATCTTCATCTCCAGGGTCGTGACGACCTGGGCGTCGGTGTACCCCAGCTTGGCCAGGTTCTGGAGGACGAACTTGATCATGATGGGGGGACCGCACGTGATGGCGATGGCGCCGGCAGGGGTAGGAGCCAACTGCTCCAGGAAGGAAGGGACGAATCCCACCGGCCCTGTCCAGGTCGCATCGCCTTTGTCCACGGTCAGGTGGACCTTGGTTCGGGGGAGCCCCTGCCAGTTGGTGAACAGCTCCTCCTTGAACACCAAGTCGCCTGGGGAGCGGGCGCCGTAGATGATGTCGATTTCCCCATACCGCTCCCTGTTGTCCAGCACATTGTTGATCAGCGACCTAAGCGGCGCCAGGCCTATGCCGCCGCCGATGAAGCGCAGATCCTTCCCGGCCATCAGCCCTAGGGGGAAGGAGTTGCCGTAGGGTCCCCTGACGCCGATAGTCTCCCCCTCGTTGAGCTCGTGCAAGGCGTCGGTGACCCTGCCGGTGCGCTTGATGCTGAACTCGAGGAACCCGGCGCGGGTCGGCGTGGACGTGATGGAAATCATGCACTCCCCCACCCCGAGGACCGACACCATAGCGCACTGGCCGGAAGCATAGGCGAAGTCGGCAGCTACCCCGGGATCCTGGAAGACCCCCTTGAACGTCTTGACATCGTTGGCCGCCGTCTCGCTGGTGATCTTGGTGACGGTGGCGAGGTTGGGCTTGAGCAGGTCCGGCATGTCAGCGCGCCTCCCTGTCCAGCATGATCAGCTCGGGGACATGCACGCCCACCGGGCACTTCGCTACGCACCGGCCGCAGCCGGTACAGGCCAGTTCAGCATGCCTGGCCGGGAAGTACCGGAGTTTGTGCAGGAACCGTTGGCGCACCCGCTCGAGCTTGCCCGGGCGGGGGTTGTGCCCGCCCGCCATGCGGACGAAGTCCGAGAACATGCAGCTGTCCCAGCACCGCATCCGGACACCCTGGCCTTGCCGGACCTCGTCGCTGACCCCGAAGCAGTAGCAGGTCGGGCAGAGGTACGTGCACAGCCCGCAGCCCAAGCACCGCTGGGCGGCTTCACCCCAGATGTGGGAGTCCCAGTTGTCGGCGAACCGCTCCCTCAACCCATCGACATCCAGGCGCCCCGCCAGGGGCGGGACGAGCTTCCGAGCAGCGGCAGCAGCGGCCGCCACGGCGGCAGGGTCAGCAGCGGCGAAGCAGCCCGCATGGGCGGCGGTGAGTGCGGCGCCCCGCCCGGTCACGGCACGGCCCAGGAACCCGTCACCGTCCGGGTACAGCATGAGGTCGGCGCCGGCCTCGTCGCCGGGGGTGACGCCCATGGCCGTGCAAAAACAGTGGGGGCCGGCACCCGTGCAGGCAACCCCGATGACCGTCGTGGCGGACCGCTGCTGCGCATAGTAGTCGTCCTCGAACTCCCCGGTGGCCATCACCGCATCCAGGATGACCAGGGACTTCAGGTCGCAGGGGCGTACCCCGAACACGACCCGCTGGGCAGGGTCCGCAGCCTGCTCGAGGGCCACCGCGGGCACGGTCTTGAACTTGAACAGCCGCTCCGTCTGGGGGAACCAGAAGTCCTTGGGTGGGGTGACGGCGTTGATGTAGTCGAACCGCCTGGCCTCCCTGACTGGCCTGAACAGCACCTGGCCGTCCTCAGTCACCGGAGCCACAAGGCCGCCCGTGGCCCCTGCGGCCGCACCCAGGAGCTGCTCGAGCCCCTGGCCGGTCAATCTCACTGTCTCGGTCATGCGGCCACCTCCATCACATGAACTCCTCAGGGTCATCGAGCTTATAGGTCCCCAGGGGCTCAGTCGTGCCAGGGCGCCACGGCTCTGCCAGCTTGAACAGCTCCCCTGCGTCCTGCAGGAGTTTGCGGTTGAGGGCCGACAAGGGCAGGCCCACCGGGCAGACGCGGTCACACTCGCCGCAGTCGACGCACCGGCCGGCGACATGGAAGGCGCGGGTTAAGTGGAAGACCTGTGTCTGGGCCAGGCCGGTCCGCCGCCCGAGCCAGTTCGGCTGGAACTGGTCGAACACGCACTCGCGGCAGCTACAGGCCGGGCAGACATTACGGCAGGCATAGCAGCGGATGCACCGGGAAAACTGGCCCTGCCAGAAGCTGAGCCTGTCCGCGGGCGGCAGGGCGGAGATCCGTGCCACTTCCGCCGCGGGGCCGACCGTCGGGGCCGCCACAGGCTCGGCGAGGAGCTCGGTGTCGGGCGGGGTCGCCTGGTGGCAGGCCTGGCAGCGCTCGAGCAGCAGCCCGGCCCTGGGCGCCGGTGGCTGTCTGCCGGCTGCGGTGGTGACGGTGAACCCGTCGGGACCCGAGGCCACCGCGGTCACTCCTCCCGGAAACAGGGCCTGAAGCTTGACCGGGTCCGCCATGCCCGCGCACGGCGCGCCGATGGGCACCACCTTGGCCCTGTCCACCCGCCTGTCCGCCACTAGCCGTTCCAGGGCCAGCGCGTCGCAGCCCTTTAGCACGATGCCAACCTTGGCCTCCAGGTAGGGGTAGTCCAGCAGGTACTTGGCCAGGTTGTGGTGGCAGGTAGCATCCAGGATGAGGGCGCCCACGCCCCGCTCATCCTTGGCGAAATGGGGCCGGGCGCGGAGCCCGTCCCGGTCGCGGGCGTGGCCGATGACACAGGCCGCCTTGTCCGCGAGCAGGGCGCGGGCCTTGTCCCGGAGCGGCGCGGTATTGTCCTTCATGCCTCATCCCTCATTTCCCGGTTCGGGCCGAGGGCCCTGACCCGCGCAGTGATCTCCCGGGCGGCCTGGGCAAACTTGGGTCCCTCGGAACCAGAGATCCACTTGACCTCGAAGCGTCCCGGGTTGACCCCGGCGTACTCCAGCAGCCGTTGCATCAACAGGTAGCGCCGGCGCGTGAAGTAGTTGCCTGTGGTGTAATGGCAGTCCCCGGGATGGCACCCTGCCACCAACACTCCGTCGGCACCCCGCTGGAAGGCCCGGAGCACAAAGTGGGGGTTGACCCGCCCCGAACAGGGGACGCGGATGATGCGTAGGCTCGCCGGATACGCCAGACGGCTGATCCCCGCCAGGTCGGCTCCGGCGTAGGAACACCAGTTGCAGCAGAAGGCCACGATGGTCGGCTCCCAGCCTGCCGCCGTCCCTACTTGAGACATACCGCATCCACCTCCGCGAGGAGCTGTTCATTGGTGTACCCCTTGAGGTTGATCGCACCTGAACGGCACGCCACCGTACAGGCGCCACAGCCCTGGCACAGGCCGGTGTTCACCGAGGCGACCTTGCGGGTGACCGGCCTGCCCGCGATCCGTTCCGCGAGCTCCTTCTCCTCGATGGCCCCGTAGGGGCAGATGGGCTGGCAGAAGAAGTCCCCGGCGCACAGCGTCTCGTTGACGTAGGACACGATCGGGCTCGCCAGCAGCTTGTCCTTGCTTAGCAGGGCCACGGCTTTGACCGCGGCGGCGCTGGCTTGGGCGACGGTCTCGGGGATATCCTTAGGCCCCTGGCAGGTGCCGGCCAGGAAGATCCCGCCGGTGTTGGTCTCCACTGGCCTGAGCTTGGGGTGGGCCTCGGTGAAGAAACCATCGGCGTCGTACCCAACCTTGAGCACACGCGCCAGGTCCATGCTGTCCGCCTGGGGTTCCATGGCCGTGGCGAGCACGACCAGGTCGACCTGGACGTCCAGCGGCCTGCCCGCCAGGGTGTCCTCGACCCGGACCCGCAGCCCGTCGCCATTCGGCTGGACCTTGGCCACCCTGCCCCGGATGTAACGAGCCCCGTACTCCTCGCTGGTGCGGCGATAGAACTCCTCGTAGCCCTTGCCGGGGGTCCGCACGTCCATGTAGCAGACGTAGGTGGTGGCGCCGGGCACCCGGTCCATCACCAGCTCAGCATGTTTGGCCGTGTACATGCAGCAAGTCTTGCTGCAATACTGGTGGCCCCGCTTGCCCTCGTCCCTGGACCCCACGCACTGGATGAAGAGCACCGTGTGGGGGGGCTTGCCCGTGGACGGGCGCAGAATCTGCCCGCTGGTAGGCCCGCTGGCCCCACACATCCGCTCAAACTCGAGGCTGGTGATGACATCGGGATAACGGCGGTAGCCGTATTCGCCATAGGCGACGGGATCCATCGGCTTGAACCCGGTGGCGACGATGATGGAGCCCACCTCGATGGTCTCCGTCTCGTCCTGCATGCTGTGGTCGATGCACTTAGGCTCGCAGGCGCGTTCGCACTCGCGGCATTCGCAGCAGATACCGCAGTTCAGGCACCGGGCGGCTTCAGCCATGGCCGCCTCGGCGTCCAGGCCCAGCTCCACCTCTGTGAAGTTGCGCCTACGCCGCGACAGCTCCAGGGTGGGCATGACGGCCCGGGGGACTTTGGCCACATCCTTGGGGATGGTGAAGGGCTTGCCCGTCTGGGGCTGATCGGCCAAAGCGGCCGCGCTGGCCTCGGGGGCCTCTGCCCGCAGATACAATCCGATGGCGTTGGCGGCGCGGTTGCCGTCGGCGATGGCCTCCACCACCGTGGCTGGGCCCTTGACGGCATCGCCGCCGGCGAACACGCCGGGAACTGACGTCTGCAGGGTGACCGGGTTGGCGGCGATGATACCGCCGCGCCTCAGCTCGAGGACGCCGTCGGCGAAGCCGGTGTCCGGCGACTGGCTCACGGCGGTGACGACGTACTCGGCGGGCAGGTCGAACTCGGATCCCGCGATGGGCACTGGGCGCCTGCGCCCGCTGGCGTCGGGTTCGCCGAGCTCCATGCGGATGCACTTCAGGCCCGCCACCCGACCGTTACGGACCGTCACTGCCACCGGTGCCGCCAGGAGGTGCAGCTTGACGCCCTCATGGACTGCCTCGTCCACTTCCCAGGAGTTGGCGGGCATCTCGGCCCGGGTCCTGCGGTAGAGGATGATGACGTCCCTGGCCCCCAGCCTCAGGGCGCTGCGGGCAGCGTCCACGGCGGTGTTGCCGCCGCCGACCACCACCACGCGCCCGTCCAGGTCCATGGGCTTGCCCAGGCCCACATCCCGCAAGAAGGTGATGCCGTCCACGCAGCCCGTAGCGTCCTCGCCTGGCACGCCCATGCTCTGCCCCTTGTGGGCGCCGGTGGCGATGAAGACCGCGGCATATCCGCGGGCCTTAAGGTCAGTCAGGGAGAAATCCTTCCCCAGGGCGGCGTTGGTCTGGATCTCCACGCCCAGCTGCCTGACCTGGTCGATCTCCCGGTCGAGGACGGCCTTGGGCAGCCGGTACTCGGGAATGCCGTAGCGGAGCATCCCGCCCGGCTTGGGGAGGGCCTCGAACACCGTCACGGGGTAGCCCTCCAGGGCCAGGCTGTGTGCGCAAGCCAGTCCGGCAGGGCCCGAACCGACCACCGCCACCCGTTCGTCCTTGGCCGAGGCGGGCAGCACAGGCTCCTCGCTACCGTCAGCATAGACTGTATCGGCGATGAAACGCTTGATGGCACAGATGGAGACGGGCACATCAACCTGCCCGCGATTGCATTCAGTCTCGCAGGGATGGTTGCAGACCCGGCCGCAGATGGACGGGAAGGGGTTCTGCCGCTTTTCCACCGCCAGCGCTTCCTTGAACTTGCCCTGGGAGACCAGGGCCACGTACCCTTGGGCGTTCACCCCCGCAGGGCACGTGCGCACGCAGGGGGGACGCTCCGCCTTATCGATGGTGAAGGCCCCGGGGACAGCCTGGGGGAAGGGGCGGTAGATGGCGGTCCGCGGGCCGAGACCGGCCTCGTACTCGCTGGGTACCTTGACGGGACAGACGGCGGCGCAGTCGCCGCAGCCCTTGCAGTTTTTCAGGTCCACGTACCGCGCCTTCCGCCTGACCTTGACCTGGAAGTTGCCGATGAAGCCCTTGACTTCCTCCACCTCGGCGTAGGACATGAGCCGTACCTTCGGGTGTCGGGCCAGGTCCACCATCTTTGGGGTGAGGATACAGGCGGAGCAGTCCAGGGTGGGGAAGGTCTTGTCAAGCTGCGCCATGACGCCGCCGATGGACGGGTCCCGTTCGACCAGCACCGTCTCGATGCCAGTGTCGGCGACGTCCAGGGCTGCCTGGATGCCGGCGATGCCGCCGCCGATCACCAGCGCCCGCGGGGTCACAGGGATGGGGAAGGGCTGCAGCGGATCGTTCATTACGGCCTTGGCCACGGCCGTCCTGACCAGAGCGATGGCCTTCTCCGTGGCGGCGGCCTTGTCCGGGGTGCACCAGGAGCAGTGCTCCCGGATATTGGCCATCTCGAACAAGAAGGGGTTGACCCCTACGGTCTCAACGGTCTTCTGGAAAGTCAGCTCGTGCATCCTCGGGGAGCAGGAGGCCACGACGACCCTGTCCAGCTTGAGCTCGGTTACCTTGGACCTGATCGCGGCCTGGCCTGGCTCAGAGCAAGTATACTTGTTGTCCTCAGCGTAGACCACGTTGGGGAAGGTGCGCGCCGCTTCCACCACCGCGGGTACGTTGACCTTACCCCCGATGTTGGCGCCGCACCAACAGACGAACACGCCGATCCTTCTCATGCGCTCATCCCTCTCCTGGCCTCAGTCACGCCAACCGCCGTGCGCGGACGAAGCGCATCACGTCCACGCTGTGGCGCTGCAGACCTAGTTCACCGGGGCCAAGTCCAAATCCCAGTCCCAGCAACTGCGTGAAGAAGAACACCGGCAGGCGGTAGTTCAGCTTGAACATCTTCAGGGCCTTCGGCTGCCGCATGTCCAGGTTGGTCTGGCACAGGGGGCAGGCCGTGGCGATGCAGTCCGCGCCTGCCTCCCTCGCAGCCTCCAGGATGTCCCGGGAGAGCTTGAGCACGATGTCGGTCCTGGACAGGGACAGGCTGGCCCCGCAGCATTCGGTCTTGTACGCCCAGTCCACGGGTTCGGCGCCTGCGGCGGCCAGCAGACGGTCCATCTCCTCCGGGTACTCCGGATCGGGGTGGCCGGTGACCTCCTGGGGCCTGACCAGCAGGCACCCGTAGTAGCAGGCGACCTTGATCCCCTTGAGGGGACGCACGGTGCGGCGCGTTACAGCCGCTTCGCCGCAAGCGGCGATGGCGGTGACCAGGTTGAGTACCTTCACGCCACCTGTGTATTCCTCGCCCAGCAGCGACCCGACGAGTTCCCGCGTGTGGGTGTCGTTGACCACAGCGTGCTCGGTGGCGGCGAACCGGTTGTAGCAGGCTGCGCAGGGGGCCATCAGGTCCAGCCCTGCCCGCTTGGCGATGGCGAGGTTCCGGGCGGGCAGCCCCAGGGACAGGGCGTGGCTGGTGGAGTGAGCGGAGGTCGCCCCGCAGCAGTTCCAGTCGGGCAGCTGGACCAGTTCGATGTCGAGGGCCCGCGCCACCGCCTCGGTGGACTCGCCGTACTCGCGGGCGGTCGACGACAGGGAGCACCCCGGGTAATAGGCGAGTTTCATCACTTGACCTCCTCCAGGCGGCGGGCGCGGCGGAAGATCGCCCGCACCTGCCTGATCCCTTTGACCCGGTGGGGCAAGGGCGAGAGCTTGCCCTTACGCACCAGGGAGGGGACATGCTCCATATCCTTGAAGGGCTGCAGGCTGAAGGCGTTGAACAGCCCGGCCAGGGCCATCTCATGCAGCCTGCCGAAGGCCTGCACCGATGTCAGGAAGATCTTGTTGAACAGCTTGACCGTACGCTCCTTAACCGGCAGGCGGTCACGGCCTGCGAAGATCCGCAGGGAATCCATGACACGCGCCACGTCGATCCCCCTAGGGCAGCGGCCCGAACAGGTAGCGCAGGACGCGCACAGCCAGATGGTGCGGCTACGCAACGCCTCATCGCCCAACCCCAACTGCAACAAACGCATGATTTGCCTGGGCTGGTAGTCGAGGGCGAAGGACAGGGGGCACCCTGCGGAGCAGGTGCCGCACTGGTAGCAGGACGCCGGGTCCTCGCCGCTCTCCCGCCTCACCCGGTCGAGCAGGGCCTTCCTGCCGGTCTCCAGCGCCCCCAGGTCGATCGGTCTCACCGCAATCCCCTCTTTCTTGTGACCGCGTTCATGAACCGGAACACAAAGACCGGGCCTCTACCGGTCCGGTCCCCGTTGGCGTTGACACCCACCTGGAAATGGGCGAGAATGATTAGGTCACCGCGGTTAGTCAGAGGCAGGGAGAAGGTATGAACTGCATATACAGCAAAGAGACCCCGAGGCCCAACAGGGATAAGTATGCAGTTGTATGTATGCTCATGCAATCGCTTCTGGGTGCCGCGCCCGCGCCCGACTGACTGAAAATTGCCGCAACATGTCACATTAGCTCAACCGCGGGTATTCGGCGGAGTGCCTAAATGTCCTGCATAAGGAGGAACAAAAGCGTGGAACCGGGGCTAGCCACGCTGTTCGGCGTGTTCTTCCGTATCGGCCTGTTCACTTTCGGCGGCGGTTACGCCATGCTGCCGCTGATCAGGCGTGAGGTCGTGCTCGCCCGACCCTGGGTGGGTGAAGACGAGTTCCTGGACATCGTGGCGGTGTCCCAGACAGCGCCGGGACCGATCGCAGTCAACAGCGCCTTGTTCACCGGGTATAAGCTGAGAGGCGTCAGCGGCGCTGTGGCGGCGGGGCTGGGCGTGGTGGTCCCGTCCTTCCTGGTGATGCTGGCCGTGGCCTCGGTCTTCACGGCCTTGCGGGATCACCCCCTGGTGGAACGAATCTTTCGCGGCATCAGGCCCGCGGTGTTCGCCCTGGTGCTCACGGCCGTGGTCAAGCTCGGCCGCAGGGCTATCACCACCCCCCGGGCAGCGCTGGTGTTCGCCGTCGGACTGCCCCTCCTACTGGTCCTGGGGGTGCATCCCATCTGGTACCTGCTGGGGGCCGCCGCGGCGGGGCTCAGCCTGGCGCGCTGAGAGGGGAGGGGACTATGGGGATCTACTGGGGGCTGCTGAGCGGGTTCTTCAAGATCGGGTTGTTTGCCTTCGGCGGCGGCTATGCCACCCTGGCCCTGATTGAGCGGGAGATGGTCACGGCCAGGGCTTGGCTCACGCCGGCGGAGTTCGTCGATGTCGTGGCCTTGGCTGAGCTAACCCCGGGCCCCATCGCCGTGAACGCCGCCACATACGTCGGGTACCGGACTGCCGGCCTGGCAGGGTCGGTCGTGGCCACCCTGGGAGTGGTCCTGCCGTCGTTCATCGTCATCATCGCCTTGGCCGGGGTGATCCTCCGCCACCAGCGCGCACCCAGGGTGCGGTCACTCTTCTCCTGCCTGCGCCCGGCCGCGATCGCCCTGATCGCTTCGGCCGCCATGTCTATCGCCAGGGACACCGTGACGGACGTCTGGGGCCTAGCGCTGGCGGCCGTCATGTTCGTCGCCCTGACCGTCACCGCAGTGCATCCCATCCCCCTGCTCATCCTGGCGGGCGCCGCCGGGGCCCTGTTGCCCTTGCCGTGAGGGGCGCCTCCCCTGTCGGGAGGCCAGGTCCAGCAGGCGTTTCAGGCGGTGGTTGGCGCCGGACTTGCCCAGGGGCGGTTCGAACAGCTTACCGAGTTCCGCCAAGGTGGCCTCGGGGTGCTCCAGGCGCAGGGCCGCCGCCTCGCGTAGCGCGCGGGGGAGGTTCTCTAAGCCGACCCTGTCGCGCAGGGTCTCGATGGCCCGGGTCTGCCGCATGGACGCCTCCACCTGCTTGGACAGGTTGGCATTGTCGCAGTTGACCACCCGGTTGACCTGGTTGCGCATGCCTTTTATCACCCTGCCCTCCTCCAAGTCCAGCCTGGACCTGGCAGCCCCGACGAAAGCCAGCCAATCGCCGATGGAGTCCCCATCCTTCATGTACACGATGTGCCTACCCTTACGTCTGGCCACCCTGGCCGGTATGCCCCTGGCGCTGAGCATCCCCGCCACGGACTCTGCCACGCCTGGGTTCTCCAGGGCCACCTCCCAGTGATGGGGCCTGCCCGGGCTAGCGATGAACCCCCCGCCCAGAAACAGGCCCCGCATGAAGGCCCGCTGGCAACAACCCTTGTCAGGCGCGGGAGCGTCCCCCTCAGGCTTGAACCCCAGCCGTACGGGTATATCCCCATCCCAGGGGAAGGGCAGCTCCACCACGTACAGCATCTGCTTCCTGAGCCGCAAGGGGCGCTTGACGCCGATGGTGGCAACCCCTAGGCCCTTGGCCAGCTTGTATGCCTTCCTGGCAACCGCCGCGTGCTCCGTTGAGATCCTCAGGCTGCTAAGCCCGCCCAGGTTATGCAGGCTCCCGGCTGTCCGGGCCACGCCAGCCAGCTCCGCCAGGGCGCAGCAGGGCCTGCCCGGCCTGACCCGGGCGAGCTCGCCCTTCACCGCCTCGCTGAAAGACACGGCCCACCCTCCCTCACAGGCGCCGCAGCCGCTCGCCCAGGGTGTACCGAGCGATGCCCGGCGTCCCGGCAGCCGTCCTGGCCTGCTGGACCAAGCGCAGCACCGCCTCGGCCAGCAGGCCGGGGTCGTGGCGGATTAGCTCCCCCGCAGCCAGCAACGGCGCGCGCAGCGCCCGCACCCCTAGCTCCTCCAGCTCCCGGGAACTGACCGGAACGAGCTGCGACCCTTCCTTGGCGTACCGGGCCAGCAGCTCAGGCTTCACGGCGCTGGTGCTCAAGAGCACATGACTGATGAGCCCTTCGCCGGCGTGCCGCCGTATGGCCCGGATGTGCCCCCCCACGCTGTAGCCTGTGGTCTCCCCGGGCTGGGTCATGATGTTGGCCACATACACGATGGGCCCCTGGGCTTCCCTGAGGGCGGCGGCCATCCCCTTGACGAGCAGGTTGGGGATGATGCTGGTATAGAGGCTCCCCGGCCCGATGACGACGGCGTCCGCGGCCCTGATGGCTTCGATGGCATCAGGCACTGCTGCGCAGTCAGGCTCCAGCCAGACGCGGACGATGTCCTTTCCTTGTGCAGGGATGGCCGTTTCGCCCCTGACCACGGTCCCGTCGGCGAGCTGGCCGCACAGCACCACGCTGCTGAGTGTCGCAGGGAGGACCTGGCCCCGTACGGCCAGGACGCGGCTGGCCTCCTTCACTCCGCCCTGGAAGTCGCCATGCAGCGCGGACATGGCCGCGATGAACAGGTTGCCGAAGCTGTGTCCCGCCAGACCCTCCCCGGAGCCGAACCTGTATTGGAACAGCCGTTCCATCACCGGCTCGCGGTCCGCCAGGGCGACGAGGCAGTTACGGACATCCCCGGGCGGGAGCACCCCCAACTCACCCCGCAGCCTGCCGGAACTGCCGCCGTCATCGGCCACGGTCACGATCGCGGTAAGGTTCGCCGTATGCTCCTTCAGTCCCCTGAGCAGCACTGGCAGGCCGGTGCCCCCGCCGACGACGACCAAGCGCGGCCCGCGTTCCAGCTGGCGGCGCTCGAACAACAACTCGCCGAGGCGTCGCCCGCCCCTTGGCGAAACGGCCTGGATCACGGTCAGGACCAGCCGCTGGACGGCAAAGACCGCGATCCCCAGCCCTGTGACGGCCACAGCGGCGCCCGTGAGGCGCCTGGGGACGAACCGGCCGGTCAAGGCCCCCAGTAAGTCGGTGAGGTTAAGCTCCACTGCGCCCAGCAATCGCCTACCAGCGAACATGGCCAGTCCCACGGCGGCCACCAGCACGCCTGCCAGGAACAGGACGAACCACCGTTTCACCTTCAGTCCCGGGTACATCCATTTCAACAGGTTCACTGGGGACACGCCCTTGGGTTAAGCTCAAGGTCACGGTGGGTGAGGACCACCCTGTGCCCTGTCTTCCTTAAAGCGGCGGCCAGCTTCAGGCTGACCACCACCGACCGGTGGTACCCTCCCGTGCAACCGATGGCGATCACCAAATCGGTGCGGCCCTCGCCGCCGAAGTGCGGTAACATGAACTGCACCAGGCTGAGCAGCCTACGCACCAACTGCTTGGCGACAGGGGGCCGCATGACATAGCTCTGGACCTGGGCCGCGTGGCCATCCAGGGGACGCAGGGCTTCGATGTAGTGGGGGTTCGGCAGGAAGCGGACATCGAACACAAGGTCCGCATCGAGCGGGACGCCGTGCTTGTAACCGAAGGTGACCACATGGATCACCAAACGTTGTTCCCAGTCGCCGGACACGAGCTGGCCGATCTCCTGCCGCAGCCGCTGGGGGGTGTGGTCGGAGGTATCGATCACGATGTCGGCCTTGGCCCTGACCCCCGCCAGCAGCCGCCGCTCCTCCGCCACGGCCTCCATCAGCCCCCCCTGGGCGGAACTCAACGGGTGGGCGCGGCGGGTCTCTTTGAACCGTCTCACCAGAGTCTCGGCGTCCGCCTCAAGGAAGACCATGCTGTATGGGGCCTCAACGGCGTCCAGGCTCGCCAGGGTCTCGTCGAGGCTGGACAGCTCGCGGCCCCGCACGTCAATGACCAAGGCGACTTTGGTCAGGCTGCCGCCGGTTTGGCCGCACAGCTCCACCAGTTTCGGCAAGAGGGTAGGCGGAAGGTTGTCGATGCAGAAGAAGCCCAGATCCTCCAAGGCCCGGGCTGCCTGGCTCTTGCCGGCCCCTGACAGGCCGGTGATGATGACGAGCCGGAACTCGTGCATGGCCCGACCTCCTATCCCGTCTGGACTCTGGACCCGGGACGGCGTTGATGACCTGGTCCGCCCTGAGCCCGGCCTGCCTGGCGATGGACAGCCCGCGTTCAAGCCTGCCCACGTCCTGCGGGCGGTGGGCGTCGCTGTTGATGGCGAAGCTGGCGCCGGCCTTGGCGGCCACGCGTACGAACTCTGCGGTCATGTGCCCGTGCGAGCAGTTGATCTCAAGGGCCGTGTCACGGGCCGCCGCCGCCCTGGCCAGTTCCGCCGTGTCGATGGGCAGCTGGAGGCCCGGATGGGTCACGATGTCCACATCATAGTGATAGACGCACTCGACCAGGGCCTTGGTGTTCTCCAGCCTCG
This sequence comes from Bacillota bacterium, assembly GCA_040755005.1. Taxonomy (GTDB): domain Bacteria; phylum Bacillota; class Sulfobacillia; order JBFMBV01; family JBFMBV01; genus JBFMBV01. The sequence continues at coordinate 104,022 of JBFMBV010000003.1, forward strand.
CCCGGCGGGCGAGGCCCGGGCTGAACCGGCGCAAGCCGTTCAGGCCGATGAGCTTCCAGGCGTCGCCCAGGGAGGCCGGGATGGCCGTGGGGTGCAGGCCCGCCAGCAGGACGTCGAGCTCCGCGATGACGTTGGGAGGCACATCCAGGGTGCCAGCCACGCTGATGACGTTGGCCTCGACCCCGGACAGCACGCGCATCCCGCTCAGCAGGGCCGTCAGTGCAGCGGCCTCGGCGGAGATAGCCTCGAAATCCTCCAGCTCCCGTACGCCGAGCCACGGGAGGCTGCCTGGACCATGATCGGTGACGGCCACTGCGGTCAGCCCGGCCCCCTTGGCGGCGAGGACGTTGTCGGCGACTGAACCGCGGCCATGGCTGTACGTTGTGTGGGTGTGATAGTCCGCAAATAGCTTCATGCCCCTAGGGTTAACAGGCGAAGCTTATTTCATAGCTGCAGCGCGCCCCGCCGACCTAAGCCTACGGGGCCCCGCTGGGTTCGAGGTCGGCGATGACCGCCAAGTGGTCAGAGGGGCCGGAACCGCCCACAGCCAGCGCGAGCACTCCCCAGTCCACCGTGAGGAACACCCTGTCGAGGCGTGCCCGCGGGGCAGCCGCAGGGAAAGTCGGCTGCCCGCCCGCCCCGGCGTCGCGCAGCTCCGCCAGGATCGGCTCCAGTTCAGGGGCGTCCGGGAAGGCGTTGAAATCCCCCGCCAACACCAGGGGCAGGCCCCGGGGCAAACGTTCAATGAGGGCCGCCACCTGTGCCGTTCGGTCGGAGACGCTCAAGCCCAGGTGCACCGAGACCAGCCGGAACCGCCCTGAGGGGGCCTCAATGGTGGCTATGGCGGCCCCGCGGGGCTCGAGCCCACCTCCCAGGGGTATAGCACGGAACTCGGAGATCGGCCACCGGGAGAGTACGGCGTTCCCGTATCCGGACCAGCTCGCCCCCATGGCCGGGGCGAAGCGGGACTCCATCCCGAGGTTGGCGGCCAGTGCAGCAGCTTGGTGGCGGAAACCGCTCCGCGGCAGCCCGACGTCCACTTCCTGCAGGGCCACTGCGTCGGGTCCCCAGGTCCGGATGGCCTGCGCGACCCCCTCAAGGTCCGGGGAACCGTCGTCGCGGGCTCCGTGCCGGATGTTGAAGCTCATCACCCGCACCGCGCCTCGCGGGCGTTGGGCGACCTGGGCCTCGTCCGCCTCGAACTGGGCCATCGGCGCGGGCCCCCGGGCCTGCCCGGGGGTCATCCAGGCGGCGGGCGACACGGCCACCACTGCCACCATGGCGGCTGCAGCGAGGCTTGTCCACAGCAGCCTGCTGTACAGGGCACGCATTGCACGCATCAACATAGTAGGTTGGCTTTCGCCACCGCCGACCGGCTTCCTGGCGGCAAGTTCAACCACATTATCCAGCGCCCTGTAGGAAAGCGAAACTTTCCGGCGCAGCGAGGAATGCCTGGTACAACGACTTGCAGGCGAAGCTCCATTCAGACTGCGCGGCCAGGGCGCGCTCCAACTGGGGCAACTGCAGGCAACGGCTGTTGGCGACCCAGGCCAGGCTGCCTGCGGCCCTCACCGGGTGGAAGGCCGGGCCGCCCCGCTCCCGGTACCAGTCATAGCACGAGTCGAATTCGACCGACACCAGGTTGGCCAGGGCCAGGCTCCCCGGCCCGGCGTTCACCGTGACATGCCCGTAGCCGGGCGGGATATACGCCGCTTGGCCCTGTTCTGCGGTCACGGCGACGCAACGCGGCGGGTCGCGCCACTCGAGCAGGAAGCACGCCACCCCGGCCAACACCTGATAGACCTCACCGTAGCCGGGGGGGTGGGTGTGGCCGAAGGTCCGGACGGGCTCCCCGCCTCCGTCCCCGCACAGGATGGTGAGGTCGTAGCGCAAGCGCTTGGACTCGAACAGGGGCCTGTGTGCTGCCAGCGCCAGCCCCCTGTACATGCGGTACGCTACTGAGCCAGCGCCGTCAGCGGGTGGGCACAGGCCCACGGGGACCAGGTCAGCCAGCGTCCTGACGCCCTGATCGCCCCAGGCCACATCCCCGGACAGCGCCAGGGTGCCGTCGGCGGCGAGGCAGATCGGCAGGCCCGCCAGTGCGCTCAGATCAAGCACGTTCCCGGCTCCGGGGCTTGGCGATGATCTCCGGCACCCAGGTGTCGAAGTAGTCCCGGGCGTGGGCGGGCCGCACTACGATCGCCGTGTCCGCGCCTCCCCCACTCCCGGCGACCGCCACCACGTCCACTCCATAGGGGATCAGGCCTGCATCCAAGGCCATCACCGCGATCTCCAGGCAAACCTTGGTGCCCTCCCCAAACGCGCGCAAGGCGCCTGCAATCAGGGCCCCTGGGTAAGCGCCGCCGAACTTGCCGATGACGGCCCGCTCCACGTTGCCAAACAGGTGGGTGGTGGTGAGGATCTTGACGCCTGCAGCAGCGAGCTCCGCTCGTACCGCTGGCTCAAGCTCATCCACACCAGGGCCCTTGAACCCAACGTGATGGGTGACCATCACGACCGTCAATCCCTGGCCCAGGAAGTGCCGGGCCGTGGCGCCAGTGTTTGAGGCCACCACGAGATGGGTAAGGCCTAACTCCCGGCACCGGGTGGCGGCCGCCTTGGCTGTCGCTGCGGTGTTGACATGGCCGGCTTGCTCCCAGTAAATCGTCACCGTTAGCACACCTCCGCTGGGATGACAGGCAGGATGACCGTCCGCCAAGCCGTCCGGTCCACAGTCACAAAGGCTACCACCGTCTCGGCGCAGGCCATCAGGCGCGCTGGCCTCCCCAGGGCGCGCAGGGGCAAGGATGCTTCGACCGCAGTAGCTCTGAAGGTAGCGAGGACCGGGGCCACGTGCACCTGGCCCTGCGCATCCTTCAACCGGGGTGTGTGGCCCTCGCGCAGGCTAAGCTCGAACACGCTCTCCCCGCGGCTGCGTTCGCCGCCAAAAGCGGCCAAGCCGATCCTGTAGGTCACATCCGCCAGCAGATTGCCTCTTACGACCACGCGGATCAGAAGGTCCTCACCCCTCACGGCCAGATAGAGGGACTTGATGTCGGCCGCGCCCTCCAGGCGGCGGGGCAGGGTGTCCCGTTGCGGGCTGCGAACCACCGGGGGGACCGCCGCCCAGTCGGGAGGGGCATCCTCCCCGAAGCGGTGGGCGGGCAGGGGAGGCAGGCGCCCGAACAACTCGGTCCGCCTGGTGAAGGACATGAGGTAGCGGCCCATCACCGCCACCTGGCTGTGGTGGCTCTTGATGGCGTCGTGCTTGGTTGCCACCGCCCCCTGGTCCAGATGGAAGACGGCCCACTCGGTGTCCAGGCCCAACAAGCTACGGGGAGGCGCCTGGTCAAGCTCCGGTCTGGCCCCCCTCGGCGTGGGCCAACGCCCCCGATGCACGAGGTAGAGATAGTGGGGTGCCTCACCGGCAGGCACCCCGGCGCCGGCCAGCTCCGCCAAGGCCACCATCAGCAGGCAATGGCTGGCCCAATGGTCCGGATGGGCGTCGTTGGGGTGCGGCCCCACGATAGCCGTGGGGGCGAAGTCCCTGAGCAAGGCAATCAGGTCAGCGACGACGGCGTTGGCGGCATAAGGGGCCGACTCGCGGTAGGAGTTCGGGTACGGCGACTGGGCGACCCGGGTGTACCGTGAAGTGTACGGCCTGGCCAAGTCCCAGTGGCCGCGCCAGAGGCGTTCGAGGCCGCGGTCGGGGTACCCTAGGAAGACCAGGTCCGTGTGGTGCAGACCGAGGATCACACCCGCTGCGCGCGCCTCC
>JBFMBV010000004.1:0-100358 GCA_040755005.1 Bacillota bacterium
GAACCGAGCCTGTCGGCTGCGGTTCGCCCCGCCTGTCGCCTGTCACAGCTTGTTCCGTACTTTAGCACACCTGGTCCGGGTTGTCAATGGGACTTGGGCTCGTGTACCTCCACGGACTCCGCGCCGTTCTCGCGGAGGATCTGAGCGGCCCGATCAGCCTTGTCCCTGCTCACTTTAGCGACGGCCAGGATATTCCCGCGCCGGACCTCTTCCTCGTACTCACGTCCCCGCTCCTCGGGGATGCCGAAGTCTACCAGCCCACCCGCGATGCCTCCGGTGACCGCACCGGACAAGGCCCCAGCGATAGGACCAGCAGCGATGATGGGGCCAAGCCCTGGGATGGCCAGCGCCCCCGCACCTACGAGCAATCCTGCTAGGCCGCCGATGGCGCCTCCAGCTGTGACACCTTCGCCGATGTCTTCGCCGGCGAGGCTGGTCATGCCACCCTGCCGGCCTTCGCGATCGCCTCCGCCGCCTTGGCCTCTCCTATCTTTGGCCACGATAGAGATCTCACGCTGGTCGACGTCGTGCCTTCTGAGCTGGGACACGGCCTTCTCGGCCTGGCCCTCCGACTTGAACACGCCGACGACTGTCTTGTACTCGGCCATGCTAACGCCCTCCTTGCAGGTTGGTTCCTTGATAATATCCCGCTAGGCTGGAGGGCTTATGCTCAGGCCCGCGTCACCCGCTCTTGTATCCGGCGCGGCCGGTATCGCCGTCCTGGCGCCGAAAGTTCTCGGCGTTCTTGACCAGATAGCCTTGGTATAGCTCCTCTGCGCTGATGCCGACCTTGAGACAGGCAGCAGTGAAAAAATGCAGGATGTCGACGAGTTCGCCCCTTACCGCTTCACGGTCAATGGGTTGCTCATCCTTCCACCACTTGAAGCTGGCGGCCTCCAGGAGCTCGCCCAGCTCCGCCACGATTGCCAGGACTTCCCGGAGCACCCACTCCCGCTGAGTGAACGCGAGTTTGCGCCTTCGGGCCAAGTCCTCGTCGAAGCTGGCCTGGAGTTGGAAGATGTGCTCAAGCTTGTCCATGCCTGACCCCTCCCTTGCCCTCGGTCATGAGCCTTACCGCGCGGTCAGGGCCGGCCACACCCAGGGCCAAGCCCTCAGCCACACGCCCGGCGACCCGCCCTACATCGTCCGGGGACACCGCTTCCAGCGCGGCCAGGAACTCGGCCATCGGGACCTCCCGGCCCAGGTACACCTCGTCCTGTGCGGCTCGCTGCATCCTGAGGTGGGGGCTCTCCAGGCCCATCAGCACCTCGGCTTCGAGCTGCGTCTTGGCCCTGCTCAGTTCGTCCGCCGACGCCCCGCCGGCCGCGATGTCGGCCAAGGCGTCGCTGATAATGGCAGTCACGTCGCGGGCGTCGGCCGGTCCACAGGCCGTAGAGACCATGAACAGGCCGCCGTCCAGGCAAGCGATGGGATGAGCGTAGATGTCGTAGGCGTAGCCCCGTTCTTCCCTGACCTGCGTAAACAGCCTTGAGCTGGGTCCGCCCCCCAGCAGGCAGCCCAGCACCTCCAGGGCGTAGAGGTCGGGATGCCCTGCCGGGGCCCCCAGCCCGCCAAGGCAGAGATGCACCTGTTCGCCGGCGACCACTCGTCCGCAGGCGCCCGGGGAGAAAACCGGGGGCTGCAGCGGGCGGCTGTCGCCGGGCCCGTTCGCCTGAAAGACCTCAGCCACTAGTTCGACCGCAGCGTCATCCACGTTGCCAGCGATGGATAGGACGGCCCCGCGGGTGCCCCTGACCTGTGCATGCCGCCAGCGGAGGTCGTCTATAGTGATGGCGGCTACGGTCTGTGGCGCACCCAGGACACCACGGCCTAGGCCATGCCCTGGCCAGGCCGCTGCCATGAACAGGTCCTGGGCCAGATCCTCACCGTCTTCAGCATAGGCGGTGAGTTCCTGCAGGACCACCCTGCGCTCGAGCTCCAGGTCCGTCCCAGCGAGCGCGGGCAGCTGCCAGACCTCAGCCAGCAACCGGATGACCGCCTCAAACCGGGTGTCGATGCCGCGGGCCAGCACGCAGATATGTTCGCGGGTGGTAAAGGCATTGAGTTCCGCGCCGAGGCCGTCGACGGCCTCCGACAGTCCCCTGCCGCTCCGCAGCTCTGTGCCGCGAAACAGCATGTGCTCCAGCAGGTGCGTCAAGCCGGCCTTGGCGGCCTGCTCATCCCGGCTGCCGGCCTCGACGAAGAGACCGGCAGCGAAGGAGCGGACATGGGGGATCCTGTCGAACAGGAGCCGCATACCGTTGCGTAAAGTGCATCGCCTGACCGTGGACTGTTCCCCCTAGCGGCGCTCAAGACTTGGCCCTGGCTAAACGTTGCCCTGGATGTTGCGGTAGCCCATGCCGTGGCTGGATCCATCTGCGCGCGGGCCGCCACGGTGACCCTGAACAGTTCTCCCTTCATCGGTACTGCCCCTGCACGCAGCGCGGCCAAAACCTCAGGTGGCTGCCGGGAGGTGAAGGGAGGCCGCATCAGCCGTTTCGCCCAGGAACAGCAGGGGTTGAGCGATCCACGTCATGGGAGGCGCCCGATGAGCTTGACCACCACCCGTCCTTCGTCGAGGCGCGCCCGGAGCAGCAGGGGCCCGTCGCTGGAGTTGACGAAGCGCATATCCACGTCAGGATAAGAAACGGTAGCGTCACGGCCGATGGGGACGTAGGGGACAGGCCTGCTGTGGGGGTGCCGCTCCAAGATGGTGAGCCCTGCCGCCAGAGCCGTGTTGTAGATGGTGGTGGACAGCTGACAGACCCCTCCGCCGTACCCGATGCCGCCGATGACGGGCGCGGGGCGGAAACCCCGGCTGTGGGTGCGGGGCCCGACCCGCTCGTTGAAGGAGAAGACCTCTCCGGGCAGGAGCAGTGAGTGGTCGATGCTCGAGGCGGCGATCCGGATGTTGCCCAACCGGTAAGCGCTGCCGTAGGCGAAGGTGACGAAGGCGCTCACGGTGTGTTTCAGCAGGGCAATGTCACCTGCGGTTACCGCAGGATCGATCCGGTTGTACACTGGCTCCACCTTGGCGTCTGTCGCTGCAGCCATAATCAGTGCCACGGTGTAGGGCACATCAAGTTCCCGGCCGGGGGCCTCGGGGACGACGTCGCCCTTGCCGGGCACCACGTCGGCGTTGACGGCCTCCTGACGCGTGGCCTCGGACAGGGCGCGGACGGCCTTCCTTACCTCCGGCAGCAACATACCGCCCATGTCCCGCCCGGCGAGCCTGACTCCGGGCTTGACCCCGAAGAACAGCCGCTCCACCCTGCTGAGGCAACCTGTGACCGCCAAGGCAAGCATCAAGGCGAGGAGCAGAGCCGGGCGCCTCTGGACTACGAGCACGCGCCGCCCTCCTGTCACCCCGCCACCCCCGGTGGATGAATCTATAAGCTGCGGCATCCAGTGCCGCAGCTAGTCTATGCCAGTGCCAAGGGCGGTATGAGCGTTCAGGAGCCGCGCAGCTTGCGCAGGATGCCCAGCTCGCGTGCCCTGTCACCGGGCGTGCCGACTGGGGTCTCCAGGATGCCGGGCAGGTGCGCCAGTTCCGCCCTGCCCAGCAGGGCCCTGAAGCCGTCCTCGCCGATCTCGCCCGCTCCGATGGGGGCATGCCTGTCCCGGCCTGAACCCAAGGGGAAATGGCTGTCGTTGAGGTGGACCGCCCTGAGGCGCTCCAGGCCGACGCAGGCCAAGAGGGCCTGGAGGGTCCTTGCCACGGCGGCCCCATCGCGCAGGTCGTAACCGGCCGCAAACGCATGGCACGTGTCCAGGCAAAACCCCACGTCCCCCAGAGCGTCGAGGAACGCGGCCACTTGCTCGAAGCGGGAACCAAGCTCGCCGCCGCCCGCCGTGTTCTCCAACAGCAGCTGCACAGGACCGGCGTAGGCCCTCAGCGCGGTGGCGAACACCGCCAGGGCGACGGCCGCAGCGTCCGCTTCGGCACGACCGCTCCGCGAGCCGATGTGACTGACCAGATAGCGGGCCTGCAGTCCCTCGGCCCGGTGCAGGTCCTCAACCAGCAACTCCACGGCGGCCCGCTGCTTGTCCGGCTCCGCCGAAGCGGCGTTGATGAAGTACGGGACGTGTACGACCACCGGGGAACAGCCGATGGCAGCGAGCCGTTCCCACATCGCTGCCACCTCTTGAGCGGACACAGGCCTCGCCCTGCCCCCCTTGGGGCTGCGGGTAAACACCTGCAGGCTCTCCAGACCCAGGGCTCCGGCCTCCTCGCCCACGCTGGCCCATCCCCCAGCGATGGACAGGTGGGCGCCCAGCCTCATCTCCTGTTGCCGCGCCGGCGTTTGAGGGGAGACGGGCCCCGGGTCTTCGCCAGTTCAGGCCCCTGTGGGTCGGCCCCGGGCCCGGCCGGCTGGCCGCCTGCAGCCCGTTGCGACAGGTTGATGCGCCCCTGGCGATCGATCTCGATGACTTTGACGGTGAGTTCATCCCCCACCTTAACGACATCCTCGATCCGCTCGATGCGGCCCCCGCCCGGGGAGGTCAGCTCGCCGATGCGCACCAACCCCTCCTTGCCTGGGAGTATCTCGACGAAGGCGCCGAAGGTCATCAGTCTCATGACCTTCCCGCGGTAGGTTCGTCCGAGTTCCACGTCCTGGGTGAGGTTCTGGATCATCTCCACTGCGCGCCTAGCGCCGTCTTCATCCACGGAGGCGATGAAGATGCGGCCGTCATCCTCGATATCGATCTGGACGTCGGTCTCGGCGATGATCTTGTTGATCACCTTACCGCCCGGGCCGATGACTTCGCGGATTTTGTCCGGGTCAATCTGCAGCACGATGATGCGGGGGGCGTAGGGCGACAACTCGGGCCTGGGGGCCGGGATGACCTCCAACATCTTGCCGAGGATATGCAGCCTTCCCGCCTTCGCCTGTGAGAGGGCCTGTCTCAGTACGCTCTCAGTCACACCCTGGCTCTTGATGTCCATCTGCAGCGCGGTGATCCCATGCTCCGTGCCGGCGACCTTAAAATCCATGTCGCCCAGGTGGTCCTCAAGGCCTTGGATGTCCGACAGCACCGCCACTCGGTCACCTTCTTGGACCAGGCCCATGGCGACCCCAGCCACCGGGGCCTTGATAGGGACGCCCGCGTCCATCAGGGCCAAGGTGCTCCCGCAGACGCTGGCCATGGATGTTGAACCGTTGGAGGCCAGCACTTCTGACACCAACCGGATGGTGTAAGGGAAATCCTCCTCGTCCGGGAGCACCGGCTCGAGGGCGCGTTCAGCCAAGGCCCCGTGACCGATCTCCCTGCGCCCGGGCCCCCGCAAGGGCCTGGTCTCCCCGACGCTGTAAGGCGGGAAGTTGTAGTGGTGCATATAGCGCTTGAACTCTTCATCGCTCAGGTCAAACAGCCGCTGGACGTCGCCCACGCAGCCAAGGGTGGCGATGGTGAGCACCTGGGTCTGCCCGCGGGTGAACAAGCCGGTGCCGTGGGCCTTCCTGAGCAGGCCTACCGCGCCCGACACCTGCCGGATGTCCGCGGGACTGCGGCCGTCAGGGCGACGGCCCTTCCGGACGATGCTGTCCCTGACCAGTTCTTTCAGGATGTCATGGAGGACGGTATCCACGTCCTTGGACTGCTCGGGGAAGGACTCAGCAATCGAGGCGCGGGTCTCGTCCATGACAGCGGCGGTGTGGACCTCCCGTTCCAGCTTGTCCTCGTTCATCACCGCCACGGCTAGGCGCGCGGTGGCATGTTCGCGGACTGCCCGTTCCAGTTCCTCAGGCGGCCTGTGCAAGGCGACCTGCCGCTTGGGCACCCCGATGGAATGCGCTATCCCTTCCTGGAAGCCGACCAGGTCCCGGACATGCTTGTGGGCGAACATGATGGCCTCCAGCATCGTTTCCTCGGACACCTCATCGGCGCCTGCCTCGACCATGATCACTGCGTCCCGCGTACCAGCCACGATCAGGTGCAGGCTGCTCTCCGCGGCTTGCGCCCGGGTCGGGTTCAGCACCAGGTCCCCGCCGACCAGCCCGACCATGACCGCGCCGACTGGTCCGGCGAAGGGGATGTCCGAGATGGATAGGGCCGCGGAAGCCCCGATGATCGAACACAACTCCGGTGGGTTGTCATGATCTACCGACAGGACGGTGGTGACCACCTGTACGTCATTGCGAAAACCCTCGGGGAACAGGGGCCTAAGCGGCCGGTCTGTGAGGCGCGCCGTGAGGATGGCCTTCTCCGTAGGTCGCCCCTCGCGCCGGAACACGCTGCCCGGGATCTTACCTATGGCATAGCTGCGCTCTTCGTAATCAACCGTGAGCGGAAAGAAATCCACTCCCTGCCGCGGCTCCTTCGAGGCGGTTGCCGCGACCAAACACACCGTGTCGCCGTACCGTATCAACACGGACCCACCGGCTTGCGCCGCCAGCTCGCCGGACTCGACCACCAGTGGGCGGCCGGCCAGATCGTACTCGAATTTGTGGACCATCTATGTTCCTCCCGTCAAAGACATAACACAGCCACCGTGAAAAGTGAAACAGCGGGAACCCCCGCTATTTCCTCAGGCCCAACTTGTCCACGATGGCCCGATACCGCTGCACATCGCTCTCCCTCAGGTAACGCAAGAGGTTACGCCGCTGTCCCACCATCTTGAGGAGGCCGCGCCTCGAGTGGTGGTCCTTCTTGTGTTGCCGGAGATGGTCGGTCAGATAGTTAATGCGTTCGGTCAGCAGCGCTATCTGAACCTCCGGCGAGCCGGTATCCTCAGCATGCATCTGGTGCTGACCAATGATACCCCGCTTCTTCTCGTTGTCCAAGGACATCAAAAGACCTCCTTCTACGTCCCTTCCCGCCGCCAGGGTGACCGTCGGAGCCTCGGTGCCCCCAGCCCAGCGGATCATCGGTGTCATGCGTCTGCGTCGCTGCTGATTGTACCACACTCCGTGGCGGTTGTCCAATGCTGGCCCTGGCGGGCGAAGTGCCTCCTCGCCGCGACGATGTCCTGGCTGACCTGCCGCTGCAAGGCAGCGGGGTCAGCGAACTTGCGCTCCCCCCTGAGCCGGCCGAGGAAACAGACCGAGACGCGCTTGCCGTACAGGTCTCCGCTGAAGTCAAGGCAATGGACTTCACAGGACCACCCCTGGCCGCCGAAGGTGGGCCTGCGGCCGAGGTTGGCTACGCCCGCGTGGGGCCCGCCGTCCCAGTCGACGGTCACGGCATACACCCCGTCGGCCGGGACCGCTCGGCCGGGGTCGGGGACCACGTTGGCGGTCGGCAGCCCGAGCGTCCGCCCCCGCCCTGCCCCTTGCCCGACTGTCCCTTCCAGGGAGTAAGGCCGGCCAAGCAGGCGGGCGGCCTCGCCCACGTTCCCTTGGCCGATCGCTTTCCTCACGGCGGTCGACGACACCACGCCGCCGCCCAGGAGCACAGGTTCCATGACGACTACGGCGAACCCCTGTTCCTGACCTAGGGCTGCCAGGGTACGTGCGTTGCCGACCGCGCCCTTGCCGAAGCGGAAGTTGAAGCCCACGCAGACGGTCGACGCCCTGAGGCCGTCAACCAGTACCTGCTTGGCGAACTCCGGCGGCGCCATGCCTGACACGGCAGCGAAGGGCAGCCGCACCATGATGTCTAACCCGAGCCCAGCGAGCAGCCGCTCCTGCTCGGCCGGACTGGTCAGGCGCGACAACGCCGCTTGGGGCTGGAGCACCTCGAGGGGATGGGGGAAGAAGGTGAGGGCTGCTGACGTATGGCCAAGGGCCCGTGCCGAGGAGACGGCCATGGTGATCAGCTGCCTGTGCCCGATATGGACCCCGTCGAAGGCGCCGATGGCCACCACGCTCGGTCCTAACGCGGTGGCTTCCTGTACGGTCCTCATCGGGCGCCTCCCTCTGACAGCACTTTGTCATAGCGCAGCTTGCCCTGGGGTGAGATGGTAGCTACGGCCAGCAGCCGTCCTCCCTCATCCAACACCCGCACGGCCCCCTCCCCAGGCGCCTCAGCGGGGGTGAAGGGCAAGCCGTGGCTGACTGCCTCGGCTTCGTGCGGCCCGACTACGAGGGCTGGCAGGTGCTTGAGGGGCCAGTCCATCGGCAACAGGCAGCTTTCGGGATCCAGAGCAAGTTCCTCCAGGGTGCTTGCCCCAGCCAGGTGGAACGGGCCCGCCGCGGTCCGGATCAGGAAGCTCATGTGGGCCGGCAGGCCCAGATGCTCCCCGAAGGCCTCGCACAGCAGCCGCACGTAGGTTCCCTTGCTGCAGGTTATGTCGAGCAGGACCCTCTGGCAGGACCCGGCGGGCATCGAGCGGAGCAGCCGGCACCCGGAGACGACCGCCCGCCTGGGCGGACGCTGCACGCTCAAGCCCCGTCTGGCCAACTGGTGCAGGCGTACCCCGCCGACGCTCACGGCGGAGGTCATGGGAGGCACTTGGAGGTGTTCCCCGACCAACGCGGCTGCTGCGGAGGCAAGGGCTGACTCACCGACGGCCGCCGGCCTCCTGCCGGTGACAGTGCCGAAGCCATCTGCGGTATCCGTGCTGATGCCGAGGGTCACTTCCGCCCGGTAGGCCTTCTCTCTGTCCAACAGGAACTCAGTCAACCGCGTCGCCCTGCCGACAGCGACGGGCAGCACCCCGGCGGCGCCGGGGTCCAGGGTGCCCCCATGGCCGGCCTTGGCGGCGGCTAAGCGGCGGACCCTGTACACGACGTCGTGGGAGGTCATGCCCGGGGGTTTCAACACGTTGAGGAAACCGTCCAACTTACCGCTCCTCCTCGCTGGCGGCCGCCGACGCCAGCGCAAGCACAGCGGGAATGGCCTGCGCCAAGGGACCAGGCACGGTGCAGCCGGCAGCGCGAGGATGGCCTCCGCCTCCCAGCTCCGATGCCACCGCGGAGACGTCGATATCGGGGCGGGAACGCAGGCCCACCCGCACAGAGCCGTCCTTCCCCTCCATGAAGAGGAGGCCCACACGGATCCCAGCCACCCCGCAGGCGTAGTTCACGATCCCTTCCGAGTCGGCCTCATCGGCGTCGCAGGCCGCGAAGTCTGATGCCGTCAGCGTCATGTATGCGACGCCGCCTCCGGCGGAGCGCTTGAAGCTGGCCAGTGCCCTGGCCAGCAGGCGAAGCGCGGCCTCGCGCTTGGCCTCATAGAGCATCTCCGCGAGCCCATGGGGTGAGGCGCCTGCTCGCACCAGGGACGCAGCGGACTTCAGGCTGGCGGAGGTGGTGTTTTCGTGCCTGAAGGAGCCGGTGTCCGTCATGATTGCCGCATACAGGCAGGTGGCCACAGGGGGCGTCACCGGCCAGCGCGCCCTCTTTGCCAGCCTGACGATGAGCTCGCCCACGGCCGCAGCCCGGGGGTCTACCCAGTTTACCTCAGCGTAGCGGGTGTTGGTGGGGTGATGGTCGATGTTGAGCTTCACCGGGATGCCCCATGCCACGGGCAGGGCCGTACGCTCCAGGTCGGCGCAGTCCAGGGCGACGAGGGTCTCGCCTTCGGGCTCGCAGGCCCGGGTAAGCCCTATTTCAGCGGCTCCGGGCAACCCCCGGTACTGAGGGGGAATGGGGTCAGGACAGGCCCACCGCACGTCCCGTCCCAGGGCGCGGAGCAGGTGGCCCAACCCGAGGGCCGAGCCGATGGTGTCCCCGTCGGGGTTCCTGTGCATGAGCAGCAGCAAGCGAGGGCTGCCTAGCAGCCCTCGCCGGGCTTCCTCAACCGCCTTCATCCTCTGCCTGCCCCTCTTGCCGGATGTCTACCAGGATGCGCTGGATGCGGGCCCCTCGTTCGATGGACGGGTCGTGGTGGAAGCTCACCTCCGGCGTGAACCGCAGGCGCAGCCGCGACGCCAGTTCGCTCCGGACAAACCCGGTCGCGCTGGTCAGCCCTTGCATGGCCTGGGCCAGTGCCGCGCTGTCGCCCAGCACACTCACAAACACTCTAGCCTGGCGTCCGTCCGCGCTGATCTCGGCATCGGTGACGCTGACGAAACCCACCCTGGGATCTTTCAGGCGGTGCTTGATGATGTCGGCTACCTCTTCGATCACGGCCGCCCTGAGCCGATCGGCTCTGTGCGTCAACCAAGTCTCCTCCTGTCAGAGGATCTCCAGTCTGTAGTCGATGAGCTCCAAGGCATCCTCGTCACCGATGTAGTCGAGGGCGCGGGTCAGTACCTCCCGGACGTGGTACCCCTCCCCTGCCACGCAGGCCAGGCCGATCAGGCAGCGCTGATGCTCATCCAGGGCCCCGACCTCGGCCGCGGCCACGGCAAACTTGCGCCTGACTCGGTCCAGCAGGCCTTTGATGGCGCTGCGCTTGTCCTTCAGCGAACGCGCCCAGGGCACCTTGAGCTCGCAGTGGACCGTGCCTACGACCACCTAACGCGGGACCTCTTCCTTGCCGACGGCCTCGAACACATCGCCTTCGCGTACGTCGCTGTATCCCGACACGCCCATACCGCACTCGTAGCCCGCGGTGACTTCCCGTACGTCATCCTTGAACCGCTTGAGCGAGTCGACGCGTCCTTCGTGGATGACGATGTTGTCACGCAACACGCGTACCGGGCTGTTCTTGACCATCTTGCCGTCCGTGACATAGCAGCCGGCCACGAAACCGCCCTTGGGGAGCTTGAATGCGGCCCGGACCGTGGCATGACCCACGACCACGTCACGGATGATCGGTTTCAGCATCCCAGTGATGGCTGCCTTGATATCGTCCACGGCCTCGTAGATGATGCGGTAAGTCCGGATGTCAACATGGTTCTGGTCGGAGGCCCGTTTGGCCCCGGAGTCAGGCCGGACGTTGAAGCCGATGACGATGGCGCCGGAGGCGGCAGCCAACATCACATCGCTCTCAGTGATGGCACCGACGCCTGCGTGGATGACGTTCACCCGCACCTCGGCGTGGCTGACTTTGGCGAGGGCCTGGGCCACCGCCTCCGCCGACCCCTGGACATCCGCCTTGACCACGAGGTTGAGGTCCTTGACCTGACCCTCGCTGATGCGCTTGTGGATGTCGTCGAGGCGTAGGCGGTTGGCCACGTCGGCATCCCTGGCGTGGGCCACCTCCGTCTGCCGGGCGGCTAGATCCCGGGCTGTCTTGTCATCGGCAGTGACCTGCAGGGAGTCACCGGCTTCGGGCACCAGCTCTAGTCCCAGCACTTCCACGGGGGTGGACGGGCCAGCATCATCGAGCCGGCGGCCCCGGTCGTCAAACAGGGCCCTCACCCGCCCGCAGGTGCTGCCGGCGACGATGGTGTCACCGACGCGGAGGGTGCCGTTCAAGATCAGGACTGTGGCCACGGGACCCCTGCCTCTGTCCAGCTGTGCCTCGACGATAGTCCCCACGGCGACCGCGTCAGGATCGGCCCTCAGGTCCTGGAGGTCAGCGACCAAGAGGAGCATCTCCAGGAGGTCCTGCAAGCCATCGCGGGTCTTGGCGGAGACCGGCACCATGACTGTGTCGCCACCCCACTCCTCTGGGAGCAGGCCCAGATCGGCGAGTTCACGCTTGACCCGGTCGGGCTCTGACCCGGGCTTGTCGATCTTGTTGATAGCCACGACCACGGGGACTTTGGCCGCCCGCGCGTGGTTCAAGGCCTCCACGGTCTGAGGCATCACGCCGTCATCAGCCGCCACGACCAGCACGGCGATATCCGTGACTTTGGCTCCCCGGGCCCGCATGGCCGTGAATGCCTCATGGCCGGGAGTGTCCAGGAAGATGATATCCCTGCCACGCCACTCCACCCTGGAGGCGCCGATGTGCTGCGTAATGCCGCCGGCCTCCTGGTCCGTGACTTTGGTCTCCCTGATGGCGTCCAACAGCGAGGTCTTGCCGTGGTCTACGTGGCCCATGACCGTGATGACCGGAGGGCGGGAAGCCACGCCGGCTATCTGCGCCTTGGCTGCTTCGGCCCGCTCAGGGATGGCGACGGTGGGTACTGACCCCAAGTCCTGGGCCAGCAGGGCCGCCATGTCCACGTCCAGGCCCTGGTTAACGCTGGCCATGATGCCACGCGCCATGAGCCTCTTGATGACGTCGGTGCCCCTGACGTTCAACAGGTCGGCCAGTTCCTGCACCGTGAGGTTGCCGGTAATGGTGATCTCCTTGCGTACCTCTCCGACACGCTCTACGACACCGCCCCTTGCCTGCCGTCCCCTGCGGACGACGCGCTTGAGCTCGCGCTCAGGCGGCAACGTGTCCCTGGGTACGAGGCGTCCTACCCTGCCAGGCTTGGCGGGCGCCGGCCTCGCTCCCGGAGCGGGGGCTGTGGTGGCCGCGGGCCGGGCGCCGGGTCCGGCGCCAGCGGCTGGCCGATATCCCGGGGCAGGCCGCTGGGGACTCGGACGCGCCCCGGGGGCCCCGGGCGGGGTGGGACCGGGCCGCGCCCCAGGGCGTGGCCCCGCTCCCGCCGGGCGGGCGGCGAACGGCCGTGCGGATGCGCTCGCTCCAGGTCGGGTTGCGGCCCGCGGTGGAGGCAGGGTGCCCGGCCTGGGCGGCGCAACGCGATCAGCTCTCGCCGGGGTGGGCTGGGTCACGACAGGTTCCGGCGGGGCCTCGACCACTACGGGTGGTTCGGGTGGCGGCTGGACTGGCCGCGCTTCCAGCTCAGGCTCGACCGCCGGCTTTTGGGTGGCTGGTGCCGCCGCCTGTGCCGGCCGGGGCGCGGCCTGCGCCGGGCGGCGCTGCACCTGTTGCAACGTAGGCCTCAGCGCCCGGGGTCTCTCTGCGGCCGGCCGCTCGTCGGCCTTCTGCTTGGCCGGGCGCTGTGTCCTGGTGACTTCCACCGCGCGGGTGGCGGCGGCCCGGGTGACAACGGTGGTCCCGGTAGTAGTACGGCCCTGCTCCGTGGCAGGACGTTGACGCTCTTTGGGCGGCGTGGCCGGGGGACGCTGTAAGGTCACCCTTACGCTTTCGGCTTGCTCGGGCTCCAAAGCGCTCATATGGTTCTTTGCCTCAACGCCCAGCCTGTGCAGGCCGTCAAGGATGGCTTTGCTCGTTGTGCCCAGCTCTTTGGCCAGTTCATGGACGCGGAGTTTTGTCATCATCTCACCCCCGGTGCGCTCTGGGTTTCACCCAACTGCTGCATCAGCCTGTCCAGGAGCCCGCCCTCGACCTCAGTCTCGAGAGCACGCTCCAGACGCTTGCCCCGCACTGCCGCCTCAAGGCAACTAACAGCTGGGCAGATGTACACACCGCGGCCGGACAGCTTCCCCTTGGCATCCAGATCCACCGCTCCGTCCGGGCGCCTAACGATCCGCTGCAGCTCCCGCTTGGGCCGGACCGTCCCACAGCCGACGCAGGTGCGAAGGGGTTGCCTGCGCGTCTTCACGCTTCCATTCCCCCATCCCCTTCGCTCTCGGGCCGGATGTCGATCTTCCACCCGGTCAGCTTGGCGGCCAGCCTGACGTTCTGTCCATCCTTGCCGATGGCCAAGGACAGCTGGTGAGCGGGCACAGTCACTCTGGCGATGCGACCTTCCTCATCTGCGGACACCGCAGTCACTTTGGCCGGACTCAAAGCGTTGGCCACAAACCGTTCCGGGTCCTGATCCCAGCGCACCACGTCGATCTTCTCGCCGTGCAGGCTGTTCACTATCTCCTGGATGCGTGTGCCTCTCGGGCCTACGCAGGCCCCGACGGGGTCGATGTTGGGCTCGGCCGTGGTCACGGCGATCTTGGAGCGCGAGCCTGCCTCCCTTGCGACCGCCCTCACTTCTACGACGAGGTTGGCGATCTCCGGGATTTCCCGCTCTAAGAGGCGTTTGAGCAGTCCGGGGTGGGTACGGGACAGGATGACCTGAGGCCCCTTGGGGCTCCGCTTGACCTCAAGCACATAGGCCTCAATCAACTCGTTGAGCCTGTACCGCTCGCCGGGAATCTGTTCCTGGGGTCCAAGGACCCCCTCCGTCTTGTCCAGTTCCACCAAGACGGTCTTGCCTTCGATGCGGTGGGACTTCCCCTTCACGATCTCGCCCTCGACCTCGGCGTATTGCTGAAAGATCGCTCCCCGCTCAGCTTCGCGGATCCGTTGCATCACCACTTGCTTGGCGGTCTGGGCCGCGATGCGCCCGAAGTCCCTGGGGGTGACCTCGTATTCGAGGATGTCTCCTGTCTGGTAGGTGGGGTTGAGCGACCGGGCCTCCTCTAGGGAGGCCTCGATCCTTGGGTCGGCCACTGCTTCTACCACCGTACGCCTCGCAAACACCTTTGGCTCGCCTGTGTCCCTGTCGACGTGCACCCGCACGCTCTGGGTGGCGCCGAAGTTGCGGCGGTATGCCGAAATCAGGGCAGACTCCAAGGCCTGGATGATGACCTCCTTGGGTATCTGCCGCTCCTTCTCGACTTCCTGCAGGGCGACGAGGAACTCCCTGTTCATGCTCGGCCTCCTCGGTCACCAGCCAGGTTCACCCTGGCCACGGCTTCGACGGGCACATCCACCCTGACCCCCTCAACTTCCACGCTGACCTTGTCAGCCCCGAAACCAGCCAGCATGCCCCGGATCCGCTTCGTGCCGTCCAGGGCCTTGTACAGGCGCACTTCAACGACCTGGCCGGTGAAGCGCTCAAAGTCGGCCGGGGTGCGCAAGGGGCGGTTGGTCCCAGGTGAAGCCACCTCAAGACGGTAGGGGTGGGGGATGGGGTCGGCCGCATCCAAGGCGTCACCCACGGCCTGGCTGACTTGCTCGCAGTCGTTGAGGGTCACGCCACCCGGCTTGTCGATGAACAGCCGGAGGAACCAGGTACCCTGTTCCTTGACGAACTCCACCCACACGAGCTCAAGGCCGAGGCCCTGACAGACAGGGGCGGCCAGTTCAGTCACCAGCGTCTCGCTGCGTTGCGTCTGGGTACACCTCCCAGGAACGTGCCACATAGCTAAAAGAGTGGGAAAGGCCCACTCTCCGGTAGGGCTGGAAAAGTTAAGCGCGGGGCAGGCCCGCTCCAGCGCCTAGTATAGCACAAAAGGCCATGGCGTCGCAAGCGCCAGGGTCAGAACAGGACCATCTGCTCGGTCTCTGGGAGGCCCTGCAGGCATCCCTCCGCGCGCAGCAGATCCACTACTGCGCGGTTCAGGCGGGCCCTATGGACGAGTTCTTCCACGCTGGCGAAGCCCCCCTGGTCCCTGGCCGAGGTGATGGCCTCAGCGGCGGCCGCGCCGAGCCCCGGGATGGCGACAAAGGGCGCCCGGATGCCCGAGGCTTCGGTCGTGAACTGCTGCGCCGCGCTGCGCTGAAGGTCCACCGGTAAGAAGCTGATGCCCCTGAGCCGCATCTCCGCAGCGAGCTCCAGCAGGGCCGCGAGGTTGCGCTCCCGTCCGGTGGCGGACGCGCCCTTGCGCTCTATTTCTGCGTGCATGTGCATTAATTCCTGCTCAGACGCCCGCATCAGCTCAGACGAAAACTCGGCGCCCCGTACCGTGAAGTGGGCGGCGTAAAACGCCGCGGGGTGATGCACCTTGTACCAGGCGACCCGGAAGGACATCATCACGTATGCGGCGGCGTGGGCCTTGGGGAAGAGGTACTCGATGCGCCGGCAGGCTGCCCTGTACCAATCGGGCACGCCGCAGGCGGCCATGGCGGCTTCGTCAGCCTGTCCCAGTTTCTTGCCTTTGCGGATTGTCTCCATGATCTGAAAGGCCTGCCTGGGGTCCAGGCCACGTCGGCGCAGGTGCAGCATGATGTCGTCACGGCAGCAGATCACTTCCGACAGGGTACGGCCGGCCCGGATCAGGGTCTGGGCGTTGTCCAGCCAGACGCCTGTCCCGTGGGATAGCCCGGCAATGCGGACAAGGTCGCTGAAGCTCGCAGGCAGTGTCTCCTCGAGCATCTGCCGGACAAAGCGCGTGCCGAACTCAGGAATCCCCACGGTGCCGAGCTTGCCCCCAGGCAACGGGGTCTTCGCACTCCCAGCAACGCTGAAGATGGCCATGGTGTCAGGGTCATCCATGGGCAGAGTGCGAGGATCCACGCCGGTGTAGTCCTGGAGCAGGCGCAGCATGGTGGGGTCGTCATGGCCAAGCAGGTCCAACTTGACCAGCTGGTCGCTGAGGCTGTCGTAGTCGAAGTGGGTGGTAACCAGGCCGGAACGCGTGTCGTTGGCGGGGTACTGGACGGGAGTGAACTCCTCGATGCGGCGGTCCTCGGGCAGGATCACCAGGCCCCCCGGGTGCCTGCCTGTAGTCCGTTTCACCCCGCAGATGCCGAGGGCGAGCCTGGTCTCCTCGGCTCTGCGCACGGTCTTGCCCGTCCGCTCCAGATAGCCTTTGACGAACCCGAAGGCGGTTTTCTCCGCCACGGTCGCCACAGTGCCCGCCCTGAACACCCGCTCCGCGCCCAAGGACTCCTCCAGTCGCCGGTGGACCTCGGCCTGGCACGTACCGGAGAAGTTCAGGTCGATGTCGGGGACCTTCTTCCCATCCAGGCCCATGAACACCTCAAAGGGGATATCGTGGCCGTCCCTGCTCAAGGGTTTCCCACAGCCGGGGCAGTCCCGGGCCGGAAGGTCGAAGCCGGAGCCGCCCCAGCCAACGGCGAACTCCACGTGCCGGCACGCGCCGCAGCGGTAGTGCGGCGTGAGGGGGTTGACCTCAGTGATGCCACACAGATAAGCCACCAGTGATGAGCCGACGGAACCCCGCGAACCCACCAGGTACCCCAGGGCTTCGGAACAGGTCACCGCCTGGGCCGCCAGGATGAAGATGGCCGCAAACCCGTTGGCGGTGATGCTGTCCAGTTCAGGGGCGAGCCTGGCCGCGACCTGCGGCGGCAGCGGGTCCCCATACAAGCCCGTGGCCCGTTCCGTGGCAAGGGACCTAAGCTTGAGTTCACTCCCCTCCAGTTGCGGCGGGTACACCCCTTCGGGTACAGGCACCACGTGGTCGCACATGTCCGCGAGGCGCCGCGGTGCGATCACGGTGATCAGCCGGGCGGTATCCTCCCCGAGAAAAGCGAACTCCGCCAGCATCTCCCCGGTCGTGCGCAGGTACAGGCCCTTGCCCGCCTCACCGCCGGCTTCGGTATAGCCTTGGCCCGATTGGAGCACTTCCCTGTACACGGCATCATGCGGGTCGAGAAAGTGCACGTCCCCAGTGGCGACCACCGGCAAGCCCCGACGCTGGGCGATTCTGACCAGCCGGCGCAGGACTTCCAGCAGCCTGTCGGCGGTGACCGCCCCCGACTCCACCAGGGACCAGGCGTTGGCAGGCGGCTGTACCTCCACATAATCGTAGAAGTCGAGGCGTTCCCAAATTTCGTCGTCAGAGGCGTTCTCCAGCAGGGCCTGGAGGATCTCCCCGCTTTGGCAGGCCGTACCCACTAACAGGCCTTCGCGGTGCTCGCTGACCATGGACCTCGGGATCCGCGGCACCCTGCGGAAATGCTCCAGGTGAGAGGAGGAGACCAGCCGGTAGAGGTTGCGGAGGCCCGTCTGGTTGCGGGCCAGGAAGGTTACATGGTGCCACCCTTGGGACTTCAGGCCGCTCTGAAGGGCATGCTCGTTGAGGGCCGCCAGGTCAGCCAACCCCAGGCGGCTGGCGGCTGCCAGCAGCCCGAGGAGGACTTCGGCGGTTGCGCGGCTGTCGTGGAGGGCCCGATGAGCGTGGGCGCGGGCGACGTCCAGGGCGGCAGCCACCGTCCCGAGCTTGTAGTCGTTGAGCCCCGGCACCAACAGCCTGGACAGGACCAGGGTGTCGACCACCGGCGCTCTGGCCCAGGGCCCCTGCGCCTCGGCGGCCAGGAGAAACGCCAGATCGAACCCGGCGTTGTGGGCGGCGAGGCAGGCCCCTTCGCAGAACCGGGCCAGCCCCTGGATGGCTTCTTCCCTGGGGACGCCCTCCCGGGCGAGTTCCTCGGGGGTGATCCCCGTGAGTGCAACGATGCCGGCAGGGAGTTCACGGTCCGGACGCACCAAGGCGTGGAACTGGGCAGCGATCCGGCCGGCCTGCACGCGGACAGCCCCCAGCTCGATGATCTCATCCGTTCCGGGTTTGAGGCCTGTGGTCTCAAGGTCGACGACTACATACGAGTGCTCCTCCAGGGGTCCCGCTGCCGGCCGGAGCACTGGACGGGAGGCTTCGCCGGTAAGGTACCCTTCCAGCCCAAAGATGACCTTGACCCCATGCCGTTTGCCCGCTGCATAGGCAGCGGGAAAGGCCTGCACCACCCCGTGGTCGGTCACGGCCAAGGCGGTATGGCCCCACGCTGCGGCCCTGGCCACGGCCTCATCTATGTCGGTGAGGGCGTCGAGGGCGCTGAAACGGGTGTGAAGGTGCAGTTCCACCCGGCCCTCGGGGGCAGGGTCAGCACGGACTGCTGGCTCGCGCCAGTTCACTGCCGCAGCGTGGATGTACTCCTCCCGCTCGCTTCTCGCGCTGTCCAGCAGCACAGCGCCTTCCACCCTCACGCGGTCCCCATCGGACAGCGCCGGAAAGCAGTCCCCCGGCTCGAGAAAACACTTGACCCGGATGGAGTCCTGGCGGTCAGTGAGCACGAAGGAGACGAGCCGCTTGCCGCCCTGTAGGGCGCGTTCCGTCGAGGCCACGACCTCCCCCTCCACCACCGCCCGTTTGGCCTCGCGAACCTCGGCCACCGGGTGGGGGTCTGAGGGGATCGCGCGGCCCCATACTCTGCCGGGCACTACAGGCTGCAAGGGCGACTGCCCGTCCCCGACCTGCCTGCGCCGAAAACTGACCGGCACAGGTGCGCCGGCCGCCCCATGCACTGCCTCCTTCACAGCCGCCGCGATGCCGGCATCCGCGAGGACACTGTCTAGGGAGCCGTCCACTTCCAGAACCAGCCCCCCCGCGTCCCAGGCCGGCGTGGCTGTGGTCAACAGACCGGCCGCCGCCGGATGCGTGCGCTCCAGGGTGGACAGGGCTTCGTCCCACCCAACCGGTCCGGGTTCGGCCCGGGTACCTTGTACTTCCAGGTGCACCCCCTGGAGGCCAGGAACGCATCGTCTCAAGGCGTCCGCAAACGCGGCCAGGCGGGCCGGGGTGTAACCCTGTCCCGCCAACGTGACCCGAAAGGTGCGTCTCCGGGTGCTGACGGTTATGTGGGCCCCACGCAAGGCATCAGTCAGTTCCGGGTCGACTCGCGCCAGCTCACGCAGATCCACTCAGTCCGCTCCTGTCCCTTCCTCGACGCGGCGCACACCCGCCAGGGCGGCTAGTCCGCCCGCCACCTCCAGCAGGCTGTGGCGGGTCCGCGCCAGGCTGACCACGAGGTCCAGCAGGATGGCACCTGGCCCCGCCGGTTTAATTTCGAGCGCGGTGATGTTGACTCCTTTAGCGCCGAGATAAGTCCCGATGGCCCCGACCTGACCAGGAACGTCGTTGCACTCAACCAACAGGTGATGGCCGCGGGGGTCTGAGCCCAGCAACTTCCCTGCCCTGGACAGGGGCAGGAGCGTGACCAGCGCGAGGACGGCCCCCAGGGCGGCGGGCAGGAACATGCCGGCGCCCACCGCCAGCCCGATGGCGGCTATCACCCACAGGCTGGCCGCGGTGGTCAGGCCGCGGATGATGGCGCCCTCCCGCAAGATGGTACCGGCGCCCAGGAAGCCGATGCCGCTCACCACCTGCGCGGCGATCCTGCCGGGGTCTGCGGCGCCGTAGATGGCAAGCATGTCGATGGAGACCAACGTGATAATGGTCGAACCCACGCAGACCAGGATGTGGGTCCTAAGGCCTGCGGGACGGCGGTGGCTCTCCCGCTCGAGTCCGACCAGCCCGCCCAGGAAGAACGCCACCAACAGGCGGGAGACCACCACCAGGGGAGGTAGGCTCATCGCCGCCTTCCCCCAGCGCGTACCATCTGCTCGATCCTGCCGGCCAGGACTTGCGCGGCATCCGGCCTGCGCACAGCGTTCACCCTGCAGCGCATCCGGGACAGGGCGGCTTCGTCGGCCAACAACTCCCGCGCGAGCCGAGCAGCCTCCGTGGGGGTGGAAGCGCACACGCCGACCCCCCACCGCTTCAGTTGCACGGCGTTGGCCTCTTCCTGCCCGGGTAAGGGCGACACCATGACCATGGGCAGCCCTGCGGCTAGTGCCTCGGACGCCGTCAGCCCGCCCGGCTTGGACACCAGCAGGCTGGCCGCAGCCATCAGGGCGGCCGTCTCCTGGACATACCCCACGATCGCGACCCGCTGCCGCCAGTGCCTGGCCGCCAGGTCCCGGGCGAGGCGGGTGTTCATCCCCGTCACGACGAGCAACTGGCAATCGCAGGCCCCTTCATCGAGCCGCCGGACGACCTCAGCCAGCGGTCCCATCCCCAGGCCCCCGCACATCACCATCACCACCGGCAGTCCTGGCTCCAACCCGAGGGCCTTGCGGGCCTCGGCCGCCGGGGGCAGCCGCAGGAAAGCCGGGGACACCGGGATTCCCGTCGTGACGAGCTGCGTGCGGGCTACACCCCACTGCTGGAAGCTGCGGCGCAGACCCTGGTGGGCCAGGGCGTAACGGGCTGTCCCGGGCCAGATCCAAAAGGGATGGAACCCCAGGTCGGTGACCACAGCCACGCAGGGAGTCGGTGGGATCAGGCCCCGTTCCCGGAGATGGGACAGGGTCCCCAGGGGGAAGGGATGGGTGCAGATGAGGGCGTCCGGCCGGGTCTGGGCGATCAGGCTCACCAGTTTGGGGGCCGCAACCAGACTGGACCAGCGGCCAAACCCCCGTTGCGCCCAAGCGCACGTGTCATCGAGGGCTGCCAGCTGGTACAGAAAGCGCCAGAGCCCAGGCCCCAGGCGCAACGTCTCCAGGTACGCGCCGATCAACGCCCTGCCCAGGACGGGGTTGGCGTGACGGACCGCATCCACTACGGTGACCTCGCCGCCGCGATGACGCAAAGCCAAGGCAAGGGACTCCGCGGCCCGTACGTGCCCGTGTCCGGCTGCTACGGTCAAGACAAGGTATCTGGCTGTGGGTCCTATCGGCACCTGCCTCCGAGCCTAGTATTCGCCCCAGGCCGCTGCATCTAGTAAGCCCGGGCGAAGTAGACCAGCGGCCCCCGGGAACGGCCGCAGATGACGCACGGTGCCGTCTGTCCTTGCAGGTCGAAGGGGAGGCACCGGATGGTGGCCCCGGTCTCCTCTTTCACGCGGGCTTCGCACCCCGCACCGCCGCACCAGCCTGCCCGGATTAGACCTTTGCGCTTCGCGGCGGCTTCGGCCAGTTCCGCGTAGGTGGTGACGTCAACTGTGTTGTCCCGCTGGAACTGCTGGGCGCGCTCCAGCAGTCCCGCCTGGATCTGCTCCAGGAGGCCGCCTAAGGCGGCTGCGGCCCCGTCCAGCGGCACCGCGGCCCTTTCCCCGGTGTCGCGGCGTACCATCACGCACTGGCCTGCCTTGAGGTCCCGTGGCCCCAGCTCGATCCGGACCGGCACGCCCCGCATCTCCCATTCGTTGTACTTCCAACCTGGGGTGTATTCCTCGCGGTCGTCCAGCTTCACGCTGGCACTGGCCGCCAGCGTCTGCGTCAAGCCCCGGGCCCGCTCCACCACTTCAGCCCGGTCCTTGGCCGGCGAGATGGGAACGACCACGGCCTGGAGCGGGGCGACGCGGGGGGGCAGCACCAACCCACGGTCATCGCTGTGAACCATGATCAGGGCACCGATGAGCCTGGTCGACACGCCCCAGGACGTCTGCCAGACGTGCTTCAGTTGGCCGTCCCTGTCGAGGAACTGGATATCGAACACCTTGGCGAAGTGCTGACCCAGGTTATGGGAGGTGCCGGCCTGCAGGGCCCTGCCGTCGGACATCAACGCTTCGATGGCGTACGTGCGCAAGGCGCCGGCGAACTTCTCACCTTCGGTCTTCCTGCCGGCGATCACTGGGATGGCCAGTTCCGTCCGGGCGAACTCGGCGTAAGTATCCAGCATGCGCAGGGTCTCGGCTTCCGCTTCTGCTTCGGTCGCGTGGCAAGTGTGGCCTTCCTGCCATAGGAACTCCGTTGTCCGCAGGAACGGCCTGGTGACCTTCTCCCACCTGACCACGTTGGCCCATTGGTTGATCAGGACCGGCAGGTCCCGGTAGGACTGGATCCACTTGGAGTACATGGCGCAGATGATCGTCTCCGACGTCGGCCGCACAGCCAGCCACTCGGTGAGGTCTTCCTGCCCGCCCTTGGTGACCCAGGCCACCTCGGGTGCGAAGCCCTCGACATGTTCGGCTTCCTTGGCCAGGAGACTCTGGGGGATGAAGATGGGGAAGTAGGCGTTTACATGGCCGGTCGCCTTGAAGCGTTTGTCCAGGGCTTCGCGGATCCGTTCCCAGATGGCATACCCTGTCGGCCTGATGACCATACACCCCTTGATCGGGGCGTAGTCCATCAGCTCAGCCTTACGGACGACATCCACATACCACTGGCTGTAGTCCTGGGCGCGTGGGGTGATCTCTCTCACGAACTCGCGCTCGTTTGTGTCCAGGGCCCGCAACCCCTTTCCCGTCCCATGACAAAGCTTCGCCCGAAAGGGCGAAGCCTGAAGCACCCCTTCACTCGGTTCGCTTGTCCCTCATGTTACCAGAGCCCCCCTGCCTTGTCAAGGCGAGCTCCCTGACCTCCCTGACCAGCTCCGGCACCATTTCACCTGGCTTAAGCCGCCTGACGAAGTTGCCCTCCCTGAACAGCACAGCCCCGTCCAGGGTCGCGGCGACCCCCAGGTCCGCCGCCTTGGCCTCGCCAGGGCCGTTGACCTCGCACCCCATCACCGCGACTGTGAGCGGGACAGGCACGTCGCGCAGGGCATCTTCGACTGCGTCAGCCACGCCGCCCAAGTCCTGGCGGCACCGCCCGCAGGTAGGGCACGCCACCACCCTCACCCCACGTTCCCGCAGCCCCAGGGCTCCCAGGATGATGTAGGCGGCATCCACTTCCTGCAGCGCGGAGGCGGCCAGCGACACCCTGATGGTGTCCCCGATGCCCTCAGCGAGGAGGATCCCTAGGCCTACCGCGCTGCGTAGGCCGCCGGACCACGCTGTTCCGGCTTCGGTGAGCCCCAGGTGTAAAGGGTAGTTAGAACGCTGGGAGGCTAGCCTGTAGGCGGCGAGGGTCGTCAGCACATCCGAGGCCTTGAGCCCGAGGACGATGTCGGTCAGGCCGGCGTCCTCGAGCACCCTGGCTTGCTCGAGGGCGGTGGTGACCATCGCCGCCGCTCCGCTAGCGGCTCCGTGCACGGGCAAGGACCCGAGGTTCACGCCGACCCGGACAGGCACGCCCCGGGCCCGCGCCTCTCGGGCTACCGTTGCCGCCGCTTCCCGGCCCTTCAGATTCCCCGGGTTCAGCCTCAACTTGGCGACGCCTGCATCCAGAGCGGCCAGAGCCAGGCGGTAGTCAAAGTGGATGTCGGCGATGACCGGCACCGGCGACTCCCTGACCAAGGCGGGCAGGGAGCGTGCCGCCTCGGCATCAGGCACCGCGACCCTGACCAGTTCGCAGCCCCTGGCGGCCATGGCCCGCACCTGACCGAGGGTGGCTGGCAGATCCCTGGTGTCTGTCTTGGTCATTCCTTGCACAGCCACGGGCGCCCCGCCACCCAGCGGCACTCCCCCCACCCATACGCGCCGGGTCGCTTCCCTTGGCAGCATGGCCTCAGCCCTGCCCGGGTGTGACAAGGCGCAACAAGTCGCGGTAGGTCACCATGATGATCAGAAGGAACAACACCATCAGCCCGATAAAGTGGATGAAGTTCTCCTTGTTTGGGTCCACCGGCTTGCCGCGCACCCCTTCCCAGGCCAGGAAGGCGAGGCGGCTCCCGTCGAGGGCCGGGATGGGGAGCAGGTTGAGCAGGCCGACGTTGGCGCTTAGCACCCCGGTAAAGTACAAGAGGTTGGCCAGTCCCAGCTTGCTGGCTTCGCTGATGAGCTGGGTGATGCCTACCGGCCCAGCCACTTCCAGGGGGTGCTGCCTGAACAGGATGAGGCTGATGCTCCTCCCCCAGAACATGATCAGGCCCACCAGCTGGGTGAAGGCCATGCGGACCGACTCCAATAACCCCAACCGCTGCAGGCGGGTAAGTGGTGCTACACCGATGAAACCTTTCCCTCCCCTATCCGGGGAGGCGACCGGGATCAGGACCAGATCGTGCACAGCCCCGTCCCTTTGGACCCTCAGTTTGACCTCTTTGCCCGGACGTTCCTGCACGTATCCGACCAGCTCAGCCCAGGCCGCCAAGGGCCTGCCGTCCACAGCCAGGACCGTGTCACCAGCCCTGAGACCGGCCGCTTCAGCCGGACTGCCTGGGACGACCTCGCTGACCGCAGTCCCCACAGGCACAAACACGCCGACCACGGCAAAGATCACGAAGAACGCCAAGACCGCCAGGACGAAGTTCATCAGCGGGCCAGCCAAGACTACCCCCAGCCGGTAGATGACCGGCCTGCGGGCGAACCCGTCCGGCGCGTCCAGTTCGTCCGGATGGGTCCCGGCCATCCTCACAAAACCCCCGACGGGGAACAACCGCAGGTTGTAGGTTGTTTCCCTGACCTTCACCCCACCCAGGCGCGGGCCGAAACCGACGGCGAACTCCGGGACCGCGATCCCCGACAGTTTAGCGGCGACGAAGTGGCCTAGCTCGTGGGCGAGGATGAGCAGACCGAACACCGCGACAGCGATAAACACGTTCACAGCGGTGGACCTCCTGCGTAGATTGACAGCAGCTCCTGCGCACGACGCCGCCCTGCGGCGTCCGCCTCCAGCACCTGTGCTAGGGTGTCAGCCTCCATGGCGCCGCAGCCTTCCAGGACCGCGGAGTTGAGGCGGCCGATGCCGGCGAAAGGGAGCGCCCCCTTTAGGAAGGCCGCCACGGCGATCTCGTTGGCGGCGTTGAGCACAGCCGGGGCACCCGGGCCGATGGCCAGTGCCCGGTAGGCCAGGTCAAGGCAGGGGAAGGCTTCCTTGTCGGGCCGTGCGAAGTCAAGGCGGCCTACAGCCGCCAGGTCGATGGGCGCCACCGGCGACGGCAGGCGCCGGGGCCATGTCAGGGCCAGCTGGATCGGGAGGCGCATGTCCGGCCACCCCAGTTGGGCTTTGACGCTCCCATCGGCGAAGGTGACCAGCGAGTGGATGATGCTCTGCGGGTGGACGACCACCTCGATTGCCTGTGGTGGCAACGCGAACAGCCAGTGGGCCTCGATCACTTCCAGCCCCTTGTTCATCAGGGTGGCCGAGTCCACGGTTATTTTCGGGCCCATCCGCCACGAAGGGTGGGCCAGCGCCTGGGCAGGGGTGACCGACTCCAGCCTGGCCTTGTCCCATCCCCGGAATGGCCCCCCTGAGGCGGTGAGGGTCAGGCCCGTGACCGAGGCGGGGGCTTCTCCCCACAGGCACTGCCAGATCGCGCTGTGCTCGCTGTCCACGGGTAGGAGGGTAGCCCCTCCTTCCCGGACTGTCCGGGTCACCAAGGCGCCGCCGGTGACAAGGGCCTCCTTGTTCGCCAGGGCAATGCGCTTCCCGTGCCTGGCCGCGGCCAGTACGGGGGCGAGCCCGGCGGAGCCGACCATGGCCGCCAGGACCACACCGGCCCCTGGGTCGGCGGCCAGTTCACAGAGCCCGGCCTCACCGGCCAGGAAGCGGGTGGGCAGGTCAGCGCAGGCTGCCTCTACGGCCCGCAATGCCGCGGGGTCCGCCATAGCCGCATAGACCGGGCGCCACTGGCGCACCAGGTGGGTGAACTCGGCCGCCCGGGAGCCCGCCGCCAGGCTCCGCACCTTCAGGTCGGGACACGCGGCAATGACCTGCAAGGCCTGTCTGCCAACGGAGCCTGTCGCTCCCAAGACAGCGACTTCCGTCAACCTGACCCCTCTTCCCTATAGCTCATCTGGCCCGGGGAACAGCGGGATCAGCCCCGACCGCACCGCTGCCCTGATCACTACTGCCGTGACCGGCCCGATGACCAACCCGACCGGGCCAAGCAACCTCAGACCCAAGTAGATCGAGAGCAGTATTGCCAGCGGGTGAAGCCCCATGCGCTCCCCGATGATTTTGACCTCCAGGAACTGCCTCAACAGGAACACGACAGCGTACAGCACCAGCAGGCCGCTCCCCAGTCCGGCCTGGCCTGTCGCCAGACTCCACAGGGCCCACGGGACCAAGGCGATCCCCGGTCCCACCATCGGGAGCAGGTCCAGGATGCCGATGCTGATCGCCAGCAGCAAAGCATAGTCGACCCTGAGGATGAGCAGGCCGGCAAGGGTCGTCGCGGTTGACACGGCGATGAGGAACAACTGCGCCCGGATGAAGCCGAACAAAGACAGCATGACTTCCCCTTTGACCTCAAGCAGCTTGCCCCGGTGCGCCCTGGGGACCAGGGTCATCAGGAAGCGTACCAGCTCCCGCTTGTCCCTGCTGATAAAGAAAGTAGCTATGCCCCCGACCGCGATCATCGCCGCCGCCCCTGGGACCTTGCCCAGGCCCATCAGGACATTGTGCACCAGACGCTCCAACGCCTGATAGAGGTTGGCGAGAGCAGCTTGGAACGCGTTGGTCACTGGCGGGGGGAGCGACGTCACTAGCTGCGTGTAGCGGCTGAGGATGGCGTCCAGGGCCAAGCTTACGGCCCGGTAGTACTCGGGTAGGCGCCCAGCCAAAGCCGCCAGTTCAGTGAAGAGTTTCGCTACGGCAAACCCCAACAAGTATATCACCAGGGACAAGACCAAAGACAAGACCGCCGCGACGGCCAGGCCCCGCTTGAACTTCCCCCTGGCCTCGAGCCAGTCGACGACGGGATCGATCATCAGGGCCAGCAGCCCGGCGACGGCGAAGGGAAGAAGCACCGGGAACACATACTTCAGCAGGATGACCAGGACTGCCGCCAGCAGGCAGGCAAAGCCCAGGGACCTCCAGATCTGCTTCATGGCCTCACTCCCTGTCGGTCAGCCCTGAATAGCCACGAGTAGATAATATGCAAGGGGCAGGGCGAACAAGAGGCTGTCAGCCCGGTCCAGCATGCCGCCATGGCCGGGCAGGGACCTCCCGCTGTCCTTGGCGCCGGCGTATCGTTTCAGCGCGGACTCGGCCAGGTCGCCCAACTGGCCGACGGTCGCCACCGACCCCCCGGCAATGGCCCCGGTGAGGCCCCCCAGGCTGAGGGCCGGTGCGAATAGGCAACCGGCCGCTGCCCCGGCGCACACCCCCGCCAGGGCGCCCTCGACGGACTTCTTAGGGCTGATCCGCGGGGCTAGGCGTCTGCGGCCCCAACGCACCCCGACGAAGTAGGCGGCGCTGTCACAGGCCCAGACGCTGATCACGGGGAAGAGGGCGTGCCAGGGACCCAAGCCCCGCAGGGCGACCAGGTGGCCCAGGGTGAGGCCGATGTACACCAGGCCAAGGACGGACAGCAGGAAATCGGGGCGCGCGTGCCGCTCAGGGTCTGACAGCTGCACGGCAAAGGTCAGTACGAAGGAGCCTGTCAACGCGGCGCCGGCGACCCACGGCTGCCCCGCCCAGAAAGCGTACATGATCCCGGCCAGGCCTGGGAGGGCCGCCAGGCCCGCGGCGGCAGTCAGCATGTCCCGCTCCCGCCAGAGGGCGCACCACTCGGTCATGGCCCAGGCCGCGATGATGACCATGGCCACGGTCAATGGCCAGCCTCCGTACCACACCAGGGTCAGGAAGACAGGCCCGCCCAGGATGGCGGTGAGGATGCGTTGGCGCATGTCAGCTCCCCTCCCCCAGACCGCCGTAACGTCGCTGCCTACGGGCATAGTCCGCGAAGGCCCGGAGCAGTTGCCTCCGGTCGAAGTCAGGCCACAGCACGGTGGAGAACCACAGCTCACTATAGGCGATCTGCCACAACAGGAAGTTGGACACCCGCTGTTCGCCGCCGGACCTGATCACCAGGTCCGGGTCGGGCAGTCCCGCCGTGTACAGGTGGCGGGAAAACTCAGCCTCGTCCAGCTGGGCGGGCTGGAGCTTGCCCTCGGCGGCTTCCTGGGCGACTTCCCTGGCGGCCCTGACCAACTCGGCGCGGCCGCCATAGCTCAGACCCACGTTTACGATGAGTCCCCGGTTCCGGGCGGTACGGCCCAGCGCATCCTGCACCCGGGACTGAAGGGACCGCGGCAGTTCATCCAGACGGCCCATCAGCCTAAGCCGCACCCCGCCGCGTTCCAGTTCCTTAAAGCTCTGGTCCAGGAACTCCTCGAGCAGTAGCATCAACCCTTGGACCTCGTCCCGGGGCCGCCGCCAGTTCTCCGTCGAAAAAGCATAGACGCTCAGGACCTCTACACCCCACTCGCGGCAGACGTCCACGACCCGCCTCAGGCTTTCGGCGCCGGCCCTATGGCCGGCCAGCCGGGGCAGTCCGCGGCGCGCGGCCCACCGGCCGTTGCCATCCATGATGACGGCCACATGCCTAGGCACCACAGGCGGGGCGGGGGTGAACAGGCCGCGCCAGCAACGCATCACCGCAGCCTCCTTGACAGGACGACCCCCATGCGGGGGTCAACCGGGTTCTGTCCGACTGCTTGCTCGCGCCACGACTAGGGTCACCGGCCCTGTCGCCGGGCTGTCGACTCTGAGTACCCTGGCCGTACCCGCGGGGCGTCTGTCCCCGGGATAAGTCCACTGCACCGTCCCCACCTCCACCCCCAGGCGTCGGCATTCCTCAAGGGCTTCGGCGAGGGTCAGGCCCACCAGGTCGGTCACACTTCCATGATCTCCTTCTCCTTGACCTCCACGACCTGGTCGATCTCCCGCACATACTTGTCGGTCAGTTTCTGGACGTCATCCAGCGCCCGCCTCTGCTCATCTTCGGAGATCTCGCCTTCCTTCTCCAAGTCGCGCAAGAGGTCATTGGCCT
The DNA here is from genome assembly GCA_040755005.1 of Bacillota bacterium. Taxonomy (GTDB): domain Bacteria; phylum Bacillota; class Sulfobacillia; order JBFMBV01; family JBFMBV01; genus JBFMBV01. Next base: position 28,758 of record JBFMBV010000004.1, read on the forward strand.
CCCGCCTGATGTTGCGGATGGCGACCCGTTCTTCCTCGCCTCGTTTGCGCACCACCTTGCCCAGTTCGGTCCGGCGCTCTTGCGTAAGCTGGGGGATGACCAGCCTAATCACCACACCGTCGCTGACCGGCATGATCCCCAGCTCCGACTTCTGGATCGCCTTGTCGATGGCCCCGATCATCGTCTTGTCCCAGGGCTGGATGACCAGCAGCCTCGGCTCAGGCACGCCGATGTTCGCCAACTGGTTGATGGGGGTCGGCGCGCCGTAGTAGTCTACGGTTATCCTCTCCAGCAGAGCCGGTGTGGCCCGACCCGCCCGCAGCGTGGTCAGTTCCCTGCGGAATCCCTCAACCGTCCGCTTCATCCGGTCCTCGCTCTCCTTGAGCACCTCTTTGACCACTGCCTTCCCCCCTCACGAAGGTTCCGATGGCCTCGCCCAGCAGGGCCCTCCGGATATTGCCGTAGGGACCCACGTCGAACACGACCATGGGGATGCGGTTCTCCATGCACAACGAGACTGCTGTGGCGTCCATCACGCCCAGGCCCAGCTTGAGGAAGTCTAGGTAGGCAAGTGTCTCGAACTTCCTGGCCTGCGGGTTGGCGTTGGGGTCGGAGTCGTAGACACCGTCAGCGCCGGTCTTCGCCATCAGGATGACTTCGGCCTCCACCTCGGCCGCGCGCAGTGCGGCGGCAGTATCGGTAGAGAAATAGGGGTTGCCGGTGCCAGCCCCGAAGATGACCACCCTGCCCTTCTCCAGATGCCGGATGGCCCGGCGCCTGATGAAGGGCTCAGCTACCTGACGCATCTCAATGGCCGTCTGCACTCGGGTCTCTAGGCCATGCTGCTCGAGGGCGTCCTGAAGGGCCAGAGCGTTGAGCACCGTTGCCAGCATGCCCATGTGGTCGGCCGTCGCCCTGTCCATCCCGCGGGCGGTGCCGGAGGACCCCCGCCAGATGTTGCCTGAACCCACGACGATTGCCAGCTGGATGCCGAGGTCGCTGACTTCCCCGATCTGCCTGGCGATGGTGTCCACGACCTCAGGGGAGATCCCGTATCCCTGCGGTCCGGCAAGATGCTCGCCGCTCAGCTTCAGCACTACACGCTTCCAGCGCAGACCGCTCACTGGCAAGCCTCCTGACAGACGGGGATTCGCCATGCTGCCAGCCATCCCTGCAGTCCTACTCCCCCTCGCCTATCTCCCAGCGCACAAATCGCCGGATGGCGATGTTCTCTCCAGTCTTGGCGATGGTGTCCGTCAGCACGTCCCTGACGCTGCGTTCAGGGTCCTTGATGAACGGCTGTTCCAGCAGGCAGACCTCGCGCAGGAACTTGTCCAGGCGCCCCTCCACCATCTTCTCCACCACAGCCGCGGGTTTGCCCTGAGCCAAGGCCTGCTGGCGATAGACGTCCTGCTCCGCGGTCAGGACCTCGGCTGGGACTTCGTCACGGCTGACGTAATCGGGCCTGGCTGCCCCGACCTGCATGGCCATGTCATGGACGAAAGACTGGAATTCAGCGTTGCGGGCGACGAAGTCGGTCTCGCAATTGACCTCGACCAGGACCCCGAGACGCCCGCCGCCGTGGATGTAGCTGTGGACCAAGCCCTGGTTGGCCACCCGGGCCGCCTTCTTTACGGCCGCTGCCAACCCCTGCTCGCGGAGCCTGATTACAGCGCGCTCGAGGTCGCCGGCGCACTCCTCTAAGGCACGCTTGCAGTCCATCATGCCGGCTCCGGTCTTCTCCCGCAGTTCCTTCACTGTGCTGGCGCTAATCATCTCTATCCTCCTTAACGGGTTAAGCAAAAGGGGCAAGGTCTGACGCCTTGCCCCACCTGCCAAGCTACTCCTCGCCTGCTTCGGCGGGGGCCTCCCCTTGCTCTCCCTGGCGCCCTTCGATGATCGCGTCCGCCATCTTGCTGGTCAGCAGGCGGACCGCCCGAATGGCGTCGTCGTTGCCGGGAATGACATGGGTGATTTCGTCGGGGTCGCAGTTGGTGTCGACGATGGCGACGATGGGCAGCCCCAGCCGGTTCGCTTCGGCAACGGCGATGCGCTCCTTGCGGGAGTCGATGATGAACAGGGCCGTGGGCAGCGAAGCCATGTGCTTGATCCCCGACAGGTACTTCTCGAGCTTGTCGCGTTCGCGTAGGAGCATGCTGACTTCCTTCTTGGGCAGCCGTTCGAAAGTGCCCTCTTCCTGCATCCTGTTGAGGGCGTTCAGGCGCTCCACGCGCTTCTTGATGGTGTTGAAGTTGGTGAGCATGCCGCCCAGCCAGCGCTGGTTCACATAGTACATGTCGCAGCGAGTGGCCTCTTCGGCCACGGCTTCTTGGGCCTGCTTCTTGGTCCCGACGAACAGGATCGTGCCCCCGGCCGCCGCGACCGACTTGACGAAATTGTACGCATCCTCGACTTTGCGGACCGTTTTTTGGAGATCGATGATGTAGATGCCGTTGCGCTCAGTGAAAATGTACTGAGCCATCTTGGGGTTCCAGCGTCTGGTCTGGTGGCCGAAGTGCACGCCAGCTTCCAGAAGCTGCTTCATGGAGATGATGGACACGGTTGCCTGACCTCCTCGGGTTTGTCCTCCGCCCGCCTCATACCTCAGGCCGACCCCTAAGGGGCACCACGGCCTGCGTCAGCGAACGTGTGTAGTGCCTTACCGGACACCAAATGCTAGTATACCACATGTCGAGGGAACCGACAATTCGGTGGGCCGCCCTGGCGCGGCGCGCCCGGCCTCAGCGCCGCCTCCTGAGCTCGGCCAGTAGGCGGTCGTTGAGCACTTTGATGTGGGTGCCTTTCATACCGAGGGAGCGCGACTCGATCACACCAGCGCTCTCGAACTTGCGCAAGGCGTTGACGATGACCGAACGGGTGATGCCTACCCTGTCTGCGATCTTGCTGGCTACCAGCAGCCCTTCATCGCCTTCGAGCTCTGCGAAGATGTGCCGTACCGCCTCAAGCTCGGAGTAGGACAGGGTGCCGAGGGCCACATGAACTGCGGCTTGCTTGCGAGCCTCGTCCTCTACGCGCTCGACCTTGCCCCGCATCATCTCCATGCCGACGACTGTAGCAGCGTATTCGCTCAGGATCAGGTCCTCGTCGGTGAAGACCTTCGAGAACCGCGCCAGGATCAATGTCCCCAGGCGATCGCCACCCCCGTTGATCGGGACGATGGTGCTGAGCTTCTCCGTGAACAGGCACTGCTCGGCAGGCTTGAACACGCACTCCCCGCGCTGCTGTCCCTGGTTAGGTAGGGTCTCCGCGGTCCGCAGCAAGCCTTGGGCGTAGTCGCGGGGGAAACGGCGGTGCTCCAGCACTTCTTCCCGCAACACGCCGCACTCAAACCCGTGCAGCAGGGCCCGACCCAGGATAGCCCCCTCGCGGTCGAGCACGTATACATTCGCGACGATCAGATCCGACAAGGCCCTGGCCATGTCTTGGAAGTCCACGGGATGCCCGGCCGACCTTTGCAGCAGCTTGTTGATCTGGCGCGTCTTCTCCAAGAGGCTCATCCATCCCGCCCCCCCATCACAGGATATACCGGGACAAATCCTGGTCGCCGGCGATCCCGGCGAGCTTATCCCGGACGTAATCCCTATCCACTGACACTAGCCCTGCCGCTGTCTCCGGCGCCCCGTAGGACACGTCCTCCAACAGCTTCTCCAGGACGGTGTGGAGGCGGCGGGCGCCGATGTCCTCAGCCTGCATGTTCACCTGCCAGGCCACATGCGCCAGCTCCCGGATCCCGTCAGGGGTGAACTCCAGATGCACACCGTCCACCGCCAGGAGCGCATGATACTGCCGCAGCAGTGCCGTGCGGGGTTCAGTCAGGATCTGGACGAAGTCCTCCTCGGAGAGGCTGGACAGCCCGACTCTGATCGGGAAGCGGCCCTGGAGTTCCGGGATCAGGTCCGACGGCCTGGAGGCGTGGAAAGCGCCTGCAGCGATGAACAGCACGTGATCCGTCCTGGCCGGCCCGTACTTGGTCATCACCGTGGAACCCTCCACGATGGGCAGGATGTCCCGCTGGACACCTTCCCTGGAGACATCGGGGCCTGCCCCTTGCTCCCGGCCAGCGATCTTGTCGAACTCGTCGATGAAGATGATGCCGTCCTCTTCCGCCCTGCGCAGGCCCTCCCTGGCCGCCTGGTCGGCATCGACCAGCTTGTCCGCTTCCTCCTGTCCCAGCAGCCGCCTGGCCTCCGCCACTTGCACGCGCCTGACCTTCTTGCGCCGGGGGAGCAACCCGCCCAGCATGTCCTGGAAGTTGATGCCCAGCTCCTCCACGCCAGCCCCTGAGAAGACCTCCACGGTGGGAAGCTGGGTATCGTCTACCTCCAGTTGGACCGTCTCACCCTCCAGTTCGCCGGCGTCCAGCCGCTGCTCAGTACGTTGCCTGGACTCAACGGCCTCCTGCAGGCGCGCTGCGAACTCCCCAGCATCCTCTTCGCGGGCCATCGCTCCGCCGAGCAAAGCCTCCAGGGGGTTGCGGGGCCCGGTATCCCGCCTCGGCAGCGGCGCCAGCAGGTCCAGCAAGCGCTCCCGGGCTAGCCCGCCTGCCTTCCCCCTTACTTCCTCCAGGCGCTCCGCCCGGACCATGCGCACGCTCGTTTCTACGAGGTCGCGAACCATTGATTCCACATCGCGCCCGACGTAGCCGACCTCCGTGTACTTGGTCGCCTCCACCTTGATGAAGGGGGCCTGCACCAGCCTAGCCAGGCGCCGGGCGATCTCGGTCTTGCCCACCCCGGTCGGGCCGATCATGAGTATGTTCTTGGGGACGACCTCGTCCCGCAGCTCCTCGGCGAGCAGGCGCCGACGGTAACGGTTCCGTAAGGCGACCGCCACCGCCCGCTTGGCCTGCTCCTGACCGATCACATACTGGCTCAGTTCCGCCACGACTCTGGCTGGGGTGAGCTCCTTCACTGCGCGGGTGTCCTCCTAGACCTCTTCCACAACCACGCGGTCGTTAGTGTACAAACAGATCTCACTGGCGATCCTGATGGCCTCGGCAGCGATCTCCGCGGCACCCAACCGGGAGTGACGAGCCAGTGCCCGGGCGGCCGCGAGCGCATAGGGGCCGCCGGCCCCAATGGCGAGCACGCCGTCGTCGGGCTCGATGACCTCCCCGCTCCCGGACACCAATAGCAGCGCCGCGGCGTCGGCCGCGAGGAGCATGGCCTCCAGCCGCCTCAGGATCCGGTCGGTGCGCCAATCCCGGGCGAACAGGACCGCCGCCCGGGTCAGCTGCCCATTAGCTTGTTCGAGCTTGCTCTCGAACCGGTCGAACAGAGTCTGGGCATCGCCCACTGAGCCGGCGAAGCCGACCACCACCCGGCTCTGGTAGATCCGCCTGACCTTACGGGCTGTGTGCTTGATGATGGTATGCGCGGCCAGGGTGACCTGGCCGTCTCCGCCGATGGCACACTGGCCGTTGAGCCGGACCCCTACGATGGTCGTGCCTTGCAGCGTACCGATGCCTGGCGCACCTCCCGCATTCAGGCCCTGGGATGAGCCCTCCTGTATACGGCCCGCATGCGTTCCTGGGTCACATGGGCGTAGATCTGCGTGGTCGAGATGCTCACATGCCCGAGCAGTTCCTGCACGGATCTCAGGTCAGCCCCCGCATCCAGCAGATGGGTGGCGAAAGAGTGCCTGAGGGTGTGCGGGCTGACCTTCCTGGACCGCGCGGTCTGATCCAGGTACTTGTCGAGGATGCGCCGCACGCTCCTGTCCCGCAGCCGTGTGCCCCTGCTGTTGACGAACAGCGCCCGCTCGGGCCTCCCGGCCACCATGGAGGGCCGGGCCTCCCGCAAGTACCGGGCTAGGGCCCTGAGGGCGTAGCTCCCGACGGGCACCAGCCGCTCCTTCCGCCCCTTCCCGTAGGCGATGAGGAACCCCTCGTCGAGGGACACTGACCCTAAGTCCAGGCCTACCAGCTCGCCGACGCGGAGGCCGGCTGCATACAGCGTCTCCAGAAGGGCCGCGTCCCGCAGTCCGAGGGGGTGGCTGGGGTCGGGGGCGTCCAGCAGCGCTGCCACCTCTTCCACATGGAGGAAGCCGGGCAAGCGGCGCCCCAGTTTGGGACCGGACACACTGGCCAGGGGATGCTCCGGCAGCCCGCCCTCCCGGCAGACAAACCGAAAGAATGAGCGCAGGGTGGCCAGCTTCCGTGCCATGCTCCGCCGGGCGTAGCTTCGGGCTACCAGGTGGCCGAGGAAGCGGCGGGCAGTGAGGTGATCCACCCCGGCCAGATCCCTTCCGAGGCCTTCCCTGGCGCAAAAGCCAAAGAACTGCGACAGGTCACCGGCGTAGCTCCGCAGCGTGTGCTCGGAGGCGCCCTTTTCGACCCTCAAGTAGTCTAGGAACGGCCCCAGCCAGTCTGACACAGCCAACCTCCGATCCAGACACATTGTACCACTGCCCGACTGCGGCTTCAATTCACAATTCTCAGAACATCGCGGCATCAGCGTCTCCGGGGGCGGCGTGAGCGCAGGCAAGCCCAGCTCCCGATGCCGACTGGGTTCAACCCGCCTCGGTCTCCATGCGGTGGCCGCACTCCTCCTTGGCGCAGACCAACACAGGACTCTGACCGCGGCGACGTTGTTCGAACATGACGGTTCCGCAGGCCGGGCACTCTCCGGCCGGCACCTTCCACGACACGTAGTCGCACTCCGGGTATCGCACGCACCCATAGAACCTGCGTTTCTGTTTGGTCCGGCGCGCGGCCAGCTCCCCGCCGCAACGTGGGCAGCGTCCCGGGACGGTCTCGATCAGGGGTTTGGTGCTGCGGCACTCAGGGAAGCCTGGGCAGGCCAGGAACTTCCCGTAGCGTCCCCATTTCACCACCATGTTCTGGCCGCACTTCTCACAGAGCACATCGCTGACTTCCTCGGCCACGGTGAGGGGACCGATGGCTTCCTCCGCCTTGGTCAGGGTGGCAACGAACGGCGGGTAGAACTCACCCAGCACGTCGTGCCACCCCCGCGAACCTTCTTCGACCTCGTCCAGCCTGCGTTCCAGTTCTGCCGTGAACTCCACGTCCACTACGTCCGCGAAATGCTCCGTGAGCAGGTCCGTCACCAGCGTGCCCAGCTCGGTGGGGACCAGGCGCCGCTGGGACTTGGAGGCATACCCGCGGGTGACGATGGTGTCGATGGTCGGAGCGTATGTACTCGGACGTCCGATGCCCTGCTCTTCCAGGGCCCTGACCAGGGTCGCCTCGGTGTACCGGGGCGGGGCTTGGGTGAAGTGCTGCTTCGGCATGAGTTCTGCCAGGCGCACGGGCTCCCCCGGCACGAGCTCCGGCAGGTTGCCTTCGTCCTTGTCGGCGTCGGGTTCATCCTCACCCACGGTGTACAGGGCAGTGAACCCAGCGAAACGTAACGTGGACCCGGAGGCCCGGAACAGGTGGCGGCCTGCGGCGATCTCCGCCGTGACCACATCGAACAGGGCAGCCGCCATTTCGCTGGCCACGAAGCGCTCCCAGATGAGCCTGTACAGGCGGTACTGCTCTGAACTCAAGTACGGCTTCAGCGTTTCAGGTTCCCGCGACACTGCCGTGGGACGGATGGCCTCATGGGCCTCCTGAGCGCCCTTGGCCTTCACCGCCTCCCGGGGGCGCGCCGGCACGAACTTGGCCCCGAACCGGCCCTTGATGTACTTGCGCACCTCTTCCCTGGCTGGCGCCGCGATGCGGGTGGAGTCGGTGCGCATGTACGTGATGAGGCCGACAGCGCCGCCACCACCTACCTCAAGGCCTTCGTACAGCTGCTGGGCAATGGCCATGGTCCGTCGGACCGGGAACCCCAGCTTCCGAAAGGCTTCCTGCTGCATGGTCGAGGTGATGAACGCCGGTTCGGCTAAGCGGCGCCGCTCCTTAGACTTAACACTGACGACACTGAACGCGGCCCGCGCGATGGCGGCCTGCACTCTGTCCACGTCGGCGCCGGTCTTCAGCTCGACCTTGCGTCCAGCCTCGCCCCAATACTTGGCCGTGAACACCACCTCGTCGGAGCACCTGGCCAGCCGGGCTGTGAGCGACCAGTACTCCTCAGGCACAAAGGCGTGGATCTGCCGTTCCCTGTCCACGATCAGCTTGAGGGCTACCGACTGCACCCGCCCGGCGCTCAAGCCCGGCCGCACCTTGCGCCACAGCAAGGGGCTCAGTTTGTACCCCACCACGCGGTCCAGGACCCTGCGGGCCTGCTGGGCGTCGACCAGGTTCATGTTGATGGGGCGGGGATGCTTCAGGGCCCCCTCGACCGCCTCTTTGGTGATCTCATGGAACTCGATGCGTACGGCGTTGGCGGGCAGGTTCAGGATGTCAGCCAGGTGCCAGGAGATCGCCTCTCCTTCCCGGTCAGGGTCTGTCGCCAGATACACCTTGCCCGCCTTCTTGGCGCTGTCCCTGAGCTGCTTGACGATGTCCCCTTTGCCCCTGATCGTGATGTATTTCGGGGTGAATCCGTGCTCCACGTCGACCCCGAACTGGCTGCGGGGCAAGTCCCGGATATGGCCCATCGAAGCCTTGACCTGGCAACGCCGTCCCAGCAGGCGTTCCAGGGTCCTGGCCTTGGCGGGGGATTCCACGATGATCAGCGGTTTCGGCACGACACACCTCCGCGATGGGGCGCCTACGCGTTACTCTAGTATCTTCCGGCGCCGGGTACCTATCACACGTCCGTCATCGAGCTGGGAGCACCAGCCGCCCAACTCGAGCAAGGCCAAGGCCGCCTGGAGCCTCGCGGGTCCCCAGCCAAGCCTGAGCGCGAGCGAATCCGCTGCGACCGGGGCCGGGCCGAGCAGGTCAAGCAGGACAGACCCATCTCCGCCGGGTCCGCCCGCACAAGCTGACGCCGCGGACGCGCTGCCCGCTGCCCAGCCCAGGGCCTGGAGGACATCGGCGGCGCCCTCAACGAGCAGCGCCCCGTCTTTGAGCAAGCGGTTAGCGCCCGCACTCCGGCTGTCAGTGACCGGGCCGGGCACCGCCATGACTTCCCTACCTTGCTCCAGGGCGGCCTCGGCGGTGATCAGCGCCCCTGAGCGTGCCCCCGCCTCGACTATCACCACCGCCTGGCTCAGCCCGCTGATGATCCGGTTGCGGGCGGGGAAGTTCTCCCCCTGGGGGGGAGTCCCCGGCGGCACCTCCGCCAGGAGCAGGCCCTCCCGGCGGATGGCCCCGCCCAAGGGCCTGTGCTCAGGCGGGTAGACCCGGTCCAGGCCGCAGCCCAGCACAGCCCAGGTGACGCCACCCGCGGCCAGCGCGCCCTCGTGGGCCGCGCCGTCGATGCCTCGGGCCAGCCCGCTGACTACCGTGACCCCGGCGGCGGCCAAGCCGTAGGCGAGGCCGGCGGCGACCTCCAGCCCGTAGGCACTGGCCTTGCGTGACCCTACCACCGCCACCGCCCGGCTGAGGGCCGAGACCTTCCCCTGGACATACAGGACCGGCGGTGGATCGTAGATCATCCTCAGGACCTCAGGGTAGCGGGGATCCAGCCATGTCAGGGCTTCACTGCTGGACTGTTGCACACGGGCGAGCAGCCGGGCGGGCTCCAGCGTCCGGCGGGCGTCTACAACAGCGGCGGCGGCCGCAGATCCCACACCGCGTGCCGCCGCCAGGGAAACCTCGGAAGCGTGCCAAGCAGCCTCAGGTGAGCCGAAGGCGTCCAGCAGGGACTGGAAACGGCGGCTACCCACGCCGCGGACAGCGCTAAGGGCCAACCAGTATGCGAGGCCGGACACAAGTCATCCCCCGTCCGCCTCTCATTCTACGGCGGTGGAGGAAGTCCTGCCGACCCCTACACAGCCTCCTGGCCCTTGAACTGACGCTCATACAGGCTGGAGTACAGGCCACCCTTGGCCAGGAGTTCTTGGTGGACGCCGGTCTCCACGATCCGCCCGTCAGCCATGACGACGATCTTGTCGGCGTTCCTGATGGTGGACAGCCGGTGGGCGATGACCAGGGACGTCCTGCCCTCCAGGAGCCTCCCCAAGGCGCGCTGGATCAGTACTTCGGTGTAGGCGTCCACCGCTGAGGTCGCCTCGTCCAGGACGAGGATGCGCGGGTCCCTGAGCAGCGCCCTGGCGAAGGCGACGAGCTGGCGTTGGCCGACAGACAGCTTTGCACCCCGTTCCTTGACCTCAGTGTCGTAGCCTTGGGGCAGTTTGACGATGAACTCATGGGCGTTGACGGCCTTGGCCGCTGCCTCTACCTCGGCATCGGTGGCGTCCAGGCGTCCATACCGGATGTTGTCCCGCACCGTGCCGGAGAACAGGAAGGTGTCCTGCAGGACGATGCCCATCTGCCGCCTGAGGGACCCGAGGGCGACCTCCCGGATGTCGCGCCCGTCCACCAGGACCGCCCCGGCCTGGGGGTCGTAGAACCTGGCCAGCAGGTTGGCCAGGGACGTCTTGCCCGCCCCTGTCGGCCCGACCAGGGCCACCCGCTGGCCCGCTGTCAGCTCAAGGTTTACGCCGTGCAACACGGGCAGGTCCGGCCTGTACCCGAAGGTGACCCCTTCGAAGCGGATATCCCCCTTCAGCGCGGGCAGCGCAGCGGCCCCGGGCGCGTCCTTCACTTCAGGGTCCGTGTCGATGATGCCGAAGATCTTCTCGCTGGCCGCCATGGCCGACTGCAGGGTGTTGAACACCTGGCTGAGGTCCCGGATGGGCTGGTAGAACCGGCCGGCGTAGTTGAGGAAGATCCACAGGGTACCCACGCTCAGGGTGCCCCCGATGATGGCCAGCCCGCCGGACCACAGCACGATGCAGGTGCCCAGGGCGCCGATGACCTCCACTACAGGGATGAACACCGAGAACAACGACGCAGCATGCATGTTGGCCTGCAGGTTCTCCATGTTGGTCTGGTCGAAGCGCTCCACGTTCCGCCGCTCCCGCGTGAAGCTTTGGGTCACCCGGACCCCCGAGATCGACTCCTGCAGGTTAGCGTTGACGTTGGCCATCTTCGACCTGACCCGCCTGTAAGCGCGCAGCACCCGGTTCCGGAAGAGCGTAGCCGCCCAGACCAGCAGCGGCAGCGTAATGAAGGTGAGCAGGGCAAGTTTCCAGTTCAGGAAGAGCATGATGGTGACAATACCCACCAGGGTGACGACATCGGAGACCACATGCACGATGCCGCTGCTGATGAGCTCGTTGAGGGCCTCTACGTCGTTGGTGACCCGGGACATGACCACACCCGCCGGGTGCCTGTCATAGAACTTGAAGGTTAGGGTCTGGAGATGGTCGAACAGATCCTGCCGGATTCGCAGGATAGCCCGCTGGCCGACGTAGGCCATGAGGTAGGTCTGCCAGTACGTCCCCGCCCACGCGACCAGATGGGTGCCCACGTAGATGACCGCCAGCACTCCCAGCCCGGACGTCTCGCCGGAGATGATATGGTTGTCCAGCGCCCGGCCTAGCAGGACCGGGCCGATCAGGCCCACTCCCGACACCAGCAACATGCACGCGACCGCGGCAGCGAGCAGCCAGCGGTAAGGCAGGGTATAGGACAGCAGCCGGGACAGCAGCTGCGGAGCGAACGGGACGTTGTCGTCGTCGCCGATGCCTGACCCGTGGATCATGTGCATGCCCACCTATGCCAGCCCCCTCTCCGGCGCCGTCCCGCCGGGTTCCTGCGGGCGCAGTTGGAGCTCATAGATCTGCCTATACGGCTCACAGCGGTCCAGCAGGTCCTCATGGCGCCCCATGTCCGCGATGGCGCCGTCCTCCAGCACCACGATGAGGTCCGCCCGCTTGACCGTGGACAGCCGTTGGGCGATGACGAAGGTGGTGCGTCCCCGCATCAGCTCGCTCAGGGCCTCTTGAATGAGGTGCTCGGTCTCCGTGTCCACGCTGGAGGTGGAGTCGTCGAGGATCAGGATGCGCGGGTCCATCAGCAGGGCCCTGGCGATGGCGACCCGCTGCTTCTGGCCGCCGGACAGCCCAACCCCCCGCTCCCCAACCAGCGTCGCATAACCATCCGGCAGGCTGACGATGAAGTCATGGATGCGGGCCGCCTTAGCGGCGGCCACGATCTGCTCGTGGGTGGCCCCGGACCTGCCGTAGGCGATGTTCTCTTTGATCGAGGCCGAGAAGAGGAAGGTCTCCTGGAGCACGATGCCGATCTGACGGCGTAAGGACTTCAGGGTCACATCCCTGATGTCATGGCCGTCAATGGTGAGGCGCCCCTCGCTGGGGTCGTAGAACCTGGGGATGAGGTTGATGACCGTGGATTTGCCTGAGCCGGTGGCCCCCAGGAGCGCGACCGTACGTCCGGGTGGCACCCGCAGGTCAAAGCCCCGTAGGGCCGTCTGCACAGGCGCCGCTCCCCGGACCGCGCCGGCAGGTTGCGCGGCGGCGCCTGCTGTGGCCTCCCTCGAGGCGCCGTACGCGAAGGAAACCCCCTCGAAGCTAACCGCCCCTTCCACGGGCGGCAACTCGATCGCGCCAGGCCGCTCCTCAATGTCGGAGCTCGTGTCGAGGATCTCGAACACGCGCTGGCTGGAGGCTATAGCCCGCTGGGCCAGGTTGACGACCCAGCCCAGCATGCGCATGGGGTTAACCAGCAACATCAGGTAGGCGTTGAACGCCACCAGCCCGCCCACGGTCAACCGCCCCGCAGCCACCGACAGGCCCCCATACCAGATGATAGCCGCAGAGCCGATGCCGGTCAGGAAGTTGATCAAAGGGAAGTAATAGGCCCACAGCCTGACCGCGGCGAGGGTCTTCTCAAGGTACGTCCGGTTCTGACGGGCGAACTTCTCGCGTTCGTACCCCTCCTGAGCGAAGGCGCGCACCACCCGCACCCCCGTCACGTTCTCCTGGAGGCACGACGTCAGCTCTGCCAGCTGTTGCTGAATCTCGGTGTACGCAGGCCTGACCTTGGTGGCGAACCGGACGACAGTCATGGCCAGGAACGGGACCGTGGCCATGGCGACCAGGGTCAGCCGCCAGTCTATCCACAGCATCAAAGCCAAGGCGCCCAGCAAGGTGAGGACATTGCTGAGCAACTGCACCAGCCCGAAGCCCAGCGCACGCCGCAGTGTCTCGACATCCCCCGTAGCCCTGGACATCAGCTGGCCGGTCTGGGCGTGGTCGTAGAAACTGAAAGGGAGGGCCTGCAAGTGGGTGTATAAGGCGTTGCGAAGGTCATAGATCACCCGCTGGGCCATGTACTCCATGGAGTAGCGCTCCAGGAACACGAACAGCCCCCTCAGGACCGCGACCCCGACCACTGACAGGGCCAGGTACTGGAGCAGGCGGGGATCCCTGGCCAGCACCACCAGGTCGATCACGGTCCTGATGATGCGGGGGATCACGAAATTCAGGCCCAGGGTGATCAGCATGCTCCCCAACCCGGCGAGGAGCCAGGGCCAGTAAGGGCGTACGTACCCCAGCAGTCTACGCAGTTGGCTCACGGGGCCCTCCACATTTCGCTTAGCTGATATTACCGTACACTAAGCACGTTACCATGAGGAAGGCCCAGCGTCAAGACGCCGGACCTGTTGAGGGCCTACGCCAGCTCGATGTTGGCTTCGGGGACCATCACCCGTTGGCCGTCCTCGAGTTCTAGTTCCACAGCCTTGAGCCTCGCCTCAGTCTCCATGGCCATAGGCTCAGTGGGCAAGCCGGTGACGGTGCCCCACAGGCCGAAGTACGGCTTGCGCACGACCCTCACCCGCATGCCGACCGCCAGCTGATGCTCGGCCTCCGGGGCCAGGGGGCCGGACTCGGACCCGTCGGCGCGCGGGATGATGAGCTCGGGCCTGACTACCCCTGCCCGCACCTGGGTCGCCCCGTTGATGGACACCACCGCTCCGTCATGTCTTTGCAGCAGGGCAAAAGTGGGGGCGGCCATCGGCATGGAACCGAAGCCTTCTGTGATCAACAGGGTCAGGTCCAGGTCCTCCTGGCCCGTGACGGCGACGCCGATGGGCTGACCGATGAGGTCGCTCAGGTCGGCCACGTCGGCCCCACCCGCGACCACCCCGACAGCTCCCACAGCCAGCGCCTTGCGGAGTGCAGCCAGCGGGACATGGCTGCCGCCAACCAGCACCTTGCCGGCGTGGGCCTCGGTGACCATGCCGTCGGTGAGGGGCTCGCCTGGACCGCGGGCGACGACCGAAAGCAGGCCGTGGTGTTCGCCACCCAGGCCGAAGATGCCCTGGACGTACGCCCCCTTCGTCTCGATCACCGCACCGCGTTCAGGGATGAGGTCGGTGACTGTGCCGCCGATGTACGCATCAAGCATCGTGGGACGGGCGGGGCGCACAACGGTCACCGTCCCTGACCGGGAACACACCTTCTCCACCAGGCCGCTGATGGGACTGTAGACATACTCCAGCGTCCCCAGGGCTGAGGGCATGGCGGCGACGACCCCGCCCTGCCTCACTTCGGCGCCCTCCCGGACCGTGAGGTACATCCTCAGGCTCCCTGGCCATACCTGGAGCTGCTTGGCTACGGGGATGATGGCCATGGGCAGGGCGGACCGGGGATCCTCGCGGATGAGCACGCGTCCGTATGCGCGGGAGATGAACTCGACTGTGCCGCTCACCGGGGACTTGACCACCAGCACGTCGGCGAAGGCCCCCTTGACCATGCGGGCGATGACCTCATGGGTCGTGACCCGGTCACCGACTCGCTTGAGCGCGGCCCGATCCACTTCCTCCGGCGTCAGGCGCTTGTGGAAACCGGCGTTCAGGTCGATCACATACGGCTCGCCCGGCAGCACTTCACTCTTGGCCACCAGGGTATCGGGGGAGACCTCCTGGCCTCGCTTGACCAGCACTTCGCCAGGCAGGGGCAGATATCGCTCCCGCCTGATCAGGACTCGTTCGCGGACTTCCGCCTCATGCCTCCTGACCATCAGGCCTCACCTCCCTTGCCGGAGACTGCCTCGGCCGGATAGGCCTCTAGGGCGGCCAACCAGCTTCTCACCTGCTGCAGCCTGCCCTCGCCCCTGCCCAGCGGCTTCAAGGGCCTGCCGCGGCCGTCGAGGACCAGCCCGATCTCGCCCCCCCTGGCCTTGCCCAGGCGGCGCCGACCTTTCCCCTCACCAGCGTCATAGCCCCGCCCCGGCAGGATCTCCACGCCGACTTCCTCTCCAGCCGGGCACGGGATGACTCTCAGGATGCCCGCCTCCACGGTTTCGCTGACGACCCTGCCCGAAGCGAAGGTCAGGAGGACCTTGGCAATGGCGCCGCGCTCCGCGGCCGGTCCGGCAGGGCAGATGCAGGTGCCCAGCGGCACCAGGCAATCACCCTCAAAGGCCTCCAAGGCCGCGTCAGGGTCAGCTTCGGCTAGGGCACCCAGTTGAGGCAACATGAACACACTGTCCACGTACAGCTCGGTGATGCCCTCGGGTTCGATGGAGTCGATCAGGATTAGCGCCGCCTGGGACCGCCGCGGCGCATGGGACAGCACGCCGCCGGAGCCGATGATGATACCGACCTCGTTCATGACTATCAGGCTCTGGCCAGTGGTCTCCTGGGCCAGGCCCGCGTCCAAGCTGCGCTTCTGCTTGACGCCTTTCAGCCCCGCCACCACTGAGCGGTGGTGGGCGATGGACAGCCGTAGTGCCTCGCGCGCCATGGCATGCTCCAACATGAGTTCTTCCAGGGTCTGCGGGAGCGTGGTGGGCCGGATCATCTTATTGCCTGTCCAGTTCTGCAGCTCCCAGACGGTGGTCTCAAAGGGAAGCCACTGGAGGACCCGTTCCGGCTTGGCTTCCACCATCACGTTGGCCATGCTGTATGACATGCCCAGGTTGGCGCTAACAGTACGGTTGAAGGTCCCGTCCATCACTGAGAACACATCGGTGGTGGCACCGCCGATGTCGACTCCCAGGACATTGCGGCCGCGCCTCTGGGACAACAGCTTCATCATGGACCCGACCGCAGTCGGGGTAGGCATGACCGTGTTCCTGCTCCAGTCGAGCAGCTCCCGGTATCCGGGGGCGTGGGCCATGACGTGCTCGAGGAACAGCTTGTGGATCTCGGCCCGCGCCGGTTCCAGGTCCTCTCGCTCCAGGGTGGGGCGGATGTTGTCCACCATCCGTACGTCCATGGTCTCGCTGAGGATGTCGCTCACGTAGTCGCGGGCGTTCACGTTGCCAGCATAGATGACCGGCACCTTGAAGCCTGTCCCGAACCGCGGCTGCGGGTGGGCAGCCTGGACGTACTCGGCCACTGCCAGCACATGCGAGGTGTTGCCGTGATCGGTCCCACCCGCCAGCAGGATCATGTCAGGCCGGAACTCCTTGAGTCTGCGGATGCGCTCCACGACCAACCGGGCATCATCGATGCTGATGACGTCCATGACGATGGCCCCCGCCCCCAGCGCTGCCCGGTTGGCGCTCTCAGCGGTCATGGTCTTGATCACCCCCGCCACCGCCATCTGCAGCCCGCCGCCGGCGCTCGACGTGGCCACAAACAGGTCAACGCCGGCGCCGTCCCGGTCAGTGGTGAGCAACCGGTCGTTGTCGAGCAACCTCAGCCCAGTGGTTGCCTCGACTTGGCGCACAGCGTTGCGGACTCCGACCATCACGTCTTCTGACGGTGCCTCGACCGTGGTCGGGGCCTGCCCGCGGGCGATCAGACCGAACTTCCCGTCCTTCACCCCGAGCAGGATCGCCTTAGAAGTCGTGCTGCCGACATCAATGGCCAGAACAGTGCGGGGCCGCATGCCCTACCCCCTTGTAGTCCCTCGCTTACTGCTAATACGCGGTTCGGCCCTGTTTGTTCCCCAGCACCCTCGCGCTCAGCTATCGCCGGCCAGCTTGCGGACGGCTGCAGTCAGCGCGGGTATCACTTCGAACAGGTCGCCGACGATGCCGTAGGTGGCAGCCTTGAAGATGGGCGCGTCCGGATTCTTGTTGATGGCGACGATGATGTCTGAGGACTGCATCCCAGCCAGGTGCTGCACCGCCCCGGAAATGCCACAGGCGATGTACACCTTCGGACCCACCGTCTTGCCGGTCTGGCCCACCTGATGTGAATAGGGTATCCAACCTGCGTCCACCGCCGCCCTTGACGCCCCGACAGCGCCCCGCAGGGCCCTCGCCAGCTCACCGATGAGGGCGAAGTGCTTCGGGTCGGCTAGCCCGCGGCCCCCCGACACGATCACGTCGGCCTCCTCGAGCTTCACCGAGTCCCCGCCCTCTTCGACTGCCTGCATCAGGCGGGTACGGGCAGGCCTGATGGCCTCGCCGCAGTCCACGGCCTCGATGTCCCCCCGGCGCCCTGAGTCGGCGGGAGCCCGCTTCATCACCCTCGGCCGCACCGTGGCCATCTGCGGCCGCATACGCGGGCACAGGATGGTTGCCATGATGTTGCCCCCGAACGCCGGGCGCGTCTGGCGGAGCAGGCCGGTATCGACCTCCACGTCCAGTCCGGTGCAATCGGCGGTCAGGCCGGTCCCCAGGCGCACGGCCAGCCGCGGGGCAAGGGACCGTCCCACCGATGTGGCCCCGAACAAGAGGATGTTGGGCTTGCGCGCCCGCACCAGATGGAACAGGGCGTCCGTATAAGGTTCATCGAGGAAGTGGGCCAGGGCAGGGTGCTCGGCTACCAACACCCTGTCGGCCCCATGCTGGACCAAGTCCTGCGGGCCGTCCCCTAGGCCGTGGCCGGCCACGACTGCGACAAGTTCCTGGCCCAGCTTGTCCGCCAGAACCCGGCCGGCCCCCAAAAGCTCATAGCTGACTCCGGCCACACGGCCGTCCCTCTGTTCAGCGTAAACCCACACCCCGTTGGCCTCCTGGGCGGCCTCGGCGCGCTTCTCCACCGTAAGCTCGATGGCCTCCAGCGGGCAGCCGTCAACGCAGGCCCCACATAGGGTACAGGTGGGTCCGATGGTGCACTTGCCCTCGACCATGCTCAGGGCGCCGTAGGGGCAGGCGCTGAGGCAAGCCTCACAGCCTTCACACTTAGCTAAGACGATCCTGATGCCTTCCATCCGCTTCTCGCCCCCCTTTAGACCGCCCCGGCGCGGCGGAGCCGCTCCAGCAGCCCCTCAGCTTGTTCCAGGGCACTGCCTGCCAGCAGTTCACAGTCGCCTCTAAGTTCTGGGGTGAACACCCGTACGACCTCGGTGGCCGACCCCTTCAGCCCCACCCGCTCCGGGTCCACCCCGAGCTCGGTGGCCCCCCACACCGTCACCGGCGCAGTGCGCGAACGCATCAGCCCTCTGAGGGTCGGGAGGCGGGGCTCGTTGATCTCCTTCACCACGGTGATCAGTGCCGGCAGGGGCAGCTCCAGTACGTCGTACCCGTACTCGGTCATGCGGTGCACCTGGATGCTGCCTTCGCCCACCTCGGCAACGCGTTTGACATAGGAAGCGTGGGGGATGTCCAGGAGCTCCGCAATGCCTGGGCCCACCTGGGCCGTATCTCCGTCGATGGCTTGCTTCCCGCAGATGATTAGGTCCGCCCCGCCCAACTTACTTACAGCTGCGGCCAGTGCGTACGAAGTGGCGAGGGTGTCTGCGCCAGCGAAGGCCCGGTCGCTAAGGAGCACCGCTTCATTGCAGCCCATGGCTAGCGCTTCCCGGAGCGCCGACTCCACTTGCGGCGGTCCCATGCTCAGGACGGTCACCGTCCCGCCGAGGCGCCCGGTGAGGCGGATACCTTCCTCCAGGGCGTACATGTCGAAGGGGTTGATGATGCTGGGGACCCCTTCGCGGATGAGCGTGTTCGTGTCTTTGTCCAACTTGACATCGGTGGTGTCCGGGACTTGCTTGATGCACACGACGATCCTCATTGGCAACGGTCGCCTCCTCCACTATCAGAAACGGTGTGCGTCGTGCAGGTACAACCGCCCACCCGTACCGACGCCCACGCCTTTTACGGCTTGGTGGAACACCGCCCGTTCCACCAGCGTGAACAGGGGCAGCCAAGGTACGTCCATGGCCAGCAGTCGCTGGACTTCGGCGGCCACAGCCCGCCTGTCCGCCGGTGCAGCCGCCACAGTGGACACCTCCAGTAGGAGGTCAAGCCTGGCGTCGACATAGCCCGTGCGGTTCATCCGGCCCACCCTGGACGAGTGGAAGAAGTAGAACAGCACATCGGGCCCATCCCAGGCGTAATTCAGCAGTGCCGCATCGTAGACGCCATCTGCGGTGGCGCTCAGCACCTGATCCAGGGGGCGCACCCGCACGTCTACCTTGACCCCTACCTGGGCCAGCTGGCGGGCCACTTCAGCCGCGGCCCGCTCGCTCTCGGGCAGTGCTGGCACGAGCAGGGTCAGCGCGAGGGGCACGTTGTCCCGTTGCCTGACGCCTGTACCCCCGCCCCTGACGAACCCCGCCGCCTCCAACGCAGCCTCTGCCTTGGTGGATCCGGGCAGCGGCAAGGCGCCGACGGCCTCCTTGGCATGCCCGTATACTCCGGGCGGCAGGCTGGAGCGGCTGGGGGCCAGCCGCGGGTTGCCTCCCGCCGCGGCCACTGCTACGGGGTCGATGGCCTGGGCCAGCGCCCTGCGCAGGTCCACGTTGTCCCAAGGGGCACGGCGGACGTTGAAGGCCAGGTAGAAAAGGGTAGGTTCGAAGTACTCGAACACCCGGTGGTTGCGGCTGTCCCCTGCTGCTGCGCCGGAGGCGACCGCGTCGATCCTGCCGTTGGCGAGGGCTTCCCTGAGTTCGTCCCCGCCGGGGAACGGCTCGAAGCTGACCTGGTCAAGGTAAGCGCGGCCACGGTTGCGGTAGAAGGCGGGGGGCCACGCGTACTCAGCGTTGACGGCCAGTTCAACCCTGCCCGCGGGGGACGTGCTCACGACCCGGTAGGGGCCGGTCCCCGTGGGAGCCTTCCAAAAATCGTCACCGAGCTGCTTGGCTTGGGTTGGGGACACGATGGCGCCTGCGGGCGAGGCCAGGGCTTCCCAGATGGGCGGGTAGGGGCGCTCGAAGGTCAGGGTGACTGTCAGCCGGTCCACGGCCACTACTTCCTTGAGGGTGCCGAACCTGGCCGCGAGTCCGGAACCGCCCGCGACCGTCCGATCCAGGCTGAACTTGACCGCCTCGGCGTCACACGGGGTCCCGTCATGGAACTTCACCCCGTCACGCAACACGAACGTCAGCCTACGCCCGTCGTCCTGCAGCGACCATGATGTCGCCAGCGCGGGGACGTACTCCCCGGCAGGATCTAAGGTGACCAGGTTGTCGAACACCAACTGCCTGGGCCAGTCGAGCCCTTCAGCCAGGAGTGGGTCCAGCCTCACCGCCGGACCGATGTACCCGATGGCCAGCGCCCCGCCGGGCTTCGGCAGGGCCAGTCGACGGCAACCCCCGCCAGCGGCCGCGCCGAGGGTGGCCAGCAGGCAGACGATGATGGCGGCTCGTACTGGCCGCGAGTGTAACAAGGCGTTGACGTCTCCTTTGCTGTGGACTGGGCGTGATGGTCAGCCTTCAGGTTTCGACATGTTTTGGCCTTATCCTCTCCCTGGGTTGCTGTCGAACCTTGCCAGCGATGCTTCAGCTGTTGGCTGCGCTGGCGCCGTGCAGCAGGCTCCCGACAGCGCCGAAAAACAGGCCGTCCAGCTCAGTCCTGCGGGTGATGCCGGTGCGGTCGTAGACCTCGGCGACGGCGCGCTCGGTGGCAGGACCGAACTGACCGTCCGCCGGCAGTCCCTTGTGGGCTGTGATTTGGGCCAAGACCCGTTGCAGGCAAGCTACATCCAGCCCGCAGGTGCCAGGCAGCAGACTCCTGCCCCCTGCCGGGCAGTCAAGGTACACAGAGGCGAGTACCAATGCCGTGGCCTCCCCTGTCCCCACCATCCCCCGTCTGCGCAGATACTCAGCGAGGGCTCGTCGCGTCGGCGGGTCGAACCAACCGTTGGCCGTCGCCCCTCCCAGGCAGCCCATGAGGTTCAGCCTGTTCTGCAGGACGGTTACATCGGGCCCCCGCATGCCCCTGGTTACAGGCCGCGAACCATAGGACGGCCCCCCTCGCCAGGCGGCGCCCACGGCGTGCCCCAGAACCCGCCAAGTCTCCACCCCCACTGCCCCGTCCTCGGGTAGGCCGTATCTGCGCTGGAGCCGCACCACAGCTCCCCGCGTCCTCCGGCCGAAGATCCCGTCGGGTTCACCTGGGAAGAGGCCCCCCGCTCGCTCCAGGACCGTCTGCAACACCAGCACGTCCTGGCCCCGAAAGGGCGGGAACGTCAGATACAGCAACCTGCTCCCGAAGGGACGGACCGGCAGCCCGTCCCACAGTCCCTGCAGCAGACGCGCCTGCAAGACGTCGGTCCCCCGCCCCATCGCGCCTCGCCCCCTTGCAGCCTCACCCCCATCTTACTCCCCTGCCCTCGCGGGTATCTCCGAAACCGCTCCCCACGTCGACCGGTACCTGGCAGCTTCCGCCACATGGACGGCTTGGACCTCGGCCTCCCCTGCCAGGTCGGCGATCGTGCGTGCCGTCCGCAGCAGCCGGTCGTGGCCCCGCGCTGACAGACGGTAGGCTTGGTAGGCCCGCTCGACCAGGGTCCGCGTGTCCCGGTCCAGGCGGCAGCCCGAGCGTAGCTCAGCGTGAGTCAGCTGAGCATTGGGCTTGCCTGCCCTGCTAAGCTGGCGTTCCCTAGCCGCCAACACCCGTGCCCGTACTACGGCCGATGCCTCCGCCGGAGCTGACTCCGCGACCTCCCGGTAGGCCAGCCTGGGCACGGCTACCTGGAGGTCGAGGCGATCTAGCAGGGGGCCCGACAGGCGTGAACGATAGTGTTGGAGCTGCTGGGGAGTGCAGCGGCACTCGTGCCCCGGCAACCCCTGGTAGCCGCAGTGGCAAGGGTTGCACGAGGCGACCAGCTGGCAGCGGGAAGGGTATAGGTAACGCCCGTCGGCCCTGGCCACGGTCAGTCTCCCTTCCTCCAATGGCTCCCGCAGGGCCTCCAGTACATCCCGCCTGAACTCGGGGAGTTCATCCAGGAAGAGGACGCCGTGGTGGGCGAGGCTGACCTCCCCCGGGCGCCCGCCCCTGCCCCCCGTCAGGGCGGCGAAGCTCGCCGTGTGATGGGGCGCGCGGAAAGGCCTCGCCCCGGCCAGGCCAGACCCGGGTGGGCGGGTACCTGCCACACTGTGGATCAGGCTGACCTCGAGTGCCTCCTCCAAGCGCATGGGCGGCAGGATCCCTGGCAGGCGCCTAGCCAGCATGGTCTTGCCCGACCCAGGCGGCCCCACCATCAGCAAGTTGTGCCCGCCCGCTGCCGCCACTTCCAGGGCCCGTTTGGCCATGGCCTGCCCCTGGACCTCAGCCAGATCGGGCACCAGGACGTACGTCTCCAGCGGCGCAGGCGGGATCCCGGCCCCCGCTTTCCCCGTCCGCAGCCAGTCCACCACGGCACGCAGGGAGCCCGCCCCGAAGCATTTCAGTCCTGCCAGTCCGGCCTCGGCCGCGTTCAGCGTCGGCACCACCAGCGCGCCCCGCCCAGCCTGCCTTGCGGCCAGGGCCACCCCGAGCACCCCGGCCACGGGCCGCAGAGAGCCGTCCAAGGACAGCTCCCCCACGGCCACATCCCCGTCCAGGCTGCCCTCGAGCTGCCCAGTGGCTGCCAGGATGCTTAAGGCGATGGGCAGGTCGAACCAGGCCCCTTGTTTGCGCCTGCCGGCAGGGGCCAGGTTCACCGTAAGGCGCCGGCGTGGGAACTCGAAACCCGCGTTGCGCACGGCTGCCCGCACCCGTTCCCTGGCCTCCCGCACCCCGGCGTCGGGCAGTCCGACCACGTCGAAGCTCGGCAAGCCGTTGGCCACATCGGCCTCCACTTCCACCAGATAGCCTTCCAACCCCGAGACGGCCCCACTGGTCACCCGGGCATGCATGGACCCACCTCGCCGGGCGGTTTGGCCAGCGCCAGGCGGCTTCCTGCCCCTGTCGCAGAGTAACACGGCGTGCGCATCCATCGACAGGCGGCGAGCCGGGCCATGGCAGTGCATGGGCATGACACCGCCCATGGGAGGTTACGCTACGCTCGTGGAGGTGGTCCCACTGCCACGGAAGCGTTTACGGCTGATGTCCGAAGCACTCAAGCGCGCCTTGGCCCAGGAGATGGGGGTCGCCGTCGTCGTAGACAGGGAAGGCTGGGGAAGCGTCTCCGCCCGTGAGTGCGGGCGGCTGGTGCAACGGGCGATGATCCGCGCCCAGGAAGCCTTGGCGAGGAACCGAGGGACCTAAGCAGCTGCGCCTGACCACTGACCGGGCGGAGCCCCCAGCGGCGTGAGGGCTCCGCCCAGGCTTTGGCGCAGACTGGCCCGATTGCCATATTCTTAGTCCAGCAGCAGGAGATGCCTGCGGAGAGAGAGAATGCCTCCTTCCCAGACCTCGGGTTGAGGGGGTGAGGGGTCGCCCCGGGGCCGCACTTTCTGCGGGAATCAACCCACCCGCAGTTCCCTGAGCATGAGGAGGGGATGACGCGTGAAATTGTGCGTTCGTCTGATGTGCCTGCTGCTTCTGGTCAGCCTAGTGGCCTCGATCGGGGGCTGCAAGCCGGACCCGAAGACCCTGAAGGTCGGACTTGTCACCGGCACTGTCTCACAGGGTGAGGACGAGTACAGACAGGCAGAGCGGCTCAAGGCCAAGTTCGCCGACAGGCTGATCCACGTAACTTATCCGGACAACTTCATGGCAGAGCAGGAGACTACGATCACCCGCATCACGGGCCTCGCCGCTGATAAGGCTGTCAAAGTTATCGTCATCTGTCAGGGTGTGCCCGGCACCCTTGCGGCCATCGACAAGATTCGTCAGACCCGCAAGGACATCACGTTCATCGTCGGCGTACCCCATGAGGATCCCAAGATGGTCGCCTCCAAGGTCGACTACGCCTTCAGCACGGACGATGTGACACGGGGCAAGAGCATCGTCCAGCTGGCCAAGCAGCTCGGCGCCAAGAAGTTCCTCCACTACTCCTTCCCGCGCCACATGGGCATGGAGTTCCTGGCTAACCGCCGCAACAACATGGAAGCTGAGTGCAAGGCCCTCGGGCTCGAGTTCATCTTCGTGACCGCCCCCGACCCGATGGGCCCGGACGGCCTCCCCGGCACCCAGAAGTTCATCCTGGAAGATGTGCCCCGGCAGGTCGCCCAGCATGGCAAAGACATCGCTGTCTTCGGCACCAACTGCGGCATGCAGGAGCCGCTGATCCGCGCCTGCCTAGATGCTGGCGCGATCTTCCCGGAGCAGTGCTGCCCGAGCCCAACCCACGGTTACCCCAGCGCCCTGGCGATCGATGTCAAGGGCATGGCGGGTAACATCAAGGCCATCCTGGCCGCCATCGACGCCAAAATCGTCGAAGAAGGCGGCGCTGGCCGCTTCGCGACCTGGGCTGTCCCCATCAACATGCTGCTCATCGAGGCCGGCACGGAGTTGGCCTACGACATCATCGCTACCGGCAAAAAGCCGACCGAGGCCGACATCAAGGCGAAGCTGCAGGCCCTGTCAGGCCTGTCGCCCCAGATGCGCAAGTACTCACCCGAGTCCAACTTCTATCTCCTGATCGTCGGCTCCCACATCTTCGGCAAGAAGTAGCCGCCTGAAAAGGGGCCGTCCGTGCGGGCGGCCCCTTTCCCACGTGATAAGGATGTGATGAGACCTGTCTGTGCTCACCATGCGCGGCATCACCAAGGAGTTCGGCGGCGTGTCGGCCCTGAAGAACGTCGACTTGACGGTGGAGGCAGGCCAGATCCATGCCCTGTTGGGCGAGAACGGCGCGGGCAAGACCACCCTGCTGAACATCCTCTTCGGGATGCCGGTCATCCGCGCCACCGGCGGTTATCGGGGCACGATCAGCATACACGGGGTGCCCTTCTCCCCCAAAGACCCCTCCGAGGCCCTGGCCGCCGGGATCGGCATGGTCCACCAGGAGTTCATGCTCATCCCCGGCTTCACCGTCGCCGAGAACGTCAAGCTGAACCGCGAACCCTTGCGCCACGCTTCCCTGGGCCGCGTGCATCCTTCGCTGCACATCCTTGACCGGCCCGCCATGGCTGCCGACACCCGCCAGGCCTTCACTTCCATCGGGGTCAACGTGGACGACTGGATGATGGTGGCAGGGCTGCCTGTCGGCCACAAGCAGTTCGTGGAGATCGCCCGGGAGGTGGACAAGCACGGCACCAAGCTGCTCATCCTCGACGAACCCACGGCCGTGCTCACTGAAGTCGAGGCGGCCCAACTCATCGAAGCCCTTCGGCGCCTGGCGGCCAGGGGCTTGGGCATCCTCTTCATCACCCACCGCCTGGATGAAGTCTTGGCATGCGCGTCGCAGATCAGCGTGCTCCGGGACGGGGAACTGGTCGCCTGCCTGCCGGCCGCTGAAGCCTCCTTGCGTCAGCTGGCGGAAGTGATGGTGGGAAGGCCGGTGGAACGTCAGCCCATGCCCCCTAGGGGAACCGTCACCGGTGCTTCGTTGCGGTTCGAGGGGTTCAGCGTGGAGATGCCGGGAGAGCGCGTCACGGGACTGGACCTTGAGGTGCAGGCTGGGGAGATCCTGGGCATCGGCGGGCTGGCTGGCCACGGTAAGCTCGGAATCGCCAACGGCGTGATGGGGCTCTACCCAGCGAGGGGCCAAGTCAGCTTCGACGGTGAGCCCTTCCGCCTCGGCCAGCCCATCGAGGCGCTGTCCCGCCGCATCGCCTTCCTCTCGGAAGACCGCCGCGGCGTGGGGCTGCTCCTCGATGCCCCCATCGACTATAACCTCGCCTTTACATCCATGAATATCGAAGGCAGGTTCCTCAAGCGGCCGCTAGGTGTGCCCTGGCTGACCTGGCGCGACAGCCGGGGCATGCGCACCCACGCGGAAGCCCTCATCTCCCAGCTGGACATCCGCTGCACCGGACCGGATCAGGCCGTCCGCCGCCTCAGCGGGGGGAACCAGCAGAAGGTCTGCATCGGCCGGGCCATCACCCGGCAACCGAGGCTGCTCTTCGCCTCGGAACCCACCCGTGGCATCGATGTAGGCGCCAAGTCCCTCATTCTGGACCTCCTGGCCAGGCTCAACCGCGAGGCCGGGGTCACCATCGTGATAACCTCAAGCGAGTTGGCTGAGCTTAGGCGCATCTGCGACCGCATCGCCATCATCTACCGTGGGCGCTTAGCCCGTGTGCTTCCCCCTGATGCCAGCGACGCCGACTTCGGTCTGGCCATGGCCGGGCGACCGCCGGGAGGTGACCTATGAACCCCCGCCTGCTCAAACCTTCACCCCGCACCGTACCCCGGCTGATCATCGGCGCCTTCGTCCTCGGGCTGCTGGTACTGGCGGCCGGTAAGCAGCTGCCTGTGCACCTATTGATCAGCGACTCCCTCGTCCGTACCGGGATGAACGGCATCCTCGTCCTGGCAATGGTACCATCGATCCAGGCAGGGCTAGGGCTGAACTTCGGCCTGCCGGTTGGCATCATCTGCGGCCTGATCGGAGTGCTTATCGCCGTCGAAGCTAACGTCTCCGGGCTGGCAGGGCTGGCCCTGTCGGTGGCGGCGGCTGTGCCTCTGGCCCTGTTGGCGGGGTCCGTCTACGGTCGCCTGCTCAACCGGGTGAAAGGCCAGGAGATGATGGTCGGGACTTACCTTGGCTTCGCAGTGGTCTCCGGGATGTGCGTCTTCTGGTTGATCGCCCCCTTCACCAACCCCATCCTGATCTGGGTCATCGGTGGGACGGGGCTGCGTTACACCACATCCCTGCGCCACCTCTTTGGTGGCGTGCTCGACAACGCCTGGGCCTTCAGCCTCTGGGGGGTGAAGGTGCCCACGGGCCTGCTGTTGACGTTCCTGCTGGCTTGCCTGTTGGTCCACTGCCACTCCCGTACCCGGGGAGGAATGGCGATGCACGCCGCTGGTCAGAACCCGGCCTTCGCCACCGCTAGCGGCGTCAACACCGCCAAGGCCAGGATCCAGGGGGCCACGCTGTCCACGCTGCTGGGCGCGATTGGCATCATCATCTACGCGCAGAGCTTCGGGTTCCTGCAACTCTATCTGGCCCCACTGATGATGGCTTTCCCGGCGGTGGCGGCGGTGCTCATCGGCGGCGCCTCCACCCGGCAGGTCACCGTGGGCAACGTCATCATTGGGACCTTGCTCTTCCAGACGCTGCTCACCATCTCGCTGCCCGTGGCGCAAGCTGTCATCGGCAGTGACGTCACCGAGGTGATCCGGTTGATCGTCGCCAACGGGACGATACTCTACGCCCTGACCAGGCTGGACGGAGGCGGCCAATGAGGGCGCCCGCGGCCCTGCGCCGCAGCACCAATCCAGGCGCCTGGTCGAAACTGGCCATGGAAAACCCAGTGCCCGTCCTCTTCCTCGCCCTGTGCCTCGCCGGCGTGCTGGTGGCGGGCATGCATCCCGTCTTCCTCATCAACGAGATGATCGGCCGCATGGCCCGCAACTCGTTCCTGGTCCTGTCGCTGATCATTCCGGTCCAGGCTGGGCTCGGGCTCAACTTCGGCATCGTACTGGGCGCCATGTCCGCACAGGCAGCTCTGGCAGCAGTCACCCACTGGCAGCTCCCTGGACTCTTCGGCCTCTCCCTGACGGCGCTCCTCGCCGTCCCCATCGCCGTTGCCCTTGGAGCCTTCGCCGGGCAAGTGCTCAACGGCGCGCGCGGGCGGGAGATGATCGCCAGCATGATCCTGGGCTTCTTCATGAACGGCGTGTACCAACTGGTCTTCTTGTTCATGGTCGGCACGGTCATCCCCGTGCAGAACCCGGTGATGCTCCTGCCCCAGGGCTTCGGGCTGCGCAACACCTTCGAGCTAACCTCATTCAAGTACTCCTTGGACAACCTGTTGTTCGTAGCCCCGGGGGGCATCGCCATCCCCCTGGCCACCCTGGCGGTGGTGACCGGCCTGTGTCTGGCCATGCGCTGGCTGTTCAACACCAAACTCGGTCAGGACCTCAGGGCGGTCGGTTCCGAAGAGCATGTGGCCGCCGTGGCCGGGCTGAAGACCAACCGGCTGCGCATCACCGCCGTCATCTTCTCCACCGTGCTCGCCGCCTGGGGTCAGATCATCTTCCTCCAGAACATCGGCACGGTGAACACCTACAACTCCCACGACCAGACCGGCATGTTCGCCATCGCCGCCCTGCTGGTGGGCGGCGCCACCGTGAGGCGGGCCACCGTGGGCCAAGCCCTGCTGGGCACGTTCCTCTTCCACCTGCTGTTCATCGTCTCCCCCTTCGCCGGCCAGCGCCTGCTGGGAAGCCCCCAGGTGGGTGAATACTTCCGGG
This sequence comes from Bacillota bacterium, assembly GCA_040755005.1. Taxonomy (GTDB): domain Bacteria; phylum Bacillota; class Sulfobacillia; order JBFMBV01; family JBFMBV01; genus JBFMBV01. The sequence goes on from JBFMBV010000004.1 coordinate 56,965, forward strand.
TGTTCATCGCCTACGGCATCATCTGCATCGCCCTCGGCCTGCACTCCTGGCGCAGGCGCTAGGGTCTTAAGCCCTCTGGGGACGTTGGGGGCCGGGGATATCACTCCCCGGCCCCTCTGATCACTTCGATGTCCTGCTTGTCCCCTGCCACCGTTACGGTCACGATGTCCAGGCGCACCGCCCGGTCGCAACCCTCCCCGGCCAGATACGCCTCGGTCACCCTGCGCAGCCGCTCCAGCTTCCGCCGGTCCACCGCCTCTGCAGGGGTGCCGCACCCCGCGGAGGCCCTGGCCTTCACCTCGATGAAGACCAGGTCTCCCCCCTCTTCGGCGATGAGGTCGACCTCACCCAGTGTGCACCGCCAGTTGGCCTGGACGATGCGGTAGCCCCGTTCCTCTAGGAACCGGCGGGCCGCCGCCTCTCCCCGCCTGCCCAGGGCCTGCCTGCGCAATCCTCAGGCCTCCGCAAACAGGTCCCCTTGGACCAGACTGAAACTGCGCCGGTGTAACGGGCAAGGGCCATGCGCCGCGATAGCCTCGCGGTGCTCCCGGGTGGCGTAGCCGCGATGCCGGTCAAACCCGTAGACCGGGTAAGCCTCGTGGTAGCTGTCCATGAGCCGGTCGCGGGTGACCTTGGCCAGCACTGAGGCTGCCGCGATCGAGACCGACAAGGAGTCACCGTGTACCACCGCACGGCACGGGCACGGGAGGCCGGGCACCTGGAACCCATCAGCGAGCACCAGTGCCGGCTGATGCTTGAGGGCCATGACCGCGCGGCGCAAACCCTCCAAGTTCGCCCGGTGAACGTTGTGGGTGTCGATGTAGTCGACGCTGACTACGACCACCGCCTTGGCCACCGCCTGGGCGCAGATGAGCCTGAACAACCCCTCCCGGGCGCCCCGGCTGAGCTGCTTCGAATCGTTCAGCGACGGCAGTCGGGACCGCTTCGGCAGGATGACCGCCGCCGCCACCAAGGGGCCTGCCAGGGGACCGCGGCCGGCCTCGTCGACCCCGGCTATCAACTGGAACCCTTCGGCGGCCGCCGCCCGTTCCAGCCTGCCCATGGCCCTTAGCCGTACTGCCTCCTGGGAGACTGCTTCAGCCTTGGCCCTGATGGCTGCCCGCAACGCGGCCACCCCAGCCCGCGCGTCCCCCTCCAGCCAGTCGAGCAGCTTGCCGGACGGCCAGCGGCCTGATGCTACGAGATGCTTGAGCGCGGCGAGGTCCAACGCCGCGGCGGGAGGTAGTCGCTTCATGCCGGCCCGCCCCCAGGGGGGCCCTCCAGGGTGACAGCTATCAGCGCGCCCCGCCGGAACTCCTTCAGAATGATCCGCGCCGCCGCCTCCAGGTTAACGCGGCCGCCCGGCCCCAGGCAGCCCCGGCTGCGGCCCACCGAATCAATGAGGGCTTCGCTGGTCTGGCCGGGGGGCAGGCCGTACCGCTCCTCCACAGCCGCACGCACGCGCACGCCTCGCTCCAGTTTGAGCAGCTCCACCAGCACCTCGATGGGATCGTAGACGTCTTCCGGTATCGCCCCGGTGGCGGCGAGCATGATCCCCGCCTCGGCAGGCTCCAGCCTTGGCCACAGCAGTCCGGGCGTGTCCAGCAGGTCCAAGTCCTCGGGCAGCCTCACCCACTGCGGGCCGCGGGTGATGCCCGGACGGGCGCCCGTAGCCGTCCGCGAACGTCCGCCCAACCGGTTGATGACCGTGGACTTACCCACATTTGGTATCCCGACCACCACCGCCCTCAGTGCCCTGCCGGGACGCTCCGCACCCAGGCGGCGCAACGCCTGGCGCAGCTGGCCATAGCCGCCCCTGCCCGCCTCAGCCAGCACGAAGGCTTCCTCGCCCAGACCGGCGAAGGCCTCCCGCCAGCCCGCAGTGGCTGCTGGTTCCGCCAGATCGGCCTTGTTGAGCAGCAGGAGCCGGCGGCGTGACCCCACCAGCTCCGCCAGAAGCGGGTTCCTGCTGACCGATGGCAGACGGGCGTCGGCCACCTCCAGCACCACATCGGCCAGACGCAACAGCCGTACGAGTTCCCGCTTGAGTTTGGCCATGTGTCCGGGAAACCAGTTCACAGCTGGCACTCGCTTACCTCAACCCTCTTACGCGATGGATGGGCCAGATAATAACGACGGCACGCCCGCGCAGATTGGCCCTGGGCACGAACCCCCAGGACCTAGAATCCTTGCTGGCAGGCCGGTTGTCTCCCAGCATAAAGTAGTGTCCCTCCGGGACGGTGACCGGGCCGAAGTTCGCGCCGGCACTGCCGGTGAGGTAGGGCTCTGCGACGGGCGCGCCATTGACGAACAGCTTGCCGCGGGTGATGGCGACAGTGTCCCCAGGCAGGCCGAGCGCACGCTTGACAAAGTCGCTGGCCGGCTCAGGCGGGTACTTGAACACGATCACGTCCCCCCGGGCCGGTTCGCGCCAGACATAGGCAAACTTGACCACCAGGATGCGGTCACCCCTACGCAGTATGGGCTCCATCGATCCCGACGGGATCACGAAGGGCTGGACTACGTAGGTGATGATGATGGCTGCGGCCAGCGCCGCGACGGCAAGGGACTTGGCGAATTCCCACGCTTCGCTCAGGATGTTCTTCTCAGGCATCGGACTCAACCACCGCCGTCTCCCCCACAGCTCACGCCGCCCGTCCGGACGGACCCAAAAACAAAAAAGGGGACTGTGTCCCCTACTAGCGGCGTTCCTTGATACGGGCAGCCTTGCCGGTCAGCGCACGCAAGTAGTACAGCTTGGCCCGGCGCACAAGGCCCCGTCGCACGATCTCGATGCGGTCGAGCCTGGGCGAGTGCAAGGGAAATGTCCGCTCCACGCCGACGCCGTAGGCTACGCGCCGCACCGTGAAGGTCTCGGAGATGCCCCCGTGCTTGCGGGCAATGACCACGCCTTCATAGGCCTGGATACGTTCCCGGCCGCCTTCGACGACCTTGACATGGATCCGGACAGTGTCGCCTGGGCGGAAGGCAGGCACGTCCTGTTTGAGCTGAGCCTCACCGACTACCTTGACCATATCCATCTGTACCCCTCCGCATCGGGCTGTGCCACGCTGGCGACTTGCACAACAGCCATTATTGTACCATGTCCATGCTGAAAGCTCAAGCCGGACGGACTGCCAGTTCAGGGTAGCTCGCGCTCCCCAGCCAGTTCGCACAAGATAGCCAAATCCTCAGCGGTCAACGGCACGCGCCCGATGAGGTCGGGCCTGTGCTCCAGGGTGCGCCGCAATGCCTCGCGGCGCCGCCACACCCTCACCCGCTCGTGGTCCCCGCTCAAGAGGACCTCGGGCACCTCCCAACCCCTGAAGACCCTGGGCCGCGTGTACTGGGGGTACTCGAGGAACCCGGTGGCGAAGCTCTCCTCGCCGGCCGAACCCTCGGCCAGCACGCCGGGCAGGAGCCTGGTCACCGCATCGATCACGACCATGGCTGGGAGCTCGCCTCCCGTGAGCACATAGTCCCCGATGGACAGCTCTTCGCAAGCCAGATTGGACCGGACCCGTTCGTCCACTCCCTCGTAGTGGCCGCAGATCAACACCAGCCACTCCTCCCGGGCCAGCTCCGCGGCGATGGACTGCGTAAAGGTCCTCCCTTGGGGAGACATCAGGATGACGCGGGCGTCTGCCCCGGCGTCGGCGGTGATGGCCTCTACCGCGCCGAAGATGGGTTCCGGTTTGAGTACCATTCCTGGCCCGCCCCCAAAGGGGTAGTCATCGGTGACCTGGTGCCTGCCCGCTGCGTAGTCGCGGATGTTATGCACGCCCAGCCGAAGCGCACCTGCCTTGACCGCACGCTGCAGCATGCTCTCGCTGAACGGCCCGCTGAACATCCCCGGGAACAGGGTCAGCACGTCGACTCGCACTAGCGCTCCCACTCCTCGGGCGGCTTGATCACCATCACGCCCCGTTCAGGGGCCAGTTCCAGCACTATGTCCCTGATGGCCGGCACCAGCCGTTCACTCCGTTCACTGCCAGGCCCTTGAACCACGAACACGTCATTGGCGGGCCGCTTCAGCACCTCGGTGACCGTGCCTAGCGGCCGGCCATCAGGGGTCTCCACCCTAAGGCCGATGAGCCGAAAGGTATAGTGATGGCCTGCCGGCAGCGGGGTCAAGCTGGCCTCGTCGACGCACACCTCGGCGCCGCATAACGACTCGGCCGCAGTGCGGTCCTCGATGCCTTCCAGCGCAACTAGATGGACCGGGCCGTGCCTCCGCCCGCGCAGCACGCGCGCTGGACGCGTCCCCTCCTTGAGCCGCAGGAACACAGAGTGCGGCCGTTCGAAGCGCTCCGGAAAGTCGGTCACGGGCTGCACCCTGACCTCACCCGCTACCCCGTGGGAACCAGCGATCACCCCGACGACTATCAGACGGCCTGTCAACATCTGCGCTCCCGTATCTCTACGACCACTCCGTCCCTGAGCACGACCTCGGCCTCGCCCACCTGGGCCCAGACATCCCCTGGCACCACCTCGGCCGTCCCCTGCACGGCGCCCTGGGTCACTTCCGCCCCAAGCGCCAGCTTGGCCACATCCTTGAGCTGGTCGAGCAAGCGTTGTCGGCGCTCGAGTCTCTGCGCGGCTTCCGACAGGAGGCTGGCCGAGTCTTCGGAGCGGGCCTTCTTAGCCTGGGCCTCCAGGGAGGAAGCTTCAGCCTCAAGGCGCCGGGCGGCCTCCTGCATCTCCGAGGCCAGTCTGGACTTGAAGTCCTCGGTGACGATGACCTTGACGGTCACGTTGCGCAGCACGGTGATGCCCATGCCCTCACCTCGTTAACGCACTTCCACCTCGACCTTACGGCCTGCCTTAAGCCCCAGTGTTCTAGCTAGCACCCTGATGGCCTTGATCACCCGGCCTTGGCGGCCGATGACCTTCCCGGTGTCCTCAGGGTCACACACGACCTCCACCACGATGGCGCTGCCCCGTTGGGTCTCGGTGACCGTCAGCCGCTCCGGATGGTCCACCAGCGACCTGACCACAACCTCGACCAGCTCGCGCATGGTCTACACCTGCTTCCCGTGGAGCCTCGCCCACATACCTAGCTTGCTCAAGAGCGCCCGCACAGTCTCTGTCGGCTGGGCGCCGTTTCTCAACCACTCGGCTACGCGCTCCTCCTCGATCTTCACCGTGGCGGGCTGGGTCGTGGGGTTATAGTAACCCACTTCCTCGATGAACCTTCCGTCCCTGGGCGAGGCCGCTTCCGCCACCACCACCCGGTAGAACGGCGCCTTCTTCGCCCCCATCCGGCGCAACCTGATCTTGACCGCCATCACCAGACCTCCTGTCTTATCCCCTGCGGGGTGCGGCGAACTGCCGCATGAGTACCTGCATCGTCTCAAACTGCTTGAGCAGACGGTTGACTTCCTGCACCGATGTGCCGCTGCCTGCCGCAATCCGCCGGCGCCGGGACCCGTCGATGATCTCAGGCTTCACCCGTTCCTGCGCCGTCATGGACCGGATGATCGCTTCGACCCGCTTGACGTCCCCTGCATCGAGCTTCGCCCCCTGCATGGCCTTGAAGGGCGCTGCTTTGGCGGGCAACATCCCTAGGAGTTGATCGAGGGGCCCGAGCTTCCGCACTTGCTGCAGCTGTTCCAGGAAGTCACTCAAGGTGAAGGCGTTGGCCTTGAGCTTGCGCTCCATGGCCTCAGCCTGTTCACGCGTGTAGGCCTCCTGGGCGCGCTCGATCAGGGTCAGCACATCGCCCATGCCCAGCAACCGCGAGGCCATCCGGTCGGGATGGAACTCCTCCAGGTCGGGCAGGCCTTCACCGACGCCGGCGAACAACACCGGCTTACCGGTCACAGCCCTCGCCGAGAGCGCCGCCCCGCCGCGGGCGTCCGAGTCCAGTTTGGCCAGGATCAGCCCATCAAGCCCGGCACGCTCCATGAAGGCTTGGGCCACATTGACAGCATCCTGGCCGGTCATGGCGTCCACGACTAGCAGGGTCGCGGTGGGCTTGACGGCCTGGGTCAGGCTGGCCAGCTCCGCCATGAGCTCATCGTCCACGTGCAGGCGTCCCGAGGTGTCGACGATGAGCGTGTCGCGCCCTGCCTGCCTGCAGGCGGCCAGCGCCGCGCAGGCGATGTCCAGAGGGGACTCCCCAGGGGCGCCGGTGCGCACTGGTACTTCCGCCCGGCCGCCCATCACGGTCAGCTGTTCCATGGCGGCGGGCCGCCTGACGTCCGTCCCGGCCAACAAGGGCCGTTTGCCCCTCTTCTTCAGGTGGTAGGCCAGTTTGGCACAGGTCGTGGTCTTACCGGCACCCTGCAAGCCCGCCACGACATACACCGACGGCGGATTGGAGGCGACGGGCAGGCGGGCTAGTCCGCCCCCGAGCAAGTCTACCAGTTCCTCATAGACGAGCTTGATGACCTGCTGCCCCGGGGTCAAGCTGCCGAGGACCTCGTGTCCCACGGCCCGCGCCTGCACTCGGGCAATGAAGTCCTTGACCACCTTGAAGTTCACATCTGCTTCGAGCAGGGCCAGGCGCACTTCACGCAGGGCAGCGCCGACATCGCCTTCAGTCAGCTTACCCCTGCTCCGCAGGCGCTTGAACACATCCTGTAGCTTGTGGCTCAAGGTCCCGAACACTACCGGTCCGCCCCCCAGCCCAGCTCTTCCACTATGGCCTTGATCCGCTCCAGCCGCGCGGCCAGGGTCTCACCCAAGCCCTCCTGTAGCAAGGAGTCGAGCTGTTCACCGGCCTCCCGCGCCAGCCTGGCACGGTCTTCGGCCTGGGCCGCCAAACCCAGAACCTGCTCGAATGTTTCCAGCGAGCTCTCAGCCCGTCGGAGGCTGTCGTAGGCCGCCTGGCGGGTCGTCCCTAAGTCCGCTGCGATCTCCCCCAGGGACCAATCGAGCTCGTACTTGAGCTCGATCATCCGACGCTGCCTAGACGTCAGCAAACCCCCATAGAAGTCATGCAGGCGCGACATGCGCGTCGCTCGCTCAAACATAGTACGCGTTCACCACTGTCAAGGTCATTGCCTTTACAGCCCCGTAACCATTTTACCCGGCCCATCCTGACCTGTCAAGCAGGCAGCAGCGCATCAACGAAGGACTCGGGCACGAAGGGCACCAGATCCTCGGGGCGCTCGCCGAGGCCGCTAAGTTTGACTGGAATGCCGAGTTCGGCCTCGACGGCGACCAGCACCCCTCCCCTAGCTGTGCCGTCGAGTTTGGTCACAACCAGGCCTGTCAGGGGTACCGCTGCCGCAAAGGACCTCGCTTGTTCCAAGCCGTTGAGCCCTGTAGACGCGTCCACAACGAGCAGCACCTCATGGGGGGCCCCCTCCACCTGCGTGCCGATGACCCTCACGACCTTCGCCAGCTCCTGCAGGAGGTTGCCTTTGGTGTGTAGCCGGCCCGCCGTGTCCACAATTACCGGGTCAAACCCGCGCGCCAAGGCCCGCTTCATGCCGTCGAAGGCCACCGCCGCGGCGTCGCCCCCCTCTGCGTGCGCCACCACGTCACAACCTGCCCGCGCCGCCCAGAGCCTCAGTTGTTCCGCCGCCGCAGCCCGGTAGGTGTCGCCTGCCACCAACAGGGGCCTGCGCCCCGCTTGCTTGGCTTGCCAGGCCAGCTTCCCCGCGGTGGTGGTCTTGCCGCCCCCATTGACGCCGACCAGCATCTGCACCGTCGGGCGCCCGGTCAGCAAGCCACGGTCGCGGCCAGCCAGGGCTTCCAGCAACTTGGCCCGGAGCACCGCCTTGGCCTGCCCGCCGTCACACCCGTCCAAAGCCGCCAGGAACCTGACGGTCAGGGCCGGACCGAGGTCCGCTGCCAGCAAGGCGTCCTCCAGGGCCTCCAGGGCTTCGCCATCCATCCTCCGCCGGCCGCTGACTGCGCGCTCGACCTTCTCCCTGAAGGACTTGCCGAGGCGGGCCAGATCACCCCACGGCGCCACGTTCAGGCCTCCTTTACCCGGCCTTGCGGGTCAACTTGACCGAGATCAGCTTGGACACGCCGCCTTCCTCCATGGTGACCCCGTGCAGGGAACCACATACGGCCATGGTCTGTTTCTGGTGGGTCACCACCAGAAACTGCGAGTCGGCGGCATACTCCTTCAGGAACCGGGAGAACCGCTCGACGTTGGTCTCATCCAGGGCCGCGTCAATCTCGTCCAGCACCACCAGCGGGCTCCGCCGCACGCGCAGCATGGCAAAGAGCAGGGCTATGGCGGTGAGGGCGCGTTCGCCCCCCGACAGCAGCGCCAAGCTCTGGAGCCTCTTCCCCGGCGGCTGGGCAGAGATCTCGATGCCGCTCTCCAGGGGGCTGTCGGCTTCGGCCAGTTCCAGTTCGGCCTGGCCACCGCCGAACAGGTGCTCGAACACCCGCGCGAACTGGAGCCGGATGGCCGAGAACTGCTCGAGGAAGCGTTTGCGCATCAGCTCGTCCATCTCCGCGATCACCTGCTGCAGGTCACGGCAGGCTTCCGCCATGTCCCTGCGCTGGCTGAACAGGAACTCCCTGCGTTCACTGACGCGCTGGTACTCCTCGAGGGCGCCCAGATTCACGTCACCGAGCCCGTGGATAAGCCGCCGGACCTCGTCCAGCCGGACACGGGTGCTGGCGGCATCGCTGACAGCCTGCTCCTCGCCGACCCCAGTCAGGTCCAGGTCGTAGTCCTCCCGGATGGCGTCCAGCAGATGGGACCGCTCGGCCGCCAGGCGGGCCACCTCAACCTCAGTGGCGGTGAGCCTCCCCCCCGCGGACTCAACTGACCTGCGCCACGCACGCAAGGATGCCTCCAGCTCGCTCTGCTCCTGGGCCAGCTCCTCCCGGCGCTCGCGGTGGGACTTAAGCTCTGCCTCAGCCGCAGCGCCTGCCGCTGCAAGCTCCGCCTGCTGCTGCTCCCAGCCGGCGATGGCGCCCTGCGTGCCCAGCCGTTCCTCACGCAGTTCCCCTGCTCTGGCCCCGCGGGCGGCCAGCTCCTCGGCCAGCTCGTCCAGCCTGGATTTGGCGGCGCGCACCCCTGCCTCGGCCTGCTGGCGCAGCTCCTTGGCGGTGGCCTCAGCCACCTTGAGCTCCATCACCCGCGCCGACATGCACTCGGGCCGCCCCCTCAGGCCAGCCAGGTCCCCTTCAGCCCCGGCCAGAGCCTCCCGCAGGGCAGTCTCCCGCTCCATTAACGCGCGCAGGGCTTCAGCCCTGTCCAGACGCTGGCGGCCCTGTTCGTCCGCCTCCTCCCGGGCCTGAGCCACCTCAAGGGCACCTACTTCGAGCTCTGCGCTGTGCTTGGCTGCAGCGGCGGCAGCATCCCCAGCTTCCCGCTGCAGAGATCCGAGCCGCGCCCGGCTGCGGTACAGCTCCTGCTCGAGGGCCAAACGCCTCTTCCCCATCTCAGCCAGGCGCAGGCGTGCCCGCTCCCTGGCAGACTCGAGGGCCTCGGCCTTGTGTTGCAGGGTAACGGCCTCGCCCCGCAGACGCTCGACTTCCGCCGACCGCAGCAAGGACCCGCCGCCGGCAGCTTCGGCGCCGCCGCTGACAGGGCCTCCCCGGTGCACGACGTCACCGTCTAGGGTGACGACTTTGAACCGGTAACGCCCCGCCCGGCCCACCTTCAGGGCGGCCGGCAGGTCCACAGCCACCATGACGCGCCCGAGCAGATACTGCACCACTTCGCGCAGGGCAGGTTCGAACTCGACCAGGGTGTCGGCGGTGCCCACCACCTTGTCCATGCCCAGCAACTGCCGGTCTTCGGCCTGCCAGGCTGTGCCCTTGATCACGTCCAAGGCAAGGAAGGTGGCCCGCCCCTCGCCCCGGCCCTTCAGCCTGGCGATGAGGCGTTTGATGTCCTCCTCGCCCTTGACTACCAGATGCTGCAGGGAAGCCCCCAGTGCCGTCTCGATGGCCCGGCGGTACTCAGCGGGCACTTTGACCAACTGGGCGACGCTGCCGAGGATCCCTTGGCAATCGGTGTCCCCGGCCGACTTCCCTGTAAGCAGGGACCGTGCGCCCCGTCCATATCCCTCGTAGCGCCGTTCCATCTCCTCCAGGGCCTTCAGGCGGGAGCCGCAGGCCACCGCGGCCTGCTTGGCTTCGACGCAGCTCCGTTCCAGCTCACCGAGCTCACGTTGGAGGCCGCCCTCCTCCTGGTGGAGGGCGCGCAGGTCGCTTTCCCCGGTCGCCGCCGCCTCCTGCTGAGCCGACGCGGACTGGGACAGCGCGTCGGCCTTGGCGCTGGCCTCGGCATGGGCCTGTGTCGCCGCGGCGACCGCGCCCAGGGACCGATCGAGCCGCCGTTGGGCCGCCTCGAGCCTGAACTGGCGGGCTTGGAGCTCGCTGCGACCATCAGCGGCCAGGCGCATGACTTCAAACAGTTCGTCCTTATACCCCGAAGCGGAGCTCTCCGCGGCGGCCAACTCTGATCTCGCGCCGGCCAGATCACCCTCAAGGCGCGCCAGTTCCGCCTGGATGGTCCCGAGGCGTTCAGCCTCCTGCTGCTGCCGGGCTTCCAAGCCCGACACCTCACCGGCGAGGACAGTCACGCGTTGGCTCAGGGCCTGTTCGCCCCTGGCCGCCCCCTCCAGCTCCAGCTCACAGGCAGATAGCCGTTGCCTGGCCGCCGCCAACCGCTCGGCAAGCGCTTCACCGCGCGCCTGCTCCTTAAGCAGTCTGGCCTGGGCGGTGAGCACCAACTCCTCGGCTTCCCTGGCCTCGCCCCCCAGTTGCTGGAACCTGGCTTCCCCCTCCAGGACCTTGACCTGACCCCCAGATACCTGATCGCTCAAGGTACGCTGCCGTTCCTCCAGGCGTGCCAGCCGCTGGTCAAACTCGCCCAGGTCGCGCCTGGCCAGCCCTACTTCCAGCTGACGATACTCCTCCCGGTACCGTCTATACTCCAGGGCCTGGCGGTTCTGCTCCTCCAGGGGCCCCAGCTGATCTTCCAGTTCCGCCAGGATGTCGGCGATGCGGTCTAAGGCGCGCTGGGTCTCCCCCAGCTTGCGTTCGGCTTCCCGCCTGCGGTTACGGTGCTTGGTGATCCCCGCCGCTTCCTCGAACAGCCCCCGGCGGTCCTCCGCCTTAACCGACAGCACCTCCTCGATGCGGCCCTGGCCAATGATGGAGTAGGCTTCCCGCCCGACGCCGGTGTCGGCCAGCAGCTCCAGGACATCCTTCAGCCTGCATGGCACCTTGTTGAGGTAGTACTCGCCCTCGCCCGAACGAAAGGTACGCCGGGTAACGCTGATTTCGGTGAAGTCCAGGGGCAGCACCCCGTCAGCGTTGTCGAACACGAGTGTCACCTCGGCCATCCCAAGGGCCTTGCGGCCCTCGCTTCCGCCGAAGATGACGTCCTCCATCTTCTGGCCCCGCAGGACCCTGGCGTTCTGTTCCCCCAGGACCCAGCGCACGGCGTCGCACAGGTTGCTCTTGCCGCTGCCGTTGGGTCCGACCAGGCCTGTGATCCCAGGCCCAAACTCCAGGCTAAGGTGTTCGGGGAAGGACTTGAACCCAAACAGATCCAGTCTCTTCAAGTGCAACGACTGCAGTCCCCCTCCGGAGGCAGCGAGGCCAGTAAACCCATTGTAACACGGCCGGCTCCACGCGGGCAAAGCCCGCCCGGTCCCGGGGCGGGCCCAAGGGGCGCCCGTTCACGGCCCCGTACCCAACCTCTCCAGGGCGACCACGGCCGCCGCCCGCTCAGCCGCCTGCTTCGACCCTCCCGTGCCGCTAGCCAGGCACCTTTCCCCGACGAGAACCTCCACCGTGAACCGCGGCGAGTGGTCGGGCCCCTCCACGGCCACGGTCCTGTAGGCCGGCACCGGACGGCCGCCAGCCTGCAGGCGCTCCTGGAGCTGGTTCTTGGGATCGGGGGCGGGGGCCCACTCAACTGCTGGGGCGAGTCCCCGCAGTATGAAGCCTCTGGCTGCCTCCCACCCATCCTCCAAGTAGAAGGCAGCAGCCATGGCCTCGAAGAGGTCCGCCAGATTGGAGTTCAGCTCCCTGCCGCCTGCGGCTTCCTCGCCTTTGCCCAGCTTGAAGTCTCCCTGCAGCCCGGACCGCCTGGCCGCCTCCGCCAAGGCCTCTTCCCTGATCAGCGCATGCCAGCGCAGGGTCAGCCTCCCCTCATCGTCAGCTGGGAACCCGGCAAACACGTGTTCCGCCGCGGCCAGCCCGACCACGGCGTTCCCGAGGAACTCAAGGCGCTGATTGTCCAGGCCGCCCGCCCGCGCCGAAGGGTGGATCAGTGCAAGCCGCTTCAAGTCCGTCATGGCATGCTCCCCCGACGACCCCGTGTACTCCAGGACTTCGCCACTAGGATATCACCAAAAGAAGCCCCGCAGGCGGGGCTTCTCAGTCTGCGCACACGCTGTGCTTCAGCTCTCGTTGTCGTGGATGTAGTCGACCGCATCATTCACGCTGGAGATACGCTCCACGTCCTCGTCGGGGATCTCCAGCTCGAAGGCTTCCTCGAGGGCCATGATCAGTTCGACAATATCGAGGGAGTCAGCACCCAGATCATCGATGAACAAGGCCTCAGCCGTGACTTCCTCCTCGTCCACGCCCAGCTGCTCGACGATGATGGCCCTTACCTTAGCGAAGATGGCATTCCTGTCCTTACTCAAACAGCGGCACCTCCTTCTGAACTAGAGCCCCAGGCTCAAACCCCCGTCTACCAGGAGCGTCTGTCCCGTGATGTACTCCGCCCCTGGCGAGGCCAGGAACACGATGGCTTGGGCGACATCCTCAGGCGTCCCGACCCTGCCCAGCGGCACCCGAGCGGCTACCTGCCCGGCAAGGCCAAGCGCCGCTGTCATCTCGGTGTCGATGAACCCCGGTGCGACCGCATTCACAGTCACCTGACGGCTAGCCAGCTCAAGGGCGAGGGCCTTCGTGAGGCCCAGCAGCCCAGCCTTGGCCGCGCAGTAGTTCGCTTGACCGGGGTTGCCTGTGACCGCAACGACGGAACTAACGTTGATGATCCTGCCGAACCGCTTGCGGAGCATGTGACGGGCGGCGGCGCGGGCGCACAGGTACGCTCCGGTAAGATCGATGGCGATGACCCGATCCCAGTCTTCCGGCCGCATGCGGACGAGCAGCCCATCCCGGATCACACCGGCGTTGTTGACCAGAATGTCAATGCCGCCCAGGGCCTCGACTGTGCCGTCCACCATGGCCTGCACGGCCGCTGGGTCCGCCACATCAGCTTGCACCACCAGGGACCGCCGACCGAGGGACTCCACGGTGGCGGCCACCTCAGCGGCACCCGTAGCGTCGCTGCGGTAGTTCACCGCGACGTGGGCCCCGGCCCTCGCCAAGGCCTCCGCCACGGCCCTGCCAATACCCCTGGATGCCCCTGTAACCAACGCTACCCTCTCTGTCAGACCCATCTTAGCAGACCACTCCCAGGGAATCAAGGAGTTTTTGGAAACTGGGAGGGTCCTCGGCGCCAGCTGCCACAGCGTCGGGAACGATGCGTTTGACCAGTCCCGACACTGTCTTGCCCGGTCCCAGTTCCACGAATACCCGCTGGCCGTCGGCCCAGAGCCGCTCGACGCTTTCGCACCAGCGCACCGGCGAGCTGACTTGCGCCGCCAGGTTCGCCCTGACTTGATCAGCGGTGCGGACGTAGGCGGCGGTCACGTTCGCTACCACAGGCAAGTTAGGGTCGGCGATGGCCACTTGTGCCAGGGCCTTGGCGAGCCCCTCCCCGGCGGGCCGGAGCAGCGACGTATGGAAAGGCGCACTAACGGCAAGGGGGATGACGCGCTTCGCCCCTGCTTCCACACAACGGCCTGCTACCCGATCCAGGGCCTTCCTCTCCCCGCTCATCACCGTCTGGTCAGGAGCGTTGTGATTGGCGACTTCCACTACGCCGTGGCCGCTCTCTTCCCGGCACAGCCGGGCCACCTCGGCAGCGGGCAGACCGATCACGGCAGTCATTCCCCCGAGGCCCCTGGGGCAGCTCGACTCCATCAGCTCCCCCCGCAGCCTGACCAACCGAAACGCATCTGGCAGGGTCAGGGAGCCCGCCATCACCAGGGCCGCATACTCACCTACGCTGAGGCCCGCGGCCGCCGCTGGTTCCAGGCCCAGGGACTGGGCGACCCTGCCGGCGGCCACCGACACGGCCAGCATAGCCGGCTGGGCGTTGACCGTCCGCGTCAGCTCAGCTTCAGGTCCGTTGAAGGCAAGATCCACCAGCTCCTGGCCGAGGGTGGCACCCAGGCAGTCGAACACGGCTCTGGCGGGTGGGTAGGCTTCGGATAAGGCTGCGCCCATCCCGGGCCTCTGGGCCCCCTGTCCAGGGAAGACGAAGGTGACCTTCACCACATGCACCGTCCTTGGCTGATCAGTCGCGATAGAGCACGATGCCGAGGGTGCCCGGGCCTACATGCACGCCGATGACCGGGCCGATGATCCCCGTCAGGCCCTCGCGCACCGTATAGATCCCCTCGAGCCGCTTGAGCATCTGATCGGCATCGTCGGGCACGTTGGCATGCACGACGGCGATGTGCACACTGCTGCCCGCCGGGACGCGTTCCTGCACCAACTCGACGACACGCTCCAGCGCCCGGCCGCGGCCCCTGGCTTTATCCAGGGGGACGACTGCGCCGTCTTCGAGGCCGAGCACAGGCTTCACGCTGAGCAGGCCCCCGAGGAACGCCTGGGCCTTGCCGATGCGGCCGTTCCGTGCCAGGTACTCGAGGGTATCCACGCACATCACCAGGTGCATCCTGGCCGCAATCTCCCTGGCCTCGGCCGCGGTGTCCACGGCGCTCTTGCCGGCCTTCGCAGCCCGGCTGGCCGCTAGTAGCACCAGCCCGATGCCCAGCGACGCAGACCTTGTGTCCACCAACTCGATGTTGGCACCTGAAAGCATCTCCTTGGCCAGCGCTGCCGACTGCAGGGTGCCGCTCAACGCCCCGGACAAGTGTACGGACACAACATGATCGCCGTTAGCGGTGAGCTCTTGATATGCAGCCAGAAAATCGCCGGGTGAGGGCTGAGACGTCCGGGGATGGTGCTTGGAGCTTACCAGTTTGGTGTAGAACTCCGAGGACTTGATATCGACGTGGTCGCGGTACACCTCTTCGCCGAAGTGGACGTTCAGGGGCACTACGCGGATGTCGTGTTCCTTATACAGGCGATCGGGCAAGTCAGCGGTGCTGTCAGTCACGATGCGGACTCTCGGCATCTCGTCAGTCCCTCCTTATCAACTCGGGCCGTCCGGCATAGCACGCGCGAGGGAGCCGGCAATGAGCCCCGGCAGCCCGGCCGCGCGTGCCGCCACTCTGATCCCGTTCTTGATGGCTTTGGCGTCGGAACTACCGTGGCACTTGATGCACAGCCCCTGGACACCGAGGAAGGGTGCCCCCCCATACTCGGCATAGTCGAACCTGGCCTTGAGCGCCTTGAGCCTGGGCTTGAGCAACAACGCGGCGGCCTTGGCCATGGGCCCGCTGGTCAGCTCCTGGCGCAGCAGCGCGAAAATGGTGGCCACGGTGCCTTCCAGGGCCTTGAGCACGACATTGCCGGTGAACCCGTCGCAGACCAGTACGTCGGCCACCCCCGCAAACAGGTCCCGGGCTTCCACATTCCCTGTAAACTCCAGCCCCGAGGCGGTCAGCATGGCATGGGCCGTCTTGGCCAGCTCGTGGCCCTTGTTCGGTTCTGTGCCGACGTTGAGCAGGCCGATGCGCGGGCGCTGGAGGCCGTAGGCGAGCCGAACGTACGCCTCACCCATGAGGGCGAACTGTACCAGATTCTCTGGCTTGGCCTCGGTGTTTGCCCCCATGTCCAGCAGCAGGCAGCCACGTCCGCTGGCAGTCGGAAGGGCCGTGCCCAGCGCTGGGCGCTCGATGCCCTTGATCCGGCCCAGGGTCCAGATGGCGCCGGTGAGCAACGCGGCAGTGCTTCCCGCTGACACGAAGGCCTCCGCTCCGCCCTCCTTCACCAGGCGCAAGCCCCGCTCGATGGCGGAACCCCGCTTGGGTCTAACTTCGGCCTTGTCGCCAGCATCCGTCGGCTCCGCAGGGTGGATGGGGAGGGAACCCCCTTGCCGCTTCAGCTCTGCGGCCAGGGCCTTTTCCGGCCCTACCAGCACCACCTCTGCGCCGTACTCGCGGGCGGCAGCCAGGGCCCCTGCGACCATAGCCGCAGGCGCGTGGTCCCCACCTGTCCCGTCAAGGGCTATCCGCACTCGCTTCCCCTCCTCTGTCCGCGCCGACCGCGAACACCACGAACTTCGCCCGGAACACCTGCTCCTGCTCGACCCTGGTCACGACCTGCACCACCGAGCGGGTGCCCCGGATCCTGATCACCTCGGCCTTGGCCACCAGTTTCTCGCCGACCTGGACCGGACGCTTGTACTTCACATTGGCGAGGCCGGTCAAGGCCACCTCAGCGTCGATCAAGGCTATGGCCATGGACTCGGCCTGCGCGAAGATGTAATGTCCCCGGACGATCTTGGTCCGTTCGAAGGCCATCTCGCCGGTGGTCTCCAGGATCGACAGGGCCGAGCGCCCCAGGACGATATCCACCAGCTCGCCGACGATCTCCCGCGACCCGAGGGCCTTGACCTTGCTCAGGGTTCGCTGGGCCACCGCCCGCGTCCGCATCCTCAGCTCCGGGATGCTCAGCCGCATACGATCCAGCCGGATGGTCTGAATGCTCACCCCAAGACGCCCAGCCAGCTCCTCATCGGTCAGGAAAGGGTTCTCGGCCAGGCAGTTCTGCAGCTGTTCGTGGCGGCGATCCCGCGCGTTCCTGCCGATCTGTCTTCACCTTCTATTACTAAATACTAAGACCTGCTGCTATTATACAACAGGTCTGGTAACCCAGGCAAGACTTACCCGATTGCGCTGTCAGGTCATGTAGGCGCAGACCCCGACCGACCCAGGGCCTGTGTGCACGCCGATGACGGGCCCTAGCATCCCGATGATGGCCCCGTCTACCCGGTAATGCGCCGATAGGTCCTTGAGCAGGGCTTCCGCTTCCCAGCGGTCGCCGCTGTAGGCGATGGCCAGATGCACCCTGCTGCGCGGAGGTATGCGCCGGATCAGCAGGTCCGTCACGCGCTGCAAGGCCCTGTCCCGCCCGCGCGCCGTCGCCGCCGGGGCCACCGACCCGTTGGTGACCGTGAGGATAGGCTTGGCCCTCAGGAGCTTGCCCAGCAGCGCCCTGGCTCCGCCGATGCGCCCGTTCCGGGCCAAGTGGGTCAGGGAATCGACCACGAACAGTACTTGCAGCCTGGCGGCCACTGCCCGGGCCGCCTCCGCCACCACATGGGCCTCTTTGCCAGTCGCGGCAGCCCGCACTGCGGCCATGGCCGCCAGTCCGGTGCCCAGGGAGGCGGACCCCGTGTCGATTACCTCGATGGCTGCCCCTGGCAGCAGTTCCCTGGCCAAGGCCGCGTGGTGCACCGTCTGGCTGAGTTTCCCCGAGAGATGGATCGACACGACCTCGTCTCCGCCCGCAGTGAGATCCTCATAGACCCGCAGGAAAGCGCCGGTCGTGGGCGGGGAGGTGTAGGGCAACACATCGGTGCTGGCAAGCTTGGCATAGAAGTCTTCGGCCTTAAGGTCCGTGTGATCCAGGTACGCCTTTTCCCCGAAGTGGACGGTCAAGGGCACCACGATCAAGTCGTGCTTGGCGTACACATCGGCGGGCAGATCCGCCGTAGAATCCACCACCACCCGCACCCGGCCCATGTGCCATCAGCTCCTTCCCACCAGCCACGAGAGCGCAAAGGGAGCACCTCGTGCTCCCTGTCGTTGCATAGCCCTAATCCACCTTGATCACTTCACGCCGGCCATAATGGCCGCACTCGCCGCACACCCGGTGCGGGAGCTTGGGCTTGCGGCACCGGGGGCAAGCCACCAGCCCGGGCACGCTGAGCTTCCAGTTCGCCCGGCGCTTGTCCCGTCTGGCCTTGGATGTCTTCCGCTTTGGAACGGCCACGTCTACTCCTCCTGACCCTCTACAGCCTCGCCGGCCCCCGGATCCCGTCCCGCGCAGGCGCACAGGCCCCGCTTCAGGTCCGCACCGCACTCCTGGCAGAGGCCCAGGCAAGCTTCCTGGCACAGGGGCTTCATCGGCAGGGCCAGCAACAGGTGTTCGCGCACGGCTGCCCCGATATCGATGGAGTTCCCGCTGTAGGTGAAGACCTCGTCCTCATCGGCTTGCGCCTGGTAGACAGCGCCTTCGGGGCGATAGCGTTCATAAAAGCGAACATCAAGCCAGTGCGGGAAAGCCTCGAGGCAGCGACTGCAGACCAGGGCTGCTGCGCAGCCGATGCGCCCCTCTACCTCAATACCCTCTCCGGTATTCGTCACGGTGAGGGCCACCTGGACGGTGCCGCTTAGGGCTGCGTCCTCAACGGCTCCTTGGCAAAGATCCGCCGCCGCCATAGTGAGGATCCGGGTCAAGGACGCCCCGGCCTCGCGTAGCAGTTCGCTGATGTCGATACGCACGCCGTTGAGCCTCCCGCAGAACGCAATCATTGTACAAACATTTGCCAGGCTTGTCAAGGGCAGAGCTGGTCTAAGCTGGGCTTCCTCCACA
Organism: Bacillota bacterium; assembly: GCA_040755005.1. Lineage (GTDB taxonomy): Bacteria > Bacillota > Sulfobacillia > JBFMBV01 > JBFMBV01 > JBFMBV01. The sequence goes on from JBFMBV010000004.1 coordinate 75,496, forward strand.
CCAGGCCTAAAATCGGAGTCTGCCGCATATACATGCGGGACGTGGGGGGTTGACGTTGAAGGGAACGCTGGCAGTGCGCCTCCTGACCGTCATGACCGTTGCGCTTACTGTGTCCATGGTCGCGTACCCCGAGCCGGCCTTCAAGGCCGCCGTCGAAGGCCTCCGCATCTGGTGGGAAATAGTCTTCCCCGCCCTGCTGCCCTTCTTCGTCGCCGCCGAGATTCTGATGGGCCTTGGTGTCGTCCATGGCATGGGGGTACTGCTGGAGCCCCTGATGCGGCCTCTGTTCAACGTCCCGGGGGCCGGCAGTTTTGCCATGGCCATGGGGCTGGCCTCGGGATACCCGTTGGGGGCTGTACTCGCAGGCAAGCTGCGCCGCAAACAGCTGGTCAACAAGCACGAGGCCGAACGGCTGGTATCCTTCACGAACACCGCCGATCCCCTGTTCATGTCCGGCGCGGTCGCCGTCGGCATGTTCGGCGAGCCAGGCGTGGCGGGAGTGCTCATGATCGCTCACTATCTGGCTAGTGTGGCGGTGGGTCTGCTCATGCGCTTTCACGCCCCGCAAGCACCGGTCTCGCCACTGCAGACCCTGCGCCGGGGCCCGCTGCTGGCCAGGGCCCTGGCCGAGCTACACGCCGCCCGCGAGCAAGACGGCAGGCCTTTCGGCCAGTTGATGGGAGAGGCCGTCACCCGCTCGGTGCAGACCCTCCTCCTCATCGGCGGATTCATTATTATGTTCGCCGCGATCATCCGCATTCTGACCCTGACAGGCGTAGTCTCCCTACTGGCGTATGGGTTCACCGCCCTGCTCGGCGTGCTCGGCCTCAACTCGTCGCTCTCACCCGCGCTCTGCAGCGGCCTATTCGAGATCACCTTGGGGACCAACCTGGCCGCCCGGGCCCCAGCCCTGCTGCGGGACCGGCTCATCGCGGCCAGCGTCATCATCGCCTGGAGCGGCCTGTCTGTCCATGCCCAGGTCGCCAGCGTCAATCACGACACGGACATCAACATGCGGCCCTATGTGACAGCTCGCCTGGTGCACGGGATCATCGCGGGCCTTCTCACCGGCGTGTTCCTCGGGCCGCTGCAAGCCTTGACCCACCTGTGGTCAGTCCCGGCACTGGCGGCGCCGGCCCACCCTACCTGGGGGGCAGTACTGGCCTTGTCAGCCCAGCGCTGCCTGGGCGCGATCGTCCTCCTCCCCTGCCTGGGGCTGCTGGTATGCCTGCCGCGACTGCATCGGAGCAGGGGGCGCCGGCCCTAGCTGGCTACGTCCTTCAGCGCATCCCTGCCCCTGCTCACCACGACCAGAGCCTGCTCAAGCTGTTCGGCCAGCTTGGACAGGACCTCGTCAGCGTATGACTTCGCCCCCGCCCTGATCTCCCGGGCCGTGCGCCTGGCCTGGTCGAGCATGCCCGCGGCCCGTTCCTCCGCCTGCCGTGAGATCTCCGCGTCCGACGTCAGCTGCAGGGCGCGGCTCTTGGCCTCAGCTAGGCAGCGTTCGGCATCCTGGCGGGCCACAGCCAACAGACGGTCCCGTTCCCGCAGGAGACGGCCAGCCTCCACCAACTCAGCGGGGAGTGCTTCCCGAATCCCATCCACGTAGGCGAGCAAGTCCTGCTCGGAGATGAGCCGCCGCGATGACAGGGGCAGTCGCGGGCTCTCCACGACCAACCGCTCCAGCCCATCGAGGAGTTCGTCCATGTTCAACTGCCGTCGCCTCCTCCAGCAAACCTCACGCGCAGGCGTTCGGCCACCAGGGGCGGGACAAGCCCGTCCAGGCAGCCGCCGAAGCGGGCGACTTCCTTCACCAGGCTAGAACTGATGAAGGCATACTCGCTCGCTGTCATCATGAACATCGTCTCCACTTTGCCCTCCAGCTTGCGGTTCATCAAGGCCATCTGGAACTCGGCCTCGAAGTCGGACACGGCCCGGAGCCCCTTGACGATGGTGAGGGCCCCCTGCTGGCTGGCGTAACGGCTGAGGAGCCCTTGATGGGTGCCAACGAGCACGTTCGGGATGTGGGCCGTGACTTCCCGCAACAGCTGCGCCCGCTCATCGACGCCGAACAGGGCCTGCTTGTTCGCGTTCAGGAACACCGTCACCAGCAGTTCGTCGAACAACCGGGCAGCCCGGACGATGATATCGAGGTGCCCGTTGGTGACTGGGTCGAAGCTGCCCGGGTACAAGCCTCTCCTGGTCACGGAACTCATCCCTCCAACTTGCCGAGACGGTAGAAGGACAGCCTGATATCGCCGAACGCCTCCTGCCGGTACAGCCCGAGGCCGTCGGCCTGCTCGGGCACGGCCTCCCTGCGGGAGTGCTCAGCAATGACCAATCCCCCTTGGCTCATGATCCCCGCCTTGCCAAGGGCCAGCATCGTCCACCTGACGAGTCCCTGCTCGTAAGGCGGGTCCAGAAAGGCCACATCGAAGACCTCGCCCTGCCGCCTGGCCCGGTCGATGGCCAGTCCGCAACTCAGCCTCCAGACCCGGGCCAGGGTGAGCAAACCGGTGTGTCTCAGGTTCTCGTACACGAGGGCCACAGCCCGCGGGTCTTCTTCCACGAACACCGCGTTGGCCGCACCGCGGCTCAGGGCCTCGATGCCCACGTTGCCCGTGCCGGCGAACAGATCCAAGAAGCGCGCCTCCACCATGACAGGCGCCAGGATGTTGAACAGGGTCTCCTTCACCCGGTCGGAGGTGGGCCTGATTGCCAGGCCGTTCAAGCACTTAAGGCGTCTCCCCTTGGCCAGACCGGCAATGACCCGCACGGAGACCCCCCCTGCCTCAGGCTGATTCTCCGCCCGTTCCTTAGATACCTTCTCAACCCACAATTTGTCAACCGCCTCACGCATATGGGCGGCTGACGTTCTCCATACTAGATGGTGTGAGAGTCGATGGAAATAACCCTCCCCCATAGGCTCTTCCTCCGGTTTCTCCTCTCCCAGCTATGGTTGGTGCAGGACGCCGGGGCGATGGTACCTGACTCAGGTCACTTGGAGCAGCGCAACGCAACTGGATCCTGCACCAACCAACTCTTGCGGGACCGCCCTGCGGTCCCTTTGCTTTCAGTCCGTTTCAGGCTATAATGGGGGTAATCACATAGGGGGAGCCACTAGGGGAGCCTTCGGGCTGAGAGGCGGAGCCATCCGCAACCCTTGTACCTGACCTGGGTAATGCCAGCGTAGGGAAGTGGGCCCGTCAACACTTGGCGGCCCTTACCCGGGCCGCCTGCGCCTTCCCGGCCCCCCGGCAAGGAGGGACTCGCGTAATGGAACGTCGACCTGCCACGAGAGCCGTGACCCACATCGGTGTGGCCCTAGCCTTGGCCACCGTCCTCAGTATGGTCAAGGTGTTCGAACTGCCTCAGGGCGGTTCAGTGACCGCCGGCAGCATGATCCCCATCGTCGTCCTTGCCATCGAGTTCGGACCCCGCCTCGGCCTGCTGGCCGGAACCCTGTACGGCGTCATCCAGTTTTTCGTGGAACCCTTCGTGGTCCATCCCGCCCAGCTGCTCCTGGACTATCCTGTGGCCTTTGGCCTATTGGGTCTGGCCGGTCTCTCCCCCCGCCTGCCAGAGTTCGGCGCCCTGCTCGCCCTGGCCGGACGCTTCGGGGCCCATGTCCTGTCCGGCGTAATCTTCTTCCGCGAGCTGGCGCCTCAGGGCACCTCGCCTTTGGCCTACTCCCTCGCTTACAACAGCTCCTACATGGTGCCGGAGGCCATTGTCACGACTGTGGCGGCCGTGTTCCTGTTCAGGCTGGTGCGGGCTGGGCGTGGCTAGGGCAGTCATCATCGGTGGTGGAACCAGCGTCCCCCTCCACTTCACACCACGTCCCGACGACCGGGTGCTGTGCGCCGACGGAGGTGCGGCGCACTGTCTCCGCCTCGGCCTGCGCCCTGTCCTACTCATCGGGGACATGGACAGCGCCCGGCCCGACGACATCGCAGCCCTCGCCAGCAGCGCGCGCTGCCGCATTGTGCGGGTGCCTGCGGACAAGAACGAGACCGACACCGAGCTCGCCGTGACCATGGCTATCGCCGACGGGGCTGAGGAGCTCGTCCTCCTGGGGATGACGGGCTCCCGTCTAGATCACTTCTGCAGTGCCCTCCTGTTGCTGCCGTCCCGGTTTCCGCCGCTGACCAAGGCCACCTTCCTTGATGAGCGGCAGTCGGTCATCGTCACGGCCACAGGCTGCTTGGTGGAAACCTCCCCGGGGGACACGGTCAGCCTGCTTCCGGTCACCCCTACCGTCAAGGGCGTGTGCGTGTCCGGAGTGAAGTGGCCGCTGACCGACACTGACCTGACCTGGGGCAACTCCTTGGGCGTGTCCAACCGGGCCCTGGGAGAGGCGGTCCGCGTCAGCCATGCCGCTGGCATCCTGGCGGTGTTTCATCATCGGCTGCCATGAAGCATGCCACCTCACGCTCATGCCTATGTTGTTCGAATTTGGCATCGTAAACATAGCGTGAGCGTGCCATGCTATACATGCATGAAGGAGGTGAGCGCACTTGGCTAAAGGGAGTAACACAGGTAACAGGGCTCTGGTGCCGGGATCCGAGCAGGCACTCGACACCTTCAAGTATCAGGTAGCCCGCGAGGTCGGCATCAACCAGGCGGCCATCCAAGACGGCTATTGGGGTGAGCTTTCGTCCCGGGCCTGCGGCAAAGTCGGCGGGACAATGGTCAAACGCATGATCCAGCTTGCCGAGCAAGCGCTGGCGCAGGGTCAGACGCCTCCGATGGAGACGGGTGTGACTGGCGGCATCGCAGGGGGCACCGCCCGCAGCCGGTAGCTTGACTCGTCCGACAGTCGCCGAATGCGGGCCTCCGCTTCGGCGGCTGTTTGTACTTAGGGGGTGGCGATGGTGTCCGATATCCCATTCCGCACTGACCTTGCCCTGGAGGCCAGGGAGTACCTCACCACCAGGCACGCCAGGGAAGTGCCGGGAGTGGAACACGAGCAATACACCGATGGCGATGCCCGGGTCACCAGGGTGCATGTGGCCACCGACTACGCCGCGGCCGTGATGGGGAAGGCCCCCGGGCATTACATCACTATCGAGGCCCAGAGTCTGCGGCAGCGTAACCGCATGCTTCAGGACCAGGTCGCCCGCGTGCTCGCGGCTGAGTTGGAAAGGCTGCTCCCAGCCGACCAGGGGGCGAGCATCTTCGTGGTGGGCCTGGGCAACTGGAACGCAACCCCCGATGCCCTTGGGCCCCGCGTGATCAGCGGCCTCTTGGTGACCCGCCACCTCCGCGGCTACGTGCCGCCAGAGCTCGCCGGGCGGCTGCGGCCTGTGTGTGCCATGGCCCCCGGTGTGCTCGGCCTCACCGGCATCGAGACCAGCGAGATCATCAAGGGCGTGGTTGACACCATCCAACCCGACGTCGTGCTCTGCGTGGATGCCCTGGCAGCCCGCAACACCGGCCGCATCATCACCACCATCCAGATCGCCGACACCGGCATCCAACCGGGCTCAGGGGTGGGCAACGCCAGGCTGGGCATCACCAGGGAGACTGTCGGCAGGGACGTGATCGCGGTAGGGGTCCCGACGGTGGTGCACGCTTCCACCATCGCCGGCGACGCCATGGACCTCGTCCTCGACCAGTTGCGGGGAGAGGCCAGGTTCTTCAGCATCCTGGATGAGATGGGCCAAGACAGACTGGCCCTGATCAACGAAGTGGTCTGTCCTGCCTTCGGCGACATGATGGTGACGCCCAAGGAGATCGATGTCCACATCGAGGATGTCTCCCGGGTGGTCGCCTTGGGGCTGAACGCCGCGCTGCACAACGGCATCGGCCCGGAAGAGATGGATCGTTACCTCGGCTAAGGGGCAAAGTCTGGCCCTACTGATGAATCAAAGGCCGGAGGCCACCAGCCCCCGGCCCTATTTGACTCGACTGTGTTGACTGCGACTACCGAGTCGTCCGCGTGGTGCCACCTGCTCCGGTGGTGCCACCCTGAACGCCCAGGCCACCGCCTGCGCCGAGGTTGCCGCCGGTAGTCCCGCCACCGCCGAAGCCGCCGGTGGTGCCGCCACCGCCGACAGTGCTGCCGCCGGTGCCGGCGAAGCCTGAGGTTCCGGGCAGCGTCCCGCCCTGGGAGGCCAGCTGCTGCTCAGCCAAGGCGATCATGCGACGGACCATGTGACCGCCGACAGCGCCGCAGGCCCGAGACGACAGTTCGCCCCAGTAACCATCCTGGATCGCCTGCTGGTTGATGCCGAGCTGCTGCGCGACCTCGTACTTGAAGGTGTCGAGGGCACGGCCCGCGCCCTGAACCAGCGGTTGGTTGCCTGTGTTTTGTCCACGTGCCATAGTATGATTGTCACCTCCTTGTGTTCGGTCTGGCTCTATTGTCCCAGCTTGAGAAGCTACTATGCTAGCAGTATTTGCCTGCCCCCGGCAGGTTGCATGGGTCTAGCTCAAGCCTGCGAGCGTGAGGCCTGGACCGAACCGCCGCTTCACTTCCGCCAGCAGCTGCCTGTGACCCCTCAGCCCCGGGTCCGCCGCCACCAAGGCGAAGGCCTCTTCCCTGGCAGATTCGAGCACAGCGGCATCGCGCAGTATATCGGTCACCTTAAGATCAGGCAGGCCGTGCTGGCGGGTGCCGAAGAACTCGCCTGGACCACGCAAGGCCAAGTCCTCCTCGGCGATGACGAACCCGTCCGTTGTGCGTTGCATGACCTGCAGGCGTCGCACGGCCTCAGCGGTCTCGGCGTCGGATATCAGTAGGCACAGCGACGGCTTCGCGCTCCGGCCCACCCTGCCCCTGAGCTGATGCAGCTGGGCCAGGCCAAAGCGTTCGGCGTCCTCCACAACCATCAGGGTGGCATTGGCCACGTCCACGCCCACCTCCACAACGGTCGTTGCGACTAGGACCTGGCACGTCCCCTCCCTGAAGGCTGCCATCGCCAGCTCCTTCTCCTCCGACGACATCCGCCCGTGCAGCAAGCCCACTTCCAGCCCCCGCAGCCAGTCGTCCTTGAGCCTGTGGTACAGCGATACGGCCGCTTCGGCTTGCAGCTTCTCGGATTCCTCGACAAGCGGGCAGACCACGTACGCCTGTTCGCCTGCTGCCACCCGCCGGATTGTCTCCCGGTACGCTTCCCGACGCTGCGAACCCTTCAGCCACCGGGTCTCCACAGGCCTGCGCCCGGGAGGCAGCCCGCGGATGACCGACAGGTCCAAGTCACCGTATAGGGTCAGGGCGAGGGTACGCGGGATGGGGGTGGCGGTCATCACCAGCACGTCAGGATGGAGCCCTTTCGCTGCCAGGGAGGACCTCTGCCTGACACCGAACCGGTGTTGCTCGTCGGTGACGCAGACTCCGAGTCTGTCAAACCGGACTTCGTCCTGGATAATGGCATGGGTCCCGACCACGACCTGCGCCAGCCCTTCTGCCAGCGCCGCCAAGGCCGCCTGCCTGTCCCGCGCTGCCTGGCCACCCGCCAACAGGCAGACGCTTACGCCGAGTCCCGCCAGGGCCGGACGCAGCCTCAGAAAATGCTGCTCCGCGAGGATTTCGGTGGGCGCCATCAACGCGCCCTGGTACCCGCCAGCCACGGCCTTGACCAGGGCGTAAATGGCCACGGCCGTCTTGCCGGAGCCCACATCCCCCTGGAGAAGCCTGTTCATGGGCTGCGGGCGTTCCATGTCCCGCTGGATATCGGCGATGGCTTCCCGTTGTCCGTCGGTCAGCGTGAACGGCAGCGCAGCGAGGAACCGGGCGACCAGGGGGCCGTCGGCTGCATGGGCTATGCCGGGGCCGCGGCCCGACCGTCCTGCCTTGAGTAACGCCAACCCAGCCTGGAGGAGGAAGAGCTCGTCGAACACCAGTCGTTGCCTGGCCCGGACGAGGCTGCCCTCATCAGGCGGGAAGTGGATATGCCTCAAAGCGGTGGCTGGGTCGACCAGGCAGTGCCTGGCCCTGGCTTCCGCAGGCAGGTGTTCGCCCAGGCTGCCCGCGTGGTCGTCCAAGGCCCGTGCGATCAGGCCCCGTAAGGACGCCGGGGTCAGGCCGGCGGTTGCCGGGTACACCGGCACCAGCCTGCCCGTGTGCACCGGTTCGCTCCCGTCGAACACCTCAAACTCAGGGGAGTTCAGCTGCAGGCCCCCGCCGTGTCGTTCCACCCGGCCGCTGGCCATGATGGTGGCGCCGGGCGCGAATTTCTGCGCCACATGCTTGCGGTTGAAGAACACCAGCGGGAGTAGGTCAGTGCCGTCGCTGATGAGCACGGTGGTGACGGTGAGGCGCGGCCTGGGCCGCCGTTCGACGACGTGCACCACCTTGCCCTGGACCGTCTCGTCGCAGCCTGCCTGCAGCGCCCGATAGGGAGTCAGCCGCGAACGGTCCAGATGCTTCCTGGGCAGGTGGTACAGGAGGTCTCCGACGGTGACCAGCCCTAGCTTGGCCAAGAGCTTGGCCTTGGCGGGCCCGATCCCTCTCAGGCTGGTAATTGGGCGCTGGAGGGCGTCCGGCTCGAGACTGCGGTCAGCACCCTGGCGGGACAGGCCCCGGGTCAGCGCCAGCAGCCTACGCACCGCGGCGGGCCGTTTGGGGGGAGGCAGGGCGGCATACTCCCGCAGGGTCTGTTCAAGCTGGCGCAACGCCGGAAGGGACGACCCTCCGGTCGTCCCTTCTGTCCCTGGCCCGATTGGGGCGCCGTTCAGCAGTCCGATGACCTTCTGGACGTCGCCGGCACTGGCCGGGTATCCGGACCCGCTCTCCCGCTCCAGGAAGGCGGTGACTGCCCGCAGCAGCCCGTCCAACAGCCTCACTCCACAGAGAACAAATAGTAGTACAAGGGCTGGCCGCCGAATTGCAGCTCCACTTCGACTTCACCGAACAACTCCCGGGCGCCTACACCCACCTGCTCGGCCCGCTCAGGGGCCACGTCCTCCCCGTAGTAGATGGTGACCACGCTGTCGTTGGGCTTGATCTGTCCCTTCAGCAGCTCCAGCAGGACGTCCTCCGGCGACTTGCCCACGGCGGCCACCTCGTCGTCGACGAGCCCGATGATGTCGCCCTCAGCGATGCTGAAACCTCCGACTTTGGTGCTCCTGACGGCGAAGGTGACCTCGCCGGTCCGCACCCGCTGGAACGCCTTAAGCATCCTGTCGCGGTTCGTGTCTAGGTCCAGGTCAGGGTGGAGGGCCAACAGGGCTGAAATCCCTTGGGGAATGCTCCTGGTGGGCACGATGGCCACATCCCGCCCGCACAGCCGGGATGCCTGTTCGGCCGCCATGATGATGTTCTTGTTGTTTGGGAGGATCAGCAGGCGCTCCGACGGGCAGGCATCGAGGGCCTGGACGATCTCTTCTGTGCTGGGGTTCATGCTCTGGCCGCCGTTCACGACCTTGTCAGCGCCGAGGCTCCTGAAGATGTCGATCAGGCCGTCGCCGGTCGCGACGGTGATCACGCCGATGGCCTTGGGTAACGCCGGCGTCGGGGCCTGCCGGTAGGCCGCGTCCTTCAGCTCGTCATGCTGCTCTTTCATGTTCTTGACCTCGACCTGGACGATCTCGCCGTAGTCCAGGCAGTAGTCGAGCACGAACCCAGGGCGGTTGGTGTGGATGTGCACCTTGCCCAGCTCCGGGGTGCCGACCACCAGCAGGCAGTCGCCCTCGGGCGTGAGGGCTTCGCGGATGCCGTCCAGCGGCAGGCCCTTACCCCTCAGGAGCAGCTCGACATCGTAGACGAAGTGGATGTCGCCGATCTCTTCGGTGAGGGCGAACTCCGGCGCGCGGACGGCGGGCGCTCTCTCCTGGGCCAAGGGCACGCCCCTCAGGACGCCCAGGAACCCATTGAGCACGTGTAGCAGGCCCCTTCCGCCGGCGTCCACTACCCCAGCCTGCTTGAGCACAGGCAGCAACTCGGGGGTGCGCGCCAGCACGGTCTCCCCGTGGGCAAAGGCGCTCTCCAGCATGTCGCGTAGGCCGGCGCCCTGACGGGCCGCGTGCATGGCCTGCCTGGAAAACTCCTTGACTACTGTAAGCATAGTGCCCTCGACCGGCTTCATCACAGCCTTGTAGGCCGTGTCGGTCGCCTCCTGGAAGGCCCAGGCAACCTCGAGGGCACCCGCGCGTTTCTTCCCCTCCAGCCCGCGGGCGAACCCCCGGAAGATCTGCGACAGGATGACGCCGGAGTTGCCGCGGGCACCCATCAGGCTGCCGTGGGTCAAAGCCTCGGCCACAGCGCCCAAGCTCTCCTGGCTGGCCTTGTCCACTTCGCGCCGGGCCGACTGCATGGTGAGCGACATGTTGGTGCCGGTGTCCCCATCGGGCACAGGGAACACGTTTAGGGCATCCACACCGGCCTTGTTGGCGTCCAGCACCTGGGTGGCTTGGCGCACCATCGTCTTCAGCGTCGGAGCATCTAAGTAATCGCGTTCCATGCGCACCCCTCCTACTTGGTCTCGCCCACTTTGACACCTTGCACAAAGATGTCGATCCTGTCCACAACCAGCCCTGTGGCCTGTTCCACCACGTACTTGACCTGGTCGCAGACATTGCGGGCGACCTCGGAGATGCGGGTGCCGTATCCCACAACGATATGCAACTTGATGCTGACACGTTCCTGGTCAAAGGCAACCTCTACGCCTTTGCTCAAGTTCTCCCTGCCGAGCAGTTCAGCGATGCCGTCCTTGACGCGCCGCGAGGCCATCCCAACGATGCCGTAGCACTCGGTGGCAGCCACGCCGGCCAGCGTTGCCAGGACCTCGTCGCCGATGGAGACTGTCCCCAGGTTGTTAGTGATCTGCCTGGCCATCTCAGTCCCTCCCAGGGTCGATGCGAGGCACGACCTCGTATATACGCCCGGCGCCGCCGTTTCTCCTGCAAGACGCGCTCGGCCGCTTGCCGCAGGTGGCCTCATGTGCTAGAATGTCCTGGGAGGTGCGCTCTGTGCCCAATTGTTGCGCGGTGTGCGGCAAGACGGTCGCTCACGGCCACCGTGTCAGCCACGCTGAGAATAAGTCCAACCGCGTCTGGCTGCCTAATATACAGAAGGTCCGCGTCAAGGTAGGCGGCGGCGCGCGGCGCCTGTCCGTCTGCACCCGCTGCCTGAAGTCCGGCCGGGTCGTGCGGGCCGTCTGAGACAGCCCGGCTTGTCCTGGAAAGCCAAGCGCGCGTACCCCTGACGGGTCCGCGCGCTTTAGGTTTGCCCTTCAGATCACGTGGCGGCGAAAGAACACGCGCAGGAACGCCTCGACCACAAGCCCGACGGGCCGTGGCAACTTCACTACACTCACGCGCAAGACCGTCCCCTCCCGGCTTCCCTACTGCCTACACTATATGTGCCGGGCCGCAAGGGGTGCTTCCAGCGCGCCTAGTGCAGGAGCGGGCTGACCCTCTTGTAGAGGAGGAACGTGAGCGCCGAGGTCAGCAGGACCTTGATCAGGTTGAAGGGGATCACGGCCTTGACGATCATCTCGCCCATCGCCGCCCTGGGCGCGCCAGCCATCCATAGGGGCAGGAAGAAGTAGTAGTTGGCGGCGGCCATCCCGGCCACGGTGACGATGCTCCCTACCAGCAGGGCCGTCACCGCCCCCCGCTTGCTGCGACGCCGTCGATAGATGGGGGCGCTTCCCAGGACGAACAGCGCCCCCACGACGAAACTGGCCAGCGTTCCTATCCACCCGGCCTCGTCCTTCCCCGAGATGAAGAACAGGACGCTCCTCACCGTGACGATGGCCAAGCCTTGCCAGGGCCCCATGGCGAATCCACCGAGCAGTGCCGGCACCTCGCCGGGATCATACTGGAGGAACGGCGCCCAAGGCAGGATGGAGAACTCCAGGAGCATCAAGAGGAACCCGATGGCACCCAGGACTGCGATCCGCACCAGTTGCTTAGTCCCCACGGCACACCCTCCCAAACACAAAGTCCCCGGTGGAAAGACCTCCGGGAACACGCCGGCGCACAAGCGCACCAGCTCTACGCCTTCTTCCATCCAGACTGTACTGTCGGCTCTGGCCTCTCACCAGATCTGCCCTATGCGGGCTCGCGGGCTTAACTCCCCCTAGGGGGACATCACCGCCGGTCAGGAATTGGGGCCCTATGCAGGTCCCCTCACCTTGCCCTGAAGGTCCTCCTATTGGGTTGTCAGTTCAATCATAGCTTAACCCGTCGTAGTGGTCAAGAGGAACCTGCGCCAGCTACACGCCGCAATCCGGCGATGGCTGCAGCCACATCGCCTGCACCGAACACGGCAGTACCCGCGACGAGGATGTCCGCGCCGGCTTGGGCCAAGGCATTGGCGTTGGCCTCTGTCACGCCCCCGTCCACCTCGATCAAGGGCGGACGCGCCAAACCGCTGCTGGCCGTGCGCATGGCCACCACCCGCTCGACCGTAGCTGGAATGAACCGTTGCCCGCCGAAGCCCGGGTTGACTCCCATGACCACGACCAGTCCGACCATGGCGAGCACTTCGCTCACTGCCCCCACGGGCGTAGCCGGGTTCAGGGCGACCCCAGGGATGCAGCCCAGATCGGCGATGCGCTGCAGGACCCGGTGCAGGTGCCGGCAAGCCTCCACGTGCACGGTGATGAAGGCGGGAGCTGCGGCCGCGCACCCGTCGAGCAGGTCTTCAGGACGTTCCACCATCAAGTGGATGTCCAGCGGCACACCAACGTCCCGCAGGCTGCCGGCCACACCTGGCCCGTAGGTGAGGTTGGGCACGAAGTGCCCGTCCATCATGTCCAGATGCAGGTAGTCAGCGGTTCCGGCCGCTGCCTTGAGCGCCTCGGCGCGCAACGCCCCCCAGTCGGCAGCGAGCATGGACGGGGCTATCTTCACCATGTCAATACCTCCGCTCAGCGAGGACCTCTGTCAGGAGGGCCTTATAACGCCCATGGCGACCGGCGTCCAGACGCCCCACGGCCACGGCCGCCTTCACAGCGCAGTCCGGTTCGTTGACGTGGCGGCAGCCGCTGAACCTGCACTCTAGCGAGAACTCGTCGAACTCGGGGTAGGCAGCCAGCACTGCCTCGGGCGGGCACCCGGCCAGATCGACATAACTAAAACCGGGGGTGTCGACCACCCTGCCCCCCCCGGGCAGGGCGAGCAGCTCGACATGGCGGGTGGTGTGGGTACCCCTCAGGACTTTGGCGCTCAAGGCCCCGGTGCGTAATGACAGGCCGGGGGCCACTGCGTTCAGTAGGCTGGACTTGCCGACACCGCTCAGCCCCGCGAAGACCGAGAGCCTGCCGGACAGGAGCTCGGCCAGCCCACCGATGTTCAGGCGGGCCCGGGTGCTGGCGCACACTGCAGCGAACCCCGCCCGGCGGTAGGGGGCGACGATCTCCTCGCCGTGCGCCAGGGGGATGAGATCCACCTTGTTCAAGCACAGGGCGGGCCGGATGCCCGCCCGCGCTACGCTCACCAGGAACCGGTCCACAGCTGTCAGGTCAAGGGCCGGCTCGGCAGGGGTGAACACGATGACCGCCTGCTCCACGTTGGCCACGGGTGGCCGGGTAAGGGCCGATTGGCGCGGGAGGATACTGTCGATGACCCCCCCGCTGGGGGTGAGGGCCGTGAACTCGACCATGTCCCCCGCGTAGACCTTCTCCCCAGTGTGCCGGAACCGTCCCCTGAGGCTGCACTGGTAGACGCAGGGACCGGCCTCGACCCAGAACTCGCTGCTGTGGGCCCTGACCACTTGCCCCTCGGGCAACCGCCAGAGACCTCCTTACCTAAGGTTGACTTCCTGCCGCAACACGCCCTGGACGAACCAGCGCGCCGTGCCGCGGGTGCCCCGCCACTCCAGCTGATACTGGATGACGCTGCCAGCCGCGTACTCCGCTTCGAACACGGTGCGCTCACCCATGGCCTCCTCGACGGCTAGCTTGACCTGGACCTTCTTCGGGCCATCGTCGGGGACCACGAACAACAGCTTGGTCTGGCGGGCGTCGGGCGAGGAGGCGACGAACAGGGTGATCTGTTCGTTCACCTGCACCAAAGCCCCTGGGCCTGGGGTGTGGCGCAACACCGTGCCCCCAGGGACCGTGGTCTGCTCCTCCATGATGATCTTGGCGGTGAGGCCCATGGCCTCGAGCCTCTGCCGCACCATGCCCAGGTTCTCCCCGGTCAAGTCAGGCATGGCAAAAGGCGGCGTGGACGGCCCCTTGGACACGACCAATGCCACCTTGGTGCCCTTGCGCACGCTGGAGCCGTCTGGCGGGTTCTGGAAGATCACGTAGTCTTCAGGAACATCCTTGTCATACTTGAACTCCTGGACGGGCTCAAGCCCGGCGCCGATGAGTAGCACTTCCGCGGCCCTGATGTGCTTGCCCTCGAGGAACGGCACCGTGGCCAGCTCGGCACCGGTGCTGACTATCAGTCTGATCTGCCTGCCCTGCTTGACCCGCCTGCCGGCGTCGGGCTCCTGGGAAACAATGTGGTTCTCCGGGATATCCTCGTGGCGGACCTGTCCGTCGAGGGTGGGCCGCAGGCCCTGGCGGCGCAGGGCAGCTTCGGCATCCTCCAGGCTCTTGCCCCTGACGTCCGCCACCTCCACAATCGGCGGGCTCAACCATAGGGCCACACCCCTTGCGCCGAGAAAAGTCGCCACCACGAAGAAGAGGGCCGCAATGGCGAAGACCGTGGACTTGCTGGTGTACCTGTGGTCGCGGCGACTCTCCGACACGCATCTCCGTCCGGTCAAGCTCCCGACCTCCTGCCTGAGGGGCCGATCTTCACGGCCACGATGGTGGTGTTGTCCTGACCGCCTGCCCCGTCCGCCAGGCGCCCCAGCTCGACGGCCAGCGCTTCTGCATCGAGTCCTGACGCCGCTGTGCGGGCGATAGCTTCAGGTGGCACATAGCCCGAGAGGCCGTCGCTGCACAAGATGAGGATGTCGCCACGGCGGACGACGCGCTTGACGATGTCGACCCTGATAGGCCCCGGCAGCCCCAGGGCCCGGGTGAGGATGTTCCGGTGCGGATGGTTCATGGCCTCGTCGCGGGAGATCAGCCCCGCCGACCGCAGTTCCTCCACCACCGAATGGTCGGTGGTCAGCTGCTCCAGCAGGTTCCCCCTGAACAGGTACGCCCTGCTGTCACCCACATGTCCGACGAGGACTGTCCGGCGCACGATCGCCGCAGCGGTAAGGGTGGTGCCCATCCCGGCCAGGTCAGGCCGCTGGCTGCTCTGTTCAGCCACGCTACGATGGGCCGCCAGCACGGCCCCTTTCAGCTCACGCCCGCTGAGGCGCCCCCCGGCCTCCACCTGGCGGGCCACCAGCGCCAAGGCGTCAGTCACAGCTTCAAGGGCCAACCGGCTCGCTACCTCGCCGGCCCGGTGGCCTCCCATGCCGTCGGCCACAGCCCAGACCCTCACGGTGCCAAAGTCGCGGTGGATGAAGGCGTCTTCATTCACTGACCGTACCCGGCCCGTCTCGCTTAGGGCGCTCCAGTCCAGACCCAAGCCGCTACCTCCGGTGAGGGGCCGGCGACCTCCGCCTGAGCTGGCCGCAGGCTGCGTCCACATCCCTGCCCAGCGGGCGCCTGGTCGTCACAGTGACTCCGAGCCCCTCCAGAATGCGGCGGAAGGCTGCCGCCCGGGCCGGGTGCGCGGGCTGGAACGCGTAGCCTTCCACCGGGTTCAGGTTGATGAGATTGACATGACTGAGCCTGCCCCGCATGATCCCTGCCAGCTCCCGGGCCTGTTCAGGGCCGTCGTTGACGCCTGCGATGAGGGCCCACTCGTAGGTCACCCTCCGCCCGGTGGCCTCGGCATAGCGATCCGCCGCGGCGAGGAGTGCCCGCAGGGGGTAACGCCGGTTCACCGGCATCAGCCTGTCACGCACCTCGTCGTTGGCGGCATGGAGCGAAACCGCCAAGGTGACGGGGATCTCCTCCTGGGCCAGCCGGTCGATGCCGGGGATCAGCCCGCAGGTGGACACAGTCATCCTCCGATAGCTCAAACGCGGCCCGTCAGGGGACGCCATGAACCTTAGCAGGCCGAGGCTGGCCGTATAATTGTCCAGCGGTTCCCCGGTGCCCATGAGCACCAGCCGCCTGGTGTCGCCCAAGCGCAACACCTGCTCGACCATTTCGGCCACGGTCAGGTCGCGGGTGAAGCCCCCCTGCCCCGAGGCGCAGAAGGCACAACCGAAACGGCATCCCACCTGCGTTGACACGCAGGTGCTGCGTTCGCCCGCGTAGACCATGGCGACGCATTCGACGCCAGCCCCATCGGGGAAGCGCAGCAGCAGCTTCACTGTGCCATCGCGGCTCCGTCGCCTAGCCACAACCTCAGCCGCACCGATGCTGGCCCGCTCGGCCAGAAGCTCCCTGGAGGCGGCGGGCAGGTCCGTCATGGCGCTGAACTCGGTCACGCCGCGGTTGTACACCCAGGCCATGATCTGCCTGGCCCTGTACTTGGGCACGCCGAGCCCGCTCACGAAGCGCTCAAGTTCGGCGCGGGAGCGTCCAACCACGTTGTAAGCTGCGCCGTGCGTAGCTAGTTCGCCCAATTCGCGCTCAAGTCCTCCTTCTTAGCCTGGCGATGAAGAACCCATCCGTGCCGTGGTCGTGCGGCCAGGTCCGCAGACTGCCGCCGAGGCACGCCCCGGTCAAGGACGCCGGCACGAAGGGGGCGACGTCATCGGGAGCGAACTCGGGGTGCGCCGTCAGGAACTCCGCCACCACCGCTTCATTCTCCTCCGGCTCCGTCGAGCAAGTGGCGTAGACCAACACGCCGCCGGGCTTCACCGTCGCGCAACTGCCCTCCAGCAGCGAACGCTGCAGCGCTGCCAGCTGGCCGATGGCCTGCGGGGACTGCCTCCAGCGCAGGTCGGACCTGCGCCTGAGCACACCCAGCCCGGAGCAGGGCGCATCGAGCAGCAGCCGGTCGGCACGGAGCTTGTACTTGTCGCCCAGCCGCGACGCATTCCCGGCCGCCAGCTTGACCGACTTGAGGCCCAGCCGGGAGGCGGCTGTGCCCACCAGCTTCAGCCTGTGCCGGTGGATGTCCCCGGCAAGCACCTGGCCGGTGTCGCCCATCAGCTCAGCCAGGTGCGTCGTCTTCCCGCCAGGCGCCGCGCAGGCGTCGATGACCAGCTCCCCCGGTTCCGGCGCCACCACCCTGGCCACCAGCATCGAGGCCTCGTCCTGTACGCTGAACAGCCCCTGCTGGAAAGCCTCCAGCTCCTCCAGGGCGGGCGAGCCGGTCATATGCAAGGCCTCAGGGGCATGCCGCCCCGGCATGACGCTGACGCCCTCCGCCTCCAGCCTGCCAGCCAGCTCATCCCTGCTGGTGCGCAGGAGGTTCGTCCGGATGGTCACTGGCGGGGCCTGGTTGTTGGCCTGGGCCAGCCGCCGGGCCTGCTCCGTGCCCAGCCGCCCGAGCCAGCGTTCGATCAGCCACAGGGGATGGGACTCGGTGATGGACAGGTACACTGGGAACGGGTCCTTGGGCGGCGCCGGCCACGGGTCCCCTGCCTCCCGGACCTTGGCCAGCCCCCTGAGGACGGCGTTGACCAGGGCGGCGGTACCCTGGTGCCCATAGGCTTTGGCCAGCTCCACCGAGGTATTGCAGGCTGCGGCAGCGGGCACCCGGTCCAGGGACATGAGCTGATACAGGCCCAGCCGAAGCACGTTTCGGATGGGCACCGGCAGTGAGGCCAAGGGCCGCTGCAACCTGGTGCCCAGGGTGAAATCCAGCAACGCCCTGTGCCTAAGGACTCCGTGGACCAGCTCAGTGGCCAGGCCACGATCGGGCCCCTTCAGCGGCCTGGCCTCCGCCTCCAGGGCCAAGCCCGCATACGCGCCCCGTGCCTCCACCGCCAGGAGCACCTTCAGCGCTGCCTCCCGCGCCGCCAGCCCAGACCCTGCCAACTACCGCCTCCTGCCGCGCAGGAGCATCAACCGCAGCAGCTGGGCGACGGCCATGGCCAATGCAGCCACGTACGTCAACGCTGCGGCGTTGAGTACCTCTTTGGCCCGCCCCACTTCATCCCTGTTCAGGTAGTTGCCGCCCTCCAACAAGGCGACTGCACGGCTGCTGGCATTGAACTCGACGGGCAGGGTAACCAGCTGGAAGAGCACCGCGCCGGTGAAGAGGATGATCCCGATGTCCATCAGGGCCCCGGCATTGGTCAGCAGCCCGACGAAAAACAGCGGCCAGGCCAGGGTCGAGCCGAACTGGGCCACAGGGATGATGGAGTTCCTGATGTGCAGGGGCACATAGCCGGTGCCATGCTGGATGGCATGGCCGACCTCATGCGCCGCCACACCGAGGGCAGCCAACGAGCTGTGGTCGTGCACGGGCGCCGACAGCCGCACTACCCTCTTCCTGGGATCGTAGTGGTCTCCAAGCTGATGGGGGGTGCGCTCCACCGGCACATCATCCAGGCCCGCTTCGTCCAGGAGCTGCCTGGCCACCCGGGCCCCGCTCACCCCTGACCTGGCCCAGACGCCGGCGTTGCGTTCAAAGGCCGACTTGACTCTGGCTTGGGCATAGAGGACGAATAAGAGCGCGGGCAGGACGAAGATCATGTAGCCACTGTCAAACAAGAACATGGACCTACCTCCTGTCAACTCTAGTCTGCGCAAGGTAGCCGTTGCTGAAAGCTTTCCCCGACATGGACCGGCCCCCGGCAGGCTGCACTGAGTCCAACGCGACCGACCCTGTGCCGCAGGCGATGAGCAGGCTATCGCAGGCCGTGCCCAAGACGGTCCCGGGCTGGGCGCCCCCAGAGGCTCCGGCTGGGTGGGCCGCCCATACCTTAACATCGCAGCCCCCAAGCCGGGCGTAGGCGCCAGGCCGGGGCGAGAGGGCCCGCACGTGGTTCACCACCGCCCTGGCGGCCTGGCTGAAATCGAGGGCCTCGTCGCTGCGGGTCAGGGCCGGCGCGTAGGTCGCCTCGGCTGCTCGCTGCGGCACCCGGGGCGCCCTGCCCCCCTCTATAGCCGCCAGGGTCTCCCCGAGCAGGCTGGCGCCAACTCGGGCCAGCTTCTCCCCCAATGAACCCGCGTCGTCAGCGGGGCCAATGGGTACCTTCCGCTGCAGGATGATGTCACCGCTGTCGAGCTTCGGGCTGACGTGCATGGTGGTCACACCCGTGACATCCCGGCCGTCCCGCAGGCACCAGTTGATGGGGGCCGCCCCGCGGTACAGCGGCAGCAGTGAAGCGTGGAGGTTGATCATCCCCAGCCTTGGCGCGGCGAGGGCACGGCGGTCGAAGATGATCCCGCAGGCCACCACCACCCCCAACTCGGGTTCCAGCGCGGCCAAGATGTCAGCTACCTCAGCGCGGTGCCCGGGCTGGTGCACCGGGAGCCCGCGCTCGAGGGCAATGGTCTTCACTTCCGGCGCCGCCAGTCTGGCCCCCCTGCCACAGGGCCGGTCAGGCTGCGTAACTATGCCCAACACCCTATGGCCTGCCTCGAGGAGGGCGAGGAGGGACGGCACCGCAAAAGCCGATGTGCCCAGGAAGGCCAGCTTCATGGGATCTCCTCCTCGGCTTCGCCCGCTTCCTCCGGCGTGTCTTCCTTGAGTTCGATGGCGCGGTCCAGGATCACCACGCCGTTGAGATGGTCGAGCTCGTGCTGGAGGGCCCGGGCCTTCAGTCCGTCCGCCTCTACCCATACGCTGCGGCCGTGAGGGTCCTGTCCGGCCACCTGGACGGTCTGGCTCCGTTCGATCAGGGCCAGGACCCCAGGCACCGACAAACAGCCTTCCCAGGCCTGTTCGGTCCCTTCTGCCCGCGTGATGACCGGGTTGATCAGCTCGAGCAGGCCATCGCCTGCGTCCACCACCACCACGCTCCGGCTCACGCCCACCTGTGGCGCGGCGAGCCCGACGCCGTTGGCCGCGTACATGGCGCGGGCCATCCCCTCCACCAGGTCCCTCAGGGCTTGGTTGAACTTGCGGACAGCTCTGGCAGGCCGCCGCAGCTCAGGGTCGTCCACGGTCTTGATGATGAAGTCCACGTATGCCTCCCTCATGTCAGTTGCTGGGGATCCACATCCACGCCGAGGGCGCATCCTGACGGCCGTTCCCAGCCGGCCAGGGCCCGCCTGGCGCACTCGACCACGGCGGGGCCCAGGGGTCCCTTCAGCACCACCCGCCACCGGTGTTTCCCCTCGAGCCTGGCCAAGGCCGCGGGGGCTGGCCCGAGCACGGTGACACCCTCACACCCTGTGGCTGCCGCGGCCAGCCCCGCCGCACCGGCTGCGGCGACCGCGGCCGTCTCCGCGTATACCAGCAGCGAAACCAGCCTGCCGAAGGGGGGATAGCCCAGGGCCTTTCGGTACTCCAGTTCACGGGCGGCAAAGGCCTGGTAATCATGGTGCGCCGCCGAGGCGATGCTGTAATGCTCAGGCTCATAGGTCTGGACGATGACCCGTCCGGGCACTTCGCCGCGGCCGCACCGGCCGCTGACCTGCTCCAGCAGCTGAAAGGTGCGTTCCCCAGCCCGGAAGTCGGCTATGTTTAGCGAGGTGTCGGCGCTCACGACGCCCACAAGGGTGACTCCCGGCAGGTCCAGCCCCTTGGCCACCATCTGCGTTCCCACCAGCACGTCCAACTCACCGCAGGCCATCGCCCGATACAGCCGGTAGCTCTCGCCCTTGCGCCGCACAGTGTCCCGGTCCATCCTCGCCACCCTCGCTGTGGGCACTGCCGCCCGGACGGCCTCTTCCACCCGCTGGGTGCCGGAGCCGAAGTAGCGGATCTTCGCGCTCCCGCAGCCCGGGCACAGATCCGGGGCCCTGCGGGCATGCCCGCACCAGTGGCACTTGAGCCCCGCCGCGGCATGATAGGTCAAGGACACGTCGCAACGCGGGCACTTCTCCACGTGGCCGCACTCGCGGCAGAGCACAAAGGTGGCATACCCGCGCCGGTTGAGGAAGATGATGGCCTGGTGTCGGCCGGCGATGGTCTCACGCAGGGCTTGGGCGAGGGTCCCGCTGAGGACGGTCCGGTTCCCCGCTTTAAGTTCGGTTCGCATATCCACGATCTTAACGGGCGGCAAGGGCCTGCCGTCGACCCGCTCGGGCAGGCTGAGGAGGGTGAAGTCCCCGCTCTGGACCCTCAGGTTCACCTCCAACGACGGGGTGGCGGTGCCCAGCAGCAGCACGGCCCCGGCCAGCCGCGCCCTCGCTTCCGCCAGGTCCCTGGCGTGGTACCGTGGATCCTCTTCCTGCTTGTAAGCAGGTTCGTGTTCCTCATCGACCACCACCAGCCCCAGGGCCGGCAGCGGCGCACCCAGGGCAGACCTGGCGCCGACCGCCACGGTGGCCTCACGGCGCGCCAGGCGGTTCCACTCGTCATAACGTTCCCCCGCCGCCAGGCCGCTATGCAGGATGGCAGCCCCATCCCCGAACCAGCCCCTGACCGCTTCCAGGAACGGCCCGGTGAGCGCTATCTCCGGCACCAGGGCCAGCGATTGCTTCCCAGCGTGGGCCGCGGCCGCCATGGCGCGCAAGTACACCTCAGTTTTGCCGCTGCCGGTGACGCCGTAGAGCAGGAACCGCGCAGGGACTGCGCCGGCGATGGCAGCCTCCACGGAGGCCAGGGCATGTTCCTGCGCAGGGTTCAAAGCCACGGCGCGACGAGCCCCCACCACTTCCGGGGAGGCCCGCCGCCCGGCGCGGGGCCGCTTGACCGGCGGCGGCTGGAACAGGCGCAGCGCTGCCGACAGTGGGCACAGGTAGCGTTCCGACAGCCACTTGGCCAGCTCCAGCCCATGGGGGTCAGGGGGCGGGCCGTCCAGGGCCTCCACCTCGCGTAGCGTCACCCCTATCGGCAGGGTTTGCCCGGGACCGAGCACGTACCCGGCGGTCTGCCGAGGTCCCAACGGCACGATCACCCTTTGGCCGGGCAGGGGTTCGCCGAGGTTGTCAGGCCATGCGTACGTGAAGGAGCCAGTGAACGCCCGCGACTCCCCCGCCGGCAGCACATCTACCAGCCGCATCCCGTCACCCCCTGATCTTCGACGAACGACCCCCGTCAGGCCTGACCTGCCCGGGGGTCGCCAGGGGTCGACGTCCTTCAGGCCCGGGACGCCAACAGGGCAGTGGCCCGTTGCATGATCAGCGCCGCCACGGCGCCCTTGTCCTGCATGGGTACCGCCTCTTCCCGGCCGTCGGCGTAATAGAGGACTACTTCATTGGTGTCGTGCCCGAACCCAGCCCCG
The DNA here is from genome assembly GCA_040755005.1 of Bacillota bacterium. Classification (GTDB taxonomy): domain Bacteria; phylum Bacillota; class Sulfobacillia; order JBFMBV01; family JBFMBV01; genus JBFMBV01. Next base: position 97,646 of record JBFMBV010000004.1, read on the forward strand.
GCCTTGGTCACGTCGTTGCCCACACACAGGTCGCACTGCTTGCGCCTCAGCTTGGCGGGGACCTTGGCCCCGAGGTCGCCCGTCTCGGCGGCGAACCCCACCAGCACCTGCCCGGGACGCTTGGCAGCGCCGAGTTCGGCCAGGATGTCGCGGGTGGGCTCCAGCTCCACACTGGTGGCGGCCTCCGCCTTCGGGACCTTGGCCCCCTCCTGGTGCTTGGGCCTGAAGTCCGCGACAGCGGCGGCGCCGATGAACACATCTGCGTCCCCCGCCCTCGCCATGACCGCAGCATGCATCTCAGCCGCGGAGACCACCGGCACGACCTCGACCCCAACGGGATGGGCCAGGTAGGTGGGGCCGGTGACCAGGGTGACCCTGGCCCCCAGATCGCGGGCGGCAGCCGCCAGCGCGTACCCCATCTTGCCGGTGGACGGGTTGGAGAGAAACCGCACTGGGTCAAGGTGCTCCCGGGTGGGGCCGGCCGTGATCACCACGTGCCTGCCGCGCAGGGGGGCTTCGCCGGTGAACAGGGCCTCCAGCCGGGCGATGAGCTCCGCTGGTTCAGCCATCCGCCCTACCCCTGTGTCCCCGCAGGCCACGCGGCCGGACCCGGGGGCCACCACCCGATAGCCCCAGCCCGTGAGTCTGGCGATGTTCGCCTGGACGGAGGGTTTCCGCCACATGGCGGGGTTCATGGCTGGGGCCAGCAGTACGGGGCAGTCGGCGGCGAGCAGGACGGCCGTGACGATGTCGTCAGCCATGCCCGCCGCCAGCCGGGCGAGGAAGTTGGCGGAGGCCGGGGCGATGAGCGCTGCCTCGGCCCACTGGGCGAGGGCCACATGCTCGACGTTGTAGCGCTTGGGTTCAGCCAGGAGCGTCGTGTACACGGGGTTCTGGGACAGTGCCTGGAAGGTCAGGGGGGCCACCAGTCTGGTGGCGGCCTCGGTCATCATCACCTGGACCTCGGCCCCGGCCTTGACCAGATTGCTGACAACCTCAGCGGTCTTGTAGGCGGCAATGCCGCCACTGACCCCGATCAGGACACGGCGGCCGCGCACGGGCACGCACCTCCCCCGGGTTACTTGATGCCTGTGCGGGTGCGTTCGTAGAAGACCTTGCCCGCGGACACCTCTTCCAGGGCGATGGTCACCGGTTTGTCCGACCGCGACGCCACCAGGGGCTCCGCCTGCATCATCAGGTCACGGGCCCGCTTGGCCGCGGCCACCACCAGGGTGTACTTGGAGTCTACCTTGGTGATGAGGGAGTCCAGGGGCGGGTGCATCATGGACACTTCGGCTCATACCTCCTGCAGGAAGCCGGCGAGGAACTCCGGGTCGCACCGGGACATCCGGCTCCGTTCAGCGATGATGATGCTCCTCAGGCCCTCCAGGGCTTGGTAGAAGTCGTCGTTCTTGATCAGGTAGTCATAACGCTGGGCACAGGCAGCCTCCCGCGAGGCTTCCCTCGCCCTCTGCACCAGCTGGTCCTGGGACTCCCCCCCGCCGCGTCGGATGATCCGCTCCGTCAGCACCTCGCGCCGCGGGGGCAAGATGAACACGGAAACGGCGGGCTGGCCCGAGTCCCTGATCTGGTCGGCCCCTTGGACGTCGATGTCCAGCAGCACATCGCGGCCGGACTCCGCCATGGCCAGGATCTGCTCCCTGAGGGTACCGTACCTGTGCCCGAACACCTCGGCCCACTCGAGGAACTCGCCCCTGGCAACCTTCGCCTCGAACTCAGTCCGGCTCAAAAAGATGTAGTCAACGCCCTCCCGCTCACCGGGCCGCGGCGCGCGGGTGGTGGCAGACACAGAAAAGGCGAGGCCCGGACAGCTCCGCACCAGCGCGCGGCAGAGTGCGGTCTTCCCGGCCCCGGAGGGACCAGAGACGACAAACAAGAGGCCGTGCCGCAACGATGTTTCCTCCCCGGGGCCGTTACTCCCCGTCGCCGTCATCCGGGGGCGTTTCCCGGCTGGCCAGGCGGTTGGCCACGGTCTCGGGTTGCACCGCAGAGAGGATGACGTGGTCTGAGTCGGCGATGATGACAGCGCGCGTGCGGCGCCCGTAAGTAGCATCGATTAACATGCCGCGTTCCCTGGCTTCCTGGATGATGCGCTTGATGGGCGCGGACTCCGGGCTGACTATGGCCACGATGCGGTTGGCTGAGACGATGTTGCCGAACCCGACATTGATCAAGCGAATGTCCATGCCCCGTCCTCTCTCACCGCTTGCCTGTGAACCGCTCGAGCAACGCTTCTTTCTGGCGCTTGCCCAGCCCCTGGACACGGCGGGCCGGGTCGATGCCGATCTCCTCCATGATCTTGCGGGCGGTCGTCTTGCCCACCCTGGGCAAGGAGGCCAGCAGGTACGCGACCCGCATCTTGCCGAGCACCTCGTCGCTAGGGTTCGCCATGATCGTGGCCAGGTTGATCTTACCGCTCTTGAGGCGCAGGCGCAGGCCCTTACGCCTGCTCCGCATCTCCTGGGCCTTGGCTAAGGCCTTCCGTTTCTCCTCCAGACTTAGATCGGGTAGCCTCATGCAATGCACCCCCTACTCTATGTTCTGGACCTGCTCACGGATCTTCTCCAGCTCTCCTTTGAGTTCCACTACGGTCTTGGCGATGGTCAGATCAGATCCCTTGGCGCCGATGGTGTTGATCTCCCGGTTCAGCTCCTGCAAGATAAAGTCCAGCTTACGACCGACAGGGCCTGCC
>JBFMBV010000005.1:0-97205 GCA_040755005.1 Bacillota bacterium
GGCGGGGAAGTCCGCATGGGCGAGGCGGCCGCTGCGCCGCTACGACCGGGCCAGGCCGTCGCCATCGCCACCGGGGGCATGCTGCCGCCCGGGGCCGACGCTGTGGCCATGCTGGAGTACGCTGAGGAGCTGCAAGGGGCGGCCCTCCTCATCCACCGGCCGGTGGCGCCAGGGGAGAACGTGCTCAAGGCGGGTGAGGACCTGGCGGTGGGCCGGCCGGTGGTGCCCGCCGGACGCAGGCTTGGTCCCGCCGCCATCGGCCTGCTGGCGGCGGCGGGGTTCACTCAGGTGCAGGTCCGCCGACGCCCCCGGGTGGCGGTCATCTCGACCGGCGACGAACTCGTCCCCCCACGGCAGGTCCCCCTGCTTGGGCAGGTAAGGGACGCCAACGGCCCTGCCTTGGCCGCGGCGGTGGCGGAGACAGGTGGCGAGCCCCGGCTGGAGGGGATCGTCGGCGACGAGCCGGGCGCTTTGGCACGGGCCTTGCGGTCACTGCTGGACGAAGGTTGGGCCGACCTGGTGCTGGTGAGCGGCGGGAGCTCAGTGGGGCACCGGGATGAGACCCTGGCAGCGATCCGAGGGTTTCCCCCCGGTGTGCTGGTCCATGGGGTGGCCCTGAAGCCGGGCAAACCGACGATCCTCGGCAGGGCGGGGGATGTGCCGGTGGTCGGCCTACCGGGCCACCCGGTCTCCGCCTTGGTCGTGTTCGATGTCTTCGTCCGCCCGCTCATCAGGGGGATGCTGGGGCTTACCCCTGTTGCCCCAATCAGACCCCAGGTCCAGGCGATCCTGGCCCGGAACGTCCCTTCGGCGGCAGGCAGGGAGGAGCATGTGCGGGTCAGGTTGGAGACGGCGGACGGCCGACTTGTGGCCCACCCGCTCTTCGGCAAGTCCGGGGCCCTTCACACCCTGGCAGCAGCGGACGGGGTGCTCGTGGTGCCGGAAGGGCGCGAAGGCCTTCCCCAGGGGGAGTCAGTCCCGGTTTACGTGAGCCCCGAAGGCTAGGAGGGCATGGATGTCTAGGAAGCTATACCTGAACAGTGTGCCTCCCTCGGAGGCATTGGCGCGATTGCAGGCGGCGCTCCGATCCGCTGGGTACTGCCCTGGGCCCGCGGAGACGGTCCCTGTGGCCGCTGCGGCGGGACGGGTGCTGGCCGCCCCGGCCATAGCCAGGCTGAGTTCCCCCAGCCATCCCGCGGCCGCCATGGACGGAGTGGCGGTTAGGGCGGCGGTCACCAGGGGAGCCAGCGAGGCCAGCCCCTTGAAGCTGGTCCTGGGCCGCGACGCTATCCCGGTGGATACCGGTGATGTCTTGCCGCCCGGGGCGGACGCTGTGATCATGGCCGAGGACCTCCATGAGACGGCTGGCCATGTTGAGATCATGGCCGCCGCCGCCCCCTGGCAGCACGTGCGCCCCATCGGCGAGGACGTGGTGGCCAGCGAGGTGGTGGTCCCCCAGGGTCAGCGGCTGTCTGCCTATGACCTGGGGGCGCTGCTGGCGGCAGGGCTCACTGACGTCGAGGTCAGGCGCCGCCCGCTGGTTACGATCATCCCCACGGGCACGGAACTGGTCGAACCCGGCGCGGCGAGCCCTGCGCCCGGTGCCGTCATCGAGTTCAATTCCCGGATGCTCGGGGCGTTGATCTCAGAGTGGGGGGGAGAGGCCAGGCGCGCCGCAGCTGTGGCCGATGACCCGGAAGCGTTGCAGCAGGCAGTGAGCGTGGCCTTGGCCCAGTCGGATATGGTCGTGGTGAATGCGGGTAGTTCCGCAGGGCGGGAGGACTTCACGGCCCCGATCATTGCCCGTCTAGGTGAGGTGCTGGTCCACGGTGTGGCTACGCGTCCCGGCAAGCCGGTCATCTTGGGAGTAGCGGGCGGCAAGCCTGTGTTCGGGCTCCCCGGCTACCCGGTGAGCTGCGCTGTGGCAGCTGACCTCTTCATCAAGCCCGTCATCGCCGGCTGGCTCGGGGTGGCGCCGGCTGTCCGCGAACGCCTGCAGGCCCGCCTGGCCCGCCGCGTGATCTCGGCCATGGGCATTGAAGAGCATGTGCGGGTGACTCTGGCCCGGGTCGGCCAGGAGTTCGTGGCGGTCCCCCTGCCCCGGGGCGCGGGGGTGGTTTCGTCCCTGTCCAGGGCCGACGGCCTGCTGGTGGTGGCGCCTGACAGCCAGGGTGCAGCCGAAGGGTCCCTGGTCACGGTGGAGCTGTTCAGGCCCGTCGCCCAACTGGAACACACGGTCAGCGCGGTGGGCAGCCATGACATCCTCCTGGACCTCCTGGACGGGGAGCTCAGGGCAGCGCAGCCCGGCTGGCGCCTGGCCTCAGCCCATGTAGGGAGCCTGGCAGGCATCCTGGCCATCGGCCGCGGGGAGGCGCACCTGGCTGGGGTGCACCTGTTGGATGAGGAGACCGGGCAGTACAATACGGCCTATGTTCAGCGGCACTTGGGCGACGGGTACCGCCTGGTCCATCTGGCCTGGCGGGAGCAGGGGCTGATGGTGCCCAGGGGCAACCCTATGGGCGTCAAGGGTTTGGACGACCTCAGGCGGGTCAGTTTCATCAACCGCCAACGAGGTTCAGGCACAAGGGTGCTCCTGGATTATTCCCTCCGCCGTCTAGGCATCTGTCCCGACGTAGTCGAGGGATATGCACGGGAGGAGTTCACCCATCTGGCGGTGGCCGCTGCGGTGCAGGGCGGGAGCGCCGAAGCCGGGCTGGGGATCAAGGCAGCCGCTGACGCCTTCGGCCTCGAGTTCGTGCCGGTGGGGCGCGAGCGGTATGACCTGATCGTGGCCCCGGCAGCGGAGACATCGGCTGGGGTCACGGCAGTCCTCGCCATCATCGCGGACCCGGGGTTCAGGCAGCGGGCTGAAGCCCTGGGAGGTTACGATCTGTCCGAGTCGGGAAGGGAGTGGGAGCTGTGAAGGACGCCTGTGGCCGGGACATCAACTACCTGCGCCTCTCCATCACTGACCGCTGCAACCTCCGCTGTCACTATTGCTTGCCCCCGGGCGGCGTTGCCCTCAGATCCCACGCCGACATCCTGCGCTACGAGGAACTGCTCACGCTGATGAGGGTCGCGGTGACGCTGGGGATCGTAAACTTCCGCATCACCGGAGGTGAACCGCTGGTACGCCGAGGCGTGGTCGACTTCATCGCTGCCGCCGCAGCCATCCCCGGGGTGGGAGACCTTGCCCTGACGAGCAATGGCCAGCTGCTGGCAGGCATGGCCGCGCCTCTCAAAGCCGCGGGTCTACGCAGGGTGAACGTAAGCCTGGACACCCTGCGGCCGTGGCGCTACCGCAGCCTGACCCGGGGAGGGCAGCTTCAGGCTGTCCTGGCCGGGCTGGAGGCTGCCTTGGCCGCAGGGCTCCACCCGGTCAAGGTCAACTGCGTGGTCATGCGGGGAGTGAATGACGACGAGATGGCGGAGTTCGCCGACCTGTCCAGGGACAGGCCGCTGCATGTCCGCTTCATCGAGTTAATGCCACTGGGGCATGCCGCCGGGGCCGGGCCCGATTCCCTGGTGACCAGCGCCGAGATCCGTGAGCGGCTAGCCGCGGCGGTCCCGGTGGATAAGGCTGAGATCACGGGCCATGGCCCCGCCAGGTACTACCGCCTGCCCGGGGCCAAGGGGACTGTGGGGTTCATCAGCCCCATGACCGAGCACTTCTGCCCCGGGTGCAACAGGCTCAGGCTGAGCGCCGACGGACGGCTGTACCCGTGCCTGGCGTTCACCAGCGAAGTCGATGTGAGGGGGCCGCTGCGCGCGGGGGCCACTGAGGCGGAGCTGGCTGGGCTGTTCAGGCAGGCGCTGACCGGCAAGCCCAGGGGCCATGAGTTAGGGGAGGCGTACACTGAAGCTAAGCTCCGCCAGATGTCCAGCATCGGCGGGTAGGGGGTGCAGACGGTGGACGGGTTGACCCACTTCGACGCTGAGGGACGGGTCCGCATGGTCGATGTCAGCAGCAAGCCGGTCACTGCGCGGGTCGCCGTGGCCAGGGGCAGGCTCTCCATGCAGCCTGGCACCCGGGCGCTCATTGAGGCGGGACGGGTCGAGAAGGGCGATGTGCTTGGGGTGGCACGGGTGGCGGGCATCCAGGCGGCCAAGGCGGCCGCCGGCCTCATCCCGCTGGCCCATACCCTCAGCCTGGACGCGGTTGACATGCGCTTCCACCTGCCCGCAGGCGAACCTGCCGTCGAGGCCGAGGCATCCGTGACAGTGACCGCCCGCACTGGGGCGGAGATGGAGGCCCTCACCGCCGTGACGGTGGCGCTGCTCACCGTGTATGACATGGCTAAGGCCGTGGACAGGAGCATGGTCATCGGCGAGGTCAGGCTGGTGAAAAAGAGCGGCGGCCGGACGGGGGATTGGGGCCGGGACGGGGACACGACATGGGCATGACAGGGTGCATCGTCGCCGTCTGCGTGAGCGAGGCGAAGGGCACGCGCAAACGGGATGTGGGCAGCGGGGAGTTTGTGGTCGACCATGGCCTGGCAGGGGATGCCCACGCCGGCGACTGGCACCGGCAGGTGAGTCTGCTGGCCCTGGAGTCCATCGCCAAGATGCGGGCCAAGGGGTTGGCTGTCGGCCCCGGCGATTTCGCCGAGAACCTGACCACGGAGGGGCTGGATCTTACCGCGCTGCCCCTGGGGACGAGGCTCAAGTTTGGCCAGCAAGCCGAAGGAGAGGTCACCCAGATAGGAAAGGAGTGCCACAGTCGGTGTGCCATCTACCACCAGGCCGGCGATTGCGTGATGCCGAGGGAAGGCATCTTCATCAAGGTCACCGCCCCGGGGGTTGTGCGGACGGGGGACACCGTCGAGGTGGTGGCGGGATGATCAGGGCGGGCGTCATCGTGGCCAGCGACAAGGGGGCCGCCGGCGTACGCGAGGACCTGAGCGGCCCGGCCGCCGCCGCTTTGCTGCGGGAGGCTGGTATGGAGATCGTGGAGGTGCGCGTGGTTCCCGACGAGCGCGAGGACCTCACCGCTGCCCTCCTGGATCTGACGGCCAGGTGCGAACTGGTCTTCACCAGCGGCGGCACCGGCCTGTCGCCCCGGGACATTACCCCCGACGTGACCCTTGGCATCATCGACCGGGCTGTCCCGGGCCTGGCTGAGGCCATGCGCCTGCACAGCCTGGCCAAGACCCCGCGCGCGATGCTGTCGCGGGCAGCGGCCGGCGTGAGGGGACGGTCGCTCATCATCAACCTCCCCGGCAGCCCCAAGGCTGTGCGCGAGTGCCTGGAGGCCATCCTGCCCGTACTCCCCCATGCTGTGGAGGTGCTCACCGGACAAGCCTATGAGTGCGCCGGCGACAGGGAGGGAAAGACGAACCCCCTGCCGAATGGGCAGTAGGATGCAGGGGGGAGGACCGCAACCAATGTACCAGGACATAGAACAAATCCTAATCAGCAGCGCCGAGATCGGCGCCAAGGTCAGGGACCTCGGGGCTGCCATCAGTCGCGACTACGCCAGCAAAGACTTGGCCATCGTTGCTGTGCTGAAGGGGGCCGCCATCTTCCTGGCCGATGTCTCTAGGGCTATCACCGTGCCCGTGACCTTCGATTTCATGGCCGTGTCCAGTTACGGCTCGTCGACGCGGTCCTCGGGCGTGGTGAGGATCCTCAAGGACCTGGACAAGTCAGTGGAGGGCCGCGACGTACTGGTGGTCGAAGACATCGTGGACACAGGCCTCACCCTGAACTACCTCCTGGACAACCTGAGCTCCCGCAACCCGGCCAGCCTGGAGGTGTGCGCCCTCTTGGACAAGGCTTCCCGGCGCCAGGTCCCCGTGGGCCTTAAGTATGTCGGCTTCAGCATCCCCGATGCCTTCGTGGTCGGCTACGGCCTGGACTACCAGGACAGGTACCGGAACCTCCCGGACATCTGCGTGCTCAAGTCGTACGGGAAGTAGGTGGCCCCTCTTGGCACATGACACGGTGCTTATCCTCGACTTTGGGGCGCAGTATAGCCAGCTCATCGCCAGGCGGGTGCGTGAGCTTGGGGTCTACTCCGAGGTGGTGCCCTACGACATCAGCCTACCGGAGCTGGAGTCCCGGAGGCCCAAGGCCCTGATCCTGTCAGGCGGACCGGCCAGCGTATATGCGGAGGGCGCCCCCCAGGCCGAACCTGGCCTGTTCGACCTGGGTGTCCCCATCCTGGGCATCTGCTACGGCCTGCAGGCCATGAGCCGGACCCTGGGTGGGCAGGTCGCCCCGGCAGCGAAGCGGGAGTATGGCCGCGCTGACGTGCATGTGGACGAGGCCGGCGGCCTGTTTGAGGGGATCGGCCGCTCCGGCGAAGCACTCCCCTGCTGGATGAGCCACGGCGACAAGGTTATCCGCCTGCCCGAGGGGTTCACGGTGCTGGCCCATACGGGCAACGCCGAGGTCGCCGCGGCGGGGGATCTCAGGCGCAAGCTGTTCGGGGTCCAGTTCCATCCCGAAGTCATCCACACCCCATGGGGCAAGGACTTCCTCGCCAATTTCGTGCTCAGGGTGGCCGGGGCCAGGCCCGACTGGAGCATGGAGGGCTTCGTGGAGGAAGCTGTCCAGGCGATCCGCCGTCAGGTCGGCGGGGCTAGGGCCCTGTGTGGCCTGTCCGGCGGGATCGATTCGGCGGTGGCGGCGGTCCTGACCCACCGGGCTATCGGTGACAAGCTTACCTGCGTGTTCGTGGACCATGGCCTGCTGCGCAAAGGCGAGGCCCAGCAGGTGGTGGCGACCTTCCGCGACACCTTCGGCATGCGCCTCATCCATGTGGACGCCTCCCGCAGGTTCCTCCGCCAGTTGAGGGGGGTGACCGACCCCGAGCGCAAGCGCCGCATCATCGGCGAGGAGTTCATCCGCACCTTCGAAGCGGAGGCGGAGCAGGCCGGGGGTTTCGAACTCCTAGTCCAGGGCACCATCTATCCCGACGTGATCGAGTCCGGGACCAAGACCGCCGCTACCATCAAGACCCATCACAACGTGGGCGGCCTGCCGGCGGACATGCGCTTCGGGCTGGTCGAACCCCTGCGCATGCTGTTCAAGGACGAGGTGCGCCTGTTGGCGGCTGAGCTGGGCCTGCCCCGCAACAGCGTGACCAGGCACCCCTTCCCCGGTCCGGGGCTGGCCATCAGGATCCTTGGCCCCGTGACCAAAGCCAAGCTCGAGACGGTACGGGAAGCGGACGCCATCGTCGTGGAGGAGGTCACGGCCGCAGGGCTATACGAGCGGATCTGGCAGTGCTTCGCGGTGCTGACCGGTTCGCGTAGCGTCGGGGTGATGGGGGACGAGCGGAGCTACCTGTACACCGTGGCGGTACGCGCCGTCGTCAGCGACGACGCTATGACGGCGGACTGGGCGAGGCTGCCGGCCGAAGTGCTGGATACCATCGCCCGGCGCATCGTGAATGAAGTCAAGGGTGTGGGGCGCATCGTCTACGACATCACGGCCAAACCGCCTGCCACCATTGAGTGGGAGTAGCTTGAACGGCTCCGACAAAAGACGAACAATCAGGAGGTAGGTGCAGGCAAACATTCGGTGAAGGGTTGACACGAGCGCTGAGAGAGGGCTATAATGAGGGTGTTGAAGGTAAAAACACGAACGTTGCGCGGGCCATGACCGGTCAAGCCGGGTGTGGCCGCAGCCCCAGGGGGTGGTAGGCCGACTGGCGTAGACCGCGCCCTTTTCTGTTTTCCCTGGAGTCGCCTCCTGTGTATGGCAGAGAGAAAGGGGAGAGGTTAGTTGCTAGAGAAGTTCTTTAAGCTTTCGGCCCATAAGACCACCGTCCGCACTGAGGTGATCGCGGGCGTCACCACCTTCATGACCATGGCCTACATCATCTTCGTCAACCCCAGCATCCTCAGCGCCGCCGGGATGGACTTCGGCGCCGTCATGACGGCGACGGTCATCTCCACCGCCGTGACCACCTTGCTCTGCGGTCTGTACGCCAAGTTCCCCTTTGCCCTGGCCCCCGGCATGGGGCTGAACGCCTTTTTCGCCTTCGTGGTAGCAGCCCGCGCCGGCTGGGAGGCCGCCCTGGCCGCTGTGTTCCTCTCCGGCGTGGTGTTCTTCATCCTCTCTATTACCAAGGCCATCAACGCCATTGATGCGGCTGTGCCCACGTCGCTCAAGCGCGCGGTGTCTGTGGGCATCGGCCTGTTCATCGCCCTCATCGGCCTGAAGAACGCTGGCATCGTCGTCTCCTCCAAGCCCACGCTCGTGGCCCTCGGCAATCTGGCGGAGCCCAAGGTGCTGCTGGCACTGATCGGCCTCGTCATCATCGCTGTGCTCATGGCCCGGGGCGTCCGCGGCGCCATGCTCATCGGCATCCTGCTCACCACAGTCATCGGCATCCCAATGGGTATCGTCAAGTTTGAAGGCATGAAGAGCATCATCGGGGCCCCGGCCTCCCTCGCGCCGACCCTGCTGAAGCTGGACTTCGCCGGGGCCCTCAGCCTCGGTGTGATGACCATCTTCGCCTTCCTCTTCGTCGACGTCTTCGACACTGTCGGCACGTTGATGGGCACCGCGGCCCGGGCCAAGATGCTCGACGCCAAGGGCCGCCTGCCCGGCATCGAGAAGCAGATGACCGTGGACGCCTTTGGCACGATGTTCGGGGCCGTCCTCGGCACCTCCACCGTCACGACCTACGTGGAGAGCGCTGCGGGCATCGCTGAAGGGGGCCGTACCGGCCTCACCGCAGTGGTGACAGGCGGCTTGTTCCTGCTCACCCTGTTCTTCGCCCCCTTGGCCGGCCTGGTCCCGGCCGCTGCCACCGCCCCCGCGCTGGTCATCGTCGGTGTGCTGATGATGGGCGCCATCACCGGCATCGACTTCGAGGACTTCACCGAGGCCTTCCCCGCCTTCGTGGCCATCGCGGTCATGCCCTTCACCTTCAGCATCGCCGATGGCATCGCCGCTGGCTTCATGGCTTACCCCATCGTCAAGCTGGCCGCAGGTAAGGGCAAGCAGGTCTCGCCCGTGGTGTGGATCCTAGCCCTCATCTCCCTGATCCACTTTGCGCCGCAACTGCTTAGCTTCCTCGGCTAGCCGGGATACACTGTAGCCAGTGAACCTTCGCGACCCAGGGCGAGTCATCTTTCCCTGGGTCGCGCATCCAAGAGGGGGTTACAGCCATGATCGGCATTGTCATGGGCAGCGACTCCGACCTCCCTAAGCTGAAACAGGCAGCCGAGACCCTAAGCGAATTGGGGTTGCCCTGGGAGGTCCGCGTCCTGTCCGCCCACCGCACGCCCGCGGCGGCGATGGCGTACGCCGCAAGCGCCAGGGAGCGGGGGCTCAAGGCCATCATCGCCGGGGCGGGGGCCGCCGCCCACCTGGCTGGGGTGGTGGCAGCCCACACGTCTTTGCCGGTGATCGGGGTCCCCTTAAGCGGCTCCGCCTTAGGTGGCATCGATGCCTTGCACAGCACAGTGATGATGCCCCCAGGGATACCGGTGGCCTGCATGGCCGTAGACGGCGCCAGGAACGCCGCCCTGTTCGCCGCGGCGATCCTGGCTGTGGCGGACCCCGGGGTGCGCGAACGCCTGGAAGGATGGCGGCGGGCTCAGACCGAGGCTGCCCTGGGCAGGGACCAACGCTTGCAGGAGTTGGGCATCGACGTCTACCTGCAGCAGAAACGATGATCGAGCGCTATACCAGACTTCCCCTACGGCGCATCTGGAGCGAGGAGCACCGGTACCGCCGCTGGCTGGAGGTGGAGATCCTCGCTTGCGAAGCCTGGGCTGAACTGGGGCATATCCCCCGGGAGGCCGCCAGCCAGATTCGCCGGGCGGCGAGGATCGACCCTGTCAGGATAGCGGCCCTCGAGGCCGAGGTGCGGCATGACGTCATCGCCTTTGTGACCGCTGTAAGCGAGTCGGTGGGCGACGCTGGCCGGTATGTCCACTATGGGCTGACCTCCTACGATGTCGTGGATACAGCCCTGAGTTCCTTGATGGTGGAGGCCCTAGACGAGATCATCGCCGGCGTCTTGAGGCTCAGGGACGCTGTGGCTGCGCGCGCCCTCGAGCACAGGGACACCGTCATGGTCGGCCGCACCCACGGGATCCACGCCGAGCCCATCACCTTCGGGCTGAAGCTGGCCCTGTGGTACGATGAGCTCGGCCGCGATCTGGACCGGCTGTGCCGGGCCAGGGATGTGGTTGCCGTGGGCCGGGTCGCCGGGGCTGTAGGGACGTTCGCCCACATCGACCCCCGGGTGGAAGCCCATGTCTGCGCCGGCTTAGGGCTTCGCCCCGCAGCCCTGTCCACCCAGGTGCTCCAGCGCGACCGCCACGCCGAGTACATGGTAGCTTTGGCCCACATGGGCAACAGCCTGGACAAGTTCGCTTCGGAGATCAGGCACCTACAGCGCACGGAGATCCGGGAGGTTGAGGAACCCTTCGCCCGCGGGCAGAAAGGCTCATCGGCGATGCCCCACAAGAAGAACCCCGTCCTGTGCGAACAGCTGAGTGGCCTGGCTAGGGTGCTGCGCGGCTACGCCGTGACCGCCCTAGAGAACGTCAACCTCTGGAACGAGCGGGACATCTCCAACTCTTCGGTGGAACGGATCATCATTCCGGATGCGACCACCCTCCTGGACTACATGGTGCACCGGTTCACCCAGATCAGCGAGGGTCTGCGCGTGTTTCCGGAGCGCATGCTCCAGAACCTCAAGGCCACAGGCGGCTTGGTTCATTCCCAGGCTGTCTTGCTGGCCCTCATCGCCAAAGGCATGAGCCGTGAGCAGGCCTACCAGCTGGTCCAGGGGCTGGCCCTGGCGGCCTGGGAAGGGGGGCCGACCTTCCAGGAACGTGTGTACACCGAGGCGTCCATCACCCGGCATCTCTCTGGCGCCGAATTGGACCAGGCCTTTGCTCCCGCCGCCCACTTGACGCGGGTGCCGGAACTGTTCGAGCGGGTAGGCCTGAGAGGGAGGGGCTAACGTTGTTCATGGCGAGGATCCGTGTGACCCTCAAGCCTACCGTGCTGGACCCCCAGGGGGCGGCTGTGCGGAAGGCCCTGGCTTCCCTGGGCTTCACCGGGGTCGAGGATGTCCGGATGGGCAAGTACGTTGAGCTCAAGCTGACGGCCCGGGACCGGGCCGCGGCCGAGCAGGCTGTGGCCAAGGCCTGCCAGGATCTGCTGGCGAACCCGGTCATCGAGGAGTACGCCTACACCCTCGAGGAGGTGGGCGGGTGAGGTTCGGAGTGGTGGTCTTCCCAGGCTCCAACTGCGATACCGACTGCTACCACGCCCTCAGGGGCCTGGGCTACCCCGTGGAATATGTCTGGCACGAGGCCGCTTCTTTGCCTGAGGTGGACTGCGTCGTCTTGCCCGGTGGGTTCTCCTACGGCGACTACCTGCGGGCAGGGGCCATCGCCCGCTTCGCCAGGATCATGCCGGCGGTGGCGGCCCATGCGGAGGCTGGCGGGGCGGTCATCGGCATCTGCAACGGGTTCCAGATCCTGCTGGAAGCGGGACTGCTGCCAGGGGCCATGCGCCGCAACGCGAGCCTCCAGTTTCGGTGTCACGATGTCCATGTGCGGGTCGAGGCTGGCGGCATGTTCACGTCCCTGGCGGGCCGGGGGCGGGTGTTGCGCCTGCCCATCGCCCACGCGGAAGGCAACTATTATTGCGGCGCGGAGGTCCTGACCGAGCTGGAGGCCAACGGACAGATCGCTTTCCGGTACTGCGACGCCGACGGGAAGATAAGCGCCGCGGCCAACCCCAATGGCGCCGTGGGCAACATCGCCGGCATCACCAACCGCCGGGGTAATGTCCTCGGTCTGATGCCCCACCCCGAGCGTTGCTGCGACCCGGTGCTGGGCAACACTGACGGGCGGCTCATCTTCGCCTCGATCGCCGCCTCACGAGGGGGCCTGTGCCATGTCGGCTGAACCCTGGCGGGAGGTCGGGCTCACCGCATCCGAGTACGCCCGCCTCCTTGAGCTGCTCGGGAGGGACCCCACTAGCCTGGAACTGGGCATGTTCGGCCTGATGTGGTCTGAGCACTGCAGCTACAAGACGTCGCGCCTCCACCTGAAGCAGCTGCCGACCTCCGGCCCCAGGGTCCTGCAGGGGCCCGGCGAGAACGCGGGCATCGTGGACATCGGCGACGGCCAGGCCATCGCCTTCAAGATCGAGAGCCACAACCACCCATCGGCCATCGAGCCCTATCAGGGCGCCGCCACAGGCGTCGGCGGCATCCTCCGCGACATCTTCACCATGGGCGCCAGGCCCATCGCCATCCTCGATTCCCTGCGCTTCGGAGACCCCAGCGAGCCCAGAGTCAGGCACCTGTTTGACGGGGTAGTGTCCGGCATCGCCGGCTACGGCAACTGTGTCGGCGTCCCTACGGTGGGCGGTGAGGTCGTCTTCGACCGCTGCTACCAGGGAAACCCGCTGGTCAACGTGATGTGCGTGGGGCTCATCACTGGAGGCAGAGTGGTCCGGGGCCTGGCGGCGGGGCCAGGCAACCCGGTGCTGCTGGTCGGGGCGAGGACCGGCCGCGACGGCATTCACGGGGCCAGCCTCCTGGCGTCCCAGGAACTTGACGCCAGCGCCCAGGAACGCCGCCCGGCCGTTCAGGTTGGGGACCCGTTCCTCGAGAAGCTGTTGCTCGAGGCCTGCCTCGAGCTAGCTGGCAGCGACGAGGTCGTGGGCATCCAGGACTTGGGCGCGGCGGGCCTGACCTCGGCCGCTGCGGAAGCCGCCTCCCGGGCGGGCACCGGCGTGGAACTCGATGTAGCCCTGGTGCCCCGGCGTGAGGGGGGCATGGTGCCTTACGAGGTCATGCTGTCCGAGTCCCAGGAAAGGATGCTGGTCGTGGCCAAGGCCGGCAGCGAGGACAAAGTCAAGGCCGTCTTCCGCCGCTGGGGACTGGATGCTACCGTCATCGGCCGGGTGACCGGGGACGGGCGGTTCAAGGTACGGGACGGGGAAGAACTGGTGGCCGATATCCCGGTGGAGGCCCTTACCCAACGGGCGCCTGCCTACGACCGGCCGCGCCGCCGGCCGGAACGGGCCGCAGCGGTGGACCCGCTGCTCTTGCCGGAACCGGCCAACTACGCCGCGGCCTTCCTGCGGGTGGTGGGTTCACCCAACTGCGGGACCCGCGAGTGGGTCTACCGGCAGTACGACCACATGGTTCAGACCAACACGGTGGCGCTGCCTGGCGGCGATGCCGCGGTGCTCAGGCTCAAGGGCACGGCCAAAGCCATCGCCCTGTCCACCGACGGCAACGGCCGCTACTGCTACCTCGACCCCAGGCGCGGCGCGGCCCTGGCCGTGGCCGAAGCGGCCCGCAATGTGTCCTGCGTTGGGGCCGAGCCGATCGCGGTCACCAATTGCCTCAATTTCGGCAACCCCGAGAAACCGGAGATCATGTGGCAGTTCACCGAGGCGGTCAGCGGCATGGCCGAGGCGTGTACGGCCCTGGGCACCCCGGTCACGGGGGGCAATGTGAGTTTTTATAATGATACTGAAGGCCGCAGCATCTACCCCACACCAGTCGTCGGGATGTTGGGGTTGCTCACCGACGTCAACCGGATCTGCGGCACGGGCTTCAGGCGCACCGGGGACTGTCTCTTCCTGCTGGGTGAGACAAGGGCGGAGCTTGGCGGCGGGGAGTATCTCCACGTCGTGCACGGCCTGGTGGCGGGCGACCCGCCCGACCTTGACCTGGCCCGGGAGGCGGCCCTGCAGGCGGCGGTCCGCGAGGCGATCGCCCAGGGGCTGCTGGCCTCGGCCCACGACCTGTCCGACGGCGGCCTGGCAGTAGCCTTGGCCGAGTCTTGTCTGGCGGCTGCGGGCGGGGCTAGAGGGGCCAGGGTGGACCTGGGCACCGGCCTGCGCCCCGATTGGGCGCTGTTCTCCGAGTCGGCTACCCGCGTGCTCGTGAGCGCCGGCCCGGCGGAGGCCCGTACGCTGACGGCGCTGCTGCAGGCCAGAGGTGTGCCCTGCACTGCCCTTGGCGCTGTTGGGGACGGTTCCCTCACGGTCGCAGCCGGCAGCCGGCTGTTGTTCTCCCTGCCCATCAGCGAAGTGGAGGCAGCGTGGAAGGGGGCGAGCCCATGTATGTTCCTCTAGGTGAGGGTCCCCGTCACGAGTGCGGGGTGTTTGGCTGTCACGGCGTGGAGGGGGCTGCCCGGGTCACCTATTACGGGCTGTTCGCCCTCCAGCACCGGGGCCAGGAGAGCGCCGGCATCGCCATCTCTGACGGGGAGCACTTGGTGTTGAAGCGTGGCATGGGGCTGGTGTCAGAGGTCTTTAGCCCCGATGATGTCAAGGACTGGCCGGGGTTTGCCGCCGCCGGGCATGTCCGCTACTCCACGACCGGCTCCAGCCTGCCCTTGAACGCCCAGCCGTTGCTGATCCGCTATCACCGGGGCCAGCTGGCGCTATGCCATAACGGCAACCTGACTAACGCACAGAGGCTCCGGGGGGAACTCGAAGCTAAAGGGTCGATCTTCCAGGGGACTGCCGATACCGAGGTGCTGGCCCATTTGGCGGCCAGGGACGGCGGCCCGCCCGTGGAGGCGGTCGCCGCGGCCCTCAGCCAGGTGACAGGCGGCTATGCGTTCGTCTTCCTGACCGCTGACGTGCTGATGGGGGCCAGGGACCCTAACGGGATCCGCCCGCTGTCCATCGGGCGCATGCCGGGAGGGGGCTGGGTCCTCGCTTCCGAGACCTGTGCCTTCGACGCCGTAGGGGCCGACTACTTGCGGGATGTGGAGCCGGGCGAGCTGGTCGTGGTGGGGGCGGGGGGCTTGAGCAGCCGCATGGTCCACCCTCCCGGTCAGCCGGCCCTATGCGCCTTTGAGTTCATCTACTTCGCCCGGCCCGACTCGGATCTTTCCCACCAGAACGTGCATGCTGTCCGCAAGCAGTTGGGCAGGGCCCTGGCCCTTGAGGCCCCTGTCGAGGCCGATCTCGTCACCGGGGTGCCCGATTCGTCCCTGTCTGCGGCCTCGGGCTTCGCCGAACAGGCGGGCATCCCCTATGAGCTCGGCCTGGTCAAGAACCGCTATATCGGCAGGACCTTCATCCAGCCTGATCAGAAGACCAGGGTCGAAGGGGTCAGCGTCAAGCTCAACGCCCTCCGGAAGGTCGTGTCGGGCAAGCGCGTGGTGCTGGTGGACGACTCCATCGTTCGCGGCACCACTTCGCGCCACATCGTGCACATGCTCAGGTCCGCCGGGGCGGTCCAGGTCCATCTCAGGATCACCTCGCCACCGTACAGGTTCCCGTGTTTCTATGGCATCGACACCAGTTCCAGCACCGAGCTCATCGCGGTGGGCAGGACGGTGGAGGAGGTCCGCGGGATTGTCGAGGCGGACAGCTTGGCGCATCTCAGCCCCTCGGGGCTGGCCCGGGCCGTGGGGCTGCGGCCTGATGAGCTCTGCCTGGCCTGTTTTACCGGGGGATACCCTGCCGACGTGAGCGAGGCGTCCGGGAAGTACGCGCTGGAGGAGGAGACGGATTGAGCGGGGAGTGGACTTACCGGGACAGTGGCGTGGACATCGATGCCGGCAATCGGGCCGTGGAGCTGATCAAGCCCCACGCCGAGCGTACCGGCCGTCCGGGGCTGGTAGGATCCATCGGCGGTTTCGGCGGGTTGTTCAGCCCACCTCGCCTCAAACACCCCCTGCTCGTGTCGGGGACCGACGGCGTGGGCACCAAGCTGAAAATCGCTTTCCTGATGGACAAGCACGACACGGTCGGGCTGGACTGCGTGGCATACTGCGTGAACGACATCATCGTCCAGGGGGCTGAGCCCCTCTTTTTTCTGGACTACATAGGCTGCGGGCAGCTTATCCCGGAGCAGGTGGAGAGTATCGTCAAGGGCGTCGCCGATGGGTGCGTGGCAGCCGGCTGTGCCTTGGTCGGCGGTGAGACGGCCGAACTGCCAGGGATGTACAAGCCTGGCGAGTACGACCTGGTAGGGTTCGCCGTGGGGGCGGTGGAACAGGACAGACTGATCGACGGGAGCAAAGTCAGGCCGGGCGATGCCCTGATCGGCCTAGCCAGCACTGGCTTGCACTCCAGCGGCTACTCCCTGGCCCGCAAGATCCTGCTAGAGGCAGGCGGCCTCAAGGTCGAGGACGAACTGCCTGAACTGGGGCGGACCCTCGGCGCCGAGCTGCTGGAACCCACAGCGATCTACGTCAAGCCGCTGCTCGCCTTGCTCGAAACCACTCCTGTCCATGCCATCGCCAACATCACCGGGGGCGGCTTCTACGACAACATCCCCCGCGTGCTCCCCCCGGGCTGCCGGGCGAAGGTGGAGGAGCGGGCCTGGCAGCCCCAGCCCATCTTCCAGCTCATCGCCCGGATGGGCAACGTCTCTAAGCGGGAGATGTTCCGCACCTTCAACATGGGCGTCGGGATGGTTCTGGCTGTCCCGCCCTCATCCGCCGGTGACGCCTGCCGGAGCCTGCAGGGACTGGGCGTTGAGGCTTTCCCCATCGGGCATATCGCGGCTGGCGAAGCGGGGGTGGACATCCAGTGAGCAAGATGCAGGTAGGCGTGCTGGCTTCGGGACGGGGCTCCAACCTGCAGGCCCTGTTGGACGCCCAAGGCCCAGCCGGGCCTGCCCGGGTGGCCGCAGTGATCTCCGACAACCCGGAGGCCGAAGCCTTGGACAGGGCCCGCAGCGCCCAGGTACCGGCCCATGTGGTGCTGCGCCGCGACTATGCCACCCGCGAGGCCCATGAAGCTGCTATCGTTGAGCTGCTGCAGTCTCACGGCGTCCAGCTGGTGGCGCTGGCTGGCTACATGCGCATGACCGGGAGCACCCTGCGGGATGCCTTCCCGTGGGCCGTGCTGAACATCCACCCGTCGCTGCTACCCGCCTTCCCCGGGCTGGAGGCCCAGGGCCAGGCCCTGCGGCATGGGGTGAAGGTGTCGGGCTGCACGGTGCACTTCGTCGACGAAGGTATGGACACGGGGCCCATCATCCTGCAGGAGGCTGTGCCGGTGTTGGAGGCAGACGACGTCCCTGCCCTGGCAGCCCGCATCCTGGCTGCAGAGCACAGGCTCTACCCGCAGGCCGTGGCCCTGTTCGCCCAAGGCAGGCTGAAGCTCGAGGGGCGCCGGGTCAGCATCTTGCCTGGGGAGGTGGGGACGCATGCCTAGAGCGCTCTTGAGTGTGGCCGATAAGGCCGGTCTGGTCGAGTTCGCCCAGGGCCTGGTGGGCTTGGGCTGGCAGCTCATCTCCACGGGGGGGACTGCTGCGGCCCTCGTAGACGCAGGGTTGCCCTGTACGAAGGTCTCCGAGGTCACAGGGTTCCCTGAGTTGCTGGACGGCAGGGTCAAGACCCTGCACCCGGCCATCCACGGGCCGATCCTGGCCAGGCGCGACCAACTGTCGCACCTTGACCAGATCTTCGCCCACGGTATGGATCTCATCGATCTGGTGGCAGTGAACCTGTACCCCTTCCGGGAGACGGTGGCCCGCGGCGCTGGCTTCCCGGAAGCCATCGAGCAGATCGACATCGGCGGGCCCGCCATGGTCAGGGCGGCTGCCAAGAACCACGCCGGCGTGGTGGTGGTGGTGGATCCAGCCCGATATCCCGGTATCCTGGCGGCCTTGGCCGGAGGCGGGGTGTCGCTGCAGCTGCGCGCGGAGCTGGCTGCCGAGGCGTTCGCCCATACCGCGGCCTACGACGCGGCCATCGCCGGCTACCTCGGTGCGCGGCACGGCCAGGAGTGGCCCCGGGAGGTTACCCTATCCGGCACGCTGGCCCAGGTCCTGAAGTACGGCGAGAACCCCCATCAAGCGGCGGCGTTCTACCGTGACGGCCCTCCCTGTCCCGGCACCCTGGCGGCCGCCCGCAGGCTGGGCGGGCCCGAGCTGTCGTACAACAACTTGAATGATGCCGACGCAGCTCTGCATCTGGCACGGGAGCTGGCCGCGGGCGGCCCCGCCGCGGTGGTGGTGAAGCATGCCAATCCGTGCGGTGTGGCCTACGGCCCCGACCTGGCCACAGCCTTCCGCCGGGCCTATGCAGCTGACCCCATCTCCGCCTTCGGGGGCATCGTCGCCGTCACGCGGACGTTGGACGAGGCCGCGGCGGCGCAGATGCTCGAGATCAAGCTGGACGTGGTGCTGGCCCCCGACTTTGAAGACATGGCCCTGGAACGCCTGGGGAGAAGGCCCGGCACGCGTCTCCTGGCCGTAGGTGAGCTCGGGGCGGCCCCGCGCAGGAGGCAATTCCGGTCGATCGCTGGCGGCTTCCTCCTGCAGGACGAAGACGCCGCCGGACCCGACGTGGCCAGCTGGCGCGTGGTGACCAAGGCACAACCTGGCCGTGCCCAATGGGACGACCTCGCCTTTGCCTGGACCGTAGCCAAGCATGTCAAGTCCAATGCCATCGTCCTCGCCAAGGAAGGCGTCACTGTGGGCATCGGCCCAGGACAGCCGAATCGCGCTGACTCCGCCCGCATCGCCGCCAGCCATGCCGGGGCCAAGGCGCAGGGCAGCGTGCTCGCGTCCGATGCTTTCATCCCGTTCGCGGACACAGTGGACATAGCCGCTGAGGCCGGAGTCGCGGCGGTTGCGCAGCCAGGAGGTTCTGTCCGGGATGGCGAAGTCATCAGCGCGGCGGATCTTGCCGGCCTGGCCATGGTGTTCACCGGGCGTAGGCATTTCAGGCACTAGGAGGTAGAAGCCATGCGCGTGTTGCTGGTGGGCGGCGGTGGCAGGGAGCATGCCTTGGCGTGGAAGCTGGCTCAGAGCCCTGCCTTGACCCAACTGGTGGCGGCCCCTGGGAACCCCGGCATCGCCCGACTGGCCAAGACCGTGCCCATCGACGTGAAGGACACTGCCGGGCTGGTCCGGCTGGCCCAGGCGGAAAGGGTGGACCTGGTAGTCGTCGGCCCCGAGGCCCCCTTGGCCGCTGGGCTCATCGAAGAACTCGCCCGCAGGGGCATCGCCGGCTTCGGGCCGACCTCCGGGGCGGCTGCGGTGGAGAGCAGCAAGTCTTTCGCCAAGGGCCTGATGAAGCGGGCCGGCGTGCCGACCGCTCCCTACCGGGAGTTCACTGAGTTCAGCGAGGCCCAGGACTATCTCGCCTGGTGCCCCATGCCGGTCGTGATCAAGGCGGACGGCCTGGCCGCAGGGAAAGGCGTGTTCGTCTGCACCTCCAGGGATGAGGCCCTGCACTGGACGCGCCTGCTCCTCGTCGAGCATATGCTGGGGACGGCAGGCAAGAGGCTGCTCGTGGAAGACTACCTGCCAGGGAAAGAGCTGTCGATCCTGGCCATCACCGACGGGCACAAGCTCTTGCCGCTCCTCGCCGCCCAGGACCACAAGCGGTTGCAGGACGGGGACATGGGCCCGAACACCGGCGGGATGGGGGGCTATGCGCCGGTGCCCTTCGCCAAACCGGCCCTGATGCGCAGTCTGTGCGAGGAGATCCTACAGCCCACCATCAACGTCTTGGCGAAGCTGGGGTGCCCCTACCGTGGCCTCCTGTACGCTGGCCTGATGGTCACTGACTCGGGCCCCAAGGTGCTGGAGTTCAACTGCCGGTTCGGCGACCCCGAGACCCAGGTCATCCTGCCCTTGATCGACGGCGACCTGCTCCCAGTGTTGGCCGCAGCGGCCAGGGGCGACCTCGGCGGGCTGAGCCTATCCTGGCGTGAGGGCAGCGCCCTGTGCGTTGTACTCACGGCGGAAGGCTATCCTCATGCCCCCCGGCGGGGCGATGTGATTCACGGGTTACAGGAAGCCGAAGCCGTGGAGGGGGTCACCGTGTTCCACGCCGGCACGGCAGTGCATAACGGCAGGACCGTCACCGACGGCGGACGGGTACTCGCTGTCACCGCCTACGGGCAGGACTTACCTTCAGCCCGCGCCGCCGCCTACCGGGCGGCCGAGTGCATCCAGTTCCCCGGACGCTACTACCGCCGCGATATCGGGCGGCAGGGGCTCAACCAAGTCTAAGGAGGCCTTGGCCAGCATGACCCCTCGCAACGTGGCGCGGGTCGCTGCCATCGCTGCCGTGTATGCGGCCCTGACCATGCTGATGGCCCCCATCAGCTACGGGCCCGTACAGGTGCGGGTGAGCGAGTTGCTCACGGTGCTCCCCTACTTCACCCCCCTCGCCACACCAGGCTTGTTCCTGGGGTGCCTGCTCGCCAACGTCTTCGGCGGGATGGCCCTGGGTTGGGCCACTGGGCTTTGGATCTTCGACGTGACCCTCGGCAGCCTCGCTACCCTGCTCGCCGCTTACCTGACCGGCCTGACGCGCAGGCGGGGGCTGTCCTTGCTGGCGCCGCTGCCCCCGGTGCTCATCAACCCCCTGATTGTCGGGAGCTACCTGCAGCAGATCTTCGGCAACAACTACTGGCTGACGGTCGGCTACATCTTTGTGGGGCAGGTGGTGGCCTGTTACATCTTGGGCCTGCCGCTGTTGCTGCTCATCCGCCGCCATGCCAAACTGCGGGCCATCGTGGCCGGCATCCCGGAGGGGGAGGGCTAGGAGCTGGAGTTGCCCTGAGGGCCAGTTCGTTGGTGGTTGTGCCAGGTTTAGGCTGTCGTGCAACCAGAGATTGTCAAGCACGCGATGCTGTGTTAAATTGGAAGTAAAGGTAGGATATACCCAACGAACTGCCTTCGACAACCATCCTCTCGCCACCAGCACACTCACCGCCCTTTCGTACAAGGCTCGTCCAAGGGATGGCTTGTTCGAGGTTCCGCGGTGCGACGGGGCTAGGGAGTGGGGAGCATGTCGGTTGGGGGTGCAAGGCGGTTCAAGTCCATCCTCATCGCCCTCGTGTTGGCATTGGTTGTAGTGCCCGCGCGTACAGCCAGTGCCCAGCTCGGTGTCCTGGCCACCATCAACGTCTACGCTTCTCCGGACCCGTATAACCCGTTGTCCGGCCACCACCTCCTGATCCATTGGACCTACGAGGACATGGGTCACGTCACTGACATCAACCTCATCCGAGAACCCGAAGGTACTTTGGTGTACAGTGCCCGGGTGCCGGGGCTCAGGGGAGAGAACAGCGCCAGCTTGGGCGCTTTGCTACTCGCAGACGGGAACTACACCGTGGAGGTCATTCCCGAGGACTTCCCGGACTTCCGCGGGTACGGCACCCTGACCGTTCGGACCCCACCGCCACCGGGGGCCCCGTCCGTCAGCCTTACTGGGAGTCCTCAGCTAGGCCAGATACGTGTCGATGGCGTAGCCAGCAATGCAAGCGCTGTATGGCTTCAGCTGAACGGGACCCATTACGGCATGGTTCCGGTGGTCAGCGGGCAGTACACTGCCTCGGTACACTGCGATTCAGGGCTCGTGCATACCCTGCGTGCAAGGTCTGTTGCTGCCGATGGCCGTCTCAGCGAGTGGAGCCCCGATGCCCGGTTCGCGGTGCACAAGGTTAGCGCCGGCGACGATCTTTGGAAGCTATCCCTCCATTACTACGGCTCCGGCGATCGAGGCCACCGGATAGCCAGTGCCAACGGGCTATCGCTATAGCCGAGTCCCCGGGGAGCATCACGAGGTTCGTCTTTGACGACCGGGGGAACCTTGTCGAAGTCGTTGCTCCCGACGGCGGAACCACTCGTCTTCGCTATGACTACGCCAACAATCTGCTTGAGATCGTCGCTCCTGACGGAGTCCGGACTTCCTTTGCCTACGACGCTTTGAACCGGGTAGCCACGGAAACCGACCCCTTAGGCAACACCACATGCTTCGTCCGGGACGCCCGCGGACGGCCCATCCAGGTGACTGACCCTCTAGGAGGTGTCCTTCGTTACCACTATCGTGCTGGACGCCTGACATCGCTAGTCAATCCCTTGGGGGCCGCTCTGGCGTATGACTATGACAGGAGCGGGAACATCACCCGGGTGACGGACCCGCTGGGACATGCATTCACACTCGGGTACGATGCAGGAAACCGGCTGACACGAGTGAGCGACCCCCTTGGTGCGGTAACTTCCTACGAATATGACCCGGTCGGGCGGCTGAAGGTGGTTGTTGACGCCCTCGGCAACCGGACCGAGTACCGCCGGGATGCCCTTGGTCGAGTTGTGGCAGCCACTTTCCCTGGAACGGCCAGATACCAGTACGAGTACGACCCCGAGGGACGCGCCACCGCCATCACCGATCCCGCCGGAAACACCCGGAGGTACGAATACGATGCCGCCGGCCAGGTGATCGCCGTAACCGGGGAGAGCGGCGACCGGACCTACTACGCGTATGACCCTGCGGGACGCCTGGCCGGTATCACCGATGCTATGGGGTGCAAGTGGGCCTTTGCCTATGATGCATGCGGCCGCCTGACCAGCATGGCCTTTCCGAACGGAGGCGTCGTTGCCTATCGGTACGACATGGCCGGGAGGATTGCCGCAGAGACAGACCCTCTCGGTGAAGCGTCTACCTTTGCCTACGACCCTGCCGGGCGCCAGGCAGCCCGGCGGGACCCTCCCGGCAACGAGTCCACCTTCCAGTACGATGCGCTGGGGAGGGTCATGTCCTTTACCGACGCCGAGGGAGGTCGGTTCCACTACGTCTACGACCTGGCCGGCAACCTGGTGGCCGTTACCGACCCCAGGGGAGGTCGGACGGAGTTTCGGTACGACCTGGCCGGTAACCTCGTCCGCGTAGCGGACGCTGCCGGAGGGGAGACCCTCTATGGGTACGACCTTCGCGGCCGTCTGACTGCCTACCGCGCGCCCGGCGGCGAGACCCGGGCGTTCTGCTACGATGCCTTGGGCAGGATCGTTGCCGAGACGGACGGGCTCGGGAGGACCACCACCTTCGCGTACGATGGCCGTGGCAACCTGATCCAGGTTGGTTATCCCCACGGCGCTGTCCTCCATCAGACCTATGATCTCAGGGACCTCGTCGTTGCCATTGAGAACGGGAACGAGCTGCGCACCGAGTTTGGCTATGATGCCGCCGGGCGCCGCGTTCGGATGAGCGACAACCTGGGCGAATGGCAGTACTCCTATGATGCCCTCGGACGGCTCGTGAGATCGGTCGACTACCAGGGACGGGTACAGGAGTATGGCTATGGCCCAGCGGGTGAGCGCAGTTGGCTCAGGTATCCGGACGGCCGGACAGCGAGGTACGATCATGATCGGGCCGGCCGGCTCATCAAGGCGGCCTGGAACGGCGCGGCGGTTGAGTACCGCTATAGCGTCGCTGGCCAACTGACGGGCATCCTCCACCCTGGAGGCGTTCAGACCACGTTGAGCTACAACAAGGTGGGAAGGCCGGTGCTGATTCAGATCGCCCGCCCACAGGAAGAACCGTTGCTGGCCTTGGGGTATGGCTATGACCCCGCTGGCAATACGGTCTGGCGGGAGCGGGAAGAGAATGATAGCGGAGTCATAGTGAGAACGGACTATGAGTATGACGCCCTGGAGAGGCTCGTTGCGGTTCTCGGTCCTGGAGGGCTTCTCCGCCGGTACGCATATGACCCCTCCGGGAACCGGCTGAGTCTGTTGGAGGTCGGGACTGCGCCAGAGCCAGACCCGGCGGAGGAGCTCCTGGTCTCAGACGAGATGGAATCTGCGGGTGGGCCGGTCCGCCCCCCCCCACCCGCACCCCCAGGCAAACCCCCGAAGGAGTATGGCGACCGCCTGACAACCTACGAGTATGATGCCGCGGGGCAGCTGATCCGCGCCAGCAGCTCCGAAGGCACGTTGGAGTACAGTTACGACCCCAACGGCCGCCTCGTGGAAGTCACCCGTGTGGACGAGGATGGGCACTCCCGGCATGCGAGTTACGGCTATGATGCCGCTGGGCGGCTCATCACCCACACCGACCGGTGGGGCCAGCTAGCCCAGTACAAGTACGCAGGGGACGGTCTCCGCGTTGGGGCGGCCTACACTCTGCTTGATCGAGTGCAAAGGACCGTGCCCCAGGCACCGCCCGCTGTTCCCGTCCCACCTCAGACTGGTGGGGCAACCCCTCCAGGACGTGGGGAGTCGGGGCCAGGGAAACCGGGCAAGCCGGTTGATCCGGACGGACCGCCAAGCGTCACTCCCCCGGTGCCTTCGCAGACCCCGGGCCTCAGCGATTGGGCGCACTCCTTCGCCCCGGGACTCAACCGAGATCTGTTCTTCTCCTACCGGACCACCGCGTTCGACTTGGTGAGCGACCTGGGCGAACCCCTCAGGCGCATCCTCTGTGCCCTGTCTGAAGAACCAGGCGCCGAAAGCACCTACCTGTGGGGCATCGGGCCGGCAATGATGGAGGACGGCGAGGGGAGCGTGTACTTCTACGGGCTGGATGCGCAGGGTAGCGTTAAGGCCCTGTTTGACTCGACCGGTAAGCCTCTGGCCAGCTACGACTATGACGAGTTCGGCCAGCTCGGGCCCTACAGCCGTTTTGTCCCCGGGCACCCCATGTACACGCCCAACCTGCTGGGCTATACGGGCGAGCCTTACGACCCGGTGCTCAGAGGCGTCTACCTGAGGACCCGGTACTACGAGCCCCGCTCTGGGCGGTTTGCCGTTCCGGACGCGTTTCCCGCCTTGGCGTTTTTGCCGCACAGCCTTAACCGGTATACCTACGCAGATAACAACCCCCTGCGCTACATCGATCCCTGGGGCCTTATCGGGGCGCCCCCGACTGCCGATTACGGCTACGACGTGACAACCAGCGTCATGGAGATGGTCCTCGGGTATACGCGGGCGATCGTCTCAGCGGCTGAGGAGCACAAGGTGCCGCCTGAGCTGGTGGCGGCCATCATCACCAAGGAGCAAATGGGTTGGAACTTCTTCAACAACGGGACAGAGGTGCCCAGAGCCAACGTCGGCACCCGATATGCCTTTACCCGTAGTCTGTCTCGCGTAGGTCACTGGTTTGACAACCCTAGCATAGGCCTGGGGCAGGTAAAGCTGCGAACTGCAGCCGTAGATGTTATTCGTGACTTTGGTGAACTCAGTCAACCCAGCCGCGCTGCCTACATCCGGGCTCTTGAGGACCCGGCCACGAACATCCGCTACTCGGCGGCTTACCTGCGAGTACTGCACACAGAGCTTTTGGGGAACGGGGACTGGCCGGTACATCCAGAGGACTGGCAGCGCTGGGCGGCCCGGTACAATGGGTTTGGCGCGCAGGCCTGGGCCTACGGCGAGAAGGTCTTGGAGTACAAAGACGAGTATCTTTCGGTCTGGGGTGAGAGGTGACGGCCGGTGCACAGAGTGGGGAAGCGTATCGCCTTCGCTGTCGTGGTTGTGCTGGTCCCCCTGTTCCTGTGGTTGGCTCACCTGACGGCTGAAGGATCCAAAGAAGAAAGAGACGTAGAGCGAATGGTTTTCCCCATAGCACTATCGGCCACCAGCGTGAGGGGAGCCTATCCGGAGGTCCGTTCCCTGGCCCTGTCCATCCGAGACGACTTCTTCCTGACTCGTGTCATCTACCATCTTCCTGGCCAGGAGGCCATGTTCCGCTTCCAGGCCCCGGGAAGACCGTACAGGGGCGATAACATTACTCTTTGGTTCCACGTGGATACTTCGGCGTGGGCTGTAACCAAGGGAGAAGCATCTTACGGCTCGGTGCAGACTCGGTTCAGCCCCAGCGACCTCGAGCTCACCACCCTTGACGTACTCGACGTCCTGGCCATCGCCGCCGACGCTGGCGCGCCGAGGGTGGTTCCGGGAGGGCTGCCGTTCCCCGTCACTGTCAGCTGGCAGGCAGGCTACTGGCTGGTCTGGTACCGTGGCAGGGGCATCGAGGTAGCGCTCTCCCCTGCTGGTGAGGTTCGCCGAGTGGAGCTCCCCCCTTCCCGTCGGTAGGAGTCTGGGCCTACCGTGAGAGGGTCTTGGGTATAGAGACGACTATCTTTTGGTCTGGGGTGAGAGGTGACGGCCGATGCACAGAGTGGGGAAGCGTATCGCCTTCGCTGTCGTGGTTGTGCTGGTCCCCCTGTTCCTGTGGTTGGCTCACCTGACGGCTGAGGGCTCCAAAGAAGAAAGAGCCGTAGAGCGAATGGTTTTCCCCATAGCACTATCGGCCACCAGCGTGAGGGGAGCCTATCCGGAGGTCCGTTCCCTGGCCCTGTCCATCCGAGACGACTTCTTCCTGACTCGTGTCATCTACCATCTTCCTGGCCAGGAGGCCATGTTCCGCTTCCAGGCCCCGGGAAGACCGTACAGGGGCGACAACCTCACTCTTCGGTTCCGTGTGGACACTTCCGCGTGGGTCATATCGACTGGAGACGTATCTTACGGCTCCGTGCAGACCCGGTTCAGCCCCAGCGACCTCGAGCTTACCACCCTTGACGTACTCGACGTCCTGGCCATCGCCGCGGACGCCGGTGCGCCGAGGGTTGTGCCGGTTCGCGTAAGCTGGCAGGCTGAATGTTGGCTGGTCTGGTACCCGGACAGGCTCATCAAGGTTGCCATCTCGAGTGAGGGTGAAGTCTTCCGGGTAGATCGACCTTGACCCATCGCTCAGGACAGCCGGCAATGACTCCTCCGGCATCACGAAAGGAGCCCCGCAATGACGAGTTGTGACGTGTTGCTGGTCAACCCACCATGCAGCAGGCTTGGAGGTGGCCTCGAGCACATCGGCCTCGGTTACCTGGCGTCCAGCCTGCGGAGGGAGGGCATCGCTGTTCGCATCATCGATGTGCCGGTCGAGGGGAGGCCGGTACGCGAAGCCCTTGAGGAGCTCAAGCGGATCCGCTGCAGTCTCATCGGCGTGAGCCTGCCGTACCAGGAGACTGCCCGAGAAGGGCTCGACTTCATCCATGACCTGCGCAGCAGCGGCATCACCACCCATATCACCGTGGGCGGGATCTACCCTACGTTCGGCTACGAGGAGATCATGGCGCTTTACCCGGCAGTGGACTCCGTGGTCGTCGGCGAGGGTGAGGAGACCCTGCCCGCAGTCGCCAACGCCGTCATGGCGGGCCGCAGCCTTGAAGGCGTGGCGGGCGTAGTGTACCGGCAGGGGGCCCGGTTGGTGGTTAACCCGGACAGGCCCTCGGTGCCAGACCTCGATGACCTGCCCTTCCCGGACCGGGACACACTCCCCCCGGTCCTGAGGCGGTTCGGCTTCGCGTCCATGCTCACCTCAAGGGGCTGTTACGGCAGGTGCACCTTCTGCAGCGTTGATGCCTTCTACTCACGGTTCGGGCCCAAGTTCAGGCTCCGGAGCAGTGAGAACGTGCTCGCGGAGCTCGAGCACCTGTATGACGCATACGGCGTCAGGAACGTGATGTTGAGCGACGCCAACTTCATCTCGGGCAAGGGGATAGGAGCTAGGAGAGCTGCCGAGATCGCCGAGGGGATCCTGCGCAGGCAGTGGGACCTCGAATTCCGTATCCAATGCAGGGTGGATGATGTGGACGAAGAGCTGTTCACCCTGATGAAGCGGGCGGGACTCACCCGCGTGTACCTTGGGGTCGAAGCGGGCTCCCAGGCGATGCTCGACCGTTTTCGCAAAGACGTGTCGGTGGAGGAGAACTTCAAAGCGATCGAGCTCCTAAACAAGCTCGGCATGTTCATCTCCATGGGTTTCATCATGTTTGACCACTGTACAGACCTAAAGGAGCTCAGCGAAAACATCGACTTCGTCAAACGGGTGAAGGCCTTGGTACCGAAAGACAGGCTCGGCAAGGTACATCCCCTCACCAGGCTGT
This sequence comes from Bacillota bacterium, assembly GCA_040755005.1. GTDB lineage: Bacteria > Bacillota > Sulfobacillia > JBFMBV01 > JBFMBV01 > JBFMBV01. The sequence continues at coordinate 27,604 of JBFMBV010000005.1, forward strand.
TTCCCCTAGCCGGCACCGAGGCCGAGCGGCAGCTGCGGCAGCAGGGCAAGTACACCGGTACTGGCCTCCGCCTCTCCTACAAGTTCGACGATCCCGTGATAGACCTGCTGTATAACACCATGAACTGGGGTTCCAACCTGTTCTGGTCTGTCAGGAGGCTGTTCAACCGCGGTGATGACCTGGCCCGGGACTGGGTCAGGGGTTGGCGGCAGAGCAAGCGGCCTGGGGCGGGTGGCCTTGAAGCTAGGCCGGCGGGAGGATGTACCTGAGGGCCAGCCAGTAGTGGCTGAGGCTGCCGGCCAGCACGAACAAGTGGAACACCTCATGGAAACCGAAGCCCTGGGCCAGTCTTGGCCACTTGGTGGCGTAGATTATGGCGCCGGTGCTGTAGAATAGCCCTCCGCCCAGCAGCCAGAGGAGGGCAGCGGTAGGCAGGGCGCGGAAGAGGGGGACCGAGGCTGTGACCACCAGCCAGCCGAGGGCGACATAGATGGTGGCAGACAACCACCTCGGAGCCTCAAGCCACAGCAGCTTCAGCACCACGCCCGCCAGGGCTAGTCCCCAGACGCTGCCCAGCAGGCTCCAGCCCCACGGTCCGCGCAGGGGCACCAGGCACACCGGGGTGTATGTCCCGGCGATGAGCACGAAGATCATGCAATGATCCAGCCGCCGCAGAACCCGGGTGGGGCGGGGGCCGAGCACGAGCAGATGGTACAGGCTGCTGGCCGTGTACAGCAGCATAAGGCTCGTCCCGAAGATGGCGAAGGAAACGGTATGCCAAGGGGTGCCCCGCCTGGCTGCCAGGCAGACCAGGACGACCAGGCCGACAACGGACAGCAGGGCGCCTCCCAGGTGGGTAAGGCCGCTCACCGGGTCCTTTAGACGTGGCATCAGCGGTGCTCCTCTGGTTCCGTGAGTAGTCGGTCTAAATGAGCGCTTCAGGGTCTTGGCCAGGGAGTTCTCCACACCAGGTGTTATTCCTGCCGACGCGCCAGGACTTGGTTGGTGTGGATGCTCCGCACACAATGTTGTCAGTCCCGTCAGCATCGAGTATAATGTGCTCAAGGCAGAGTAGGTCTGGTGCGTCAAGTGCCCGGTGGATGGGAAGTCGCCCCGGGACGAAGGGCCGCAAGGGGCCCGCGGTACCACGACCGCGTCCGCTGTCACGACAAAGGGAACAGGCTATGCGCCTCATTTCTCTTTGGTGTGGCTCTGCCAACCAGAGAGAAAGGAGGTGTTTTCATTCGTGCAGACGCGCAAACTGGTTAACTTGGGCTTACTCATCTCCCTGAGCGTGGTGCTTACCCGCTTCTTCGGCACCCAGCTGCTCATCGCCGGTGTCGGGGCCCTAAGGCTGAGCTTCGGTGAGGTCCCCATCATGCTGGCCGGCGTCCTGTTCGGGCCCCTCGCCGGGGCGTGTGTGGGAGCGCTGGCCGACATCATTGGTTTTGCCATCAACCCCATGGGCGGCGCTTACATCCCATTGCTTACGGTCACCGCCGCCCTCACCGGGGCGCTCCCTGGCTGGCTGCTGTCGGGGCGAGACCCTACCACCGTGAACCCGTGGCTGGTGGGCGGCGCGGTGGCCGTCACCGGACTGGTCGTGGCCGCGGGGCTCAACACCTATGTCCTCAGCCTGGCCCTGGGCAGACCCGCGATGGCCCTGTTCCCCCTCCGCCTGCTGGCCAGGGTCCTGCTTACGCCGGCCCATGCAGGCGCGGTGATGCTCCTGTGCCGGACGTACCGGACCGTGGCCGTCCATAGCAGGGCCTGATGCAGAGACGCTCCTTGCCTGAGACCCGCGCCCTCGCCAGCGCGGGTCTTCATCTTCCTTGGAGATGCTTCGCCTACGATTGTGTTCGTGTCCGGAAGGAGTTCCCGGCGGGGGCGCGAAGACAAGACCTGAGGCCTGCCAAGGCAGGAGCATGCTCCCAACTGGGCATGGGAAGGGAGGAAGCAGTCTTGCGGGAGTTGACCTCCCGGGCGCTGGAGTGCGCTCGGCGGTCCGGCGCTCAATACGCCGACATCCGCGTGATCAGCGAAGACCAGCAAGGGATCATGGTCAAGAATGGCGCTGTGCAGAGTCTGACATCCAGCGGCAGCCACGGGTTCGGGGTGCGGGTGGTGGTGGACGGCGCGTGGGGGTTCGCCGCCAGTTCCCTGGTGACGCCTGACGAGGTCGTCCGGGTCGCTGAAGAAGCGGCCCGCGTGGCGCGCGCCAGCGCCCTGGTGAAGCGGAACGGCGAGTTCGCTCTCAGCCCGCTCAAGGGCATCGAGGACTCCTATGCGACCAAGGTCGCCGTCGACCCGTTCAAGGTGAAACTCGAGGACAAGCTGGCCCTGCTCCTGGAGGCAGACAGGCTGATGCGCCAGGATCAGCGGGTCAGGGTGTCTGCTGCCTCCATGCACTACTTGCGCGAGAGCCAGGTGTTCGCGAGCACCGAGGGCAGCTACATCACCCAGGAGATCGTCGAGACGGGGGCCGGGATCAACGCCACGGCGGTGGCAGCTGGCGAGATGCAGCGCCGGTCGTATCCCGCCTCGTTCTCCGGCGACGCCGCGTCGGCGGGCTATGAGTTCGTCCAGGCCATGGATCTGCCCGCCCATGCCCCGCGGGTGGCTAAGGAAGCCGGCGACTTGCTCCAGGCAGAGCAGTGTCCGTCAGGCGTGATGGACCTCATCTTAGAGGGGTCCCAGCTTGGCCTGCAGATCCATGAATCCTGCGGGCACCCCATCGAACTGGACCGGGTGTTCGGGCAAGAGGCCAGCTACGCTGGGACGAGCTTCCTAACTCCCGAGAAGCTCGGCAGCTTCACCTATGGTTCACCCCATGTCACCATTGTTGCCGACGCTACTATCCCCGGGGGCCTTGGCTCCTTCGGCTACGATGATGAAGGGGTGCCGGCACAGCGCAGCGTCATCGTCGACCGCGGGCTATTCACCAACTACCTCACTTCCCGCGAGTCCGCCGCCCAGCTTGGCCAGAGCTCCAACGGCACCATGCGGGCGGACGGCTGGGAACGGATGCCCATCATCCGCATGACCAACGTGAACCTGGAGCCGGGGGATTGGACCCTGGACGAGATCATCAAGGACACCAGACGCGGTATCTTGATGGCGACCAACAAGAGTTGGAGCATCGACGACAAACGCATCAACTTCCAGTTTGGGACGGAGGCGGGCTGGCTGATCGAAGATGGCTCCCTCACCAGGCTGGTGAAGAACCCCACTTACACCGGGATCACCCCAGAGTTCTGGGGGAGTTGCGACGCGATCGCGGACAAGCGGGAGTGGCATGTCTGGGGCCTGTCCAACTGCGGCAAAGGGGAACCTTCCCAGACCGCCCATGTCGGCCATGGCGCGGCCCCGGCCCGCTTCCGCAATGTGAGGGTAGGTGTAGGCAGATGGTAGGAGAAGCGAGGGCCCTCGAACTGCTGGAGCGGGTATTGAAGCTGTCCCCGGGGGACCAGACGCAGGCAGGGCTCACCGGGGCGAGGTCCTATCTCACCCGGTTCGCCACCAACTACATCCATCAGAATGTGGCCGAGTCCAACGCTTCCTTGTCGGTGGAAGTCATCTTCGGCAAGAAGATTGGCGCCGCGTCCACCAATGACCTATCCGAGGCGGGCCTGGAGCGGGTGGTACGCCAGGCGACGGATCTGGCCCGGATGCAGAAGGAGAATCCTGAGTTCGTTTCGCTCCCGGCTCCCCAGCCCATCCCGAAGCTCGACTGCACCGTCCGGGCCACCGCCGAGTTCACGCCCGAAGACCGGGCGGCAGGGGTCAAGAGGCTGGTGGACCTGGCGAAGCAGCATGGGCTGGAGGCTTCAGGCGCTTTCTCCACCGAGACCAGGGAAGTGGCTGTGGTCAGTTCACTGGGGATCAGGGCGTACGATGAGTCGAACCTCGCCAGCCTGAGCACGGTGGTCATGTCGGACGCCGGCGCCGGTTGGGCCGGGCAGGACGCTAGGGATGTACGCGCCATCGATCCGGCCCGCATTGCCCAGACAGCGGTCCAGAAGTGCCTGGACAGCGGCGCCCCCCAGCGCCTCGACGCCGGCGAGTACGAAGTGGTGCTGGAACCTGCCGCCGTGGGCACGATGCTTGTCTACTTGGGCATGCTGGGGTTCGGGGCCCTGGGTTACCAGGAAGGCCGGTCGTTCCTGTCAGGGAAACTCGGCCAGCCGATCTTCGGCCCCAACATCGACCTCTGGGACGACGGCCTTGACCAGGCCGGGCTGGCGGTGCCCTTCGACGCCGAGGGGATACCCAAGCGCAAGCTGCCCCTGGTGGAGGGCGGTGTCGCCCGCAACGTCTGCTATGACAGCTATACCGCCAACAAGGAACCGGGCAAGTCCTCGACGGGCCATTCCACCGGGTCCCGCAGCTTCGGTCCGGTGCCCATGAACGTGTTCATGCGCGCCGGCGACGCTACCCTCGAGCAGATGATCGCCTCGACCGAACGCGGCATCCTGGTGACGCGGTTCCACTACGTGAACCCTGTCCACCCGGTCAAGGCCATCATCACCGGGATGACGCGGGATGGCACCTTCCTGATCGAAGGCGGCCGGGTCAAGCACGCTGTCAAGAACCTCCGCTTCACCCAGAGCATCATCGAGGCCCTGCAGCGGGTCGAACTCATCGGCCGGGAGCGCAGGGTCCAGCGGGGCTGGGTGGGCGGGGTGTGCGTGCCTGCCCTCAAGGTACGCGGGTTCAATTTCACCGGTGTGACCGAACACTGACCGGCGTCCTCTTCCCCTCCTGACGACGCCGGCTGTGTCTTGCCCTCCTTACCGGGAGGGCATCCTTTTTCGCCCGCCGGGCCTCCGTGGTATAATCGAGGGGAGAGCGGATCGCCCGGGAGGAGACATGTCCACCATCACCCTGAATGACAAGCAGCTTGAGGCCGTACGGTACGGGGACGGGCCGCTCCTGATCCTGGCTGGCGCTGGGAGCGGCAAGACCCGAACCCTGACCGCCCGGATCGCCCATCTCATTCAGGAGAGAGGGGTCGCCCCCAACCGCATCCTGGCTATCACCTTCACCAACAAGGCTGCCACCGAGATGCGGCACAGGGTGGAGGAGTTGCTGGGCGCAAGGGCCGCGGGCATCTGGGTGGCCACCTTCCATGCCGCCTGCGCCCGTGTGCTCAGGCGGGACATATCTGCCCTCGGGTACGGGACGAACTTTAGCATCTTCGCCGCAGACGAGCAGGAGAGGGTGGTCAAGGACTGCCTGGCCGAACTCGGCTGGGACCCGGACCGCTACCCCCCCAGGACCGTGCTCGGGCAGATCGACGCCTGGAAGAATGCCCTGGTCCCGCCGGATGAGGCCGAACGCCAGGCCGGCGACTACTTCCGCCGGCGGCTGGCGGCGGTCTACCGCATCTACCAGGAGCAGTTGTTCAGGCAAAACGCCCTGGACTTCGGGGACCTGATCATGCTGGCCGTACGGCTGTTGACCGAGTGCCCGGATGCCCTCGCAAAGTACCAGGGCAAGTTCAGGCAGGTCCTCATCGACGAGTACCAGGACACGAACTACGCCCAATACCGGCTGGCGGCTCTGCTGGCGGAGGCCCACGGCAACCTGTGCGTGGTAGGGGACGATGACCAGTCCATCTACGGGTGGCGGGGCGCAGATATCAGGAACATCCTCGAATTCGAGCGGGACTTCCCCGGCGCGAGGGTGGTGAGGCTGGAGCAGAACTACCGGTCTACTGAGGCCATCCTCTCGGCCGCCAACCACATTGTCCGGAACAACACGGGCAGGAAGGGTAAGACCCTATGGACCGCCCGGCGCGGTGGCGAACCTGTCCGCCGGTTCGAGGCCATGGATGAGCATGACGAGGCGGCGTTCGTGGCCAGGGAGTTGGGGAGGCTGACAGACAAAGGGTACCGGCTGTCCGAGGTGGCGGTGCTCTACCGCATCAACGCGCAGTCCCGGGCCCTGGAGGAGGAGTTCCTCGGGCGCGGGGTGCCGCACCGCGTCACCGGCACCCGGTTCTATGACCGCAAGGAAGTTAGGGACATCTTGGCTTACTTGCGGCTCATCCATAACCGCAAGGACGAGGCCAGCCTGCTTAGGGCGATCAACGTGCCCAGGCGGGGCGTCGGCGGGGGGACCGTCGCCCGGCTCAAGGAGGTAGCCGCGGCGCAGGGGGTATCCCTCTGGGATGTGCTGGCCGGTGAGGCGGCAGGGGATGTGCTCAAGGGGCATGCCCTGCGCGAGGTGAGGCGTTTCGTCGCCCTGATTGAGGACCTCGGCGGCCTCCAGGCGACAGCGCCCGCAGCGGAGCTGGTCATGCGGCTGCTGGACGAGTCCGGGTACTTGCACCAGCTGGAGGCCGAGGGGACCGAGGAGTCCTTGGCCCGGGCCGAGAACGTCCGCGAACTGGCCGCAGTCGCCGCCGACTTTGAGGAACATGAGGAGGATCCCACCTTGGGGGCGTTCCTGGCCCGCGTGTCCCTGATCAGCGACGCCGACACCGCCGGCGGGAACGGGGACGCCGTGTCCCTGATGACCTTGCACAATGCCAAGGGCCTGGAGTTTGCCGTTGTGTTCATGGTGGGCATGGAAGAGGGGCTATTCCCCCACAGCCGCTCCTACGACAGCCTGGCCGAGCTCGAGGAAGAACGCAGGCTCTGCTACGTGGGGATGACCAGGGCGGGAGAGAGGCTGTACCTGACAGGGGCGCGACGGCGGCGCCTGTTCGGACGGGCATCGCTGCAGATGCCGTCCCGCTTCCTCAGGGAACTGCCGCCGGAGGTCAGCGCGCTTGCCACGGCCTATGCGGGGGCTCCAGCCGCCGTCACGGCAGGCCTGCAGCCAGGGCCGGGCTTGGCCCTGGACGAGGGGGATAAGGTCCGCCACCCCAAGTGGGGGGTCGGGAAAGTGGCCGCGGTAACCGGGGACGGGGAGGAGGCCATCGCCACCCTCGTCTTCCCCGAGCTTGGCGTCAAGCGGGTGGCGGTCAAGTACGCTGCATTGGAGAAGGTGCGATGAAGCGGTGGCTGCGGGGCATCGCCGAGGGGCTGTGGCTCGGGCTGGCCATCATCCTGCCAGGCATCAGCGGCGGGACGGCCGCCTTGATCCTGGGCATCTATGAGGACTTCCTGAACGGCTTGGCGCGCCTGCGCCTGGCCCGTCTGCTGCCGATGGCCATTGGGGCGGTGGCTGGGCTGGTGCTGGGAGCCCGGGCCGTGGACTGGCTCTTGGACGCATTCCCTGGCCCCCTCCACGGCTTCCTAGCCGGGCTCATCCTCGGCACCGTCCGCTACATCGGTCCGCTTGTCGGGCCCATCCGCCCCCGGCATGTCACGGCGGCAGCAGTCGGCGCCCTTGGGGCGGTGGCCTTGGGCATGCTAAGGCCCGGACTGGTGGAAGAGACCGTCCACCCCTTGGTGGTGTTCTGCGGCGGGGCCGTGGCCAGCTCGGTCATGCTCTTGCCGGGGGTCAGCGGCGCTAGCACCCTGATCATCCTGGGCCTTTACCGCCCAATGCTGGATGCCCTCAACCAGCTGCAGCTGGCGACCCTGAGCGTGTTTGGCCTCGGCGTGGCTGGTGGGCTGGTGATCTTCGCCCGCGTCATCGCCCATCTGCTGGCGAACCAGGCGGGGCTGACCCTGGCCACCCTGGGTGGCTTGATGGCAGGTTCCCTGTGGCAGCTGCTGCCGCCCCAGCCTGGGCTGACCGAACTCGCGGCGGCGGTGGCTGGTTACGCTACGGTGGAGATCGCGGCGCGCCTGGGGCGCCGTCCCGGCTAGGGGGTGGCAGGCATGGCGACCGAAGCCGAGCGGGAGCGGGCTGCCTGGCTCCAACGGGCGCTGGCCCGTCACGACTATCTGTACCACGTGCTGGACCGACCGGAGATCGACGACGCTACCTACGACCGCCTGTTCCGTGAACTGGAGGCCTTGGAACGCCTGCACCCTGAGCTGGCTGTGTCCGACTCGCCCACGCGCAGGGTCGGAGGCGCTCCCCTGGCAGCTTTCGGCACCGTCCGCCACACCGTCCCCATGCTTAGCCTGGGCAAGGCGTACACCAGGGAGGAACTAGCGGATTTCCACCGGCGCGTCGCGGCGATCGCCGGGCCCGATGTGTCCTACCTGTGCGATCTGAAGATCGACGGCCTGTCTGTCACCCTGCGTTACGAGGCCGGGGTCCTGGCCTACGGGGCCACCCGCGGGGACGGTACGGTCGGCGAGGACATCACCACCAACCTGCGCACCATCCGCTCGCTGCCCCTCAGGCTGCAGGGCGCCCCGCCCGACGTGCTCGAGGTGCGGGGAGAAGCGTACCTGCCCTTGGACGCCTTCACTCGGCTGAATGCTGAACGGGAAGCGGCAGGAGCACCCATCTTCGCCAACCCACGGAATGCGGCGGCCGGTTCCCTCCGGCAGCTTGACCCGAAAGTGACCGCTGGGCGTGCTTTGGATACTTTCATCTATGCGCTGCCCGTGCACACGCCGGTTCCCGCTACTCTGGCGGCGGCTAGGCAGCTGCTGGCGGGGTACGGGTTTAGGGTCAACGGGGCCGCACGGGTCTGCGCCGATTTGGACCAAGTCTGGGCCTACTGCCGAGAATGGCAGGAACGCCGCCGCGAGCTGCCCTACGAGATCGATGGTGTGGTGATCACCGTGAACGAACTGGACTTCCACCTGTTGCTGGGGGCTACGTCCAGCAGCCCGCGTTGGGCCGTGGCCTACAAGTTCAGCCCGGAGCGGGGGGAGACCATGGTCCGGGACATCGTCGTCTCGGTGGGCAGGACCGGCACCCTCACCCCCTTGGCGGTGCTGGAGCCCCTGGAGCTCGGCGGGGTGACGGTCGGACGGGCGAGCCTGCACAACGAGGACTTGGTCCGGGAAAAGGACGTGCGCATCGGAGACACGGTCATCGTCCAGCGGGCGGGCGACGTCATCCCGGAGGTGGTCGGGGTCGCGCCCGGTCGGCGTACCGGGGCTGAACGCCCCTTTTGCATGCCTGCAGTGTGCCCCGTCTGCGGGGCCGAGGCGGTGCGCCTGGAGGGGGAAGCCGCCACGAGGTGCACCAACGCCACCAGCTGCCCGGCCCAGGTGGTAGAGGGGATCCTCCACTTCGCCTCCAGGGACGCCATGCACATCGAGGGCCTTGGTCCGGCCGTTGTCTCCCAGCTTACCGGGGCGGGGCTGGTGGCCAGCCCGGCCGACCTGTACAGGCTGACCCGCGAGCAGCTGGAGGGCCTGGAGCGGGTCGGACCCAAGTCAGCGGCGAACCTGTTGGAAGCCATCGACCGCAGCAGGGACCGGCCCTTAGCGAAGCTCTTGTTCGGGCTGGGCATCAGGTTCGTGGGCCAGCGTGTGGCCCAGGTGTTGGCAGACAGGTTCCGCGACCTCGACGCCCTAGCTCAGGCCGATGAGTCAGCCCTGCAGGCTGTGGACGAGGTCGGTCCGCGCATCGCCGAGAGCGTGCAGGCCTTCTTCCGGCAGGAAGCTAGCCGGAGGCTCGTGGCGGAACTGAAGGCCGCGGGGGTAGAGACGGCGCTGCCTGATGCCCCTGCCGAGGGCCCTCAGCCCCTGGCTGGCAAGACCTTCGTCTTCACGGGCAGCTTGACTGGGTTGACCAGGGCGCAGGCTGAGGCGCGGGTGCAGGCTTTGGGGGCCAGGACCGCAGGGAGCGTCAGCCGCCACTCCGACTACGTCGTGGCGGGGGACAACGCCGGCAGCAAACTCGACCGGGCCAGGGAGCTTGGCCGGACCATCCTCTCCGAGGCCGAGTTCCTCGAGCTCATCGCCCGGTACTAACTCGCCGCCTGCCGCGACGGATCCACATGGATGAGTACCGCCCCGACGTTGGGCACGGCCGCCTTCAGCGACTGCTGTACGGCCTCAGCAACGGCGTGGCCTTCGGCGACGGTCGCCTCGGCGTCCACGGTGATGCGCAGATCGACCTGGAGGGAAGCCCCATAGCGTCTGGCCCTGAGGCTGTCAATGCGGCCGACCCCTGCCACTCCCCGGGCCGCTTCAGTCAAGGCTGCTAGGACGTCTTGCTGGGGTGAGGCGTCCATAAGGCCATCCAGCGCCTGCGCAGCAAACTTCACCGCCAGCACACCCAGGAGCACGGCGATGGCCATGGCCGCCAAGGGGTCCAGGGCTGGCAACCCTAGACGGGACCCGGCGATGCCCAGGGTGACGCCGGAGAGGATCAGGGCGTCGGCCCGGTGGTGCCAGGCGTCGGCCTTCAGCATGGTCGAGGACAGGCGGTCCGCTGCGCGTAGAGTCAGACGGTACAGCCCCTCCTTCACCGCCAGGCAGACGAGGGCCACCCACAGGGCCCCCGCGCCCGGGATGCTGCTGTCAGGCGCTATCAGTGCTGCCCAGGCTTCCCCGACCAGGCCGTAGGTGATCGCTGCCAGCAGCGCGGCTACGGCCGCGGTGGCCACGAACTCCACCTTGCCGTGTCCGTAAGGGTGGGAGTGATCAGGAGGCCGGGAGGCGAACCTTGCCGAGACGAGGATGCCCGAGCTGGCCAGGACGTCAGCCCCTGAATGCACCGCTTCGGCCAAGAGGGCTGTACTGCCCGTGACCAGGGCGGTGACGGCCTTGAGGCCCACCAGGGCGATGTTGGCGGCCAGGTTGCGCGCCGCCACCAGGCTGACCCGATCCCACTGCACCGCCGCTTCGCCTCCTAGAAGCCTGACAGGTAGATGAACGACCCCACCGCCAGGGCCGGAACCATGTTGCACAGCTTCGACAGGAACGCAGCCTTCCGGTCGTAGGCCAACAGGGGGTAGAGGGCGTCCCCATCCTGGCAGATGGCATTGGCGGCCAAGGCGGAGAAGGGTATCAGTCCGTTGATGTACAGGCTGGTCGTGAGGATCTGGGGGCCGCACCCCGGTATGAACCCTACCAGGCAGGCCAACAGCATGACCAGGGGCCCCGGCAGGCCCGCCAACCTCCCGACGTCCACGCCTCCTAGATCTGTGGCGGTGTGGAAGACTAGATACCCCAGGAACACCCAGACCACGATGAATGCTGTCTCCCGGGCGGTATGTACCGCAATGCTCCCGAAGGAGCGGTGTTTGTCGGCCAGGGTGGCCTCGGAGTCGTCACTGAAGGAAGTATGGGAGATGAACATCATCGCCAGGGCGATGGCCACCCCAAGGCAGGCGATGGTGGCGGCCCAGGTTCTGGTCCCCGTAAGGGCGCCCGCAGCGCCCAGGATCGCAAGCACCCAGAAGGCTGCGTAACACAAGGTCAGGGACGGCGCCGACAGTGTGTCGGGCCCTGCCCCCGAGGGCCGCTCAGCCCGCAGCGGCGCCTGCCGCCGGATGCCCCTGCCTATCCCCAACCAGTCGATGAGGTATCCCGTCGCCACACCGGTCACGAAGGTGATGCCGTGAATCAAGGCGGCAGCCTTCGGCAGCTTGGCCATGATCAGCCAGGACGAGTCGCCCATCGTGCCGATCAGAGTGGCCACCACAGCCCCGAAACTGACGTGGCCTCTGGCCCACAGAGGCATGACGAAGATGGCGCCCCCGCAGCCGGGCAAGACGCCCAGGAAGGCCCCGATGAGCGGTTGGAGGGCCCGCTTGGTTGCGATCGCTTGCACCAGCCTGCCGGCGGTGAGCTTCTCGATCAGACCGAAGATGTAAAGCATGCCGAGGACGAACAGGCCGACCTCGAGGAAGGCGGCCGTAGCGGCATGGAGAACCACACTCAGCAAGCGAGGACCTCCCCTCGGCTTCGTCCACATCCTATGACCGCAAGGGGCCACTTGCCAGCGTTCTGCGGTGACGGACCAGCAGGGTCCACGGCTGCAAAGCCAGGTAAAGCGCGGACGGCTACTGACGGGGGTGACGCAAGTATGAAGCGGCTCGCCGAACTGACCTCACGGGCTAAGGAGATGGGGGCTGCCTTCGCCGAGGCCCGGTACGAGGACCTCACCGAGACGTTCATCGATTGGCGGGGCGCCGGTCCTGTCTGGGCGGCCTGCGGGCGCGAGACCGGAGTGGGGGTACGGGTGCTGCTGAATGGTAGGTGGGGCTTCGCTTCCACCACTGACCTCACCCCTCAGGGCCTCCAGGAAGCTCTGGCCGACGCGCTGGAGCTCGCCTATGCCGGCGGATCCGGGCAGCCGGGCGAAGCGGCGCTGAGGCCGCGGGCTACGTTCACGGCGGAACACGTAGTACCCCGGGCCATGGATCCGCGGTCTGTCCCCTTGGCGGACAAGCTCGGTGCGTTCCAGCGGCTCGCCCGCGAGAGCTTGGCCGGGCAAGCCGTGTCTGGCTTTGAGCTGGCCTACGCCGACCAGGCGGGTGAGCGGGTCTATGTGGATAGCGAGGGCTGTACGGTGTGGTGGGAACCAGTGCGGTGCATCGGACGCGTGTCCGTCACGGCCGCTGACCGCGGGGACAGCGCCAGCTCCGTCGAGGGCTTTGGCGGCACCGTCGGCTGGGAGGCGGTGGAGACGGGTGAGGCGTCGGCAGCCGCCAGGATGGCCGCCGCCAACGCACGGGAGTGGCTGGGCGCCGGCGAGGCCCCGGCCGGAAGTTTCCCGGTGCTCCTGGACAATCAGGCGGCCGAGAACTTCATCCATGAGGCTATCGGCCATGCCGCGGAAGGGGATGCAGTTGCCAGGGGGTTGTCGGTGCTGGCCGGGAAGCTCGGCCAACAGGTCGGGCCGCCCGGCGTCACGGTGGTCGACGACCCCAGCCGGACGGGTTCGGTGGGGGCTTTCCCCTTCGACGACGAGGGGACGCCTGCCCGCGCTGTCACCATCCTCGACCGGGGCACGGTCGCGGAGTACCTACACAGTAGGGAGACGGCGCGGCTATTGGGTGCAGAGGCCAACGGCCATGCTAGGGCGGTGAGCTACAGGTATCCGCCCATTGTCCGGATGGGCACCATCTACCTCGCGCCCGGCCCCACGCCCCCAGCTAGGTTGGTGGAGAGCATGGAGGAAGGCATCTACCTGCTAGGGAAACGGGGCGGGCAGGTGAACCCGGCCCGGGGGAGTTTCCAGTTCAACGCCGACCGGGCGCTGTGGATCAGCCGGGGGAAGGTGGCTGGCCGCCTGCGGGGGGTGTCGCTGTCCGGGCAGATCCTCGACATCCTGACGGCGGTGGCAGAAGTGGGCGACGACCTGGCGTTCCACACCGGCGGTTGCGGTAAGGGCGCCCCGGCCCAGACCATCCCGGCAGGCTCCGGTTCTCCCCATGTATTGCTCAGCCGGGCCATGATCGGAGGAAGGCGCCGGTGATGGATCTCAAGGTTGCCACAGCTGCCGCTCTGGAGGCGGCCTGCGCAGCGGGGGCCCTGTCGGCCGAGGCCTTCGCCTGTGAGGAGCGTAAGGTCACCTTCCTGGCAGGCCCCAAGGGGCTGGAGGGAAGCACAGCGGTGGGCGCGTGCGGGGTAGGGATCAGGGCTGCGGGCCCAGGTCAGGGCGGCATGGCCTATAGCTCGGGCCTGGACCGGGAGCGTTGCGCGGCGGCAGGGAGGGGGGCTTGGGCCGCCCGCAGGCGGCTAGAACCCCCGTGGCGTTTCCCCGGTCCTGAGGCAGCCCAGCCCGTGCCCGGCCTGGCCGACCCGATGGTGAGCCAGTTCCATCCGGCGCAGGCCCAGGCCCTGCTCGCAGAGGCGGCCCAGGGGGTCACCGCCGCGGGGGCTCAGCTCACTTGGGTAGAACTTAGCGTGCTGGGCCGCCGCTTTCAGGTGCACAACACCCTCGGCGTGGACCAGGGGGTCTTGGCCACCTGGGTGGAAGTGGGCGCGGGGGCTGTGGCCCGGGAGGGGGAGCAAGCTTACACCGCCAACGTCCGACGAGTCTGGCGGTCCTTGGCTGAGGCCTGCCCCCTGGAGGTGGGGCAGGGCGCGGCTGCTCTGGCCCTAAGCGCGCTGGGGCCCAAGCCGGTCCCCACCGGCCGCTACCCGGTCGTGTTCAGGCCACGGGCCCTGGCTGACCTGTTCCTGCCGGGGTTGGTCCCGGCCCTGCTCGACGGGGAAGTGGACGCCCAGCCCTACCGGGAGGGTGAGGGGCTGGGCCCGGCTTGGTTCAACCTGTTCGACGACCCCCTCAGGGCGGGGGGCCCGGCCTCCCGCGCCTGGGATGAGACGGGGGAGCCGGCGAGGCGGGCGGAGCTGATCTCGCGGGGTACCTTCCAGGGGCCCCTTCGCCTGGGGGGTCATGCGTTCCGGCGCAGGCAGGGCAGGCTGACGACCTTCATCGAGGCTGGCGGGGCCTATGCCTTGGGGCCGGTGCCGGGCGCCACCAACCTGGTGGTACGGGCGCAAGGCGCCCCGCCCCTCGGGAACGTGGATCGCGCCCTGGTGGTGGACGGCCTGCTGGGGGCGTTCGTCACCGACCCGGCCACGGGCGGGTTCTCCGTGACCGCCGCCCATGCCTGGATGATGGAACAAGGCCGGCTGGCCCACCCGGTGAACCGGGTGATGCTCTCCGGCCGTGTCCGCGACGTGCTGTCGGGCTTGATCGCCGCTGGGGACGATCTTGACAGCGTGGGTTACGCCCCCGGGCCCTACCTGATCACGCCCAGCCTGTGCTGCGCCGATGTGCAGGTGACGGGCGGCTAGGCCAAGGGGAGGCGTTGCCCGGTGAGAAGCCGGTAAGCTTCCAGGTAGCGCTCCCGCGTCTTCTCCACCACGTCTACCGGGATGACTGGCGCGGGGGGCTGCTTGTCCCAGCCCGTGGCCTCCACCCAGTCCCGCAGGAACTGCTTGTCGTAGGAGTCCTGGGAGCGGCCCGGGCTGTAGGCAGCGGCGGGCCAGAAGCGGGAACTGTCCGGGGTAAAGACCTCATCAATCAGCACGAGCCCGTCGGCGCCCACGGCGAACTCAAATTTGGCGTCGGCCAGGATGAGCCCGGCCTCCAGGGCCCGCCGCGCCCCGGCGGCATAGAGCCTGAGGCTCACTGCGGACAGGGCCTCAGCCAGCTCCCGGCCTAACATGCCAGCGACATCCGCCAGGGTGATGTTGACGTCGTGCCCGTCGTCCACCTTGCGGGCCGGGGTAAAGATGGGTTCGGGCAGGCGGCTGCTCTCGACGAGGCCCCCTGGGAGCTTCACGCCGCAGACGGCGCCGGTCTGCTTGTACTCGGCCCACCCGGATCCCGCCAGATAGCCCCTGACCACGCATTCCACCGGCAGTACCTGCAGCCGCTCGGCCAGCATCGCCCGGCCCGCCAGCGGCCGGGCCGCTTCACCGGCAGCCGCGGCGAGGTCTGCCTCCTCCACGGACCGCAGATGGTTGCGGACGACAGGCTCGGTCTGCCGGAACCAGTAAGCGGCCAGCAGGTTCAGCACCCGTCCCTTGTCGGGTACCCCGTTGGGGAACACCACATCGAAGGCGGAGACCCGGTCAGTGGCTACGATGAGCAGGGCGTCGCCCAGGTCGTACACGTCCCTTACCTTGCCCCGCTTGAATAGGGGGAGATTGAGGTCGGTATGCATCAGTGTGATTGTCATCGTGAACATGCCTCCTTTCAGGCTGGGGATTCGCCCCTTAAGGCCCGGAACCCTGTACGCCTGCTGCGTTGTTGCTCCCCATGACAGGGTACGGTATACTCTACAGTATACCGCCAAGAGGTGGTGCCGCCCATGCGTGGACTGACAGCGGATGACGTCAAGCGTATCGCCCAGCTGGCCAAGTTGGACCTATCCGCGGCCGAGTTGCAGCAGCTCCTGCCCCAGCTGAACGACATCCTGGCCCATGTTGCATCCCTCGCGCAGCTCGACGTGGCCGGCGTCGAGCCCTCCTCCCACGGCATCGACCTGCTGATGCCGCTGCGCCCGGACACCGTGCAGCCCGGGCTCATCCAGGAGGCAGTGCTAGCCCTCGCTCCCGAGGCCCAAGGCAAGTTCGTGGTCGTGCCCAAGGTGGTGGCAGGATGACGGCCCGCGCCCTGCACCAGCTGACCGCAGGCCAGGCCGCGGCCATGCTCAAGGGGTGGGAGCTGTCCGCCGAGGAACTCACCTCAGCGCTGCTCGCGCGGATAGCGGCGGTCGAGCCCGTCGTCGGCGCCTACCTCAGGACCACGGCCGAGCTGGCCCTGAGCCAGGCCCGCAAGGTGGATGAGTCGCGTAGGGCCGGGGCCGACCTGCCGGTGCTGGCCGGGATACCCTGCGCGCTGAAGGACAACCTGTCCACCAGCGGCGTGCCGACCACCTGTTGCTCCCGCATCCTGGCAGGGTATGTGCCGCCGTACGACGCCACGGCCTGGTCCCGGCTCAAGTCTGCCGGAGCCGTCTTGTGCGGCAAGACCAACATGGATGAGTTCGCCATGGGTTCGTCCTGTGAGAACTCGGCCTTCAAGCGCACGCGGAACCCCTGGGACACCAGGCTGGTACCTGGCGGCTCCAGCGGCGGCTCCGCGGCGGCGGTGGCCGCGGGCGAAGCTCTCTACGCCCTCGGGTCCGACACAGGCGGTTCAGTCCGCCAACCCGCAGCTTTCTGCGGCGTCGTCGGACTCAAGCCGACCTACGGCCTGGTCTCCCGCTACGGACTGGTGGCCTTCGGATCTTCGCTGGACCAGATCGGCCCCCTGACCAGGGATGTCACCGACTGTGCCCACGTCATGGACGCCATCGCGGGGCATGACAGCCTGGATGCGACTTCCCTGCCCGGACAGGCAGGCGGCTATGCCTCCGGCCTGGCAGGCGGCGTGAAAGGCTTGCGTATCGGCGTCCCTCGGGAGTACTTCGCCGAGGGGGTGCAGCCTGGCGTCGAGGCGGCGGTGAAGCGCGCCATCGGTGTCCTGGTGGAGCAAGGGGCCGTGGCCGAGGAGTGCTCCTTGCCCCACACAGGCTACGCCCTGGATGTGTACTACGTCATTGCCCCGGCGGAGGCCTCGGCCAATCTGGCCAGGTTCGACGGGGTACGTTACGGCCTGCGGCTGGCGGCGGGGGACCATGAAGGCATGTACCGCGCCACCCGCCAGACCGGCTTCGGCCCCGAGGTCAAGCGGCGCATCATGATCGGTACCTATGTGCTGAGCGCAGGCTACTACGACGCGTACTACCTCAGGGCCCAGAAGGTGCGGACCTTGGTGGCGAGGGAGTTCGCCGAGGCCTTTGCCCGCTTCGATGTCCTCGCCTGTCCGACCACACCCACGACTGCCTTCCCCGTGGGTGACAAGGCTGGCGATCCCCTGGCCATGTACCTGTCCGATGTCTGCACCGTTCCGGTGAATCTGGCCGGTGTGCCCGCGTTGTCTGTGCCCTGCGGGCTCGCTGGGGGGCTCCCGGTCGGGTTGCAGCTCATCGGGCCAGCCTTGAGCGAAAGGACGCTGCTTAGGGCCGCCTACACCTACGAACAGGCCAGCGGCGGGCCCCTGTCCCTGCCCGAGGAGGTGAAGGCCCCGTGAGCTACGAATCC
Organism: Bacillota bacterium; assembly: GCA_040755005.1. Classification (GTDB taxonomy): domain Bacteria; phylum Bacillota; class Sulfobacillia; order JBFMBV01; family JBFMBV01; genus JBFMBV01. The sequence goes on from JBFMBV010000005.1 coordinate 44,967, forward strand.
GTCATCGGCCTCGAGGTCCACGCCGAGCTGCTTACCCGCTCGAAGATCTTTTGCGGCTGCGCCAACTCCTTCGGGGGCGAGCCTAACTCGCGGGTGTGCCCGGTCTGCTTCGGCCTGCCCGGCGCCTTGCCTGTGCTCAACCGGGAGGTCGTAGCCCAGGCCCTGCGGGCCGCCATCGCTCTGAACTGCCGGGTGAACGCCCGGACCAAGTTCGACCGCAAGAACTACTTTTACCCGGACCTGCCCAAGGGGTATCAGATCTCCCAGTTCGACAGGCCCCTTGCCCAGGACGGCTGGCTGGAGCTGGGCGAGGGTAGGCGGGTAGGGATCAGCAGGGTTCATCTGGAGGAAGACGCGGGGAAGTCCCTGCATGAACTACCTGGGGAGGAGATCGCCGGCACCCTGGTCGATTTCAACCGGTGCGGGGTCCCCCTGATTGAGGTGGTGTTCAGGCCGGACCTGCGCACACCCGAGCAGGCCAGGCTGTGCCTGGAGAAGCTGAGGTCCATCCTGGAGTACACCGGAGTCAGCGACGCCAAGATGGAAGAAGGGTCCTTGCGGTGCGATGTCAACGTGTCCATTCGCCCGGCCGGTCAGGACAAGCTCGGCACCCGGGCAGAGATCAAGAACCTGAACTCCTTCAGGGGCGTGCAACGGGCCCTGGAGTACGAGATCGGGCGCCAGAACGAGCTAGTGAAGGGTGGCGGCCGGGTAGCCGAGGAAACGCGGCGCTGGGACGAATCCCAAGGGCGCACCGTCAGCATGCGGGCGAAGGAGGCCGCCGACGATTACCGGTACTTCCCTGACCCGGACTTGCCCCTGCTCGAAGTGGATACGGGCTGGGTGGCGGAGCTTGAGGCGAACCTCCCCGAACTGCCCGACGACCGGGCGGTTAGGTTCGTGAGGGACTATGGCTTGTCAGAGTACGACGCGGCCGCTTTGACCCAGGCCCGGGCGACGGCTGACTTTTTCGAAGCGGCCTGCGCCGCGTACAGCCAGCCGAAGACCGTGGCCAACTGGCTGATGGGCGAAGTAGCCAGGCAGCTCAACCTTACCGGGCGCGCTCTGCCCCAGTTGCCGGTGACCCCGGCAGGACTGGCGGAGTTACTGAGGCTCATCGATCAGGGCGCCATCAGCGGGAAGATGGCCAAGGACGTCCTAGCCGAGATGGGCCGGACGGGCAAGAGCCCGCAGGCCATCATCCAGGCCTCGGGGCTGGCGCAGATCTCCGACACGGCGGAGTTGGAGGGGATCGTAGCATCCGTCCTGGACGCGAACCAGGGGGTCGTAGCCGACTACAGGGCAGGCAAGACCCAGGCCTTGACGTTCCTCGTCGGGCAGGTGATGAAGGCCACCAAGGGGCGGGCCAATCCCGAGCTGGCCAACCAGCTGCTGAGGAAAGACCTCGGCTAGCGGCGGCAGCGCAACAGTAGATGCCTGACCATCATCCTGGTCAGGCATCCTGCAAGTCCTGTGTAGGTCTTTGGCTCAATCGTTCCCACGGCCCCTGCCCTTGCCATTGCCAGTGAGGCGTTCCCAGATGGCGGCGAGCCTTGCCGCTACCCTGGACTTAGGGTCTTCGTCGTCGTTGTCCCCCCCGGACTGCGCTTCGGTGGGACGTCTCTGTCCGGCTGGTTCCGCCTTCGGAGGGTGCCCGTGCGTGTCGCCCGCGCGCGAGTCTAGGGCCGCCGCGATGACAGCGGCAAGCCCCCGGTCTTCCTTGGGCTTGACCAGCCCCGGCAGGAGGCGAGGATCTGAGGCGAAGGCAGGCGGGCTTGCCCCTGGCGGAGTAACAGGGGCTTCAGACCCCGGGCCCTTGGGCCCGACAGGTGGTACGACTCTGCTCCTGCCCGCAGGCGGGCTGTCGTCGTCCTCGTCGTCCTCTGTGTCAGGGGCGTCTTCTTCATCGGAGTCCGCCTCGTCGGGGTCGTCCTCGTCCTGACCCTTGCCGACCAAGTCCCGGACTTGGAGCCCCTTGTTGGCCAGCACGGGACCTACTCCCCGCTCGAGAATCTCCTTGACCTTGACCTCCACGCCCCGGTTCTGCGCTTCCTTGACCAAGTCCAGCAGGTTCGGGGATACCCCTTCCTTGCGTGACTCCTTGAGCTCTTCCTGGGTGCCGGTACGCACGTTCACCACGGCCTCGCGGATGGCCGGCCCCAGGCCCTTCACCACGGCAGCCTCAAGCTTGGTTGTATTCACCACTGGCGGCGTCTCGGCCCTCAAGGGTGTGACGGTGGCCAACACGGCGTTTTCGGCTGTAGAGGCGATATAGCCCAGGGCAGCTGAGCGTTCAACGAGTGCCGTCACTGCCTCATAGACGTTGAGGTTCCGCAGGTGGGCGCCCTCAAGCACCGCTGCAGCGTCGTCATTGCGGGCGCGCGTGAACGTGACCTGCGCACGCAGGTTGAGTCCCAACTCAAAGCTGGGGTTGATGTCGATGGAGAGCGTGGCCACGGTCGGGTTGAGCATGACCTGCGCGGCTGAGGCGCCGCCCACGGCGAGCAGCAAGGAGGCCGCCGCGGCCACGGCCGCAGCCCGTCTGGTCCAGTCTGGCGTCAGGTGGCAGATGCCACCCTCTACCATGCCAGGCTTGCGCAAGATACGCCGAAACGCGCCGCCGTCTGTGAGCACGATGGCGAAGGGGCCGCCCAGCTTGAGTACGACCGCCTTGTCCTTGCGCATGTTGGTCACCCCTGCCTATTCTTCCACATGGCCCGGCGGGAGTCCTTCCCTCCTAGGCTCTTCGCGGCCCGGCCTAGTTTTACCGGGGGTTCACTGGGAGGAATATTGAGCCACATGCGCTAATCCATAGCAGGGGAGGTGTTAGTAAGCTTGCGACGCGCTACGCCATGGCACCTCTGGGAAGTCGCCTGTGTCTTCGTCGTGCTGTATGCCGCGGGCTGGTTGTACCATGAGTTCTCGGGCGTGATTGAGGTTCTGATCACTACTCCCGCCAGTCTCCCGTTCCAGGCTGCCCTCTCCTCGGGCCTCCATCAGTTCGTCTTGTTCCTCGCGGTCACGCTGGTGGTGGTCATCGTCCACGGCAACCCCTGGGAGGCACTCGGGTTTCGCCGGGGGGAGAAGCTGTGGCTGGGTGCGGCGTGCGGCTGTGGTATCTTCGTCGCCGTTAACTTGGCTGACCGGCTGGTGGGCGCCGTGACCGGGATCCGCCAGACAGTCCACCCGCTCGGCATCTCCCTCTCCCAGGGCACCGGGCTGATGGATTTCCTCTACCCGCTGGTCATCGGGTCGCTCTTGATACCCTTCGGCGAGGAGCTGTATTTCCGGGCCTTCACCTTGCCCCCCTTGGACCGGCTGGTCCGTAACGACTGGGCGGCGATCACGCTGGGTGCGGTCTTCTTCGCCGCCGTGCGTCTCAACCCGTGGAGCGCAGTGTCCTGGTTCATAGCCGGCTTCATTCTGGGCTGGCTGTACCGGCGCACCGGTTCCCTCTGGGTCTCCATGACCGCCCATGGCACCTGGATGGCCTTGGTGGCCTTGGCCATCCGCCTGAGTCTTGTATAGGCTGAGCAGTGTAAGGCAACGGAAAGGGGAAGCGCGCGACGGATGCAGCAGCTATCGCCTTTGCCTCCGGGTGGCACCATTGCGGTCACGGCCCCCGCTGGACCGGTCAACGCCGAGGACTGGGCCCAGAGCAAGCAGCTGCTTGAGGGTATGGGCTACCGGGTGGTGGAGACTGCCTCCGTGCGGTCGCGGTGGGGATACCTAGCTGGGGATGATGCCACGCGGGCGGCTGGGGTGATCGAGGCCTTCACCCGCGAGGATGTGGATGCGATCATCTGCGCCCGCGGGGGCTATGGGTGCACCCGCCTGCTGCCCTTGCTCGACTGGGGCCGCATCGCGGCCAGTCCCAAGCCGTTCGTGGGCTACAGCGATGTCACCGTCCTGCACATGGCCCTCTGGGAGCGGTGTCGGCTCCCAACTTTCCACGGGCCCATCGCCGAGAGCCTACACCTCCAGAGCCCCGCCAGTCGGGCAGGGCTTTGGCGCACCCTGGCATCTCCCGTCATCGGCCTTGTCGCCAACCCGCCGGGCACCGGCCAGCTCAGAACGGTATCCGGAGGACAGGCGGAAGGCCGACTGCTAGGCGGGAACCTGTCGCTGCTCGCTGCCCTGGTGGGTACGCCGTGGGAACCGGACACGCAGGGCGCCATCCTCCTCCTGGAGGACGTGGGGGAACAGCCCTATCGCCTGGACAGGATGCTCACCCAGCTCATCCAGGCCGGCCTGCTCACCCGCTCCGCCGGCATCGTGTTGGGCGACTTCACCGACTGCGACCCGGAACCGGACAAACCCTCCTTCACCGCAGCCGAAGTGCTGGCCGACAGGCTGTCGGGACTGGATGTTCCTTGCCTGGCCGGGCTACACTTTGGCCATGGCACTGAGAAGCTCACTATCCCCTTGGGGGTGCGCGCCCGGTTGGATGCCACCGCCCAGACCCTGTCCATCCTGGAGGGCCCGTATGGGTAGAGCGAGCCAGGGAGTCCCCGTCCTGCGGCAGCTGGACGCCCTGCGGCTAGAGCACTGATGGACCGGGCGAAGGTTGCAGTGGGCACGCTGGTAACGGTCCAGGTAGAAGGGCTGTCCCACCGCGGCGAAGGTGTCGCCAGGCATGAGGGGCTGGCCGTGTTCATCCCCGGCGCCGCGCCAGGCGACACTGTACGCGCGCAGTTCAGTGAGATCAAGCCCACCTACGCCCGGGCTGACTTACGGGCGGTCGTCGCCCCGTCCCCCCATCGGGCCGCCCCCCCCTGTGCAGACCATGCCGACTGCGGCGCCTGCCAGCTCCAGCACATCGCTTACCCCGAGCAGGTGCGCCTGAAGACCGTCATGGTGCGGGAGACCCTCCGGCGCCTGGGCCAGATCACTGCCGATGTCCACCCTTGCCTCCCCGCGGGCAGCCCACTTGGTTACCGCAACAAGGCCCAGTACCCGGTGGGCGGCCGGAAGGGAGCCCTCACCGGCGGCTGCTACGCCGCCGGCACCCACCGCATCGTGCCGGTGGATCACTGCCACATACAGCACCCGGTGAACGACGCGATCCTCCGGGCGGCCCTCGCCCTCGGGTCCGCGGCCGGGCTCGTCCCGTACAACGAAGTGACGGGGGAAGGGTTTCTCAGGCACATCATCGCCCGCGTGGCCGTGGCCAGCGGAGAGGCCGCGTGCGTGCTGGTGACTAACGCTGAGGCCTTCCCAGGCGGGCCCGAGTTCGCCCGGGTGCTGAGGCGGGAAGTGCCCGCCCTGGTTGGGGTCCTGCAGAACGTCAACACCGCCCGTGGCAACGCGATAGTGGGGGGGGACACCCGTGTGCTGGCGGGCAGGGACACCATCAGGGAGGAACTCGGCGGCCTCAAGTTCGAGGTGTCGCCCCTGTCTTTCTTTCAGACCAACCCGGCCCAAGCGGAGGTCCTCTATGACCTCGTGGCGGAGCTGGCTGCTGTGGACGATGAGGACGCCCTCGACCTCTACTGCGGCACCGGCACCATCGCCCTCTACCTGGCCAGGCGGGCCAAGCAGGTGTATGGGGTGGAGCGGGACCCGGGCGCGGTGGCCGATGCCAAGCGGAACGCGGCCTTGAACGGCATCGCCAACGCCTCCTTCGTGGCCGGCGACGCGTCGAAGCTCATGCCCCAACTGGCCAGGGGAGGGTGGCGGCCCCGCGCCGTCGTGCTCGATCCTCCGCGCAAGGGCGCCGAGCCCTCCGTCCTGCATGCCATCGCTGAGCTGGGACCCGAACGGGTGGTGTACGTGAGCTGCAACCCCGCCACTCTGGCCAGGGACCTGGCCATCATGGCGGGGCTGGGTTACCACACCAGTGAGGTGCGGCCCGTGGACATGTTCCCGCAGACCGCCCATGTGGAGTGCTGCGCGCTGCTCGTGAGAGGCGACAAATAGGGAGGCAAACCTTCTCGCCTCGTAGGTGGTGCTTGTTGAGAGAGCAGCGTACTGCCGGATGGGAGGGGCCATATCTCTGGCCCTGTGCGGATTGCCCTCTCAGGTAGTCAGCAGGACCGGCTGAATGCAAGTCTATACATCGAACCGAATCTGTTCGGCTACTACCTCCGAGGAGAGGGGCTTCCGGAGTGTTCCAGGCACCACCGCCCAAGCTGAAGCGTGCTTCGCCAACACCTCCTCGAGCCTTTCCTGCAGGGACTCAGCCGGGAACCGGATGGCACCCCGCTTAACCAGATCCTCATTGCCCGCCGGCACCCCATTGCCGACTCGGACAAAGAGGGGCACCCACCGGTGTTTCAACACCTCCAACGCCCCTGCCCTCGTGCCCCCGTTGGTCAGTGACGATGACACCACCAACCCGTAGCGGGCTAGCGAGTAGATGTACTTGTTGCGCGCCATAGCGTTTGGCACCGAGAACCGAGCCTTAGGGTGAACTGCCGAAACCAGTATCAGCCTCCCGACTGAAACGGCTGCTCTGAACCCAGGCTTGCGCACGACCCGCTCCAGGCTGTCGGCCAGCACGGCGATGGCAAACCCACCTGCCTTGAGGCAACTCTCCATACTCGTGCTGTCGGCGCCTGAGGCTCCTCCCGAAACAAGCACATGGTTGCTCTTCGCACAGACCTCACCAATCTGCTCTGCAAAGCCCTCTCCAGCTGCATCGAGTTGACGTGAACCCACGACTGCCAAGAACCCGCGCCCAAGCAGCTCTGGTTCACCGGCACCGAACAACACCGGAGGGGCGCTGGTCCCGAGTCGCCCTTTCAGGAGTACTGGGTAGGGTTCATCGGACCGGGTCAGGATCCAGATTCCTAAGCTATGCAGCCGTTCCACCTCTGCCGCCAGCTGCGCCCCACGGCCAAGCAGCCGGACCATCCGGTCAGAAGACGCAGCTGCAAGACCCAGCTTGTCACGCAACCCATCCGCGTCGGCTTCGAGCAACCACCCGGGCCGCAACTTCTGATTGATCAACCTCTGCGCCACATCGTTCCATTCGCGCGAGGAAAGCGGCTGGGTACCGGCCCCATCAGCCCCCTTAGAGACTGCCAGACTGGAGCACAGCAGGAGGGTCGCTTGCGAGTCAGGTGAGAGTACATCCCAGCTCACTCTGGATCACCTCCGCTGGTGGCCACCGCTAAGGCAACAGGATAGACAGGTCCACTTCCAACTTCCCTAAGCAGCGCGCCACAGACAGTTAGAGTCCAGCGGGAATCCACCATGTCGTCAACCAGTAAGACAGGGTCAGGCAGGCATTCGCCGGATACACCGAAAGCATCGAGGGCATTGCTGCATTGCTGGACGGAATTCCGCATCTGCTTCTGTGGTTTCGTCTCCCGGATCTTGTGCAGGGTGGGGTGATAGGACATACCAAGTCTAGCCGCCAGCCGCCGGGCGAAGCCGGGAACAAGGTCTGGCTGCCGTACCGAAGGGACTGCAGTGACCCAGGTAGGACGCGGCTTCGGGTCTCAGTACCTCTCGATCATCTCAGCTACTGCCTCCACCAGTTCATCGGACAAACAATCAGCATCATACTTCCCGTCACGGACCAGAGTGCCCCAACCAGCAGCGCCCCACATGCAGAGGGCTCGGCCCTGCTCCACTCGCAGGTGCTCAGGGATAGCGCCTCGCTTCTCGGGGTGACCCATTGCTTTCCATTGCTTGCGGGGTTCAACCAGCCGGCAGTCCCGTTGAAGGAACCGGACTGCCAACTGCACCAGATCAGGACTGACCACGCGAGGCACCACATCTCCTCTGCAGCTGGCACACCCTCCACAAGGTTCGGCAAAGGGATCGTCCAGTTCCTTTGCGATGAACTCCATCAGGCAGCCCGAGTGGTTGACGAACTCCTGCATACGGGCCAGTTCCGCCCGCCGAAGACGGGTGACCATTTCCTGGCGAGGCAGATGGATCACAATGGGGTTGGCTGTACGAAAGTACTGAGACTTCTCGCGCCCTACCACGCCGTCAGGGGTCAAGAACTTGAGAATCCGTGTCACGCTCGTTGCGGGTAGGTTAACCTGTTGCATGATCTGCGACAGGGTCAGCTCGCCTTGACGTTCCAGCAGTTGCACCACTGACAGGGTCTGTTCCATGTCCGGGAAGGCCGCTTGGATGAAGTACTCCTGAATCTCATCATCCTCGCGTCCGTTCAACAGCACACCCACAGCATGGTCTATGCTGCGGCCGGCCCGGCCGACTTGCTGGTAATAGGCAACAACCGATCCGGGACGTTGATAGTGGACAACGAAGTCAAGATCGGGCTTGTCGTACCCCATACCCAGTGCCACTGTGGCCACTAGGGCCTTACAGCTGTTAGCCTTCAGTCGCTGCTCTAAGTCAAGACGGATGGAGTTGCGCCCTTCACCGTCACTGGCGACTTTGGCGTGATAGGCTAAGGCATCGATGCCTTGTTGGCACAGCCACGTGGCCACTCGTTCACAGTCAGCCACTGTCAGGCAGTAGACAATTCCGGTTCTCGGCAAGTGGTTCATGTGTTCAGCTAGCCATGCTAGTCTCTCCGCTTGGTCGCTGAGTCTAATGGTCTGCAGGGTCAAGCTCGGGCGTGCCAGTGGGCCACGCTGCACGTCGATGTCCGGACCGAGCTGTTCCGCAACGTCTGCCACTACCCGCTGGTTTGCTGTAGCCGTGGCGCCAAGCACCGGGACATTCCTTGGCAACTGCTTGACCAATCGGGCAATGCGACGGTAGTCAGGCCGGAAGTCATGCCCCCAGTCAGAGATACAGTGTGCTTCATCTACCACCACCAAGCCAGGCCCCAGGGGCATCGCGGGAAGCACATCCACGGAGAAGTGAGGGCTGTTTACCTGTTCCGGGAACACCAGGAGCAGATCGATCTTGTCGGACTGAAGCGCAAGCTTGATGTCGGCCCATGACTCCCGATTTGTGCTGTTCATGGTGTCTGCCGAGAGCGCTAGGTGTTCAGCCGCCTCCAGCTGATTCCGCATCAGCGAGAGCAGAGGACTGACGACAATGGTCGGGCCCCGGCCTAACTCGCGTAGGAGCTTGGTGGCGATGAAGTAGACCAAGCTCTTGCCCCAACCGGTACGCTGTACGACAGGAAGCCGCCGGCGATGCCAAAGGCAGGGCCGCGCCCAATGATCGACATTCACTAACTACAGGCGCAGGGGAGGGAGCCGCCGCTGGCGTAATACGGGTGCAGATCTGATCGGCCGTCCGCTGTCAAGTACACCGACCCCAAGGGCAAAATGGACGTTCAGGATCTTTCACCGCTTCAACCGCGGCGACCCGTCCAGGTCCCAGGGGACGGGAAGGTATGGACTGGCCTGTCCATCGCTAAGGCGGTGGTCGAACGCTCGGGGGGCAGCACCCGACCGCGGGTTGAGGATCCTCAAGCGTTCTGGCGGGGAACAGCAGCGGGTCGCCATTGCCCGGGCCCTATCCCACAACCCCGAAATCATCATCGCCGACGAGCGTCACCCACTTCAGGCGGGACATGAGGGGCTCGACAGAAGGGGTGTGGCATCATGGCAGCGAAGGGTAGGCCAGTCCCGCGGTGTGGCACGGTCCCGCCTTGCGAAGTCGCCGGAGTCTTAAGGGGTTGGTCCCCTGCGCATCGTAGTCTGGGCATCCGCATCAGCAAGCTGCGCCCATGTGCTCGGGGTCCTGGGGCCATTTCGCGCTCTGCTTCCACCCTCTGTGGTGCCCCAGTTGCCTACCAGCCCCTCGTACCCCCCGCTCCGGCCATTGGCCGAGCGGTTCCGGCGGTTTTCAGGCAGCCGGGACCTCTTTGCGGCTCTCAGCATCTTCGCTGCCGCGGGGCTTGAGGGGAAAGTACTGGTCAGCGCGGTGAACGAGCGGCTAGCGCAGGACGAAGAGGCGCAAGGCATCTCCCTTGACCGGCTGACCGGGGACTGGCTTAAGGCCTGGGAAGAGTCAGTCAATGCCTATGGGCGGATCTGGCCAGCCGTGCAACCGGAGCTAGAGCGCACGGCCTCAGGGTTGAGGGCTGCCCTGGAGACGGTCGGGCCCCATCTGAGCCAAGAGCTTGGCGGGATGCTCCGGATCCGGACACTCCCTACCCAGGTCATGGTGGGTGTGGTGGAGCAAGGTCTTGGGATGCACCGGGCGTCAGACGGGGTCATGGTCCTGGAGGCCCAACCCCTTGAGGAGCTATGGCCGTATGCCTTCACTCATGAACTGGTCCATGCCGTCACGCCGGGATATCGACCCGGGTCAGCGCTTCACCAGCTGGCCGGCGAACTGCTCACGGATATCGCCGCCGCCCAGCTGGGCGCAAGACTGGCCTGCGCTGGTGTGGGCGCAAGTCCCATGCCAGGCCTGGACAAGCGTTGGGACGGTTGGAAGCGTGCCTACGGCGCGACCAGCACACGCAGTGCCTCAGACGCCTTCGCCTTGGCGCTGACTGTCTGGGAACGGCTGGAGAATGACATGTGTTTCGAAGCTGCCGTCCACTGGTTGGCGCTCGAGCTGGAGGCATAGCACCGCACGCCGACCTCGGGGGACAACTTCGAGAGGAGCGGACGGTGCCCGTAACGAATTGCGTTCTGGGGAAGTGAATGCCCCAATGAGGGAGGTCTGACGAACATGCATCGGCACGGTGGGGGTTCCGCCAGCGCGGTCTACGGCCTGGGCTTCATCGGGGCGGCTGTGTACTACATCTCGCAGGCGACCAGTTTCTGGACGGGGGTCTTGGGTTTCCTGAAGGCCATGGTCTGGCCGGCGTTCCTAGTATACGGGGCCCTGAAGCAGATGGGCCTGTAGGAGCCTGCGGCCAACGCGTCAAATACTGGGGGGAGGGGAGGGGGGGCATGGCCAGCCATCTGGGCGAAGAGGTCTTCTGGTGCCCATCGTACGGGTTCAACGTGACCAAGGCCAAACGCATCCTCACCCTCAAGCCCAGGCCTGCGTCGGAGGTCGATGTCGCGGCGCTCATCCCCGGCAGCGTCGGGGTACGCATCGACCGGCAACACGCCATGACCACGGACCTTACGGCACCCATCATTTTGGTGCAAGTGGAAGACCCGAAGACTGGCGACTGGCTGCGCATCCTCATCGATGGGCACCACCGCCTGTACCGGGCGGCGCGCGAAGGCGTGGTCAAGCTGCCAGCGTATCTATTGACCCCCAACGAGAGCCTGGCCGTCCGGGTATCCTAGACTAGGACGCAGGGAGGCAGGAGCTTGCCCGACCATAAGGACGACAGGATGCATCCCGCAGTCATCGAGTTCTTCAGGATCATCATCTCAGTAGGCTCCGGGTTCGTCCTGGGCGGCCATGTGGTAGTCGTCGCTGAGTCGCAGCCCGCGGGCATCATCGTGGGGATAGGCGTGGCCATTGCCGCCTACTACATCTCTGGCGGCGGCCTGCGCTGGAAGAGGCGCAGACCGGAGTAGGTCAAAGGAGCAAGGCGGGCTGCGCCCGGCAGGCGCAGCCCTCGTGTTGTCAGCGCAGGTCGGCCGCTCGCTAGTCAACGGTGACCAGGGTGGGCACCGCGGCCAGGACTTCGTCATCCCAACCCCCGAAGGCCTCGGCGCCCAGTTTGATCATGGTGCGGTGGCGCAGATCCTGCCCGAACAGGCGCGAGGTGTAGCAGTCCAGCTCGGCGGGACGTTCGCCGATGGCCACCAGGCGAAGGTCGCGGTAGACGTCGTAGCGCTCCCAGGGTGTGGTGTAGCGGCCATCCTCGGTGTAGACGATGCAGCTGTGGATGGCCTCGCAGACGTTGACCACCTTGAACAGGGCGCGGTACACTTTGTTGATGTCCAGGATGGCCTGGGGCAGGTTGGTGTGGTAGTTGAAGCGGGACGGGAAGGGCAACAGCCCGAACATGTTCTTCAGGCACAGGCTGAACTCGTCCGAGGTGGGCGAGGTCACCTTGGCGTGGCAGAAGTCGATCAGCTTCTGCCCCCGCCGTTCGAACAGCTCGGCCGGGACCAAGCGGTAGTACTCCTTGAAGTGCAGGGGCCCGAAGGCCGCCTCGACGATCTCCCGCACGGCCCGTTCAGGGGCGAGCTCACCGCGCCAGTAGGCCTCGGTGAGGTTGAAGTATGTAGCCCCGTGGCTCTGCAGAGCGTCGGCGTTGCCCGTGTGGCTAAGGTACCAGGATTCCTGTTGTCTGATCCAGTCGGCATGCTCTCTGGCCTCTCCCGGGGGGATGTCCCCGGAGCCGTCGTTGCGGGCGTGGGAGTGGCTTTCGATCACCGTGGCCGGCTGCCTGAGGGCCGCCAGGAGATAGCCCAGGGTCTGGCCGCTGGTGTAGTTGCCTTCCCTGGCGTCGAACCAGTTGGGCTTCACCAGTACGGGCTCATCGCCTACGCCGAACTCGGCCAACAGGTCGGCAAGGTCTGAGGGCTGGCGTACGATGGTGTGTTTGACGCGGGCTGGTATGGGAAGTCGCCTCCTTCCACTTGACTATCCATGCGTGTTCGGCAAGGGTGTGAAGCACACCTGCTTGGGAAGGGTGTCAAGTTCAATCCTAGCATACCCTAGAGGAAGCTGTATATGGGCAGGGAAGAGGGGACCATCCTAGCATGGCCAGACCGAGGAGGTAGCGAGCTTGAAACTAAAGGTCGACCCCGAACTGTGCATCAGCTGCGGACTCTGCATCAACATGGCCCCTGCGGTCTTCGATTGGGACGAGGACGAGAAGGCCAAGGTCATCGTGGACGAAGTCCCTTCCCGCCTCGAAGCCGAGGCGACAGATGCCCAGCAGTCGTGCCCCACCGAGGCCATCAAGGACGCCTGACGCCTTAGCTGAGGACGGGGCGGCCCTGAGCCCTGAGCATGTCATCCACGGCCAGGGCGTAGGCGGCGGCCATCAGGCCGTAGGCCCGGTAGTCGCCGGCAAACGCCTCGAGGGCTCGCTTGGCCTCGGTGAGGTACCTGCCGGGCCGGTGCCCATCGAGCTCGACGAACCAGCGCGTCAGCTTGGAGTTGTCCTCAAGGTCATAACGCGGACGGGCCAGGGCCCCGACATCGTCTGCAGCCGGGAGGCGGTCGCGGAACGCGCCGGATGCGCTCTGGAGATGGTCCAGGCACCAGCGGGCCAGGTCCTCGGAGGCCCGGAGCCAGTGCTGATCCCCGGTGCACTGGTAGGCAGCCAGCAGGGCGTGGCCGACCGAGACCTGATCGTGCAGCAGGCCGGGCAAGTGGGCCTTACCCTGCAGGTAGTATTGGTGGACCGAACCGTCCGGGGAGAGGCAGCGTTCCAGGACGAAGGACGGGGTGTCCAGGGCCTGTTGCGCCCACTGGCCGGTCTTCAGCGCCACTGCAGCTGCCAGGTGCGCCCTGACGGCGAGGCCGTTCCAGTTGACGTACATGGTGCGGTCGATGTAGGGCGGTGTCATCCTGGCCCTGCCTGCTGCATCGGCCGCGTAGTACTCCTCGTCTGCGTCTTGGCTGCCTGACCAGCACGGGGGGTCGTCCTGGCGGAGGGAAGCGTTCAGGTACTTGAGCACATCCCGGACGAGGTACCGTCGCACACCCAGGGACTGGCCAGTGGCGGCGCGCACCTCCAGCAGCCCGGCGTTGTCCTCCAGCATTTGCTCGAAGTGGGGGATGGACCAGTCCCGGGTCGTTGAGTAGCGGAAGAAGCCTCCGGCCACATGATCATACATGCCCCGGCCAGCCATGCCGTCCAGGGTGGTGATGACGACTTGCCGCCAGAAACCGTCCCCGCCTTGGGCTTCCCTGAGCGCTAGCCAGACAGCGTCGACCATGGGGAACTTCGTCCCGCGGCCGAAACCCCCGTGGGGCGCCTGTCGGTGTCCACCCGGATGGGGTGAACTGCTCGTTGACTAGTGCCTTACGGTTTACGAAACCGTAATAACACGTTCACCACACTGGTGAGCTGGCGGCCTTTCTCAGTCAACTGCTACTTGCGCTGATTGGGCAGCTTGCGAATCACACCATGATCCCGGCGTAGGCGAAGGTGACGAGAGATCCGGGCCGATAGAGACTTGTCTTCCTTGCCGTTGGCCCACGGTGTGTCGGCTAGCGCGCCCCGCAATGTCCTATTCGTAATGCCGGACATCCCTTGCGCAGGGTCAGCAATAGCTTGCAGCAAAGCCACCACTTTGAAGCGGTCCGGACGGTTCATTGTTGTTGTATCGCTGGGGGCTTGCCTGTGCAAGTTGAAAGCAGAAAGCCGAACGGTGAGCGGTAAGAGTGCGGCAAGCAGGAGATGTCTTTCCTGTTGGAGAATATTTCCGGTTAATGACGGTCGGGAGGGAGAAGCATGAACCGGGTTGTTGTGGTCCCTGCTAATGGGGATATTGCGGGCGCGGTGGAAACTATTTTTGAACGGTGCGGCGGCCTGGAGAAGCTTCTGGGGGGGAGGACCCGGGCCTGGATCAAGGTAAACGCCATCGATTGCCGCCCCGAGACTTACACGTCGCCGGAGGTGCTGGAGGCGGTTATCAGGGTCTTTAGAAACCACGGCCTCTCCGATATCCGCGTGATCGAGAACTGCACCCAGGGCAACTTCACCCGCCTTGTTTTCGCCGCGACCGAGCTGGGCAAGGTTTGCCGGCGCCAGGGCGCGCGGCCGCTCTTCCTGGATGAGCAACCGGTGATCGAGCTGGCGCTGTCGGGCCTGGAGCAGAAAGCCCGCTTCCCCCGGGTTGTCGCGGAGGAACTGTGCGCGGCGGAACGGCAAGTATTCTTCCTGAACCTGCCCCGGCTGAAAACCCACTCCATGACCGTGGTCACTTTGGGGATCAAGAATCTGCTGGGCCTGATGGACCAGCGCGACAGGATGCACGATCACAACCACAGCCTGCACGGCAGGCTGGCCGCCCTGGGCAGCCTTTTCCGTCCCGACTTCACCATCGTGGACGGGATCAAGGCGGTCTACCACGGCCACTACCCACCGTCTTCGGTAACGGAGCGCTGCCTGGCCCCCCTGGGGGTCCTGGTGGGAGGGGCGGAGATGATCGCGGTGGACATTGTGGCCGCGCGCATTCTCGGATACAGCGTGGCGGAAGTGCCGCATCTCGCACTGGCGGTGAAGAGTCGGGGCGGCTGTGTAGATTCAATCGAAGTTGACGGCGACTTGAGTGCTCTTACGAGGAAGTACCCTTATACCCTGCTGCCCGATATGCCGCCTGATGTGCGGATCTTAAGGGGTCGCGAGCGCTGCTGCCCGGAAGGGTGCCGCTTGAATACCGAGGCGGTATTGCAGTTTCTCTACCTGGACCATCGCGGGCGGGGCGGCTTCACCATCCTCATGGGCAAGGGCTTCGACAGCGCCGTGCTGGAGGAGGTAACGGGGCCGGTTTTGCTGGCCGGGAAATGCGCCGTTGAGGAAACCGGCGCTTATTTCCGGCGCAAGGCTTCGGGCCGGGTTTATCAATCCCCGGCCTGCAATGATTTGGCTTCCACGGTAAAGGCTCTGACCAGGTTGATGAAGGTAAACCCGATCAGATTGGTGCCGCTGCACCCGCTCCACAGCCTGGCCTTGCTGGCGGTCGCCCGCCTCAGGGGCAGTAAAGCCCGGGTGGCTCTTTAGCCTATCACAGTATATTAATAAACCAATTTTTCAATGCCTTCCGGTTGTGGACAGGGTAAGCGCTCTGCCTGCGCCCGGTCGAAGATCCCGCCGTCCCACTCCGACCAGTTGATCTCGCCCGCGCGGTTGGGCCGTGGTGAGAAGTGGTGGCCTTCCATCGTTGCCTCCTCAGGGCTGTCCCTAGTATTCCTGTAGTGAAGGAGCTTCTATGATGCCGTGCCGCGCATCAGGAGCCCGTCGATAGAAGGCTCATCTTGACAACCGGCCGGCCGTCTTCTATAAAGGGAACTAGACATATCACAACTAGGAGGCTCGGCAGTGCCTATCTATGACTATGCCTGCAGCGCATGCGGCCGGTTCGAGGCAGAGCACCCGATTAGCGCACCGCCGCTAGCCGCTTGCCCGACTTGCGGCAGGGCCGTGACCAAGCTCGTCAGCAGGAACGTTGGCATCGTGTTCAAGGGCCCGGGGTTCTACATCACGGACTCCCGCAAGCAGGCGGGCGCGGGTGAAGACACCAAGGCCGCGGACAAACCGGAGGGCAAGCTGGCGTCGCCGACCAAGACCGACACTCCCGGCGCCTCCGCAGCCAAGTGAGGCGGCGGACGGAAGGCCCGGGCATCAGGCTCATCGCCATCGATCTTGACGGTACCCTGCTCAACTCCGACCGCAAGATCGCACCGGTGACGGCAGCTGCCATCGACCGGGCGGCCAGCACGGGGGTGCGCGTAATCCTGGCCACAGGACGCCGGTACCATGCAGCTAACCCCTTCATCAGTGCCTTGACGCTGCCTGGCCCCCACATCGTCAATGACGGCGCCCTGATCGTCGCTGCGCAGGGACAGCCCCTGTGGAGTCGCGGCATCAGCCCGCGCGGGGCCCGCCGTGCCCTGCGCGTGGCGCGCACTGCAGGCTACAGCGCGGTCATCTACCGGCACCGCCTGGACGGACCCGATGTGTTCTACCAGGACGAACCGCAGTTGCCTACCTTCCGGGAGTATCTGGCCAGCGAAGGCGATCGGGTGCGGCGCGTTCCCGACCTCCTCGGCTTCTGCGACTTCCCGCCCGAGAAAATCTCCATCGCCTGCCCGGATGAGGCGGCGCCGGGCCTGCGGGTGGCGTTGGAGGCAGCGGCCAAAGGCAGCTACCACCTGACGGTCACCGCAGCCCCCGGGGGCTTTAAGTATGTACAGGTGGTCGCGGCGACGTGCAGCAAGGGGCGGGCCTTGAGACGCCTGGCCCTTATGTGCGGCATCGCCCGCAGCCAGGTAGCGGCCATCGGCGACGAGGAGAACGACCTGTCCATGCTAGAGTTTGCCGGCGTCGGCGTAGCCATGGGCAACGCCAGGGACGAGGTCAAACACAGGGCGCGGCTGGTCACGGGGACCAACGATGACCATGGCGTGGCCGCCGCGCTGGAACGCCTGCTCTGTCCGGGAGGGACCGTGCGTGCTGGTGAGGGAGTATCGTCCGGCTGACGAGTGGGCCCTGGTCAGAGTGCTTACGGCACTGGGTGTGCTGAGGCCGGAACGGTTGCTGAGTGACATCGCCGCCGGCAGTGTCCGGGTCTGGCTGGCCCTGGACCCCACCGGTCAGGCCAGGGCCTATGCTTCCGCTCGGCCATGGCAGAGCAGGCCGCATAGCTTGGGAATAGGGCTGTACTGCCCAGACGCTGAGGAGGGTGACCTCGCCCTGCTGGCTGCGGACCTGGCCCGCCACGCCTGGGCTCAGGCCTCCGGCGACGACCCGCGGCTGGAGGAAGCCATCCTCTTCCCGGTGAGGGATGACTGGCTCGCCTGCCTGGCTGCCGACGGCTGGTCGGTCATCCAGCAGATCGTGAAGTACCGGCGGGAGCCCGCGCCTACCGGTCCCATCCCTGCGCCAGACCCCAGCGCCCAGATCCGGCCCTTCACCCCTGACGACCTCGCCGCAGTCCTTGCCGTCGAACAGGCCGCCTTCCCAGCCCTCTGGTGGATGGATGCCAGCGATTTCCGCCGGTCTGCCGAGGCCGCCCAAGCCAACTTCGCCGTCGCCACGGTCGGCGGGTCCATCATCGGCTACCTGATCGGCTACCATGGCAACCCGCCCAACGGATATGTGGGGCGCCTGGGAGTCCACCCGCGTCACCAGGGCAAAGGCTTCGGCCGGTGGATGCTGGCCTACGCCCTGGACCGCCTGGCGGAGAAGGGGTGTGCAGCTGTTGAGCTGTCCACGCAGTACGAGAACCAGACCTCGCGGGGGTTGTATGAGGGGTTTGGCTTTGTGCAGACGGGGCACTACTGGATGGCTAGCAAGCGCACGGCGCCGGGCTAGGTGGGTGCCGGTCAAGTCACTAAGCCTAGAGGCTCTGCGGTGGGAGTGGTACAGATGAAGCTACGTGTAGCGCTGGCAGGGGCGGCGGGACGCATGGGACGGACAGTGGCCAGGGCCGTGCTTGGCCAACCCGATCTGGAACTGGTGGGCGCCGTAGACCCGGCGGAAGCCGGCGAGGATATGGGCTCCTTGCTCGATCTCCCGCAGACCGGCATCATCCTCCAGGCCGCGCTGGCATCATGCCTGGACGCAGCTCGAGCCGATGTGCTGATCGACTTCACCCATCCGTCCACAGTCAAGGGTCACGCCCTGGCGGCCATCGCCCGTGGTGTCAGGCCGGTCATCGGCACTACCGGACTGACGCTCGCAGACATAGAGGAACTGGCCGCGGCATGCCGGGCTAAAGGCCTGGGGGCCGTAGTCGCCCCCAACTTCGCCATTGGGGCCATGCTGCTGATGCGCTTCGCAGAGCTGGCCGCTGCTTACCTACCTAGCGCGGGCATCCTGGAGATCCACCACGAACGCAAGGTCGACCGGCCGTCAGGCACGGCCCTCCGGCTGGGGGAGGCCATCGGCCGCGGCCGCAGCACCGGTGAAGGTAGCGGTGGCAGCGGACTGGAGATCCACAGCCTGCGCATGCAGGGCGTCTTGGCCCAGCACCACGTGCACTTTGGTGGGCCCGGTGAGACTCTGGTCCTGACCCATGAGAGCGTGGATCGGGATTGCTTTCTGCCGGGGCTGCTCCTGGCGGTGCGGTCCGTCATGACCCAGTCCACGCTTATCGTTGGCCTGGACGCCCTGATGGGCCTTAGGGCATAAAAGTGGCGCCCGCACAACCACACTAACCCCAGGGCCTGTACACGGTTCTGGAGGTGGTGGGGATGTTGTTGGCTGTGACGGCTGCGCCCACGACGCCGGTTGCGGCGTGGTGGTGGTGGGCCGCCGGGGCCATCTTGATCGTGGCGGCGTTGTGGATCTGGGCCTGGGTCAGGCCGCGCACGGGAGTCGTGACCGGTGGCACCCGTGAAGAAATCGACAGACGCAGTGATGCCGAGGGGGAAGACCGCGAAGCGCACTAGCCTGCGTGAACCGCCTGCTCCCGGCAATCGGTATGGCCGCGCCGAGGATGTCGCATCCGGCGCGGCCTGTCACATTGTGGGAGGAGACTCCTGCTAGACAGAGAACTACACCATGTCCAAGTGTGTCGACGCAGGGGGCGAGGTCCATGAGTAAAGGGCGGCCGTTGTGGTTCATCGATGCCAAGTGGGTAGCAGGCATCATCTGTGTGCTCGTACTGCACGCCTACCTCTTCTTAGTGGCGTTGGGGGGAGTGGCAAGCCCCCAAGTCTCAGTGGCCCTCGGCACCGTGGTCTTGAGCGAACTGCTGGGTGACTCTGTACGCAGCAACTTCACCAACATCCAGCGCTGGGCCAAGGCCAACCCAAGCAGGTCGTTGGCGGCCATGGGGCTGCCTGAGGTAGGCCTGACCGGCAAGGACGTGTTCGGCCTGACCGCTGACCAGCTGACAGCACGCATCGCCGAGGGTCTGGCCAAAGCGCTGGTCCAGGGCCAGCTGGACTTGACTGACCTGGAGCGGCTAGCACCCGGTGCCGACGCGATGCTGCCGCTGACGATCCTGACCGGCACCCTCGGGTTCATCGGGACTGACGCATCCCGCATCCTCAGCAGGGCCGCCCTGGTCCCCTTGCCCCTCCTGGCCACGTTCGCCATTATGCTACTTGTGTTCAGTTACCGGTTTGGCAAGCTCATCAGTCTCGGGGTGGCTGCACTGTGCGCGGCGCTGCCCGGCTTCATGCTGGCCAAGGCCCTTAGCTGGGCTACCAGGGCCCTGGGTGATGAGCTCATCGGCACGGCGGTTACGGCAGTTCTCGCGTCGGCGGGCAGGCCCTTCAACCTCGCTGTGTCCATAGGTGCGGGCTTGGTCGTCCTGGGAATAGCTGGCAGCAAGGTCTTGCGTCCCGAGCAGGGGTCCACCATCCAGGCAGCCAGTCGCCCCGATGCTTGAGTGGGAGGGGACCAGGCAAAGGCCATGCGCCGTTCGTTCCAGCGGAGGTGGCAACAGTGGTAGTGGCATACCTCAATGGCGAGTTTCTCCCCCTGGCTGAGGCCAAGGTACATGTGGAGGACCGTGGCTACCAGTTCGGCGATGGCGTCTACGAGGTCGTCCGTTTCTACACGGGCAAGGACTTCGGCCTAGCTGAGCACCTGCAGCGACTCGGACGCAGCGCCGCAGGAGCGGCCATCGCGCTGCCGTGGTCCGAGGCGGAGCTTGCGGCCCTGGCCAGGGAGGTCGTGGCCAGGAACGGGGGCATGGATTGTGGCCTGTACATCCAGGTGACGAGAGGGGTGGCCCCCCGCAACCATGTGTTTGTGCCGGGCCTCGCCCCAGCCCTGGTGGTGTACCCGCTGCCCATCTCGCCGGAGCTGGAGGCGAAGCAACGGGAAGGCATCGGCATCGTGACTGTCCCCGACGATAGGTGGGGGCGGTGCTGGATCAAGTCCGTCGACTTGCTGCCTAACATCCTGGCCAAGCACGCGGCCCGGCAAGCCGGGGTGGGCGAGGCAGTGTTCGTGGACAGCCAGGGCAGGGTCACCGAGGGCGCATCGACCAACGCTTTCATCGTGCAAGGGGGCCGCCTGCGCACAGCCCCGGTCACTGCCAATATCTTGAACGGCGTGACCAGGGTCAAGGTGCTGGCGCTGGCAGCCAAGGTAGGGCTGCAGGTGGCCGAAGAGCTGTTCACTGAAGCTGACCTCGTCGCAGCCGATGAAGCCTTCATCACCTCCACTACACTGGAAGTCCTGCCCGTGGTGAAAGTGAACGGGGCGCCGGTTCACGACGGGCGTCCGGGGGGGTACACGCGTAAGCTCCAGGCCGCCTACCGGCAGGCCGCCGGGGCAGCGCCCCATCCGTGGTGAGGCCATGGCCGCGCTGAGCCTAATGAGGCCCGTGGCACGCAGCCACGGGCCTCGTCGTCTCCAGGGCGCGCGTCAGGCGCCGGACACCGACAACTGGGACAGGCGCACCCCGTATGGGCCTTGGTAATTGCCCAGGAAACACAGCTCCGCCGAATAGGTGGCCGCGGCCAGGCAGTCGAAGACGTTCCCCTGGACCGACCCGCCCCTGATGGGTCGGCGGCCGCAACCGTCGTAGACATATCCGGAACGGATCTCCGATACGAAGTCGCCGGTGATCGGGTCGGCGTCGAAAGCCGAGAAGTCCACCAGGTGGAGGCACGGTTCTGCGGTGAGCTCGGCGAAGGGTACCTTGCCTGCGGGGAGTTGATAATTGGCGAAGGGCCCTGTGGCCGGCAGGTTCAGCCAATCCGCATACTGCCGGGTGCAGAGCTGGTGCCTGACGATGTTGTTCTCCACCACCGGCAGGCAATGACTGGGCATGCCTTCCTCATCGAAGGCTCCGGAACGATCGCCGAAGGGCAGCAGGCCGTTGGAGTACAGGGTCAGGGGGTCGCCTGACACTTCGCCCCAGGGCTGCCCGACCTTGAACCGAGAGATCTGCATCTGTACTGCTCGCCCCGAAGCATGGAAGGCAAAGGGCTCAAACAGCTGGGGCAGGGTCTGGCCGGACAGGACGACTGTGTACCGGCCACTGTCAGGCAGGACTGCCCTCAGGCCGTCCCGGGCGCGGGAGCTCAGCTCCTCGACCCATTCCTCGACAGCTACATCAGCCACTCTGCGCCTGGACCAGAGGCCGGAGGTTTCCCGCTCGGCGCCCCCTGCATCCCTGGCCACCAGGATGATCTCGGTAAGGAACCTGGAGAAGGTGGCTGACCCAGCCGTACCCCTGCTGTTGGCGAACTCCTCCTGCGTACGCTGGGCGAAGAACTCGGCGCTGGCCAGCCTGATGTCCCGCTGCCCCTGTACTGACCGGCGGAGCCTGACATCAAGCTCCTCTACGGCGGCCGCCAAATCCACTGGGTCATCGGTGTCGACCGCCGGGTAGGGGCTCGGCCCTGGCAGTCCGTAGGGCGGGTTGTTGACCAGCGAGGCGGCGAAGACGGCGCGGTCCAGGATGGCATCGGTGGCGGGAAGCTGACCCGCGGGCACCGTCACCCTAGCCGAACCCCGGCAGGCCCGGCCCTCGGCCGGGTGGTCGTGATGTACCTCGACCTGTACATACTCCGCATCGACTTCCCGGGCTGCCTCCGGGGCCCGTGCACCTAGAGCGTACACCTGCCGCTCATGGGAGACGGTGCGCCTGGCCTGCCAATCGGCGATGTCCTGCCTCCCGCGAAGGGCTTGGACGACTGCGGACAGCATCACCCCAACCTCGCTTTCATGCGCAGATGCGGGCCGCCGGTGGACACGGGCACGAACTCCTTGTGACCCTTGCCGCAGCCCCCCGGGTGCAACCCGAAGTCATTGGCCACGGCGTCGATGGACATGAGCAGGTCGGGGACGAAGCCGGTGATGCCGACATTCGTGATGTAGTCGCCGGTGAGCTTACCGTTGCGGATACGGCGGCCATGGTAGGCGATGACCTGGATGCCCCAGTCCTTGGGATCCTCCATGCCGCTGAGGCCGCTCTCAAGGTAGAACCCGTCCTTGATCCCCTCAAACAGCGCGCCGACCGGCGTCTGGCCGGGGACGAAAAAGGTGTTGGACATGCGGGGATAGGCTTTGCGGCGAAAATCCTGGCGCCGCCCGTTGGCAGTGCGTTTGGCACGTAGCGCCGCCGAGGTGGCGAAGTCGGACAGCCCTTCCAAGAACACGCCCCTGGTGAGAATGGGGGTAGGGGCCGAGCGCTGGCCCTCGTCATCGAAGGCATAGGAGCCGTAGGCTCCCGGCAGGCTGGGGTCGTCGACCAGGCTGACTAGGTCAGCAGCAACCTGTCTCCCCAGATACTCCTGGGCTCGGGCCCGGCCCTTGAGGAACATGTCTAGTTCCACGCCGTGCCCGAAAGCCTCGTGGGCGATGATCCCGCCCACCTCAGGATGCACCACCACGGGGTAGGTGCCTGGATCTACTTTGCCCGCCCCCAGCAGGTCGACGGCCACCTTGACCACCCGCTCCAGTTCCTCCGGAGTGAAGGCAGCGAGTTCAAACCCGCCGGTCCCCCCGGCGCGGGTCATGTAGTACCTGGCCTGACCGCCGTCAGAGGCGAAAGCGATGCTACGGGCGCTGACGCGCGTGACCTCGTCTGATACGACCTTGGACCTGTTCACAAACAGTTTGCGTTCCGTGCCCTCGGTATAGGCGACCATGGCGTTGACGATGCGCTGGTCCAAGGCGGCCAGGGCTGCCCGGGTCGAGGCGCAGAACGCCACCTTCTCGTCGAGGGGGACGCTCTCAGCCGGCCGGAGGGCTGCGCCAACGTGGTGTCCTGACTCCGGCTGCCCGGCCTCGATCAGGGGTGGCCGTAAGCCAAGGGCCCGGCCTTTGAGCCGGGCTGCCAGCCGGGTCAGCTCGCCCGGGTCCCAGCTTGATGTGGCTAGCTCGTGCACTGTCCGGCCGTCGAAAACGGTGAAGACTGTACCTCGCATGGGCTGGCGGAAGTTCACTGTCTGCTTGCGCGTGTCCACGCTCACCTCAAGCCCTGCAGTGTCGGTGACGACTGCGGCGGCATAGGGGTAGGCCTGCTCCAAGTCGGCGATGAGGGAAGGGAGGAGGTCCCGTAGCCCGGCGGTGGCGGCTTCAAACTCGGTCTGGCTCAAGGGGTCACCTCCCCAGGAGAGCTGTAAAAGGCCAAGCCCACGGCGCCCGGCCCTGTGTGGGTGCCGATGGCCGGCCCGGTTTCCGCGATGAGAATGTCGGACAGGCCGAAGACCTCGCACAGGCGGCGTTGGAGGACCTGGGCTAGTTCCGCGGCCCCTCCGTGAATGATGCCGGCGGTGACTGCCCCGGACTGGGGCCAAAGCTCCCGGGCATGCCGGAGCAGCTCCTCGAGGCCGGCCCGGGTGCCTCTGGCCCTGCCCAGCGCTGCGATGGCGCCATCCTTGACCATCAACAGGGGTTTGACGTTCAGCAGCCCGCCCAACATGGCCGGGAGCTTGCCGATCCGGCCGCCCCGTTCCAGATAGGCGAGGGTATCCAGGCAGAAAAGCACCTGCATCGAGGCACGGACGCGCTCAACCCGCATCAGGACCTCGGCCACGCTTGCGCCCCTCAGGACCGCCCGGGCAGCTTCGATGGCCTGAAACCCGCAGCCCAGTGAGCCTGCGAGCGAGTCCACCACCGCGATCGCCTTCGTGCGGAGCAGGTCCCGGGCTTGGCGGGCACACTCCATGGTCCCGCTGAGCTTGCTGGAGATGTGTATGGAGATGATGTGATGGCCCTCGGCCAGCAGCCGCTCGTACACGGCCAGGAAATCGCCGAGGGCCGGTTGGGACGTCCGGGGCAACTCGCGGCAAGTGGGCAGGCGTGCGTACAGCTCTCCCGGGGAGAGATCAAGGCGGTCGCGGTACTGCTGGCCTGCCCAGGTCACCCACAACGGCACTACGTCGATGCCAAGCTGATCAGCGAGCTGGAGGGGAAGGTCGGCGGTGCTGTCAGTCACCACGCGAATGCTCATGTATCAGCCCCCAATTCCCTTGCGCTTCCATTTTACCAGCCTGGAGGGGACATGTCCAAGCCTAATTCGGCCCCCGGTTACCGATGCCTAGCCGCTTCATCATCTCGCTGAGGGTGGTGCGCTTCAGCCCGAGGCTGCGTGCTGCCCGGGACTGGATCCAACCGGCACGCTCCAGAGCGTCACAGATCAGGCGGCGCTGGAAGCTCTCCACAGCTTCGCGGAAAGGTGGGCCCGTGTGCGGGATGTCGGCCGCCTCGCCGGCGATTGCCTCCGGCAGGTCCGCCAAGCCGATGAGCTCCCCTTCGCAGAGGATGACAGCCCGTTCCAGGGCGTTCTCCAGCTCCCTGACGTTGCCAGGCCAGTCATAGCCGCACAGGGCCCCCATAGCCTCAGGGGCGAAGCCCCCGAGCGACCTGCCCGTACGGAGTCTAAACCGTTCCAGGAACGCGCGCGCTAGCAAGGGGATGTCCTCACGTCGCTCGCGCAAGGCGGGTAGGCTGATGGAGACCACATTTAGGCGGTAGTATAGCTCAGAACGGAACGACCCGGCTGCCACGGTCTGCTCTAGGTTACGGTTGGTGGCGGCAATTACGCGCACATCTACTTGGCGTGGCTTCGTCTCGCCGATGCGCATGAATTCGTGTTCCTGCAGGACCCGGAGCAGCTTGGCCTGAAGCGCCAGGCTGACATCGCCGATCTCGTCCAGGAACAGGGTGCCGCCGTCGGCTTCCTCAAACAGCCCCTTCTTGGCGGATACGGCGCCCGTGAAGGCCCCACGGGCGTGCCCGAAGAGCTCCGACTCCAGCAGCGTCTCAGGCAGTGCAGCGCAGTTGATGGTGACGAAGGGGCTGCTTGTCCTGGCGCTGCCTGCATGGATGGCCTGGGCCACCAGTTCTTTGCCGGTGCCGCTCTCCCCGCGCACCAACACGGTGCTGTCCGTAGGAGCCACTTTGCGGATGAGGCGATGGACCGCGATGATCCCGGCGCTATTGCCAATGATGGTCTGTGATGCGGGCATGATCCAATCTCTCCCTGGTTGGCTGTGCGCGCTGCGTTCTTGGTCACAAGCATTATACCGCACAGGCGGGGGGCTTGTCCAAGGAATTGGCGGGTAGCACGGTCACACGACAGGATTCTGACGCCTCGGCGGTGCTGGGCCCCCTTGTTACTGGGCTTGCCGGCCCTGCACTGGTTGGCACGATACTTGCGGTTGAGTTCACAAGTACAAGACTACCCCGAGCTACCCCGTGACGACCACAAGGACGGGAGAGACCGGAGTGGTGTTCGCGTGTGCCGCGAGCTACCCGCTTTGAGCGGTAGGTCGAATACAGGGAGGAGTGACGCAGTGAAACGAAGTCTAGTAATGGTGATGGCGCTCGGCCTCTTGCTCGCGTTGGTGGCGGGTTGCGGGCCTAAGGTCCAGGCTGACGCCAGGAAGACCACTGATGTCGTCATCATTGGTGGTGGCGGAGCGGGTCTGACGGCGGCGGTGGAAGCTGCCAGCCTTGGCGCTAAGGTAATCCTGCTCGAGAAGCGCGCAGCCCTTGGCGGCACTACCATGATGGCCGGAGGCGGGCTGGACGCGGGCGGCAGCAAGTGGCAGAAAGCGGCCGGGGTCGATTATACCGCTGCTAAGTACTTGGAGGATGTCAAGAAGTACGGTAACAGCAAGGGTATCCCTGAGCTGACCAAGCTCCTGGCCGACCAATCCGCGGCAGCCTTGGAGTGGCTCGAGAAGCAAGGCTTCAAGTTCAAGCTGTCTAACCCCGCGCTGTTCCCGTCCAGGCACACTGCCGAGGCCGGCTCCCCCGGCGTTGAGACGGTGAAGGCGCTGCAGGCGGCAGCCACCAAGGCTGGCGTAGAGATCCTCCTGGAGACCGAGGCCACTGAGCTGGTGGTCGACTCCAAGGGCACCACCCTGGGTGTGAAGGCGAAGCAGAAGGACGGGAAGACGCTGTACGTGCGGGGCAAGGCTACCATTATCGCCACCGGCGGTTATGGCGCCAACGCGGCGATGCTCAAAGAGCTCTCCCCGGCGTGGACGGATCTGCAGACGAACGTGGTGGCACCCGGCTCCACCGGTGATGGCATCAAGATGGCCAAGGCCGTCGGCGCCGACCTGACCCATCTGGAGTACGTCCAGGCTTACCATACCGTCACTACCCGCGGCACCGTGGCCCGGGGCGTGGAGGCAGGTGGGGCCATCTTCATCAACAGTGAAGGCAAGCGATTTGTCAACGAACTGGCTGACAACATCACCGCTTCCAAGGCTGTCCTCGCTCAGCCCGGTAAGAAAGCGTTCCTCGTCTTTGGCAAGGGCCAGCAAGAAGCCCAGGCCAAGAATATCGAGACCTGGAAGGGCCAGGGCATCCTAGTGGAGGGCAAGGACGCAGCCGAACTCGCCAGCAAACTGGGAGTTCCCGGGGCAAATCTCACCGCTACCCTCAAGGCGTTCAACGCTGCGGTGAAGGCCGGCGCCGACGCCGAGTTCGGGCGGCCGCGCTTTGGCCCCGCCCTGGAAGGGCCCTTCTTCGCCCTGGAGATCAAGCCGGGCGTGTATGCTACCCTGGGAGGCATCAAGATCAACGCTAGCGGGCAGGTTCTCAAGGGCGGCCAGCCCGTCTCCCGTCTGTTCGCCGCCGGCGAGTGCGTAGGCGGCATCTTCGGCGAGAACAAGTTCCTGGTCTCCACGGCCACTGCCAACATCGTCTTCGGACGGGTGGCCGCGCAGAACGCCGTCAAGTCCTTCAAGAAGTAGGATCCAGAGCACCTACCGCACGAGGGTCGGCCTTGAGGTCGGCCCTTGCTGCTTCCCTTTGCGGCCCCGGGTATAGTATGAGGCGCAGGGCTGACGCGCAGGACTTCGCGGGCCAACGTGTAAATCAGCGGCAAGGAGGTGGGCAGCATGGAGGGATTCCGGCGTGCCCTGCGCGAGCTGCTCCCTGCGGAGCGGCTGCAGGAACGCGCCCCGATGCGGGAGTACACCACCTTCCGCATCGGTGGGCCGGCGGACGTCCTCGCGGAGCCAGCCTCCGTCGGCGAGCTCAGCGCGCTGCTGAGGCTGGCTGAGACCCACGGAGTCCCCAAGGTTGTCATCGGGCTCGGCAGCAACCTGCTCGTCCGCGACGGCGGCGTCCGGGGGTTGGTGATCCGCATCGGTGAGGCCATGGCCGGCATCCGCTTCGACGGGGAAGCCACCCTCACGGCTGGGGCGGGCGCTGCCCTCAAGGACGTCGCGGCTGCCGCTGCGCGCTACGGACTGGCTGGCCTGGAGTTTGCCGAGGGAATCCCAGGCAGTGTGGGCGGCGCTGTGGCCATGAACGCCGGCGCTTACGGCGGGGAGATGAGCGCGGTCGTGCGGTCGTGCCTTGTCATCGATGGTGCGGGCAGCATTGACAGACAGCATGCGGCCGCATTGGGCTTCGGCTACAGGCGAAGCGCCGTCCAGGACAAGGCCTGGGTGGTGGTGGAGGCCGAGTTCTCCCTCAGCCCAGGGGACCCTGCCGCTATCCGGCGCCGCATGGCTGAGTTGGCAGTGGAGCGGCGCTCTAAGCAGCCCCTAAGCGTTGCGAGTGCGGGGAGCGTGTTCAAGCGGCCGGCTGGGCACTATGTCGGCCCCTTGATCGAGTCTGCGGGTCTTAAAGGCCTGCGGGTCGGGGACGCCCAGGTCTCACCCCTGCATGCCGGGTTCATCGTCAACGTGGGCGAGGCGACCTGCGCGCAGGTTCTGCGCCTGGTCGAGTTGGTGCAGGCAGAGGTACGGCGCTTGTCCGGGGTGTCTTTGGAGCTGGAACTAAGGGTACTGGGCGAGGACTGACCCGGAGCACAGCTGGGGGAGCCTTGCTAGCCCAACGAACCTGTGCTAGAATGTATGTGTACAGGATTGTGCACAAGCTAGGCACAGGGAGGCCGGGCGATGGGCGAACACACCGGGGTGCTGACTGAGAGGCTGCCGAGCCTCGCCGACTACTACGAACTCACCGACAAGGACCTGTTCGCCAAAACCGTGCCGTTCAGCAAGTTCATCGCCGAACTGCGGCAGCGGGGCGAGTTCGCCTACCGCCGCACGCTGACCTGTCCCAATCAGAACCGAGTCACCGTCCAGGATCCCTTGACGGGGACCGTCCACGAGCTGGTCATGATGGCCTCCAACAACTATCTGGGCCTCACCAACCACCCCAAAGTGGTGGAGGCGGGCCTCAAGGCCATGCGGGAGTTCGGCGTCGGTGCCGGCAGCGTCCCCTTGCTGGGGGGGACCCAGGTCATTCATCGCCGGTTGGAGGAACGTCTGGCCCAGTTCAAGGACTGCGAAGACGCCGTCGTGTTCTCCTCGGGTTACGGATCCAACATCGGGTGCCTCATGGCCCTGCTGCGCAGAGGCGATACCGCCATCAACGACCGGCTGAACCACGCCAGTATCATCGACGGCTGCCGGATGTCCGGGGCGCAGGTCCGGGCCTTCCGCCACAACGACATGGCTAACCTCGCGCAGATCCTGGTCCAAGGCGACGCCGAGCCGGGCGGCAAGCTGGTCATCGTGGACGGGGTCTTTTCCATGGATGGTGACATCGCGCCCCTGCCGGCCATCCTGGAGCTTGCCCGCCGCTACGGGGCCAAGGTGATGATCGACGAAGCTCACGCCACGGGCGTGCTCGGGGCGACTGGGCGGGGGACGCCGGAGCACTTCGGCGTTGAGGGACAGATCGACATCGTGGCCGGGACCCTGTCCAAGGCCCTCGGCGCCGTAGGCGGGTTCGTCGCCTCCACCCGCGAGGTGGTGGAGTACATCCGCTTCTACGGGCGGTCTTACATGTTCTCCACCAACACCGCCCCGGCCGTGGCCGCAGCCCTCATCGCCGCCCTGGACGTCATCGAAGATGAGCCATGGCTGCGCCAGGCCCTCTGGGACAACATCAGGTACACGACCGCCACCTTGCGGGGGCTCGGGTTCGACCTCGGCAGGACAGAGACCGCCATCATCCCCGTGCTGGTGGACGACGACGCCAAGGTGCTGCGGATGAATAAGCGCATGCACGAGGAAGGCGTCTTCCTCAACCCGGTGGCCTTCCCGGCCGTGCCCAAGCGCAAGGCCAGGCTGAGATTGAGCCTGATGGCCACCCACACCCGGGAGGACCTGGACAGAACCATCGAGGCCCTGGCCAAGGTAGGCAGGGAGTTCGGGGTGATCGGTTAAGGCTAGGAGTTTCCTAGGACAGAGTGGTAGGCGGCCGCCCGTTGGCGGCCGCCGCTGATTCGGAGGGATCGGCGCCGGCGTACTCAGTCTTGACGGGACTGTGCTCCCTCGAGCCACTGCCGGGCCGCCTCCAGCACCTCCGCTGGGGTGGCGTCGCCCCCACCCTGGGCTACCCGGTCACTGCCGCCGCCGCGCAGCCCCAGGGCCGCGTTGAGGTGCGCGATGAGCCCCTTGGCTGTCACGGGGGCCTGGGCCCCGGTGAAGGCTACCACCCGCAGCCCATCGCTCTCCGCTACCAGCACCCCCGCCAGCTCAGGGACGAGCGCCAGGCGTTGGCCCAGGGCCTGCAGCTCAGCTGCGGTCCGGCCAGCTTGCGGGGTCAGGACTACCTTGAGGCCGTTGGGGAGGAGTTCAGCCCGAGCGGCCAGGTATTGGGCCGCCAGCTCCGCCTCGCGTGCGGCGAGGTCCTTAAGCCGGTCCCGCAGCTCCGCCTGCTCGGCTAAGGCACGCTCAGCCGCGGCGGGTACCTCGGCGGGGCCGCAAGACAGCACCGCCGCCGTGGCCCCCAAGGCCTCCAGGCGCTGGGCGTAATCGGCGAGGGCGCGCCCTCCGGCCACCCAGTAGACCCTGGTGCCGCCTTTGTAGCGCTCAAGGCGGATGACCTTCACCAGGCCGCACTCGCCGGTGCGGGCGGGGTGGGTGCCGCCGCAGGCCGAAAGGTCGCACCCCTCTACTTCCACCAGCCGCACGTCCCCGGTACGGCTAGTTTCTTTGCGCAGGGGCAGCCCGCCGGCGACCGCGGCGCCGACCACCCGGCAGGTAATGGGCCTGTCGGACCAGAGGACGGCGTTGGCCGCGGCTTCGGCTGTGGCTGCTGTGGCGGGGTCGAGGGGGTCGCCACCCACATCGATGGTGCTGGCTACTGTCCCGAGGTGGAAGGAGTGCGTGGGCCGGGCGCGGCCCACCAGGACTGCCGACAGCACATGCTGGGCGGCGTGCTGCTGCATATGGTCAAAGCGCCTCTCCCAGTCGAGGGCGAGGCTGACCTCCCCGGCGGGGGCCGGGCCGGGGACGACGTGCCAGATCACCCGGTCTTCCTCGTACACGGCCTGGACTGGCACGCCGCCCAGGGTGCCACGGTCGTCGGGCTGGCCGCCCCCTTCCGGGTAGAAGACGGTGCGGTCGAGGGCCATGTGGCTGGAGCCGCCTACTGCCCGCATCGCGACTACGCGGGCAGTGGTGTGCCTCAGGTACGGGTCATGGTCGAACAGACGCTCAGTGGGCATGGTGGGTAGTTTCCCTCCGGGAAGGAACCTTCGCCTACACAAGGATTCTTCCTCTGCCGGGCCGAATCCCTGTCACCAAAGGTGACTCAGGGAGGGAATGCGTTGATTGCCATCACAGGTGGTAGGGTCTACACCGGAACAGCAGGCTTCATCCCGGCGGGCACTGTCCTGATCGATGGCGGCCGCATCGCCGCAGTGGGGAAAGGTATCGCAGTGCCCGACGATGCCAAGGTCTACCGGGCTGATGGCAAGTACGTCATGCCGGGGCTGATCGACGCCCACAGCCACCTCGGGCTGTTCGGCGAGCCTTCGGTGCCGGCGACGGCTGACGGCAACGAGACCACCGACCCGATCACCCCCCATATCCGGGGGATTGACTCCATTAACCCAGGGGATCCGGCTTTCCCCGAGGTGCTGGCGGCGGGGGTCACGACGGTGTACACGGGTCCCGGCAGCGCCAACATCGTGGGCGGCACCGGCGTGGCCATCAAGCTCAGGGGCAGGACCGCCGACGAGATGGTGATTCCCGGCTCGGAGGGCATGAAGATGGCCCTGGGGGAAAACCCGAAACGGGTCTACGGTGAGACCAAGAAGCAGGCCCCCAGTACGCGAATGGGCAACGCCGCCCTGCTGCGCAACGCGTTGGTGCACGCAGCCAATTACCTGAACAACTTGGAGCGGGCGCAGGAGGAGCCGGCCGATGGCAAGCGGCCGAAGCTGCCTGACCGCGACCTGAAGTGGGAGGCCTTAGGCAGGGTGCTCAAGCGGGAGTGGAAGGCCCGCATCCATGCCCATCGCGCCGACGATATCCTGACAGCCATCAGGATCGCTGAGGAGTTCGGGCTGGACTACGTGATCGAGCACGCCACCGAGGGCTACAAGATCGCCGACCTCCTGGCCGCGAAGGGCGTGCCGTGCACAGTGGGGCCCCTGCTCATGACCAGGTCCAAGATGGAGCTGGAGCACGTGACCCTGAAAAACCCCGGGATCCTGGCCAGAGCCGGGGTGAAGCTGGCCATCCAAGTGGACGGGGCCTCCAGCACGAAGTGGCTGGCCCTGCATGCGGGCTTGGCTGTGCGCGAAGGCATGCCGGAGGAGGAGGCGTTGCGGGCCATCACCAGCAACGCCGCGGAGATCCTGGGCCTCTCGGCCAGAATCGGTTCCCTGGAGCCCGGCAAGGATGCGGACATAGCCGTATTCAGTGGTCACCCCTTTGAGACGCTAAGCGTCTGCAAGCTGGTGTTGATCGACGGCGAGGTCTGTTACGAGCGAGAGGTGGGTTAGGGTGCGTCGAAGGGTTGTGACCATTGACCCGTACCTGGGGGAGCATATCGAGCTGGCCGACTTCGGGCATGGGCGCCCGCGGCTGCTGGTGGTGGCGGGCTTACATGGCAATGAGACGACCGGCGTGTATGTCGCCCGCCGGCTGGCGGCATTCCTGCAAGGCGCCGAGCCCAAGGGCGAGGTGACCATCGTAGCTGTGTCCAACCCATCGGCCTTCAGGCGCTTGGCACGCAGTTCCCCCTTTGACAGGCTGGACCTAAACCGCATCTTTCCCGGCGACAGGGCGGGAACCCCTTCGCAACGGGCGGCGGCCGCCATTTGGGACGAGGCCGGCACCGCCGACTATGTGGTCGACCTGCACTGCTGCGGGCCCTTCAGCCGCAGCCACATCCTGGCCCAGTATGCTGAGTTCGGCCACGCCAGGCAGCTGGCTGAACGGCTGGCACTGCCCATCGCCGTTGCCTCGACTGGGGCGCGCGGTCAGCTGTTCGTTGAAGTCGGCCACCGGGGGATCCCTGCAGTCATCCTCGAACTGGCCGGAGGCGGGGCCTTTGGCGAGGTCAGCCTGGAGGCGGGCGAGGAAGCCTTCACCGCCCTGGCTGGTCTGCTGCAAAGCCTCGGGGTCATCCACGGCGAGCCGCCGGAAGTCAGGCCCTGCTTCTATGGCAGGCTGGTGCCCTTGCGGCCGCCGGTGGCTGGGCTGTTCAGGCCGGAGGTCAACCCGGGCGACACCGTCAGCAAGGCGCAGGTCGTCGGCAGGGTCGAGGGAGAACCCGTGGTGGCGACTACCGATGGGGTGCTCACAGTCATCCGGCCTGTGTCCTACGCCTTTTCCGGCGTGCCCGTGGCCCTGCTGGCGCCGGGGCCTGTCGCTGACAGCTGACGCCTCGAAGGGAGAGGACCCCTCATGGAAGTCTACGATCTGGCGCATCGGTTGGCCCGGGCCCTGGCCAAGTGCGGGGAATGCGCCGAGTTCGCCAAGGCCAGGGACGGCGCGGCGGCGAACGAGGAGACCCGCCGGATGCTGCAGGACTATTACCGCCGGCAGGCCGCGCTGATCAGGCGTAGCGCCGCCGGGGAGGAGCCCGCTGCTTCCGCCGTCAAGGAGTTGGAACAGCTGCGCGAGGTCATCGCCTTCCACCCGCTGGTGAAGGAGTTGTTCGCCGCGGAACACCGTCTGCTCATCCTCCGCGATGACGTCCTCCGCATCATCGTGGACGGGATGAGACCGTGGTTTGACCTGGGGGAATTGGCCCCAGAACTGGATGCAGGGGAGGGATAGGGAGTGGGGAAGTTCGTGTGCGCCAAGTGCGGCCATGCCATCGAGACCAGGTGCAAGCCCAAGAAGTGCCCCGGCTGTGGCGCGGACAACACCTTCGACAAGAAGGCCTAACGCTGGAGGGGATACCCCAGCCTCCTCCATGGCAGACTAACCAGGAGGAGGTGCTGTGATGCCGAAGGACCCAGCTAGGCAAGTGACTGCCGGTGTGCGGGCCGAGTCCGCCAGGGCGGTTTCGGGCAAGCCCCAGCCGGCGAGGGAGAAGGTCAAGAAGGAGAAGCCGCTGACCCCCGAGGATGTCATGAAGCTGGACATCGCCAGGGAGCTAGGGCTGTACGACAAGGTTCAGGCAGGCGGCTGGGGGGACCTCACCGCCGCCGAGACGGGGCGCATCGGGGGTCTGTTGACCAAACGCAGAGCCAAGGGTGGCGCACCTGAGCTAGAGCAGGCCGGCAGCCCTGAGCAAACGGCAGCAAAGGAATAGGCTCTTGGAGTATGGCCCGGATCTCCGCAAGAGGGACCGGGCCTCTTCACGCAGCCGGGGGTGCAAGGCCTTCTTGTCCGACAGGTACAGGGCAGCCAGTCCGGCTACGGCGAAGGCATGGACAGGCCGGCCGGGCAGGGAGGCTGCGGCGACCATGGCCTTGTGCTGAAAGTGGGCCAGACCTTCCCTCCGGGCGGCTGGTGACGGGTAGCGCGTGACGAAGTTGAAGTCGCCGTGCTGCTCGTCCTCGGCCTCGTCGATCAGGTAGTCAAGGAGGATATGCCAACCGCACACCCAGGGGAAATAGGCGTCCTTCACGGCGTCAACCTCCTCAGTCGTCAGGCCGGGGCGGGCGGCAAGCGCGAACAGCGCGAAGGAAGCGAGGGTGGACCCGCACGCAGCCGCGAACTCCCACCAGGCGATGCCCGGCCAGTCCCCGCTGACCCGGCTGTGCCACGCTGACAAAAGGCCCGCCCTGACCGACGGCCGCAGATGCTTGTACACCTGCAGGTCTGAGTACAGCCCGGCGAAGCGCCTGAGCTCCGGCCGGACACGTTCGATGCCGGGTAGCCGGGCCAAGCCGGTCTGACAGGTCCTCACCAGGCCAGTCAAGTAACCGCCATCGTCCACACCGGTGCCGTAGTAGTCCCGGACCCTGCCCGCCGGACCCACGGCGTCAAGCATGGCGAGGTGCAACGTGCGGAAGCTTGCGCCAGCCAGGGAGCCGGTACGGTCGCACAGGTTGTCGAGATAATCGGAGATAGTCTGGTAGGCTACGATGGGTTCGATCAGATCGAGGGTGCCCGCGGCCAGGGCCAGCACCCCCCCGCCCTGGCAGTGGAAGGCCTTGGTGGCGATGCTGGCCAGGGCTTGCCGCCGGAGGGCTGGGTCGGGGATAGCCACGGCCCGCCGCCGCCACTTGTCCAGCTCCCTGCCGACCCTGGGCAGCACGCCGAACAGCGCTTCCGCAGCCATAAGGGTGAACACGACAGGGCCAACCGGACTCGTTCCGGTCGGCCCTGTCCCGCCGTAAGCGAGATTCAGAGCTGGATCGCTTGCTGGTTCGAGCACCCGTTGTTTACCTGTCCTGTGGGAGATCTAACGGCGCATCCATGTTGTGTCCAGACAGGCTGTGGTTCATCCCCAGAAAATCCTGGCAGGAACGCATGGGGAACGAGGGGTGGGCCCACACTAGACCCTAGTCTGACCGAAAGGGTGCGGCTTTTCTGTCAAGCGGCCGGAACGTCCTCCTGCCTTCCCTGACTGAGGTTGAGGCTGAACTCGCAGGTATGCTGGCCCGGACGTCGGGGCCCTTGACCGGCATCGTCACCCACTTGCTGGAACGGCCCGGCAAGCGGCTGCGCCCGATCCTGGTCATCCTCGCCGCTTCGCTGGGCGAGGCTGACCCGCGGGCTATCATCCATGTAGGGGCAGCCGTGGAACTTATCCACCTCGCCTCTCTGGTCCATGACGACATCATCGACGGCGCCAAGCGCCGCCGGGGACGTCCCAGCGTCGCCGCCAAATGGGGCAATCACACCGCGGTGCTCATAGGGGATTACCTGTGGGCGCAAGCCTACATGCTGCTGACCTGCCAGGCCCAGTATGGCGTCGTGGGGACCATGAGTGAGGCCATCGCCGACATGTGTCAGGGCGAGCTGACCCAGTTGGCATCTCTCTATGACCCCTCGGGCGGGGAGGAAGCCTATCTGACGCGAATCAGGCTGAAGACCGCCAGCCTGTTCGCGGCTTGCTGCCGGGCGGGCGCCCAGCTCGCCGGACTCGACCCTGCCTGCACCGATGCCCTGGCTGACTTCGGGTTGCAGCTAGGGTTCGCTTTTCAGCTCAAGGATGACGTGCTCGACTTCACTGCCTCGGCCCGCACCCTCGGCAAGCCGGTGGGCAGCGACCTGCGCCGCGGCATCCTCACCCTGCCTGCCCTGAGGTTGCTCGACGACAGCCAGCACGGGCCCATGCTCAGGGCGTGCCTGGAAGCACGGCGGTTCGCCCGGGGCGAACTGCGGCGGTTGTACAAGGCTGCACAGGACTCTGGGGCGGTGACCTACGCCTTACAGTCGGCCGGGAGCCGGCTGCAGGCGGCCCGCCGACAGCTGCTGTCCCTGCCTCCCGCCTGGGCCCGGGAACAACTCCTCGACTTGGTGGAGTCCCTCGCAGCCGCGTACCCCTAGCCCCCGGCACCCAGCATGCCTGCCGTTGGAGGAACGCCTCAGCGGCTGGCGAATTAGCCCTCAGCAGAGTCTGGAGGGGAGAGTGACCACCGTGTACCTGTCGCGGCGGGTTTCAGCCATCAGTCCATCGCCGACCCTCGCCATCGACGCTAAGGCCAAGCAGATGCAGGCTGAAGGGAAGGATGTCGTGAACTTTGGCGTGGGCGAACCTGACTATGACACTCCGGCCCACATCAAAGAGTCAGCGGTCAAGGCCCTAGAGGCGGGATTCACCAAGTACACTCCCGTGGCAGGCATCCCCGACCTGAAACAGGCTATCGCCGCCAAGTTCAAGCGCGACAGCGGCCTGGATTACTCGCTCAACCAGATCGTCGTGTCCGTGGGCGCCAAGCATGCCCTGTACAACGCCTACATGGCCCTGTGCGACGAGGGGGACGAAGTCATCATCCAGCATCCCTGCTGGGTCAGCTACCCTGAGATCATCCGGCTGGCTGGCGCGGTGCCGGTGGCCATCACCACCGATGAGCGCAAGGGTTTCCGGATGACGGCCGAGGAGATCGAAAAGCGCATCAACCCGCGCACCCGCGTGATCAACCTCAACAGCCCCTCCAACCCGACCGGGGTGGTGTACCCGCCCGAGGAACTCGAGGCCATCGCCGATGTGGCTGTCCGTCGCGACCTGTTCATCGTGACCGATGAGATCTACGACCAGCTGGTCTACGACGGGGTGAAGCAGGTCAGCATCGCCTCCTTCGGGCCTGAGGTGAAGCGGCGCACCGTGGTCATCAATGGTGTCTCCAAGACCTACGCCATGACCGGGTGGCGGATCGGCTGGGCGGCTGCCGAATCTGAACTGGCTAAGGCCATGGGCGACCTCCAGGGCCATGTCACCTCCAACCCGACCTCCCTGTCCCAGAAAGCCGCCGTGACGGCCCTCAACGGGCCTCAGGAGCCGATCAAGGCTATGGTGGAGGAGTTCAAGCGCCGGCGGGACTACATGTATGCGCGGGTGGCAGCCATGCCGGGGTTCTCCTGCAGGCGCCCGGACGGGGCCTTCTACCTGTTCCCCGGCCTGGCAGGCCTGGTGGGCAAGAGCGTAGGCGGCCGCGTCATCCGGAACGGGGACGACCTCTCCCAGGCCATCCTCGAGCAGGCGCTGGTGGCCATCGTGCCCGGCAGCGGCTTCGGTTCACCCCAGCATGTGCGGCTGTCTTACGCGACGTCCATGGAGCGGATCAAGGAAGGACTTGACCGCATCGAAGCGCTGTTGAAGGGGGCGTCCTGAGCCAAGTGGCGGAACCTGGCCCCCTAGCGGCGTTGCGAGGCAAGCGGTTGGGCGTGGTCGGCCTGGGTATCTCCAATGTACCCCTCATCCAGTTCCTGGCCTCCCACGGGTTTGACCTTGCCGGCCTGGATCAGAAGACGGCCCCCCAGCTCAAGGACAGGTACCAGGCGGTGGCCCCCTTGCTGTCCGAGGCGAGGCTCGGCGAAGGGTACCTGGCTGACTTGAATTTCGATGTGCTCTTCCTCGGCCCCGGGGTGAAGCGGACCCACCCGGCCCTGGTCGAGGCCGCCAGGCGCGGCGTGCGCTTGTCCAGCGAGATCGAGCTGTTCTTCCAGCTCTGCCGCGGCCGGATCTGCGGCGTCACCGGCAGCGCGGGCAAGACCACCACGACCACCCTGGTGGGGGAGATGCTGCGCCGGGTCGGCTTGCCGGTGCGGGTAGGCGGGAACATCGGGGTGCCCCTGATCGCCTTTGCCCTGGACGTGCAGCCTAGCGACCCGGTTGTGCTGGAGCTGTCCAGCTTCCAGCTGCAGGACCTGACGGTCAGTCCGCCCGTGGCGGTGGTGACCAACATCGCCCCTAACCATCTGGACTACCACGCTTCCATGGACGAGTACGTCGCCGCCAAGGAACGCATCTTCGCCTGCCAGGCGGCTGCGGACTGGACGGTGCTGAACGCGGACGACCCGGCCACCAGGGACATGGCGGGCCGCTGCCCCGGCAGGGTGTTGTGGTTCAGCTTGGCGGCTCCGGTGGACGGCGCCTGGTTGGAGGGGGATGCCCTCGTCTATCAGGGACAGCCCTTGTGCCGGCGAGGCGAGGTGTTCATCCCGGGCCTGCACAATGTGGCCAACCTGCTGGCCGCCTCGCTGGCGGCCGGCCGCTTCGGGGTACCGGTCGAGGCCATGGCCGAGGTAGCCCGATCCTTTCAAGGGGTGCCCCACCGCATCGAACTCGTGCGGGAGTTGGACGGGGTCGTGTACCTGAACGACTCCAAGGCTACGGCGCCAAACGAGACCATGGCGGCCCTGGCGGCGGTGCAGACGGGACTCGTGCTCATCCTCGGCGGGTCGGACAAGAAGAGCGACTTCAGAGAGTTGGCCGAGGCCGTCTGCGGGCGGGCCCGGGTCGTCATCCTCGTGGGGGCCATGGCCGGGAAGCTCGCGGACACTCTGGCCGAGACTAAGGCCAGGCTGGGTGGCGGTCCCGAACTGGTCACCGTGGACGACTACCCAGCGGTGGTCGCGGCCGCCCGCAGGCTGGCCCGGCCGGGGGAGGCGGTGCTCTTGTCGCCGGGGTGCCCCAGCTTCGACATGTTCGCCAACTTTGAGGATCGCGGGGATACGTTTAAGCGGCTGGTGCAAGGGCTGTGATTGATGGACGAAGCCGCCTCAAGCGGCTGTCGGAGAGGCTCAAGCTGCAGTACGGGGATCCCGCCTGGCCGAAGGGTGATACCTTGACTGAGTTGGTCAGGGCGATCCTGTCCCAGTCGACCACTGACCAGTTGCGCGACATCGCCTTGGGCCGGTTGAGGGCACGTTTCCCTTCCTGGGAGGAGGCGGCCCGGGCGGACACCGCCACCGTCGAAGAGTTGATCCGCCCAGCCGGGCTCTATTCCCA
The DNA here is from genome assembly GCA_040755005.1 of Bacillota bacterium. Taxonomy (GTDB): domain Bacteria; phylum Bacillota; class Sulfobacillia; order JBFMBV01; family JBFMBV01; genus JBFMBV01. The sequence continues at coordinate 83,944 of JBFMBV010000005.1, forward strand.
GAAGGCTGCGGCCATCACGGCGGCCCTTGCCCAAGTGCAGCGGGACTGGGGGCGCATGAGCCTTGACGGCCTGGCGGCCCTCGGCGACGACGAGGCCATGACCTATCTGACTGCCTTCCCTGGCGTGGGACCCAAGACCGCTGCCTGCGCCCTCCTGTTTGGCCTGGGCAGGCCGGTGTTCCCGGTGGACACCCACGTGCACCGGCTGGCCGACCGGCTGGGCCTCTCAGCCGCAGCCACCCCCGCCCGCGTCCAGGGCGACCTGCAGGTCCGCATCCCTCCTGAAGAGGTCTACCCGCTCCACATCAACCTGGTCAGGCACGGCCGGGAGGTCTGCCGTCCGGTTCCACGCTGTGACGAGTGCTTCCTGGCTGCGGAGTGCCGCCACGCGGCACCGGGTCAAGATCAGGTCTCCCGGCCATCTGCCAGCCGCAGGCAGGGCACGGCCAGTCGTCGGCCCGCCACTGAGCCGAATAGCTGAGTTGCTGGCACGCAGGACACTGTTTCCAGGGCACGGCCCATCGCCCCTCGCTCGGTCTGGGTGTTCTTACAGTATGCAGGGGGCGCTTGGGACATGTCCGCAGGGGAGGTTGACCGTTGGCTGGCTTCGTCCACCTCCATAATCACAGCGAGTACAGCCTGCTCGACGGCCTCTCCCGCCTGGACGACCTGGCGCGCAAGGCCCAAGAGTTCGGCATGCCCGCCGTCGCCCTCACCGACCACGGCGTCCTCTACGGGGCCGTGGATTTTTACCGGGCCTGTGAGGCCCGCGGGGTCAACCCAATCATCGGCTGTGAGGTGTACACGGCGGCGCGCGGCCGCACCCACAAGCAGCCCGGCGTGGACGACGCCGCCCATCATCTGGTGCTGCTTGCCGCTAACGCCACCGGTTACCGCAACCTGGTTAAGCTGGTATCCCTAGGCCACCTGGAGGGCTTCTACTACAAGCCGCGGGTGGACACCGAACTGCTCGCTGCCCACGCGGAGGGGCTCATCGCCTTAAGCGGCTGCCTGTCCGGAGAGATCCCCAGGCTGCTGCTGGCCGGGCGGGCCGATCAGGCGAGGAAGCTCGCCGGGACTTACAGGGACATCTTCGGATCCGATGGCTTCTTGCTCGAGCTGCAGGACCACTACCTCGGCGAGGAACGCCACGCCAACGCCGCCCTGCTCGAACTGGCCCACGCGCTGGGCTTGGGCGTGGTGGCCACCAACGACTCCCACTATCTCACCCGGGCCGACGCCGAGGCCCATGATGTGCTCCTGTGCATCCAGACCCTGAAGACCATCGCCGACAAGGACCGGCTCACCTTCCCCAACGATGAGTTCTACTTCAAACCCCCCGGCGAAATGGAGGCCCTGTTCAGCGAAGTCCCTGAGGCCCTCAGCAACACCCTGGCCATCGCCGAACGGTGCTCCTTCGAGTTCCAGTTCGGTGGCCACCACCTCCCGCAGTGGGACGCGCCCGGAGGGGAGGCCCCCGAGCAGCACCTGCGGCGGCGATGTGCGGCGGGCCTGGTGGAGCGGTATGGACCCGAGCCCGGGCCGGAACGAAGCGAGCGCCTGGAGCGGGAGCTCGGGCTGATCTGCAGGATGGGGTTTGCCGGCTACTTCCTGGTGGTGGCCGACTTCGTTGACTTCGCCCGCTCCCGCGGCATCCCCGTGGGTCCTGGGCGGGGTAGCGGCCCCGGCTGCCTCGTCGCGTACGTGCTCGGGATCACCGGGGTCGACCCCATCCAGCATGGGCTCTTATTCGACCGGTTCCTCAACCCTGAGCGGCTGGACATGCCCGACCTGGATATCGACTTTTGCTGGCTGCGCCGGGGCGAAGTCATCGACTATGTGGCGCAGAAGTACGGGACCGACCGGGTCGCGCAGATCATCAGCTTCGGGACGATGGCGCCCCGGGCGGCGATCAGGGACGTCGGGCGGGCCCTCAACCTCACTTACGCGGACGTGGACCGCATCGCCAAGCTGGTCCCGTTCCAGTTGGGCGGTACCCTCGACAAAGCCTTGGAATCGGGGCGCGAATTGCGCGAGCTGTATGAGTCCAACGGCGATGTGCGGCGGGTAGTGGACATGGCCCGCAAACTCGAAGGCCTGGCCAGGCACGCCTCGATGCATGCGGCCGGGGTAGTCATCGCCCACGAGCCGCTCATCGACCATGTGCCCCTGCAGCGGACACCAGAAGGGCACGTCATCACCCAGTTCCCCCACGAGACCCTGAAGGACCTGGGATTGATGAAGATGGACTTCCTGGGCCTGCGCACATTGACGGTGCTGGCTGACTGTCTCCGCCTGCTCAAGGCCCAGGGGCGCCCTGTGGATGTAGACGCCATCCCCCACGATGACCGGTCGGTCTACGAGCTGTTGTCCTCCGGTGAGACCTGCGGGGTGTTCCAGCTAGAGTCGGGTGGCATGACGGACCTAGTGAAGCGCCTGAGACCCGAGCGTTTCGGTGACCTCGTCGCGCTGCTCGCCCTGTTCAGGCCAGGCCCCTTGGGCAGCGGCATGGTGGAGGAGTTCGTCGCCCGGCGTCATGGCCAGAAGGTCACCTACCCCCATCCGTCCCTTGAACCCATCTTGGCGGACACCTATGGGGTCATGGTCTACCAGGAGCAGGTCATCCGGGCGGCAACTGACCTGGCGGGGTTCACCCCGGGGCGGGCCGACCTACTGCGGCGGGCGATGTCCAAGAAGCAGCCCGAAGTCCTGGCCAGGCAGCGCGGGGACTTCATCGCGGGCTGCCGCGAGCGGGGCATCCCGTCGGACGTGGCGGGGGCCGTCTTTGACCTCATGGCCCACTTCGCCGGCTATGCCTTCAACAAGTCGCATACCACGCCCTACGCCCTCCTGGCCTATCAGACCGCTTACCTCAAGGCCCACTACCCGGTGCAGTATATGGCGGCCCTGCTCAACAGCGTCAAGGGCACGACGGATCGTGTCGCGGTCTACACTGAGGAGTGCCGGCGCATGGGCATCAAGGTCCTACCCCCGGACATCGGCACCGGCGCGGCGGAGTTCACGGTGGCGGGCAGGGAGATCCGCTTCGGCCTGGCAGCCGTCAAGAACGTGGGCGAGGCGGCCGTCCGCTCAATTCTCGAGGCCAGGCAGAAGGGGCCCTTTGTCTCCCTGCGCGATTTCTGCTCCCGCGTCGATACCAGAACACTCAACCGGAGGGCCATGGAGAGCCTCATCCGGGCCGGGGCCATGGGGTCCTTGGGCCGACGTTCGCAGCTCCTGGAGATCCTCGACCAGACCCTGGAACTGGTGCAAGGGCTGGCCCGCATGCGCCAGGATGGGCAGGTGTCCTTCTTCGACCTCACCGGCCAGGACCCCGGGGCCACCCCCGACGACCTGCCGGACATCGCCGAGTTCCCCGTGGGGATGCTCTTGGCCATGGAGCGGGAGATGCTCGGGTTGTACGTCTCGGGCCACCCCCTGGGGGAGCATCAGGCCGAGTTGCGCCGCCTGGCCACGGTGACGGCGGCGGGCCTCAGCGACCTGGCCGACGGCGCCCCGGTGCTGATGGGCGGGTTGGTCACCGGGGGTAAACGGGTGACCACGCGCAACGGCGAGCCGATGCTCTTCCTTGAGCTGGAGGACCTGACGGGCACCGTCGAAGTGGTGGTCTTCCCCAAGGTCTACGAGCGGGCTAGAGCCCACCTGAACAAGGATTGCGTTGTTCTGGTCAAGGGCAGCCTAGACCGCCAGGAAGAGCAGGTGAAGCTGCTGGCGGAGGACGTGGCTCCCCTCGGCAGGGCCTCCCTCTATGTCATGCTCCTGGACGACGGACGGATGGAGGAATTGCTGGGCATCCTCGGGCGGCACCCAGGGGCCGATGTGGTCTATGTCAAGCGGGGAGCCGCCAAGTGGCTGGAGCTCAATGCCAGGTACCATGTGCGCATCAGCCCCGAGCTTAGCACCGAGTTGGAACAGGCCTTTGGGCCTGAAGCGGTGAGGCTACGCGGGTCGGGCTAGCAGGAGGATGAACTGGAGAAACGAAGAATAGCATAAGAGCGCGTCACTGCCCAAGGAAGGTTCCACCCGCCACAAGGGAGGCCTGCCACCGGTGTGGACAGTGGTCTACATTGCCCCCAATCGGGCCATCGCGCAGATGCTCAAGGACATCCTCAGTAATGAGGGCGTCCTGGTGGTGCTCCGGACCGCTGGCATCCCCCACTTGGGTGAAGCGGCCCACGTGGAGGTGTTGGTGCCTGAGGGTGAAGCCCAGGAGGCCCATGACATCTTGTGTGGGGTGCTGGGGAGGTAACGGGGCGGATTGACGGGCTGGCGGGCGTTGGGCCCGCCAGCCTAATCGCGAAAGGGGACAACATGCGCCGCACCAAGATCGTCGCCACCTTGGGCCCAGCCTCAGCCGGCGTTGGGCCCATCAGCGCGCTCATCACCGCTGGGGCGGATGTCTTCCGCCTGAATCTGTCCCACGGTGGGCTGGAGACCCACCTGTCCTCGCTGGCCGCCATCAGGCAAGCATCTGGATCCTTGCAGGTACGGGTGGCTACCCTGATCGATCTGCGCGGGCCAGAGGTGCGGCTCGGGCCCTTCGCGGACGGAGGCGTTACCGCCACTCCTGGCGAGGACTGGCGGATAGTGGAGGGCCAGGGCCCCAGCGCCCATGGGCTGCTGGTCGTCGGGGCCAGGGGAATCCTGGCGAAGCTCGCTTCCGGCCAGGAGGTGCTGGTCGACGACGGCAACGTCCGCCTGGTGGTCAGGGCAGCGGGGTCCGGTGAGGCCCGCTGTATGGTGGTCGATGGGGGCCACATCGCCGACCGCAAGAAGCTCAACTTCCCCGGGGTTGACCTGGGGTTGCCGGCCGTGACGGAGCTGGAGGAGGAGCATATCGCCTTCGGCGTCAGGGAGGGCGTCGACTACATCGCCCTATCCTTCGTCAGTGGCCCGGAGGATGTCATCCAGGCCCGGAGAGTCCTGGAGAAGTTGGGCGGGGACTGCGGCCTCATCGCCAAGGTCGAGAACGCCCGGGGCGTGGAGCGGGCGGAGCAGATCCTCAAGGCCGCCGACGGCTTGATGGTAGCCCGGGGGGACCTGGGGGTGGAGATACCGCCGGAAGAGGTCCCCCATGTACAGAAACGCTTGATCAGGCTCTGCAGGCAGGCAGGCAAGCCGGTCATCACCGCCACCCAGATGCTTGAGTCCATGGTCGTACATGCCAGGCCGACCAGGGCTGAGGCGAGCGATGTGGCCAACGCCATCCTGGACGGCACCGATGCGCTGATGCTGTCAGCCGAGACGGCGGTAGGCAAGTATGCGGCGGAAGCTGTCGCGACTATGGCACGTATTGCGGTCCGGGCGGAACGGGCCCTGGACGCTGAACCCAACGCCTTGGCCCTGGCCACCAACACCGCCACCGGGGCCATCGGCCGGGCCACGGCCACCATCGCCCGGGATCTAGGCGCCGCAGCCATCGTGACGGCCACTTCCTCGGGACACACCGCCCGCATGGTGGCGCGGCACCGTCCGGGCGTCCCCGTGATCGCGGCCACGCCTAGCGAGGCCACAGCCCGCAAGCTCAAGCTGGTGTGGGGCGTCATCCCCCTGACGGTGCCGCCGCACCCTGACACCGACGCCCTCTGTGAGGCCTCGGTGGATGCGGCCCACAGGGCGGGACTGCTGCGGGATGGCGACTTGGTGGTGATCACGGCCGGCGTGCCGGCTGGCATCCCCGGCACCACCAATGCCCTCCGTGTCCATGTGGTCGGGGACTTCGTGCTTAGGGGGACGGGCATCGGCAATCGGGGCGCGACCGGTCCGGCGAGGTTGGTGCGGTCAGCGGCGCAGGCAGCTTCCATCGAGGACGGGGACATCGTAATCGCGGAAGGCACCGACGCCGGCTTCCTGCCCGCCCTCAAGCGGGCGGCGGGGCTGGTGGCAGAGGAGGGCGGGCTCACATCCCATGCTGCCATCGTGGCGTTGAACCTCGGCCTCCCTGCCGTGATCGGGGCAGAAGGGGCCCTGGGCCTGCTCGCCGGGGGAGAGCTCGTCACCATCGACGGCACCCGCGGGCTGGTGTACCGTGGCGAATCCAAGGTGTTGTAGTGTGGCGCCGAAGAAGGGAGACTGAGACCGCTTGACCGAACTGCCGGGGGCCGAGCCCTTCCGTATCAAGATGGTGGAGCCGGTGCGGCTGACGACCCGGGACGAACGGGAAACCCGCATCGCAAAGGCAGGGTACAACCTGTTCTCCCTAGACTCCCAGGACGTGTATATCGATCTGCTCACCGACAGCGGCACTGGGGCCATGAGCGACAGCCAGTGGGCCGGGCTGATGCTGGGTGACGAGGCGTATGCGGGCAGCCGGAACTACCACAACCTCGCCGCAGCTGTCCGGGATGTGATGGGTTTCCCCTACGTGCTCCCCACCCACCAGGGGAGGGCGGCGGAGCACCTCCTGTTCACCACGTTGGTGGGTGATGGGCAGCTGGTACCCAACAACATGCACTTCGACACGACCAAGGCCCATGTGGAACACCGACGGGCGACAGCGCTGAATTTCGTCACGGTCCGGGGCCTGGACCCCGAGGCGCGAGACCCCTTCAAGGGCAACCTCGACCTGCAGGCCCTGGCCCGATTCCTGGAAGAGGAAGGCAAGGGTCGCGTGCCCTTGCTCATGGCCACATTGACGTGCAACTCCAACGGGGGCCAACCAGTCTCGCTGGAGAACCTCAGAGGCCTGAGGGCCATCGCCGACCGGCATGGCCTCCCTGTGTTCATCGACGCTGCCCGGTTCGCCGAGAACGCCTACTTCATCAGGACGAGGGAGCCTGGGCAGGCCCACCGGAGCGTGGCGGACATCGCCCGGGAGATCTTCAGCTACGCCGATGGCTGCACCATGAGCGCCAAGAAGGATTGCCTGGTCAACATCGGCGGGTTCCTGGCCATGCGCGATCCGTGCCTGTACGAGCAGGCCGTGGTGTGGGGCGTGTTGTTTGAGGGCTTCCCTACCTACGGGGGGCTGGCCGGGCGCGACCTGGAGGCCATGGCCCGGGGCCTGAGGGAAGTTGTAGACGACCAGTACCTGGACTATCGCATCGGCCAGGTGGCTTACCTAGCAGACAAGCTGCGTCAGGCAGGGGTACCCATGGTGGAACCTCCCGGCGGACACGCCGTTTATCTGGATGCACGGCGTTTCCTGCCGCACCTGCCTTCCCGGCAGCTGCCCGGCCAGGCCCTGGCCGTGGAGCTGTACCTGGAGGGTGGCGTGAGGGGTGTCGAGATCGGCAGCGTGCTGACGGGCCGAGACCCGTCCACAGGCGAGAACGTCGAGCCGCAGCTCGAGCTCGTCCGGTTGACCATCCCGCGGCGGACATACACCCATCGCCATATGGATTACGTCGCGGCAGCGGTCGGCGCCGTTTTCGCCAGGCGGGGGTCGGTGCGGGGGTTGCGGTTCACCCACGAGCCGCCGGTGCTCAGACACTTCACCGCGCGGTTCGAGCGCGTCTGAACAGAGGGAGCTGCCACCCTGTGCACCGCCAGCTCGCTGAGTCCCACGCTGCCTTGGCCGTGTATGTACTGGCCCAAGAGGCGGTGTTGACGGTGGGAGTGCGTCACAGGCGGCTGTGGATGCTGGCGGCCTTCCTCGCCCGCAGCGGGTTGTTCACCTTCGGCGGGCGTGGTGCAGCTGTTCCCGGGCGGGTCGCTCGCGGCGAAGCTGCGAGCCTGGCCGGCCACCGGCTCGGGAGGACCTGGGGTGCCGTGACGGCTTGGAAATGGCGGTGCCATCCCGCGCTGATCATCCTGAGCGCTGGGATAGCGGGAGTCATTGCGGGGGCGGTCTGAACGGCAGGGCACCACGCAACACGGGCCGGGTCCTGATGGACCCGGCCCGTGTTGCCATGTGCCGAAGGCGGGAGTTGAACCCGCACTGGGGGTGACCCAACTCGATTTTGAGTCGAGCGCGTCTGCCAGTTCCGCCACTTCGGCCTGTGTCTGCACCATCATGTTAGCACAGGCCAGGACAAAACTCAACCGACAAGCGGATGTATGGACCTTCAGGCGCGCGCGGTCACATAACGGGACGGTGTCCGTGGCAGTCTAATGGAAACGCTGGAAAGGTGTTGTGAAACGATGAGTCATCTGCATCTGCCTGATGGATTACTGCCATGGCAGGTACTCGTCGCAGGTTGGGCCCTCTTGCTGGTCATGCTACATATCGCCGGCAGGCGGACATCAGGGCCCGCCGCTAGGCGGAAGCTGCCTGAGTTTGCGGCTTTGGCCGCCGCCATGCTCCTGGCCATGGCCGTCCCCTTGGGACCACTGCCCATTCACCTCAATCTGGGCGCCCTGGCAGGAATCCTTCTGGGACCGTGGTTCGGTGCCATGGCCGTATTCACAGCCAATCTGTTCATGGCTTTGGTCGGCCATGGGGGCATCACCGTCCTCGGCCTGAACACCATCATCACCGGCTCGGAGCCCGTGGTGGCCTATTGGTGCTACCGCCTGCTCGGGACGCGCCTCAGCCGCCCGGTGGCCGCCGGGATAGGGACCCTCACCGCGCTCAGCCTGTCCTCCTACGCTGCCGTGGGAGTGCTGGCTGCGGCCGGCCATGCGGAGCACTGGCTTGACCGGGTGCCGGCGCAGGTGTTTGGGCTCACAGCCCCGCTTGGCATGGCGGCCGGAGCCCTCCCCCTCATCTTACTCGTCGCCTGCGTTGAGGCAGCGCTGACCGCTGGCCTAGTGGCCTATCTGGCCCGCCTGCGTCCCGGGCTGCTGGCCGACAGGTAGGCGTGGAACTCGCGGCCCTGGATGGTCTGGCGCGGGGGGGTGGTCCCCTGCACCGGTCGCGGCCGGCAGCTAAGTACCTGATGACGGCCGGCTTTATCTGCGCCGCAGCCTCGGCGGCTAGCCCTGCGGCGGCAGGTCGCGCGGCCGTTGTACTCCTCCTGGCAGCCGTGCTGGCGGGCCGCGGCGTGTTCACCCTCTGGAGGTTAGCCCTCTACCCCTTGGGCTTTGCGGCGGTGTACAGCCTCGTGTTCGCGCCCGGGCTGGGGGAGGCGGCGCTGCTGCTGGCGCGGGTGGAGCTGATGGTCTGGTCCACCCTGATCCTCATTGCCACCACGCCCGTGGCCGACGTCCTTGGGGTGCTGGCACCGCTGCTGCCCGCGCTGGTTGTCGATGGGCTGTACCTGACCTACCGCATGGTCTTCAGGCTCCTCCGGGGCGAGGAACAGCTGTGGCAAGCCATGCGGCTCAGGGCTGGAGGCCCTTCGCGCATGCTGGCCAGGGACCCGGAGGGTTTCGTGGCCGCGACTGCCGTGTCGTTGCTGAGTGCCATCGAGGCAGGGGAGAGGAGCCACCAGGCCCTGGAACTGCGTGGCTACTCCCTTGGGCTGCTGCGTACCCAGACAGCCGGGGGAGGCTGGCTGCTGCCGATCGGCCTAAGCTGTTTCCCTGTCGGGGAGGTGCTGCTGCGCTGGCTGAGGTAGTGCGGCTAAGGTGCGTGAAGCACACCTATCCCGACCGGACCGTGGTGGACCTCTGTGGCCTCAACCTGGCCGCCCACGCGGGCGAACGGGTGGCCATCGTCGGCCCCAACGGCTCCGGCAAGACCACGTTGCTGCTGCATGTGATGGGCATCCTCAAACCCATGGAGGGGGAAGTCAGGGTGTTCGGGGTGGATCCCCACCGCTGCTTCCACCAGATCCGCAGCAGGCTGGGGGTGGTCCTGCAGGATGTCGAGGCCCAGTTGGTGGGGGCGACTGTCCTGGCCGACGTCGCCCTGGGCCTGCGCGCCCTCGGGGTTGCCCGCGCAGCGGCGGCGGCCCAGGCCCAGGCGGTGTTGGAGGAGCTGTCACTGAGTGGCCTCGCCCAACGGGTGCCCCACTACTTGAGCGGAGGTGAGCAGCGCCGGGTCGCGCTGGCCGGGGCGCTCGCACCCGGGCCGAACCTGTTGCTCCTGGACGAGCCCTTCGCCGGTGTGGACCCTGCCTCCCGCAGGGTCATCGTCGACTGCCTTGACAGGCGGCCCGGGACCACCGTGATCATGACCACCCACGACGTCGATCTGGCGGCGGCCATCGCCGACCGGGTGTATGTGATCGCACGGGGGACCATCCTGGCGGAGGGGCCGCCCGCCAGCGTGTTGGGCTGGGGGGAAGTCCTGGAGCAAGCAGCCCTGACCCCTCCCGTGCTGGTGGAGCTGTTCAACAGGCTACGCGTAGGAGGCATGCCCATCCACCCCGCCCTGAATGTGGCAGACGCCGCCGAAGCGCTGCTACGCATATACCACAAGCAGGACACATATACTTAGGCCGTTCCTGGCTCTTGCCTTTGGGGAGGACCGGTCGTGTTGTTCAAACCATCGAGGGCGCTGGCATCCATGCTGGCGTCTTTGTTCTTGGCGATGCCCCCGGTGCCCGGCGAGGAGGTTGTCCTGAACATCCCAGCCTTCAGGGCCGACCTCTATCAAGCTGGCGCCCTGACCAAATCGTTCACTGTGTCGATTGGGCGGTTGCAACATCAGACCCCTGTAGGGGAGTTCACCATCGTCGCCAAAGCTGCGAATCCCTGGTGGCAACCGGTGGGGGGCGGGCCCGCGGTGCCCCCGGGTCCCGACAACGCCCTGGGCGACTACTGGATGGCGTTGTCCTTCGGGCGGTACGGGTTGCACGGGACCAACCGACCGGACACCATCGGGGGGATGGCATCAGGCGGGTGCATCCGGTTCACCAATGCCGATGCTAGCGAGGTGTTCCGCAGCGTGACGCTGGGGTCCTCGGTGCGCATCGTCTATGAGCCGTTCGAGTTCCGTCCCGGGCCGGACGGCCGTACGATGATGCACCTGTACCCCGACATCTATCAGAAGGGCCTCGACAGCTGGGAGCGGTTCATGGCCCTCGTCACGGCCTTGGGCTACGTGCAGCGGCTCCAGCCCAGCGAATGGGAGAGACTTTACCGAGAATCCCGCCGACGTCCCCTGCAGGTCGACCTCGGCCTCGGTATGGTCTTCAACGGTGACACGGTGCCGGGGAGAGCCGTGCGCACAGACGACGGGGTACTGATACCTCTGCTTCCTGTGGCGGCTGCCCTGGGGTTGGCGGCTGGCTGGAGCGCCCGCAGCCGGGCTGCCGTGGTGGACGGGAGGGTCGTGGCCGGGGTTCTGAGTGACGGGACGGCCATGCTCCGGCCCGAGACCCTCGCCCAGGTCTTGGGACTCGACCTTGGCTACGAGCTGGTCGGGGACACGGTCAGACTAAGTGCCACGGTGGTCTCTGCGGGGAACGTGCGACTCGGCGACGCAGGCTTCGTTGACGGGGAGGCGCTGTGCGCGCCTGTCCGCCATGTGGCCGAAGCACTCGGTTACCGCGTGCACTGGGAACCTGCCACCGGCAGGTTCAGCGTGGACGACAGGGACTTGCCCGTGGTCTATAGGCAAGGCAAAGCCTGTGCGCGAGCGCAGGACTGCCCAGGGTGGGCGGTCTTCTGCGTGCAGCAGGATGCCTAGAGCCCGAGGGACTCGATCACCCTGGCCGCGCACTGATCGATGAGGGAAAGGTGACAGGATCAGGGCGGCGGCTGCTAGGCCAGTTTTTCCGCCGAAGCGGAATGCCTAGATGAGCTTCCGCTTCACTGCCTCGCTGAGAGAGTAGCTTCCAAGCCCCACAAAGACTACGGACGCGATAGCCAGACTGAGCATCTCGGTGCCCATAGGGCTGCCGGTAACGAGTGACCTCACCACGTTCACCGCATGTGTGAGCGGGTTTAGATATATGATGGGTCGCATCCATGGCGGGAACACAGAGGAGGGGAAGTAGACCGAACTCAGGTACTGAAGGACTCCTGAGGCTAGTGACCCGATGAGCCCCAATTTCGTAATGTCCTTGACGAGCCGCGAAAGGCAACATACCAGCCCAACGACGGATAACGCCTGGCAGACAAGGGCGGAAAACGCGATCAGCGCATCAGCCAGTGACAGATGCAGCACAAGAGGATTGCCGATGAGGAGCATTACCGTTGAAACGATGACGGCAGTCACCGCAGCCCCGCATAGCTTGCTCATCGCGATCATACCTGGGGTCACCGGCAGGCTGATCAAGTAGCGGACCCGATCCAGCCCGAGGTCTACGGTGGCGCTGATGCTGGCGGCGATCCCTGCCATCACCATGGCGTAAGCTACATAGCCGGTCGCGAAGGTTGCCTCGTACCCGGAATCCGGCAGGAAGGTACGGTAGCCGTGCACCATGGTCAACATGGCCAGCGTTCCGGAGAAGATCCCCGGGGCGGTGATGTTCCACCTGGACAGGATGGCGGCCCTGACCTCATGACGCACAAGCGCCGCTCCGCCATTCACGTCGACGAAACCTCGGCTGCGCCCGTTGCGGGGTTTTGCGGTTTGTCCCCGCGGGTGATTTTGAGATCCGCCAGCGCAAGGTTCTTACGAGCAGCCCATGATACGAGCCCTGGCAGGTTGACATCTACATCCACCATTTCCACCTCCACCTCGGCCCGACCGGGTACAGCTGCCGCGGGGAGCTGGATGACTTGAGACTTGTCTATGCCTAATGACCTCAGCAGATCATCGGCATTGTCCAGGTGCACTACCCTAACGCTACCGGACGCTGGTATCGTGCCATCCTCTCTGAGCCGTTCGATCAGCTTGGCCGGGTCAGGCCTGAGGTCGCCACACACAGACGCCGTCCTTACCCCCGGGACTGCTCGCAGGCCCTCTATCGCGTCTGCGACCTATTTCTCAAAAGTGATCAGCAAGTACGCGGTTCCAGACGCATCCCCCATGTGACTGGCTCTCCTTTCATCTGTCCTGAGCACTCCTTCGTCCAACTCCAGGACCCTATGTGCAAGAGCCAGGATCTCGTTCATGTCGTGGGAGACCATGACTACCGCTGACCCGCGGCTGCTCAGAGCTCTGATCCTTTGCCACACGGTGTTCCGCGAAGCAAGGTCCAGTTCGTTGGTCGGTTCGTCTAGGAGGATGACGGGACTCTCGGTCAGGAATGCCTTAGCTACTTCTACCTTCTTACGGTTCCCGCCTGACAGCTGCAGAATCCGCTTTGTGCCATACCCTTCGACTCCTAGCAGGGTCATGGCCCCCTCAATCTTCGCCCGAGCGTTCCGGATCCCCAGTACGTCGGCGTGAAGACCCTGAAGTTGCCTCTCTTCCGTGGACACCCAACAGTTGTTATTATCAAAGAGGGAGGGTGTCCAAAATGGCAGGTACAAAGCTTCCGTATGCGCCTCAGTTCCGTGCAGAGGCCGTTCGTCTGGTTAAG
>JBFMBV010000006.1:0-88755 GCA_040755005.1 Bacillota bacterium
AAGACCCCTAAAGGCCTTCGCTTACCTAGCTTCATCTTGAGCTTTTCAGGCTCGTTACTTAACGATTCGACAGTTGCACGCACTCGCGTCACAACCTCGTCTTCGCGCGCTGTTCAGTTTTCAAGGACCAGTCGCATACCATCGGCGGAAGCATTTCCCGCCATCCGGTCGCGTTCTTGATATTAGCACGCCGTCTGCTGCGTGTCAAGCTCACTTGCAGCGAGCCTGAGGCTTTTTGTCGCAGCTAGCCAGCGCGTGACTCCAATCCTAACACAATGCTCTCGGCCGTGCAACCCACCACTTTCTGGAGTGCCGAAGGACTCGCTTCATATATATGTATCTGCGACTGCAGCGTGCGGGGCGGCTGCGTCGCGCGCAGACGACTGGGCATAGTAACGTCAGACCGATGAACCCAAAGACGTACAAGGGGGGTGGGCGGATGCTGCGCCTGTCTCGACTGCTAATCCTGTGCCTTGTCCTGGCCGGCCTGGCCTGTCAACCAGGAAACGAGGCTGCGCCATGGTTGTCCACCGGCCTCCCGGAGGCAGCGCCGAACCGGAACCGGACCAGTACCATCACCATCTGTGCCGTCGGCGATATCATGGCCCACGGCGCCCAGTTGGATGCCGCCTACAATGCAGGTACCAAGACCTATTGCTTCCGCTCGTGTTTCACCCATGTCGCGCCCGTGCTCAAATCCGCTGACATCACTATCGGCAACCTGGAGACGACCCTGGCGGGCAAAGACAAGGGCTACACGGGGTACCCGGCCTTCAACACACCCGAGACCCTCGCCGACGCCCTCCAGGAAGCGGGCTTCGACCTCTTGACAACGGCCAACAACCACTGCCTGGACAGGCAGGAGTACGGACTGCGCAGGACCTTGGACCAGTTGGACGCCCGGGGCCTGCTGCATGTCGGCACGGCCCGCACCCAGGAGGAACGGGACACCCCTGTCATCGTCGAGCGCAAGGGGATCAGGGTTGCCTTCCTGGCCTACACGTACGGCACCAACGGCATCCCGGTGCCTAAGCCCTTCATGGTGAACCCGCTACATCCCCAGCTGATGATCAAGGACATCCAGGCGGCCCGGGCGGCTGGCGCCGACATCGTGGTGGTCTGCCTCCATTTCGGCGTGGAGTACCAGCGGCAGCCCAACAAGGACCAGCGCGACCTCGTGCGCTTGCTCCTCGCTCAGGATGTGGACATCATCTTCGGAGGCCACCCCCATGTGGTGCAGCCCATCGAAGTTGTGCGGGCTGGCGACGGCCACCCGCAGGTGGTGGCGTACTCCCTCGGCAACTTCATCTCTGCCCAGCAAGGACCCTACAAGGACGCGGGGGTGATGGTGCAGGTGCAGGTGACGAAGGACGCCTTACTAGGAACGGCGTGGGTGTCGGGCGTGGACTACACCCCTACCTGGGTCCAGCGTTCCCGGGGCTTTCGGGTGCTGAACGTGCCCCAGGCCATCGCCGAGTACGACCAAGGCAAGGCCAAAGGGATCGGCGCTAGCGACTACCGCCAGCTCAACCAAGTCTGGAAGGACACCACGACCCATCTGGGCGACGTGTCCCTGCAGGTCGTCCTGCCGGACAAGTGAGGCCCCTTGCCCGGGCAGCACCGTCATGGAGCGTGACAGAACGAAACGCCGCCCTGCCAAGAGGGCGGCGTTTCGCTTGTAGCCCCAAGGGGATTCGAACCCCTGTTACCGCCGTGAGAGGGCGGCGTCCTAGGCCTCTAGACGATGGGGCCAAGTCGACTATCAGTCAACGCACTAGCTATTATACACAAGGCACTGAGCTTTGTAAAGGAAACGGCCTCACCATGCATGGGCGTGGATGTGGCGCAGACACTAAGCTTGTCCGTCGCGAAGGAGGTGTCACCATGACGGTAGGGACCAAAGCCAAAACAGCCCTGTCCAGCCTGCGTTCTGCCCAGGCAAGTTTCGAGGCGTTCGCCCTCGAGACGCAGAACCAGACCGCCAAGCAAATGTGGCAGTCGGCGGCCCAGCAGACAAGCCAAGTCGTGCAGCTGGTCGAGAGCCGCATCCACGAGATCGAGCAGGAGGAACCGCAGTACAGGGGAGTCTGACCAGCACAGCAACACCGCGACAGCTAAGTGAGGGCCGCTGCCCGCGGCCCCTTCTCTCTGCCCTCAACACGATTAACCTGGTGATTAAGGAAGTAAACCGCCTTCCTTGACATCGTAACCCTAGCCGGCGTATTATGTGTCTACGAGCCTTCACTTTTATGAACCATGAGTTTCACATTGTTGAACCTGGCCTGAATGGAGGAAGCGTATGATGGGCAGAGCGGGTAGCGTCGAGATCAACGGCCTGCGCAAGACGTTCAGGACTCGGAAGCGGGCGGGGAAGACCTTCTGGAAGCCGCACCGGTCAGAGAAGCTTGAGGCTATCGCCGGCGTCGACCTCTCCATCCTGCCGGGGGAGTTCTTCGGACTGCTGGGCCCCAATGGGGCAGGCAAGACCACGATCATCCGCATGCTCTGCACGCTGCTGGAGCCCACGGCTGGCGAGGTGCGGGTGAACGGCTTCGATGTCTGCAAGGATGCGGACCACGTCCGGGCATCCATCGGGGTGCTGTTGCACGGCGAACGTTCGACCTACTGGAAGCTCACGGCCAAGGAGAACCTCGAGTACTTCGCCGCCCTCTATCACATCCCACCCCGCGTGGCCCGCAGCCGCATCTCCGAGTTGCTGGAGTTGGTGGAGCTGTCCGACCGGGCCGACGAGTTCGTGGAGCGCTATTCCAGCGGGATGAAGCAGCGGCTGGCCCTAGCCAAGGCGCTGCTCAACAACCCGCCCCTGCTGATGCTCGACGAGCCCACCGTGGGTCTGGATCCCCAGTCGGCCCGCAACATCCGGGAGTTCATTGCCCGCCAGTGCCGCGAGGAAGGCAAGACCGTCATTCTCACCACCCACTACATGGAGGAGGCCGACCAGCTGTGCCAACGCGTCGGCATCATCGATCACGGCCGTATCATCGCTCTTGACGCCCCGGCCGCCCTCAAGGACCGGCTCCACCAAGAAGACGTAGTGGAAGTGGAGGCCGGTGCGAACGGCGAGCTCGCGGAAGCCCTGCGGGGGTGCCCTGGGGCCCTGTATGTAGCCGCGGTAGCGGCTGGCAACGGGTCCCCGACCGCCAAGCGGTACCGGATCCATACCCGGGATGGCCGGGCCTGCCTGCCGCGGATCCTTGAAACCTGCGCCGACCTAGGCGCCCGGGTGGAGTTCGTGCGGGTGAGCCAGCCGACGCTGGAAGACGTGTTCATCAACCTCACCGGCAAGGCCCTGCGGGACTAGGGAGGCCACAGCCATGATCACCGGCGTCCTCAGCGTGAAGAGCCCCGCCTCCCACGGCCGCGCACTCCTGGCCCTGACAAAGAAGGGCTGGCTCCACTTCGTGCGCTACCCCACCTGGGTAGTGGCCATGCTCTTCCTGCCCCTCGTCTTCACCCTCCAGTACGTCTATGTAGCCAAGACCTTCGCCGGGCCGCAGGGCGATGCTTTGGCGGGCTTTGCTGCGCAGGCCGGCACCGCCGACTACGTGTCCTTCCTCACCATCGGTCTGCTCATTTGGCTGCACCTCAACAGTATGCTCTGGGACATCGGGCACTCCCTCCGCATGGAGCAGATGCGGGGGACCCTGGAACACAACTGGCTGTGCCCGGTGCCGAGGATCCTCCTGCTGATCGGAGGGTCCCTCATCCATGTGGTGATCAGCCTGTTTTGGATCGCCCTGGTCCTCGGGCAGGTAGCTTTGCTGTTCGGCCTGAGCCTGCAGGGGAACCTCTGGCTGGCGGCCTTGATCATGCTGGTGATGTCCGTGGCGGTGTACGGGTTCGGCTTCTGTTTCGCTGCCCTGGTACTCGTGCACAAGGAGCCTGACGCCCTGACCAACCTGGTGCAGTCGATCCTCCTGGTGCTCTGCGGCACCATCTACCCGATCTCGATCCTACCCGGCCCGCTCCAGTCAGTCGCTAAGGGCTTCCCGCTTACATGGGGCATCGCTGACTTGCGCGCTGTGCTCCTCCAGGGCCGCAGCTTCACTGACGTATCCGGCAACTTAGCCGTCCTGGCCATATTCGCCGTAGCCTTCCCCTGCCTCGGCTATCTGGCCTTCCGTCTGGTGGAAGGCTTCGTGCGGCGGCGGGGCACCCTGTCCCACTACTAAGGAGGGATAGCGCATGCACACAGCTACCCAGCGGTGCCTCGGTTCAGAGCTGCGGGTGTTCGGAGCCATGCTGAAGAAGGAAGTGCTCCACCTTGTGCGCTACCCAATGTGGATCGTGGTAGCGGTGACCAACCCTTTCTTATACCTCCTGCCGGTCTTGCTGCTCGGGTCAGCTTTCGCCGTGCGTGGTGCGACGCCAGGGTTTGCCGCCTACACGGGCGTGCAGGACTATGTCCCTTACCTTCTGACCGGCAGCGTGTTGACCAGCTACCTGGGTACGGCGTTATGGAGCATCGGCCAGTCGCTGCGTACTGAGATGCTCCAGGGTACGCTGGAACAGAACTGGCTCACGCCGACCCACCGCATCACCATGCTCCTATCCAGGACAGCCCAGAGCATGACCCGGACCACCCTCGCGCTGATCATCGTCTGGGCGGTTATCTGGTGGCTGTTCGGCTTCAAGCTTACGGCCAACTACGGGCTGGCCTTTCTGATCATCCTACTGTCCTTCCTCGCCCTCGTCGGCGTCGGGTTCATGTTCGCCGCCTTCGTCCTGTTGTACAAGGAAGCCAACGCCGTCACCAACATGCTGCAGATCAGCCTGCCCTTACTCATCGGGGCGTACTATCCGGTGGCCGTGCTGCCCGGTTGGCTGCAAGTAGTAGCCAAGGCTATCCCCCTCACCTATGGCGTCGATGCCCTGCGGCATGTGCTCGTCGGCAGCAACACGCTGCTGCCCCTCCAGACTGAAGTGGCCATCCTCGCCGCCTTTGCCGCGTTCACCGCCGTGGCCGGGTGGCAGTGCTTCAAGCTAGTGGAGAGGCGCTGCCGGCGCCTGGGCAACCTCGGCCAGTACTAGGGCCCTTGACGTGCGAACGCCTGTTCGCTATACTTACCTCAGATGCTGCCCTCTGAGGGGGTGGGCCCATGGCTGCACGGCTTGCGGAGGACATCGCGAGACAGATACTGCGCCGGGCCCTGGCTGTTCCCAGGGCCTTGCCCCTGTTTCCTGGCGAGGCGCCACCGGACGCGTCCCTGACAGAACTGGTGGCACTGGCGTGCCGCTGGTACCCCGGGGCCCGCTGGCTGCGGGACCCGGTTCAGCGCCGCCGTTGGATCCAGCTCGTGTTCCTGACTATGCGGCACAGCGCCCAGGCCCAGCGGCAAGTGGTGGTACCTGCCACCCTGGAGGCCCTGCGCCATGGCGCCGCTGCCTGGCGGAAGGGTGAACGCCCGGCCGGCAAGCGCCTGCGGGCTGCCGCCAAGGACGTCCTGCTAGACTTCGCCCGCTGCCTCGGGGGCCTTGCTCCCGTGCCGTGGGCGGGGCGGCCCGGGACCTATTGGGCCAGGGCGCAGTGCCGCCACGACAACGTCAACAGGCTGGCGCGGGTAGCCGCCCGGCAGCTGCCCGGGGCCCAGCTGCATCTCCTCACCCCAGTGGGCACCCTCATCGCCCGCGACCATGTGGTGCGGCGGGCCGTGGGCCGAGAGGAGGCCACCCCACCCCTGCAGACCCAGGATGTGCTGGAGTCGCTTACGCGGGCCCAGGCAGCCGCCCAGCGGCGCAAGGGCGGGGCAGGGGCTACAGCTTGATTGGTGTTGAGGCCCGTGCGTACGACATACCAATGAGGGGCGACAGGAGGCCGCCCCTCATTGCCTTGCTAGAGCTACTCTGCCTCCCCGAAGCGCTGGAGGGCCTTGAGGATGGCCTGGGTACCGAAGTCCACCGCAGCCACGGGGATGCGTTCATCGGCACCGTGGGCGAGCTGGGTGAAGGGGAGATCCGGCGGCAGGACCATCGGCGTGAAACCGTAAGTCTGGATGCCCAGCTGGGCGAAAAAGCGGGCGTCGGTCACGGCCGTGAAGAGCAGAGGCAACGGGATCCCCTCGGGGTCGGCCTCGCGCAGGATGTCGCCGAGTGTCTTGAACAGGCCCATGTCCGGTTCGGGCGGGCCCGAGTCGTACCTGGTGACCTCTATCTCCGGCTCGGGGCCGATAATGGCCCTCAGCTCCTCCACAATCTCATCCGGGGTGCAGCCGGGCAGAAGCCGTCCGTCCAGGGCTACGGACACCGCGGCGGGGTGCACGTTGATCTTGTCGCCGCCCCGGACGATGGTCGGGCTGACGGTGTTGGCCAAGACGGCCCTGAACATGGCTCCTTTGTCGCCAAGTAGCCGTAGCGCCTGTCCGGCCGTAGCGGGGTTGAGCAGCGTCCGCATGAGCATCCCGCGCACTCCCGGCTGGCCCGAGGCCATCGCCGCGATCATCTGTCGCGCGGCAGGGGTGATACGCAGCGGCAGGGGGTTCGCGTCCAACTGCCGCAGCAGTCGGCCCAGTTTGGCCATGGCGCCGCCCTTAAGGGGCATGGAGCCGTGGCCGCCCGGGCCGCGTACCGTCACCTTCAGCCAGCACAGCTGCTTCTCACCCACCATAATCGGGTAGTACCGCTTGCCGCTGATGGCCAGCGAAAAGCCGCCGAACTCACCCAGGGCGAACCGGATGCCCTCAAAGAGCTCCGGGTGCTGTTCGGTCAGGAACTTAGCGCCCAAGTCGCCGCCGGCCTCCTCATCGGCCACGACGGCGAGCACCACGTCCCCGGGGAGGGGCAGCCCTTCCGCATGGGCCTTAAGTAGGGCAGCCAGCATCATGGCGAGGCCGCCCTTCATGTCGAGGGAACCTCTGCCCCACACGAACCCGTCCGCAACCTCACCGCCGAAGGGGTTCCTGCTCCAGGCCTGGTCCGCCGTACTGACCACATCGGCATGGCCCTGCAGCAGCAACGGCGGCGCGTTGCCCTGCCCCCTGACCCGGGCGACCAGGTTAGGCCGGGCGGGGTCCAGGGCCAGCATGGTGCAGGGGATGCCGGCCCTCTCTAACAGGTCGCGGATGTAGCAGACGCACGTGGCCTCGTTCCCGGGCGGGTTGGTCGTATCGAAGCTGATCAGCTTCTGGAGCAGCTCGATGGGCCGCTCGTAGATGGGGCTGCCGGGCTGCATGGGGTCCCTCCTTCCGGTGGGGGGCTGTCTTGGCCTCACCCCCCCCGGAGTGCAGGCCATGTTGCGGTCTGGGTCACTGGTGAGTTTCGAACCAGCGCACGGATTCCCCTCCTTCCATGGTGAAAGGGGTAAGGTGCGTACCAGACAGCGGTGTTGCTCGTGTGGCGAGACGCAAAAACGCCCGCACCTTTAAAGGTGCGGGCGCTGTGCTGGGGAGGCTGGATTCGAACCAACCCTACCAGATCCAGAGTCTGGCGTCCTACCGCTAGACGACTCCCCAATGGATTCATGAACATTATAGCATCACGACGGAGCCTGCGCAACTTTTCGGCAGTGTCGCGCAGATAATGCCTGATAAGGCCCCACACCTTCCTCACGGAGGAGATGAGGCAGTATAATTGGTTCACAGGACTGCCCAGTCGGCAGTCAGCGCCTTAAGGGAGGCCGTATCCGCCCATGAGCCTACGCGAAGTCTTCCCCTACTGGGCCGAGGTCACCGAGTCCTTCGCCCAGGCCGTGCGCCCCCTCGGCGACGCCCACCTGGCCTGGCTCCCGCCCGGGCAGGCCAACAACATCGCCTGGCTGGTTAGGCATGTGGTGAGCGTGCACAGCCGGGATGTCCTTGCCTTCGCCGCGGGCGAAGCCACTGTGCCCGTGCCCCCGGACGGCGCTGACGGCACCACCTACGCCGCAGCCCTCCTCGCGGGGGCAGTCAGGCGCGCAGCCTTCCTGGCCGCCCGCGACGTCTCCGTGCTGATGGACAGCCGCCCCTTTGGCCAGGGGCGGCGTACGGTCGGGGATGCCTTGTGGAACGCCTTCATCGAAGAGGTCCATCACCGGGGGCAGGTCTGGGCCTGGCTGCGGATGCAGGGCCTGACCCCGCCCCGGATCTAGCTGGCCGCCAGCTGCCTGCAGAAGGCAGCGGCCCGGTTCAGCCTGGCCAGGCACTGGTCCCTGCCGAGCAGTTCCATCACCACGAACAGGCCCGGGCCCACGGTCTGGCCGGTGAGGGCCAGCCTGGTCGGGTGGATGAGGGCGCTGGCCTGTACCCCCAGCCGCTCCGCCAACTGCCTGTAGGCCGCCTCGTATGCCTCCGCCGCAGCATCCAAGGCCATGCCCGCCACCGCTTCCCGGCAGGACTCCAACACCTGCACGGCTTCGGGGCCGAAGTGCTTCCGCACCCCTTTGTCCTCGTACTCGAACTGGTCGCTGTAAAAATACCCCACGACGCCCGGCAGCTCGGCCAGGGTCTTCACCCTGTCCCGCACGGCATCCAGCACTTTGTGCAGGCGCCCAGGCGCGGCGCCCTCAGGCACGACCCCGGCGAGGAAGGGCGCCGCCGCCTCGGCCAGCCTGGGCAAGCTCACGGACCTTAGGTACACCCCGTTCATCCACGTCAGCTTGCCATTGTCGTAGATGCCCGCGCTCTTGGACACCCGGTCCAAGCGGAACTTGGCGGTCAGCTCCACGACGCTCATGAACTCCTCCCCGTCCTCAGGGTACCAGCCCACCAACGCCAAGTAGTTGTTCAGGGCCTCGGGCAGATAACCCTGGACCTTGTACTCGGCGGTGGCGGTAGCACCGTGCCGCTTGCTGAGCTTGGAGCGGTCTGGGGCCAGCACCATGGGGACATGGGCGAACTCGGGAATGGGCAGGCCTAGGGCCCGGTAGATGTGGACTTGCTTGGGCGTGTTGGACAGGTGTTCTTCCGCCCTGATCACGTGGGTGATGCGCATGGTGTGATCATCGACCACGCAGGCGAAGTTGTAGACGGGCATCCCGCCAGACTTCACCAAGACGAAGTCGTCCAAGGTAGCGTTGTCGAAGGTGACCTCGCCGCGGATGATGTCGGTGATGGATATCTGCCCGGTGTCCGGCACGCGCAGGCGCAGGGCGGCTGTCCGGCCCTCGGCCGCCAGTGACCGGCGCTGCGCCTCACTCAAGTCGCGGCAGCGGCCGTCGTAGCGTGGCGGCCTGCCCTCGGCCCGGGCCGCTTCGCGCCGCTGGGCCAATTCCTCGGGGGTGCAGTAGCAGGGGTAGGCGTGGCCGGAAGCCACCAGCCGCTCGGTGTACTCCCTGTAGACCTCGCCGCGCTGCGACTGGAAGTAAGGGGCATAAGGGCCGCCGACTTCCGGTCCTTCGTCCCAATCCAACCCCAGCCAGCGGACGCTGTCCAGGATGGGCTGGACGAGCTCATCCTTGGACCGCTGCTCGTCGGTGTCCTCTATCCTCAGGATGAATTTGCCCCCTGACTGGCGGGCGAACAGCCAGTTGAACAGGACGGTCCGGGCGCCGCCAACGTGCAGCTCCCCGGTGGGGCTAGGGGCAAAGCGTACGCGCACCCCGTGGGTCTCGGCCATGGTCATCCCTCCAGGCATGGAAAGCCTCCCGCCCCGGCAGGGACGGGAGGCCACAAGAGCGGGTATGCAGTGATTCTACCCGTTTTCAGCCCCCGGAGTCAACGCCTACTCGCCGGCGCGGTGGAGGAGCTCCGCCCACTCGCGGTCGACATCGTCCTGGAGGGCATCCACGAGCTCCTCGCGGCCGGGCTTGAACAGGTGCTGGAACCGGCCCTGCCGCTCCAGGAAGGAGCGGAGGGGCTTCTTCTCCTTGGGCTTGACGGTGACCTTCCACTTGCCGTCAACGACCTCGAACAAGGGCCAGAAGCACGTCTCCACGGCCTGGCGGGCCAGGTCGACGCCCACGGCCGGGTCGTAGCGCCAGCCGCGGGGGCACGGCGCCAGCACGTTCAGGAAGGCCGGCCCATCCACGGCCAAGGCTTTCTGCATCTTGGTGACGAGGTCGTTCCAGTGGCTGGGGGAAGCCTGCGCCACGTAGGGGATGCGGTGGGCGGCCATGATGGCGGTGAGGTCCTTGCGCCTGCCCGGCTTTCCGGGGATGACGCTCCCGGCGGGGCTGGTAGTGGTGTCGGCCATGCGCGGCGTGGCGCTGGACCGCTGGGTGCCGGTGTTCATGTACGCCCCATTGTCGTAGCACACATAAACCATGCGGTGCCCGCGCTCCATGGCGCCGGATAGGGACTGGAACCCGATATCATAGGTGCCGCCATCGCCGCCGAAGGCGATGAACCTGAACTCCGAGGAAACTCTGCCCTGGCGCTTGAGCGACCGATAGGCTGCTTCAACACCGCTCACCGTGGCGGCCACGTTCTCGAAGGCATTGTGGATGAAGGAAGGCTGCCAGGCGGTGTACGGGAAAATGGTCGTGGAGACTTCAAGGCAGCCGGTGGCGCAGCCGATGACCACCGGCGTTTCCAAGGCCATGAGCATCTGGCGGACGGCCGTGGGCGCCACGCAGCCGGCGCACATGCGGTGCCCGCTGGTAAGCAGCTCAGGCTTCTTTGATAGCTCCTTGAGGTTAGCCATGTGTCTCCCCCCTACTCCCTGACCCCAAGGTAGTTGACGATCAACTCAGGCTTCCCGCCGCGCGCCAGTCGGAGGCCTTCCTGGAACACGTGGGAGAGATCGTCTACGCCGGTATCGCGCCCGCCGAGCCCGTAGATGTAGTTGATCACCAGCGGCCGCTTGGGGCTGTCGTACAGGGCCGCGCGGATGTCGGTGAAGAGGGGGCCGCCGAAGGCATTCATCGAGTCGGCCCGGTCGAGGACTACCACGACCTTCTTATCGGCCA
Source organism: Bacillota bacterium (assembly GCA_040755005.1). GTDB lineage: Bacteria > Bacillota > Sulfobacillia > JBFMBV01 > JBFMBV01 > JBFMBV01. The sequence goes on from JBFMBV010000006.1 coordinate 10,841, forward strand.
GGGCCGCCACCAGTTCGGACACGGGCAGGGGCCTGAACACGCGGGGCTTGAGCAAGCCGACCTTGGCGCCGCCGGCCCGAAGGTCATCTACGACGTCCTTGGCGGTGCCCGCGGTGGAGTTCAGCACGACCACCGCTACCTCGGCGTCGGCCAGCTTATAGGCTTCGAAGGTGCTGTAGCTGCGACCAGAGAGCTTGGCGTAGTCAGCGGCCACCGCCTCGATCACGGGCAGCGCCCGGCGCATGGCCTCGGCCTGGGCCCGCTTGTGCTCGAAATACGAGTCGTAGAGGGCCAGAGCGCCGACGGTGATGGGATGGTCTGGGTCCAGCAGGTGCCGGCCGGGGTTGTATGGGCCGATGAACTCCCTGACCTGCCCGTCCGCGAGCAGGTGCACCGTCTCGGCGGCGTGGCTGATGATGAACCCGTCATAGCAGACCATCACAGGCAAGCGCACATCCGGGTGCTCCCCGATGCGTATGGCTTGGATGAGGTTGTCGTAGGCCTCCTGGGCGTTCTCGGCGTACAGCTGGATCCAGCCCGAGTCCCGAGCACCCATGCTGTCGCTGTGGTCGCAGTGGATGTTGATCGGGCCGGACAAGGCCCGGTTGACCACGGCCATGACGATGGGCAACCTGAAGGAGGCGGCGATGTAGACCACTTCCCACATCAGGGCCAGGCCCTGGGAAGAGGTGGCCGTCATGCACCTGGCCCCGCCGTTGGCGGCCCCGATAGCCGCGCTCATCGCCGAGTGCTCGCTCTCCACGGTGACGAACTCGGTCTTGACCGCCCCGTCAGCCACGAAGGAGGAGAAATGCTGCACCACATCGGTCTGGGGGGTGATGGGATAAGCCGCCACCACATCGGGCTCGATCTGCCGCATGCCGTGGGCGACGACCTCGTTGCCGGTAAGGGTCACCTTGCTCACTGGGCGTTGCCCCCCTTCGCGCCGTCAGTCTGCTCGCCCTCAGGCGCCATGGTGATGGCCTTGTCCCCCTTGACGGGGCACTCATGGGCGCAGATGCCGCAGCCCTTGCAGTAGGCAAGGTCGATGCCTGTCATCTTGCCGTCCTTGACCTCGATGCATCCGTCCGGGCAGTAGACCCAGCAGAACAAGCAATGGATGCACCGTTCCGGGTGCCAGAGGGGCCGCTCGGATGAGCGCCATTCGCCCGTCTCATACTTGCGGGCGTTCCCGGGCGTGAGGATGTGTCCGCCCGGCACCGTTGACTTCCAGCCAGGCAGGGTCATTCGCCTCGCACCTCCTCGCTGGCCCGCTCAATCGCCGCCATGTTGCCTGCGACCACAGCCTGCTTCCCCTTGAACTTCCCTGACAGCAGCGCGCCCATGACCTCTGCAAACTTCCCAAAATCCATCAGCTTAGTCACCTTGAGTAGAGCCCCCATCATCGGGGTGTTGGGGATGTCGCGGCCGATGGTTTCCCGGGCAATGGCCGAAGCGTCCACGGTGTAGACCTTGCAGCCATTCAGGCCTAGCCGGCGCCGCATTTCCTCGGGGGTGTGCGGGGTATTGATGATGACGACCCCGTCGTCCGCAAGCCCGTCGGTGATCGCGCTCTTGCCGATCAACGTTGCATCGAGGACCATGACGACTTGGGGTTGCGTGACATGACAGCGCACGCGGATCGCTGCATCGCTGAGCCGGTTGAATGCGCGCATGGGTGCGCCCATGCGCTCGGCTCCATACTCGGGGAAGGCTTGTACGTTCATGCCAGCTTCCGCCGCCGCCTCGGCCAGCAAGGTAGCCGCCGTCTTCGCACCCTGCCCGCCCCGGGCGTGCCACCGAATCTCGGTGAGTCTGCCCATGGCCTCGCCTCCTTGCCTGCTTCCCAGCTTGAAGCTATGTTCATATCTGTCTAAGTCTAACAGGAATCGACGAATCCGGTCAAGTAAACGAAAATTCCGCAAACAGAATGAGTGGTGAGGGGATGAGAGCGCGGACCGGACGGCCTAAGGCCGTCCGGTTGTACGCGGGGGAGCTTGCTGTTTCAGGCCAGGAGGTACTTCACTGCTACGAGCAGACACAGCCCAGGCACCCCCAGGAACCCTGCCACCAGCGCATTGATGGGGTTGAGGCCGAGCTGGAACCCGAACTGCCCCCCGACGGTGTTCACCGCCCAGAGGGCCAGCGCCCCCATGGCCCCGCGGTAGACGACAGGCCAGAGATAGCGCCCAGGCGATGCCAGCGCCTTAAGGAGCACATACAGAACCACCAGGCCCACCGCGATGGCGACGATGAGGTTGACGTCCATCCTTCACACCCCCGCACTCAACTCCTAGAGTATATCGAGGGTGGCCGGCGGGTATGCCGTGATGCCTTCCTCTCTGGCGGTGCGCAGGAGGTAGCAGTAGCGCCTCTTCGCCGCCTCAACCACATAGATAGCATGATCCACCAGGTCAGGGTCGCTGACGGACTGAAAGTACAACTGGGCTGTCTCCCAGTCCCGGCGGGCTGCGTTGACTAGGGAGACATGATCAAAGACCTGCTGACCCGGCACGGCGGGCTCCGGGAACAAGCGCTGTCCGAGGCTGTTGACGAAGGTCCCGAGGATGCCGGCCAGAGTAACCCCTCCCTTCGGCGGAAGGGATTCTACCCAGTCTCCTCCAGGGCTATGCTACATCTCACCCCGGCCTTCCATGGCCTTGCTCAAGGTGACCTCATCGGCATATTCCAGATCGCCGCCCACCGGCAAGCCGCGGGCCAGCCTGGTGACTTTGACGCCCAAGGGTTTCAGCAGCCGGGCGATGTACATGGCGGTGGTCTCGCCCTCGACATCGGTATTGGTGGCGAGGATGACCTCCGTCACCTCAGACCCGGTCAGCCGCTGCAGCAACTCCCTCAGCCTAATATCGTCCGGGCCCACCCCCTCGAGGGGGGAGATGGCCCCGTGCAAGACATGGTAATGCCCGCGGTACTCACGGGTGCGCTCCATCGCCACCACATCCCGCGGCTCCTCGACGACGCAGATGGTCGACTTGTCCCGGTTGGCCGAACCGCAGACACGGCAAGGGTCGGTGTCGGTCAGGTTGCAGCAGACGCTGCAGATGCCCACCCGTTCTTTCATGTCCACCAGGGCTTGGGCCAAGGAGGCCACCTGATCCCGGCTCAGGGCAAAGATATGGTAGGCGAGACGCTGGGCAGTCTTAGGCCCGATGCCCGGCAGCTTGCCCAGTTCGTCGATGAGCCGGGCGATGGGTTCGGCGTAGTACAAGGTCACGGCAGGCCCGGGAGCTTCACGCCCCCGGTCACTTGCGCCATCTGGGCCTGGGCCAGCTCGCTAACTTTGCGCAGTGCCTCGTTGACGGCCGCTAGGACCATGTCCTGCAGCAGTTCAGCATCCCCAGCCGCCAGCACTTCGGGAGCGATGGTCAGGGAGACCAGTTCGTGGACCCCGTTCACCTTTGCGCGGACGGCGCCACCCCCCGCCGAGGCCTCGGCAGTCAGTCCGGGCAGCTGCTCCTGGACCTTCTGCATCTCCGCCTGCATGCGGCCTACTTCTTTGAGCATCTTCGCCATGTCCTTCACCGGCTGTCCGCCTCCTCATCCACCACCGTGACCTTGCCATCGGGGGCGAGCTCCCGGGCGGCCTTGACTAGCGGATCCTCGGCCACGGCCCGGTCGATGCATTTCAGGCGCCACGTCCCCCCGAGGGCCTTGCTGAGGGCGGCCTCCACCCGGGCCCGGTGGGCGCCTTCCACCACTTCGCGGATGCCCGGCGGGACTGCCAAGACGGCGACGCCTCCCTCCAGGCTTGCCAGGGAGGCCTCGGCAAGCAACGCCCGTACGATGGGGTTGGCTTCACAGACGCGTTGCAGCACCTTGCCCCAATCTTCCTCCACCTTGGGCCCGGCGCCCGCAGGCTGCTTACCCCGACGCTTGGGTTTGCCGGCGGCCTCGTCGGGCGCAGGCTCGGAGGTAGCTGCAAGCTCTGCTGCTGCCGCCTTGACCTGAGCTGGCGCCTCCACCGCGAAGATGTCCAGTTGGCCGGGGGAACCGGCCGTGTCCTCACTAGCTGCAGCCGCAGGCCTGGCCGGTGCCTCCGCCCGCCTTAGGGCGCCCCCCTTGGGGGCCGACGGCGCAGGCGCGGCCGTGGGAGCAGGCTCCGGGATCCCGGCCGCGGCGATGGTGGCTAACTCCAGCTGAAGCCTGGGGTGGGTGGACCAGCGCATCTCCTGTTCGCGGGCGGCCACCAGGCTGATGGCCCGAAGGAGTTGGTCCCGGCCCGTGCCAAGGCGGCGTAGGTCCCCCAGATCGCGCTCGGTCGGCCCGATCTCGCCCCCGACTTCCAGGACCAGCAAGTCCCGGAGCAACGCCAGGATATCCTTGGTGAACTGGCGGATGTCCTTGCCGTCGTCCACTACCCCGGCGATTAGGCACAACGCGCGCACGGTGTCCGCCGACAACAGCGCCGCAACGTACTCGCTGAGCACATCGTCGGCCACCTGTCCGAGGACCAGGCGGATCCCGGCGAGGTCGACCGTTCCTTGGCCGTAAGCCGAGCATTGATCGAGCAGGCCCAAGGCATCGCGCAACGAGCCTTCAGCTTTCCTCGCCAGGACCGTAACCGCCGCTTCGTCCACAGAGATCCCGGCTGTCTTGGCCACCATGCGCAGCCGGTCGGAGATCTGCACCACGGACAGCCGTCTGAACTCGAAACACTGGCAACGTGAGGTGATGGTCGCAGGCAGCTTGTGCAGCTCCGTGGTGGCGAGGATGAAGAGTACGTGGGAGGGTGGTTCCTCCAGGGTCTTCAGCAGGGCGTTGAACGCCTCGGTGGTTAACATGTGGACCTCATCCACGATGTATACCTTATACCTGGCCTCCACCGGGACGAACCGGAGCTTCTCCCGCAGATCCCGCACCTCGTCGATGCCCCGGTTGGAGGCCGCGTCGATCTCCAACACATCCAGGCAGAAGCCCTCGCTGATCCGTCGGCACGACTCGCACTGGTTGCAGGGGTCCGGGGTGGGCCCGCCCCCGCAGTTGACTGCTTTGGCCAGCACTTTCGCCGCGGTGGTCTTGCCGGTACCGCGGGGGCCGGCGAACAGGTAGGCGTGGCTCAGCTTGCCCTGCTGGAGAGCATTGCGTAAGGTGCGCGTGACGTGCTCCTGCCCGACCACATCCCCGAAGTCGCGGGGACGCCACTCCCGGTACAGAGCCACATGGGTCACGTCGCCCACCTCCATTCTCGTTGGATTCGTCGCGCTTCCCCCTATCCCTGCGTTGAGCCGGTGCCCACTGCCGTCACGCCGCCCCGGCACTCACAGGCAACAACGAGTCCCGGCCCTCATCGCTGAGGCGCCGGGACGCATGCACCAGTTTGGCCGTGCACCGCCTTTGACCTGCCCTTCCGGACGCTACCGTCGCAGTTGGCTCCCACCAAGCTTCCCCGCGGCACACGGGCGGGCTCCCTTACCGCTGCTCCCTTCCGGGCCTGACGGGGTTCAAGAGTGTCCGTTGCGCGGGACCTGGCGATCCTCACTACTTACGCCGGGCTGACCCCACAAGGACGAGGCCGGGGGCGGCGATCAACCCCGCTATAGCGGATTGCGGGTGCAGGGCACCGCTACCTCCCCGTCTAGCACGACCAAGCCAAAAGACTGGCGGAGAGGGCGGGATTTGAACCCGCGAGACAGGTTTCCCCGTCTACTCGCTCTCCAGGCGAGCGCCTTCGACCACTCAGCCACCTCTCCGCGCAAACCAGGCAGTATCCAGTTGTAGGTTTCGGTGCGGAGAGAGTGAGATTCGAACTCACGAGGCGCGTTAACGCCTACCCGCTTTCGAGGCGGGCGCTTTCGACCACTCAGCCATCTCTCCAGATTCAGTCCCCCGGCCGGTTGCGGCGGGAGGCGAAGAACTCGCGCAACAGGCTACCACATTCGTCGGCCAGCACGCCCCCGATGACCCGCACCTGGTGGTTGAGGCGGGGGTCCGTGGGGATGGTGTACAGCGACCCAGCCGCGCCAGTCTTCGGATCCGAGGCGCCGAACACGACCTCGTCCAGACGAGCTGCCCACATGGCGCCGGCGCACATCGGACACGGCTCCAGGGTGACGTACAGCGTCACGCCGGTAAGACGCCAACGCCCCAACCGCGCCGCGCACTCCCTGAGCACGAGCAGCTCCGCGTGGGCGGTCGGATCGCGCCAGGTCTCGCGCCGGTTGTGCCCGCGGGCGATGACGCCGCCCTCGTGCACGGCCACGGCGCCTACAGGCACTTCGCCTTCAGCCAAAGCGAGCCTGGCCTCAGCAATGGCCAGGCCCATGCAGTGGGTGTGATCCATATGCCCACCTTGGGGACAAAGTGTGCGCCCGGGAGGACTCGAACCACCGACACGCGGTTTAGGAAACCGCTGCTCTGTCCACCTGAGCTACGGGCGCAAACCTGACAAACACGATGCGCGCCCGGCTGGATTTGAACCAGCGACCTCCAGATTCGTAGTCTGTCACTCTATCCAGGCTGAGCTACGGGCGCGTGCTCATCTCAGCGGACTGCGTGCAGTCCGTGCCTTATGATATCACGCGGCGCAGGCAGAATCAACCCGTGCAACCGGCGTTGTGTACATGACGGCATGCCCGCTGTGCAGCCTTGACTAGAGCCCTCATCTATCGGCAACCAACCGGAACAATATGGCTGCTGCCTCCGCCATGGTAGCCCAGGAATTGGGACGGAGGGTGCCGTCCGGGAAGCCGCGGACGAGTCCGGCCAGGCTGACCAGGCGAACAGCCTCCCTGGCCCAAGTCGGGACGACCCCAGCGTCGGCAAAAGCTACCTCCTTACCTGAGATAACCGGCACCAACCCCCTGTCCAGTACGCGGGCCAGAATGACTGCGGCCTCGGCTCTGGTCAGGCGCTGTGTGGGCCTGAAGCTGCCGTCGGGAAGACCAGCGACCAGTCCCGCGTGCACCGCCGCGCCTATCGGTCCTCTGGCTAGGCCGGCTACGTCCCTGAACTTGCCTGCTGCTTCAGGCCTGGCCTCAAGACCCAAGGCGTGCGTCAGCATGACGACAAACCCGGCGCGGTCGACTCCGGTGTCTGGGTCGAAAGAGCCGTCCGCGCTGCTGCTCACAAGGCCCATGCCTGCCAGTGTCCGGATGGGAGCGCTGCCCCAGTGGCCTGCTATATCAAACAGCGCCGGTGGCGGCAGAGCGGCAAACACCGCGAATCTGGAGAACCTGTCTACGGTGGCGGTAACCCTGCCGTCGGCGACTTGGCCGCCAAGGTAGACCCAGCGTCTCGTCCGTTCGTTATAGACGAACAGCTGCGGGGCTGTGCCTGCACCAACTCGGGCGGCATCAAAGCTAAGCGTCAGTCGTACCGGTGCCGCGAACTCCCCGCCGACGAGCGACAGCTGCACAACTGAGCTGGCGGCGGTGAGCCCTGCTGCGGCCGCCCTCTCCAATAGGGGCCGCGCATCTGCCGTCGGCACGACCCGCGCTGTTACCCTGGGTGCTAAGCCCGTAACAGCCCCTGCTGGGAGTACAACCTCTAGGACCTTGTTCAGCCTTACGACCGTGGGTCTGTCAGCTGCTACCGGCCGCTCGATCACGGGCAGCAACGGGGGGACTACGGGAACTGGCACGGGAACGTAGGCGACCATTCTGCCGTCCGTACCAGCAGTCCATACACTCGGGGAAAGCATGGCGACGACCGCCATAACGATCACATAGGCGACAACCTTCTGCGTCTGCTGCCTACACACCGCCACTTCATGTAACCTCCTTTTCCATCCTGGCCTGTGCGTCAGCGGTTAGCGCACGCGGCTGTAGTTGCTCCGGCGTCACGCTGGGAGCGTTCTGGGTGTCTTGATCCAGCCGGTCCTGTTGGTCATGATGTTGAGTAGAGCGAGAACTCCGGCAGGCACCCAGGCCACATATGTGTACAACGCCAAAGCTGCCGGTAAGAACAGCGCGCTCGTCATTGTCGGGGCCTCGCGGCAATTGCGGACAAAGGAGATCAACAACAAGCTTAACGGACCAAGACTGAGGAGCGAACTCACGCCATAATAGGCTGGTAGGCTGTTGGAGGCAAGATACGCCAGTATGCCATTGCCAAAACTCACTCCGGCGAAGGCCAGTAGATTTAACCCCAGGTTGATGCCAATCAGAAAGACAAGCGACGCCATCAGCAGATAGCCAGTATAGTCGGTGCGCATCTGGGAGTTGAGCCCCCTTGCACTAAGAAGCTTAGGGATGTGGTGCCAGCACTGGTAGGTCCCTTGCATCCATCTGGTGCGTTGACGTAGCAGGGCCTTGTAGTTCAGGACCCCATGCTGTGCGACGAACGCCTGCGAGCAGAAACGCAGCTTCCAACCCTGTAACGCAAGTCTGATGCCTATGTCCAGGTCTTCCGTAAGACACCCGCTCCAGGGCCGCTGGCCGAGCGATTGCAGGGCAGAGAGCCGGACAAACTGGCCGTTCCCCCCTAAGCCGACGCTCCCTAAAGCATCGCGTGCCATTTGCATGAACATGGAAAACCCGATGAATTCCATGTCCTGCAGCCTAGTAAGGAGACTTTCGCCCGCGTTGTAGATTCTCACAGCCACCTGAACGGAGCCAACCACCGGGCAGGCGAAGTACGGCGCCACTATGGACAGCGCATCGGCCTCCAGACGTCCGTCCGCATCCAGGATAGTGACAACAGTGTGTTCAGGCGGCAGATGCCACTGTGAGATGACCCTGTAAGCGTGGTTGAGCACATCCCCTTTGCCCCGTCCAGCAACGGACGCATCTCTATGGATGACCGCAACCTTCCCCGTGGGCGCATACTTGGCCGCAAGCTCCCCGGTCCGGTCAGTCGAACCGTCGTTCATCACCAGTACCCGGTAATGCCCCTCATAGTCTAGGGCGAGCAAGCACTCAATGGTCTGCTCGATGACCGCTGCTTCGTTCCTGGCCGGGACTATGCAGACAAAGTGGGGTGTGTAGCCAACCTTGTCAGCTGGCTGGCGCCATCGCCACGAGAGCGCAAGTAGGTAGAAGTAGTATAGGCAAGTGCCGGCATAGACGGCTGTGAGCCAAGTGGTGTCCAGTGTGGCGATCGTTCGAACTCTGCTACTCACGACCATGATTCCTGCGGGAATGACCACGTTGAAGAACGAGGCCAGCAGTACAACGCCTACACCGATGGCGAGCATGAGTCCACTGCGCGATGTGGCTATCGTTTACGCCTCCCGGCTATACACTTCTGCGCAAATTAGGAAAGTCCTGCCAATTACGCGCCCTGTCGCCACTAGGCCCCGTACCACCCCGGGGCGGTGGGCGGGGTGCTAGCCCTTGTCCAGTCAGCATAACATTGTCGCGGAGGTGGCGAGATGCTCGTTGTCCGCCGCGTGGTCACCCAGGAGAAGCTGGTGGCCCTCACCTTCGACGACGGCCCCCATCCTGGCTTCACCAGCCGGAAGGTGAACACGCTGCTAAGGCACGGCGCCAGGGCTTCCTTCTTCGTCGTCGGCAGACTGGTGGGGCGGCTGCATGAAGTAGTGCGCGAACTGGTCCAGGCCGGGCAGGAAGTGGTTAACCATGGCTACAATCACGCGTACCTGACTTCCCTGGGCTCGTCAGAGGTGGTCAGTCAGCTCAAGCGCACAGCCGCAGCCATCGAGGCCGCCACTGGCCAGCCCTTCACGCCGTTGTTCCGCCCGCCCTATGGGGCTTATGACCCGCGGGTACTCACCGCGGCTGCCCGGGCCGGCTACACCCACAACGTGATGTGGGACGTGGACCCGCGCGACTGGCGGCGGCCCGGGGTGTGGTCCATCGTCAGCCGCACCCTCGGCCCGCTGGCCCCAGGCTCCATCGTAGTGCTCCACGATATCTGGGAGCAGACGGTCCATGCCCTGCCGCACATCCTCGAAGGGCTCTCGGCCAGGGGGTATCGGGCGGTGACCGTCTCCGAGCTGCTGGAGGCAGGCACTCCTGCCCAGTAGGCCTGCGGCATGGTCGGGGCTGCATACATGAAGGACGGCGCCGCCGCAGCGGGCCGTCCTTCTGGTCTGCGGAGAGAGAGGGATTCGAACCCTCGCTAGAGCTTACGCCCTACTAACGGTTTAGCAAACCGTCCCCTTCAGCCGACTTGGGTATCTCTCCATGGGCTGAATGCGCCAACATTCTAGCACATCAAAGGGGATAAGACAAGTCAACTGGCCGCGTGGCAACGCCTCTGCCCGCTTGCAGGCATCGGTGCGGCTGGTGTCGAAGCTCAAGCGCACGTTCGCGGTGGGAGGGTGCCTGATGCAGCGAAGCGCCGTTGCCGTCGGCCTCGTGGTCCTCTGTTTGCTCGCGCCTGCAGTGGCGGGGAGCACCGGGCCAGCTAGGAACTCCGACCCTCCTGTGTCGGGCCTGCCTGCCCCGGACCCCGGCAACAACTTTGTGGTCTTGATCCAGCAGCTCCACTTTGACCTGCTTCCCGACTATACCATGCGCGTCAGCGCTGTGTACGCCCTCAAGAACAGCCTCGATCAGCTGGCCAGGTATGCGGTGGCTTTCCCCTATCCCGAGGCCTCCAGCCGGCCTAAGGTCACCGTCGCCGGCAAGGAAGTGGTTCCTGCCGTCCTGGCCGCCCAAGACCCCAGGAGTGCCAGCTTCATCACCACCTATGGCGGCCCCATCCGCCGGGTGGACCCGATCAACGGCGCCCTGCTGCCCCCGTTGGCAGCGGTAGCGAGGGACCTGGTCAGCCTCGCGGTGTTCCCCGTGGAACTGCCCCCCCTTGGGTCGGCGGAACTGAGCGTGACGTACGCACAAGCATCAGGCTCGACCAGGAACCTCTACGCCAATGAGGTGCACCACTTCGGTTACCTCTTGCGGGCAGCCGATCTCTGGCAGGGCTTCGGTACCCTGGAGGTCAAGATTACCGTCCCCAGCAAGCACTTCTTCGCCGCCAACCTGCCCATGAACCAGGCGCCCACCGGCCGCGGCGGCACATCCGTGTATACCCTCAAACGGGAAGGGCCGCCCGCCGATTTCTTAAGTTTCAGCCTCATGCCCCGCAGGGGCATCCTCTTTGGCCTGGTCAACGGAGGTGACTACGAACTCATCTTGTTGGGCCTCGGCCTTGCCTCTCCGCTCTGCGCGGGATTGGCCGGGGGGCTGTGGGGACTGCGTCGCCACCGCCTCCATCCCGGCTGGGCGACCCTGCCTCTGGCCTCCGGCCTGGCGGCAGTCCTGGCTGCCGTGCTCACAGTGACGCTGGCCTCAGCCTTCACCTTGCTGGCCAGGAACGACGCCCTGACCAGGTCTGCTTGGCAATCCTTCTATCTGTATGCCGTGCTCCTGCCGGGCCTGCTGCTCGGCGCCGGGACTGCCGCCCTGACCTACGTGCTCGGCGCGCCCCTGCAACGCAGGGCCCCCGACGCCCCGGCAGCCGGCCCGGAGACGAAGCCCCTCTGACCGCCTGGAGAAACGCGCACCCGCCGGGAGGTTAGCCGCCCGACGGGCGTCAGCAGCGCGGAGGGGGTGGGATTCGAACCCACGGCCCCGTTAGGGGTCACTGGTTTTCAAGACCAGCTCCATAAACCGCTCGGACACCCCTCCAGGTAGCCAACTCATCACGGAATTATAGCATGGCCCCGAAAACAGCGTCAAATCAGGAAGTGATGCGCTCAAGTCCATGCATGTACGCTCGCAGCGCCTTGGGCACGGTGACGCTGCCGTCGTCGTTCTGACAGTTCTCGAGAATCGCGGCGACCGTGCGTCCGATCGCCAATCCAGAGCCATTCAGGGTGTGCACGAATTCGGGGCGTTCTCCCTGGGCCGGCCGGAACCTGAGGTTCGCGCGGCGTGCCTGGAAATCCTCGAAGTTGCTGCAGGATGAGATCTCTTTGTAGTCCTGGTAGCTCGGCAGCCACACCTCAAGGTCGTAGGTCTTGGCGGCTGCGAAGCTTAAGTCCCCGTCACACAGCAGCACCACCCGGTAGGGCAGTTCCAGGAGTTCCAGCACGGCCTGGGCATCAACGACCAACCGTTCCAGCTCGTCATAGCTGGTCTCAGGATGAGCGTATTTGACCAGTTCCACCTTGTTGAACTGGTGCACCCTGATCAGGCCCCGGGTGTCCCGGCCGGCCGCCCCGGCCTCGGCCCGGAAGCAGGCGCTGTAGGCGGTGTAGTGCAGAGGGAGCTGGGCCACGTCGAGAATCTCCCCCCGGTGGATGTTGGTGATCGGGACTTCGGCCGTGGGGATAAGGAACAGGTCCCGCCCCTCGACCTTGAACATGTCCTCAGCGAACTTGGGCAGCTGCCCGGTGCCGCGCATGCAGTCGGAAGTCACCAAGAACGGCGGGAAGATCTCCTCGTAGCCGTGGGTCCTAGTATGCAGGTCCAGCATGAGGTTGATCAAGGCCCGCTCCAGCAAGGCTCCGGCCCCGCGGCTCATGGTGAAGCGCGCGCCGCTCAGCCGCGAACATCGGTCCAGGTCCAGGATGCCGAGGCTCGTCCCCAGGTCCCAGTGGGGGAGGGGGGTCTGGGCGGCGGGTCGGGGTGTCCCGACCTGCCGGATCACGACGTTATCGTCAGCGCCCCCGCCGTGCGGGACGCTGGCGTGAGCCAGGTTGGGCACCAGCCACAGGCGTGCGCTCAGGTCATCCTCCACCCGCCTGAGCAGCTCCTCCAAGTCCTTGATGCGCTCGTTGACTACGCGCATCTCGGCGATGGTCGCCGCCGCGTCGCTTCCGGCCTTGCGCAGCCTACCGACTTCTTCGGAGACTACATTGCGGCGGTTCTTGAGCCGCTCGCTCTCGGCGATCAATGACCTGCGTTCCTCATCCAGCCGGAGGATGGCGCCGACATCGACACCCATACCCTTGGCCGAGGCCCCCTGGCGCACGCGGTCAGGATCCTGCCGGATCAGCTTGAGATCGAGCATGACCTCACCTTCCTTCCACGATCCGCCTCAAGTTCACCTGATAGGGCGCGTAGACCACACCCGCGTTGGTGATGATGCCGGTAAGGTATCGATGGGGGGTGACGTCGAAGGAGGGGTTGTAGGCCCTCGCACCCTCCGGCGCGATCCGCCTGCCCCCCAGATGCGTGACTTCCTCCGGGTCCCGTTCCTCGATGACGATGCCCGCGCCCGAGGCAGCACTGAGATCGATGGTCGAGACGGGCGCCACGGTGTAGAAGGGCAGTCCGTGGGCCCGGGCGAGCACCGCCAGGCCGTACGTACCGATCTTGTTGGCCGTGTCACCATTGGCGGCGATGCGGTCTGCCCCTACCAGCACCATGTCCACCTTGCCCTGCGCCATGAGCTGGGCGGCCATGCCGTCGGTGACCAGCGTCACCGGGATGGCGTCCTGCATCAGCTCCCAGACGGTGAGCCTTGCCCCTTGCAGCAGCGGCCTGGTCTCGGTGGCGTAGACCTCCACCGCTTTGCCGGCTTGGTGGGCCGACCGAACCACCCCGAGCGCCGTGCCCCAGCCCCCGGTCGCCAGGGCCCCAGCGTTACAGTGGGTGAGGATTCGCGCCCCTTGGGGCACCACCGCCTGCCCGTATCGGCCCAGGTCGAGGTTCATCTGGCGGTCCTCGGCGGCGATGGCCAGCGCTTCCTGCCGCAAGACCGCCCGGGCTGCCGGCACCCCTGTGGCCACGGCGGCCCGAGCTACAGCCAACATCCGCCTGGCCGCCCAGGACAGGTTGACCGCCGTCGGCCGGGTGGCTTCGAGGTGGGCAGCCGCCTCAGCCAACGCAGCAATGAAGCCCGCCGGGTCGCCGGGCGCGGCCTCCGCCGCCAGCACCATGCCGTAGGCAGCCGCGATACCGATGGCAGGGGCCCCCCGCACTGCTAGGACCTTGATGGCCTCGCCCACCGCCCGGTAGTCTGCGCATGTCAGCCACGCCAGTTCCAGGGGGAGGCGGCGTTGATCAAGCAGGTGGACGGTATCCGCCTCCAGCCGCGCAACCTGAAGCTCGCTCATGTGGTGAAACGGCTCCTGGCCATGGTGCCGGCGCACTCGCACCGCTCGCGGGCCTTGGGGGTGGCTGCGATGAGCTTCACCAGCAGCGAGCGCAGCCTGGCGTTGTTCGCGTTGAAGACACGGATTACTTCTTCATGGGTCACCGGCCTGACGTCAGGCCGGCCTTCTAAGCCCGCATCGTAGTCGGTGATGAGGGAGATGTTGACGTAGCATAGGTCCAGCTCCCGGGCGAGGTACGCCTCGGGATACTGGGTCATGTTGATCACTTCCCAGCCCGCCGCGCTGAACCAGCGGCTCTCGGAACGGGTGGAGAAGCGCGGCCCTTGGATGACGACCACCGTCCCCCGGTCATGCACAGCGATCCCTAAGTCCCTGGCCTGCTGGGCCGCCAGTCCCCTCAGTTCCGGGCAGTAAGGCTCGGCCATGCTCACATGGGTGGTGAGGGGCCCATCATAGAAGGTGTCCTTGCGCCCGCTGGTCCTGTCTACGAACTGGTCGCAGATGACGAAGTGCCCCGGCTCCACTTCCGGCTGGAGGCTGCCGGCGGCGCACGGCCCGATCACACGCGTCACCCCGAGCTGCTTCATGGCCCAGAGGTTGGCGCGGTAGTTGATCATGTGGGGCGGCAGATTGTGGTGCCGCCCATGCCGGGGCAGGAACGCCACCCGCCTCCCCTCCACGGTGGCCAGGGCCACCCTGTCGCTGGGCGGGCCATAGGGGGTCTCCAGGGTCACTTCCTCCACCTCGGGCAGCAACTGGTAGAACCCCGAGCCCCCGAACACGCCGATCTCGGCCTGAGGTGTCCGCATCCTTCACCCTCCCCTAGTATCCGAGTTCCTCGCCGACGATAAAGACATGGGTCTGGGTGGCGGACGGCCGCCGCCGCATCACCATCAGCACATTGCACATATGGTGCCCCTCGGCTTCACTGTCGCACTCGCCAGTGAGGGCACAGGGGGTCGCCATGCCCAGGCGCTTGGCGTTCATGGCCGCAGCCATCTCCAGGCGTTCCAGGGCCGCTTCGTCCGAAGGGACCAGCTTGTTCACGCCGGCGACGATCACTACGTGCCTCGGGCCGAACGCCATGGAGGCGATCCGGTTGCAGGTGCCGTCTATGTTGTAGATGACCCCGGCGGCGGTGATGGCGTTGGCACCGGTGAGGAAGTAATCGGCATCCAGCCCCTTACGGCGGGAGGCGAGGAGCTCCTCGGGAGGCACGCTGCCAAAGGGTTTCACCAACGCCCGCCCGCGGCCGGTGAGGGCCTCGGTGAGGCCAAGGGCGCCCAAGGTCACCGAGCCACCCCAGGCTGTAGTAGCGTCCTCGGGAACGAGGGCCAGGACCGCCTGCTTGGCCGCAGCGGCTGACGCCACGAAGCGGGCTTCGTGGCCCCTGCGCTGCAAGGATTTCACCGTCTGTTCCGCCAGGTTCTGCAGGTACCATTGCTTCGGGTCTGACATGTCTTCACGCTCCCCCCAGAGAAATCGCAAGCCCCCCGCCCAACGGCAGCCTACAGGCTGCCCGGGACGAGGGGCGTCTTGCCTCCCGCGTTGCCACCCGGATTGGCCCCCCGCAAAGAGGGCCCACTCATCTGCGCGCTAACGGGCGCACCCGTCCGGCTCTTCGCCGGGGACTCCGGAGTGGAAGGCCTCCGCAGGCCGCTCCCTCATCGCCCTGATGGCAAGCATTATACCTTGCCCGTGGCCTGCCCGCAAGTGGAGAGGGGACTTGTGCGACAGGTATACATATTATACCATGAGGGAGGGGGCTGCCCATGGCTGTGACGAGATTCATCAGCGACCTGCACTTTGGCGATCTGTCGCTCGCCGACGACTTTGCCCCGCATAAACCCCTGCTCGTAGAGTTCCTGGACCGGGCCCTGGCTGACGGGTCCGACTTGGTGCTGGTAGGTGATGTGTTTGAGCTATGGCAGACGGACCTGGACAAGATCCTCTTCTACTACCGCGATATCATGCGCAAGCTTGCCCGGCTGGCGGAACGGCAGCGCCTGGTCTACGTGGTGGGGAACCACGACTGGGTGCCTTTCTTCCGCTACAAGAACCAGCGGTTCGGCAACGTCGAGGTGAAGCTGCGGCTGGTAGTCCGTGAGGGCAACCTCCTGGTGGAGCATGGCCACATGTACGACCGCTGGAATCGTACCCGTATCACCCCCACGCCCGAACTTCCCTTCGGCGCCGGGGTGTCCCGCTGGGTCGGCTGGCTCGAGCGCCATGTGCACCCTGATATCGACGATTGGCTGGGGAAGCTGGTAGAGCTGTTCTCGCGCAAGCAACGGCTGCAGGTAGCCCGGCTGCCGCGCCGGGTGAAGCGTGGGCGCACCGCCTTCGACCGGGCGGTAAAGGTCGCCCGGCGCCACTCGGCCCCCGGTTACCTCCACGATGGCGCCAGCGCCTTCTTCCTCAGCGCCATGGAACAGCAAGTCCGCAAGCGCCTTGACCTCGGCTTCAGCGGCGTGCTCCTCGGCCATACCCACGTCCCGGCGCATATCACCTACCCGGATGGCAAGGTCTATGTGAACACCGGCTCCTGGGCCTACACCCGCTATCCCCCGACCTACGCCGAACTGCGGGACGGCCACCTGACCCTGCGCTTCGCCGAGACCGGCGAAGAGGCCCTGGAGTATTACGCAGAGCGCTGATCCTGGCTTGCCGGCGCAGGCGGCCGGTTCTTTAACCGGCCGCCTGCGCTGCCTACCTATGCGGGACAAAGAGGCTACCGCGTGCCCGCGGCGACCTCCAGGAAATACTGATGGAGCCTGAGGTCCTGGGTAAGTTCGGGATGGAAGGCCGAGGCCAGGCAGTTGGCCTGGCGGGCCAGGACGATCTTGTCCTGGTAGGTCCCCAGCACCGCCACCCCATGGCCGACGGCCTCGATGTAGGGAGCCCGGATGAACACGGCCGGCACCGGGTCTGCGCCCAGGGCGGGCACGGACAGGGGGGCCTCGAAACTCTCCCGCTGCCTGCCGAAGGCGTTGCGCTTGGCGATGATGTTCATCAATCCGAACGTGGGCTGCTCCCGGCCGGCGACGGTCTTGGCCAGCAGGATCAGCCCGGCGCAGGTGCCCATCACCGCCATGCCCTGCGTGGCCTCAGCGCGCACAGCCGCGATCAGCCCGTACTCCTGGGCCAACATCCCAATGGTAGTGCTTTCCCCGCCTGGGACAATCAGCCCGGCTAGCCCCGCCAGGTCCGCTGACCGCTTCACCCTGCGGGCTTCCACATCCAGCCGCTTAAGCGCCCAGACATGCTCCCGGACGGCTCCCTGCAGGTCCAGTACCCCGATGGCCATTGCCATGAGCGGCCTCCTCCTACCAGCCCCGCTCTTGCATGCGGTCTGCGGGGCGGAGGGAGGAGATCTCCATGCCCGGCATGGCCTCGCCCAAATCCCGGGACACTTCAGCGACCACCTTGGGGTCAGTGTAGTGGGTCGTAGCCCTCACGATGGCCCTGGCCCTCGCCTCGGGTTGCCTGGACTTGAAGATACCCGAACCCACGAAGACGCCGTCCGCGCCCAACTGCATCATCAGTGCGGCGTCCGCGGGGGTCGCGATGCCGCCCGCCGAAAAGTTCACGACAGGCAGCCGCCCCAGCCGCTTGACCTCGCACAGGAGATCATAGGGTGCGGCCAGCTGCTTGGCTTCCGTCATCAGCTCTTCCTCGGACATGGTCTGTAGCTTGCGTATCTCCCCCATCACCGCGCGCATGTGCCGGACCGCCTCCACCACGTTGCCGGTGCCGGGCTCGCCTTTCGTGCGTACCATGGCGGCCCCTTCGCCGATGCGGCGTAGCGCCTCACCAAGGTTGCGGGCGCCGCAGACGAAGGGCACGGTGAACTTGTGCTTGAGCACATGGTGCTCCTCGTCGGCCGGGGTGAGGACCTCGCTCTCATCGATATAGTCGACGCCGAGGGACTCCAGCACTTGGGCCTCCACGAAGTGCCCGATCCGGCACTTGGCCATCACGGGGATGGTCACAGCTTCCATAATGCGCAGGATCACCGTGGGGTCAGCCATACGCGCCACCCCGCCGGCCGCACGGATATCGGCCGGGACCCGTTCCAGGGCCATGACCGCCACCGCGCCGGCCTGCTCAGCGATGACAGCCTGCTCCGGAGTAGTGACATCCATGATCACGCCGCCCTTGAGCATCTCGGCATGACCGGCCTTGACCCGCCAGGTGCCTACGGCCTGCTGTGTATCTGCCATGAACCGTTCGCCCCCTCGCCAATTCCCAACCATGCTAGCACGCCTGTCCTAGGGCTGTCAATCACCCCTTCATGACCCCCAGGGGCTTGAGCCGCGCCACTCTGCGGGCGAGTCCCGCCTCGTGGGTGACGCGCACCACATCGTCCACATCCTTATAGGCGTCGGGCGCCTCTTCGGCCAGGGCCGAGTCCTGGGCCGCCCTGACGACGATGCCACGGGAGGCCAGCTCCTTGCGGAGCGTCGCCCCGGTGATGCCCTTCTTCGCGGCGGTCCGGCTGAGCAACCGTCCCGCCCCGTGACAGGCGGAACCGAAGGTCTCTGCCATCGCACCCTCCGCCCCCGCCAGGACATAGCTCGCCCGGCCCATGTCGCCGGGGACCAAGACCGGTTGGCCCACGTGCCGGTACGCCGCAGGCAGCTCCCGGTGGCCCCGGGGGAAGGCCCGCGTGGCCCCTTTCCGGTGCACGCAGAGGGCCAGCTCCTCCCCGTCGACGGTGTGGGTCTCAAGCTTGGCGATATTGTGGGCCACATCGTAGACCACATCCAGCTTGAGGTCGTCCGGGTCGGCGACATTGAGCACCCGCACCACCGCCTGCCTCACCCAGTGGGTCAGGCACTGCCGGTTGGCCCAGGCGTAGTTGGCGGCAGCGGCCATAGCGGCGAGGTACTCCTCACCCTCGGGCGAGTTCAGCGGCGCGCAAGCCAGCTGCCTGTCGGGCAAGGCGATACCGTATTTCCGGGAGGCCCGCGCCATCACCTCGAGATAGTCCGTGCACACCTGGTGCCCCAGGCCCCGGGAGCCCGTATGGATGGCCACGCACACCTGCCCCACCTGCAGGCCGTAGGCCTCGGCCGCTTCCTGGTCGTAGACCTCGTCCACTACCTCGAGTTCCACGAAATGGTTGCCCGAACCCAGGGTGCCGAGCTGGGGCAACCCGCGGCGCTTGGCCTTGGGGCTCACGCGGCCGCTGTCGGCGCCTTTCATGGCCCCGCCCTCTTCCGTAGCGTCCAGATCCCGGGGGAAGCCATACCCTTGTTCCACGGCCCACCGCGCGCCTTGTTCTAGCACCTGATCCATGGCCGCTTCGTCCAGTTTCAGTCTGCCCGAGACGCCCACCCCTGACGGGATATCCTTGAACAACCCGTCCATGAGGTCGTGGATCCGTTTGGCGATGTCCTTGGCGCTCAGGGCCGTGCTCAGGAGCCTTACCCCGCAGTTGATGTCGTAGCCGACCCCGCCCGGAGAGATGACCCCGCCCTTGCGCCGGGTGGCGGCGACCCCGCCGATGGGGAACCCGTATCCCCAGTGGATGTCGGGCATGGCCAGGGACCGGCCGACGATCCCCGGCAGACAGGCCACGTTCGCCACCTGTTCGGGGGCCTGGTCGGCCCGGATGGTCGTGAGCGTCTTCCCGTCAGCGTAGATGAGTCCGTCGGTGAGCATGCCTGCCTTGTAGCGCTTGGGCAGCAGCCAACGGTGTTCCCCTACTCGTTCCAGGGGCCCGGTCCACTCTCCTGTCAAATCTGTCACCTCACAGGTCTAGGATGACTGCAGCGCGCCACTGGGGCTCAAGGCTCAAGGCCAGGCCGTGATAGGTGGCCGCCTTGACTTCCCGCCCGGGGGTGACCCCTCCGCCGCCGGTGATGGCCGCCAGCAGACCATGGCGGGCGGGGAAAGCGACGGAGATGCTGGCGGGCCAGGCGCCGCTGGTCTCGTGCCAGTACAAGAGGGTGTTGAGCCAAGCTACCAGGAGCTCTGCTTCCGCCTCCCGCTCCAGCTGCACCCCCCAGCGGAAGGTGGGGCTTGGGGCACCCCGGCCTTCCAGGGCACCGAACAAGCCGCTGGCCAGGGCCTCATACAGCCCTTGGCGGGAGGGGGCCCAGGCTGCGAGCCGGACATCGGCGGTATGGGGCAGGAGCTGCCAGCCGACGTCAGTCATCCTGGGCGCGGCCTGAAGCCTTGGCCACGGCCACGACGCTGTCCCCTTCATCCAGGCGGATGACGGCAACCCCTCTGGTTATGCGCTTGAGCTGGGATACTTCGTCTACGGGGACGCGGATGATGATGCCGTTAGCGGTAATCAGCATAATATCCTCGCCGGGCCGCACCATGCGCGCCCCGCGGATCGGGCCGCTACGGTCAGTCAGGTCCATGGTGCGGACCCCGCTCCCTCCCCGGTGGTGGGTGGGGTATTCAGTCAGGGGTGTCCGCTTCCCCATGCCGTGGGCGGTGACGACCAGCAGGTCGTCGCCGTCTGCGACGGCCTCCATGGCCACCACCGCGTCGCCTTCGTCCAGGTCAAGGCCCTTGACGCCCCGGGCACCCCGGCCCATGGTGCGCACCTCCGTCTCGGGGAAACGGGCGGCCTGCCCCTGCTCGGTCACGAGCAGCAGTTCCTGTCTGCCAGTGGACAGTTTAACGCTGATCAGTTCGTCGCCTTCGTCGAGGTCGATGGCGATGATGCCTGCCCGGCGCGCCGAGTACAGGTCCGACAGGGCGGTCTTCTTGACCACCCCCCGCTTGGTGGCGAAAACCAGCTGCTGCCCGCCCTCGAACTCCTTGACGGGGATGACCGTGTGGACGGTCTCGCCCTTCTCCAGCGGCAGGAGGTTGACCACGGCGGTGCCCTTGGCCGCCCTGCCTGCCTCGGGGAGCTCATGCACCTTCACCCGGTGCAGGCGCCCGGTGCTGGTCAGGAAGAGGAGGTGATGGTGGGTCGACGTGATGAAGAGATGCTCGACGAAGTCCTCTTCCTTGGTGCCCATGCCGGTCACGCCGCGGCCGCCACGCCGCTGCGTGCGGTAGGTGGTGGCGGGCAGGCGCTTGATGTACCCCTGGTGGGTCAGGGTGATGACGACGTCTTCCTCGGCGATGAGGTCCTCGACGTCCACGTCCCCTTCGGCGGGGACGATCTGCGTGCGCCGGTCATCGGCGTACTTGTCCCTGACCTCGGTGAGTTCGCGGCGGACGATGCCGTCGACCAGGCTGGGGTTGGCAAGGACGGCGCGGTAGTACTCGATGTCCTTCTGCAGTTCCTGATGCTCCGCTTCCACCTTGTCCCGCTCCAGGCCGGTGAGTTTCTGCAGCCGCATGTCCAGGATGGCCTGGGCCTGTTTATCGCTGAGGCCAAAGGTGGCCATCAGCCCCTGGTGCGCCTCTTCCACCGTGCGCGAAGCACGGATGAGGGCGATGACGGCATCAAGGTGCTCGAGGGCGATACGCAGGCCCTCCAGGATGTGCGCCCTGGCCTCGGCCTTGCGCAACTCGAACGCGGTGCGGCGGGTGATGACATCGCGCTGGTGGTCCAGGTAATGGGCCAGCATGCTCCGGAGATCCAGCACCTCAGGTCTGCCCCCGACCAAGGCCAGCATGATGACGCCGAAGGTCTGCTGCATGGAGGTGTACTTGAACAACTTGTTTAGGACCACGCGGGCGTTGGCCTCGCGCTTGAGCTCGACCACTACGCGCAACCCGGCGGTGCGGTCGCTCTCGTCCCTGAGGTCGGTGATGCCCTCCAGCTTCTTCTCGCGTACCAGTTCGGCGATGCGTTCGATGAGCTTGGCCTTGTTCACCTGATAGGGCAGTTCCGTCACGACGATACGTTGCTTTCCGCCCTGCATGTCCTCGATGCAGGCCCGGGCCCGCAGCTGCAGCAGCCCCCGGCCCGTCCGGTAGGCCTGGGCGATGCCATCCTTCCCCAGGATAAGCGCCCCGGTGGGGAAGTCGGGCCCGGGGATTAGGCGGGTCAGGGTGTCCAGGCCTGTGTCCGGGTCGTCCAACAGGGCGATACAGCCGTCGACAATCTCCGCCAGGTTGTGTGGGGGGATGTTGGTCGCCATGCCGACGGCGATGCCGGCAGAGCCGTTGACCAGCAGGTTGGGGAACCGGGCAGGCAGGACCTTGGGCTCCTCCGTGCTATCGTCGAAGTTGGGCTGGAAAGCAACAGTCTCTTTGTCGATGTCCCGCAGCAGCTCCATGGCGATCCGTGACAGCCTGGCCTCGGTGTAGCGCATGGCCGCCGGCGGGTCGCCGTCGATGGAGCCGAAATTGCCATGACCCTCGACCAACGGGTGCCTCAGGGCGAAGTCCTGGGCCATGCGGACGAGGGCGTCGTAGACGATGGCGTCGCCGTGGGGGTGGTACTTCCCCAGCACGTCCCCCACGGGCACGGCCGCCTTACGGTAGGGCTTGTCGGGGGTGTTGCCCGCCTCCCGCATGGCGAAGAGGATACGCCGGTGCACGGGTTTGAGCCCGTCCCGGACGTCCGGGAGGGCGCGGCTGACGATTACGCTCATGGCGTAATCGATGTAGGAGCGGCGCATCTCCCCTTCGATATCTACAGGGAGGATCTTGCCGTCGATGTAGTCCGTCATGGCCTCTCGTTCCTTCCGCCCTTACCCGACAGTGTCTAAGTTCCGTACCTCAAGGGCATGCGCCTGGATGAACTCCCGCCTCGGCTCCACCTTGTCCCCCATCAGGATGGTGAAGGTCTCACCGGCGGCGATGGCATCGTCCAGGGTCACCCGCAACAAGGTGCGGGTAGCGGGGTCCATGGTGGTCCGCCACAGCTGTTCGGGGTTCATCTCACCCAGGCCTTTGTACCGCTGGATGCCTGTGCCCTCGCGGCCAAGCTTCTGCAACAGCGGCTCCAGGTCGCGGTCGTGGTATAGGTAGTGCTCAGCCTTGCCCTTCTTCACGAGGAAGAGGGGGGGCTGGGCGATGTACAGGAAACCCGCGTCAATCAGGGGCCCCATGTAACGGTAGAAGAAGGTGAGCAGCAAGGTGCGGATGTGGGAGCCGTCCACATCCGCGTCGGTCATGATGATCACCTTGTGATACCGCGCCTTGCCGAGGTCGAAGTCCTCGCCAAGCCCGGTGCCCAGGGCGGTGATGATGGTCCTGATCTCCTCATGGTTAAGGATCTTGTCCAGCCGGGCCTTTTCCACGTTGAGTGGCTTGCCGCCCAATGGCAGGATCGCCTGGAAGCGCCTGTCCCGTCCTTGCTTGGCCGACCCGCCGGCTGAGTCCCCTTCCACCAGGTAGAGCTCGGACAGGGCAGGGTCCCGCGAACTGCAGTCGGTGAGCTGTCCCGGTAGGGCAGTGATCTCCAGGGCCGACTTACGCCTGGTGAGTTCCCGCGCCTGCCGGGCCGCTTCCCTGGCCCGGGCGGCCTGAATGGACTTCTCCACGACCTTCCTGCCGATGCCGGGGTTTTCCTCGAGGAAGGTGGCCAGGCCTTCCCCGACTACCGAGTCGACCATCCCACGCATCTCGGTGTTCCCCAGCTTGGTCTTGGTCTGGCCCTCGAACTGGGGGTTCAGCAGCTTGACGCTGAGGATCGCCGTTAGCCCTTCGCGGATGTCCTCGCCGGTGAGGTTCTCCGCACCGTTCTTGAGCACGTTGATCCTGCGGGCGTAGTCATTCATCACCCGGGTCAGGGCCGTCTTGAAGCCGGTCTCGTGGGTGCCGCCTTCATGGGTGTGGATATTGTTGGCGAAGGAGTAGACGCTTTCGGTGTAGCTGGAGTTGTACTGCATGGCCACTTCCACATGGGCCCCGTCCCGTTCGGCCCCTAGGTAGATGGGTTCGGGGTGAAGGACGTCCCGGTTCTTGCTGAGGTGCTTAACGAAGGAGGCGATGCCGCCCTCGTACTTGAACACAGCTTCCTGACCGGTTA
The DNA here is from genome assembly GCA_040755005.1 of Bacillota bacterium. GTDB lineage: Bacteria > Bacillota > Sulfobacillia > JBFMBV01 > JBFMBV01 > JBFMBV01. The sequence goes on from JBFMBV010000006.1 coordinate 34,669, forward strand.
CGTGGTCCTGGAGGGCAATGCGCAGGCCGCGGTTGAGGAACGCCAGTTCGCGCAGGCGTTGGGCCACCACGTCGAAGTCGAACTGCAGGGTTTCGAAGATGTCCGCGTCGGGCTTGAACGTCACGGTGGTACCGGTGTCCTTGGCATCGCCGAGCCGTTCCACACTGGTCACGGGCTTGCCTCGCTCGTAGCACTGGCGGTGCCGCCCGCCGTCGATCTGCACGACCACTTCCAGCCACTCTGACAGGGCGTTGACCACCGACACACCGACGCCATGCAACCCGCCACTGACCTTGTAAGCCCCGCCGCCGAACTTGCCGCCGGCGTGGAGCATCGTCAGGGCGACTTCCACCGCCGGCACGCCTGCCTTGGGGTGCAGCCCCACGGGGATGCCCCGCCCGTTGTCGGCCACCCGGACGCTCCCGTCAAGGAGGAACTCGACGGATATCCGGTCGCAATGGCCACCCAGGGCCTCATCCACCGAGTTGTCTACGACCTCGTAGACCAGTTGATGCAGGCCCTTGGGCCCCGTGGAGCCGATGTACATGCTGGGACGCCGCCTGACGCCCTCTAGCCCTTCCAGGACTTGGATCTGATTCTCGTCGTAGTGCTGGGTGGACAAGCGGTGGCCTCCGTTTCACTCGTAACATGCAAAAGCCACGGCCTCCCCCGTGCCGGCGGCGTCAAGCCGGCCCGCACAGGAACAGCTCGAGGCGGCGCTTCAGGGTCGGGGAGGATATGGGTGAGAGGAAAGCCCGGTCGGCCGCCACGACCAGGGACTTGGCGTTCCCGTGGGAGATGTCGTGGAGTACCTTCCTGCCGGCAAGGGTACCGATGAACCCGCTCAGTCCAGGCGAGGCGGCGTCCAGGATGGCCACTATCTCCCCGGCCCTTACCACTTCATTGGAGCCCAGGTGCAGGAACATGGGTGTCCCCCTACTCCGTCTGTTTCTCCAACCGCCCCCCTATATCCTCTCCCAGCACTGTGCGGATGACTTCCGCGTCGATGGCCTCGGGAGGCAGCCCGCTTTCCAGCATCACCAGGCACCGGGCAGCTTCCTTCCAGCCGACGCGTCCCCGCCCGGTTAGTTTGGCCTTCCACTTGTCCCTCAATTCCGCCCGTACTTCACGGAAGATCCGCTCGGTGAGGCCGCCATGGATCCGGGCCAGGTCAGCATGGCTCAACCACGGCGCCGCCAGGAGGCTCGCTTCGGCCACGCGACGCACGGCACGGTCTCGCTCACCCGCGCATGCTCCGCACAGGCCCCCCGTCGGGCCGTCCATCAGTCCTCCGCACCGTCCGCATGCCTGCCAGCCTTCGGCCAGCCGCCGCTGCCTGACAGCGCCCGCGGCGGCCAACGCCCCTGCCACCGGCAGCTCCAGGGCTGGCCCCAACCCCGCCGCCGCAGCCCGTTCGCGGCCCCCGGGGCGGACCGCTGGCAGCGGCTGGCCTGAGGCCATAGAACCGGGCCGGAGCGGGCCGAGGACGCCCGCACTGAACCTGATGTCCACGACCGCCTCCGGGCCGATGCGGGCTGCTAGCGTCTGCAGCAGACGAGGTTTCTGTAGGGACAGCTCCTGGGCCCAGACCGGCGAGTCGCAGACAACCCACAGCGTCCCGTCGCGATAGGCCTGGGCCCGGGTATGCGCCGCAACGGGCTCGCCGACTACCTCCGGCCAGAGGCTGACGGCCAGCTCCCCGGCGGCCCGGCGGGGACCGAGCAGGTTCTTTACGGCCTCCATCAAGCTGCTCAGGGGCTGCATATCACGCCTCCCCGACCGGCAGCGGTCCCGCCACACGCCCCGAGGCCACCGCGAAGCGAGCGGCGCGGGTTGACGCCGGGCCCCCCGGCAGGTCGCCCCAGCCCGTGGCAGTCAACAGGGTCTGGGTGCCTGCCTCCACCAGCTCGAACAGGGCCCCGCGCCGGTACTGGTCTAGCTCTGAGAGGACATCATCGAGGAGCAGGACTGGGCGTTCCCCATGCACGTCGGTCAGGTGTCCGATCTCCGCCAGCTTCAGGGCGAGGGCTGCCGTGCGTTGCTGCCCCTGGGACCCGTAGACGCGCAGGTCCGCCCCTTCCAGGGTGAGAGACAGCTCGTCGCGGTGAGGGCCGTAGGTGGTGCTCTGCCGGGCGATGTCTAGTTGCCGGCTCCGGCTGAAGATGTCGAGCCAGCCCTCGGGGCCTGCGGGCAAGGGTCCTGGGCGCCCGTCGCTCCGGCCCGGCAGCGCCGGGCTGTAGGTTACCTGCAGCGGGGCCTGTCCGGACAGCTCCGCGTGGAGCCGGCCCGCTTGCGGTCCCAGGGCCGTGATCCCCTCCGCCCGGCGCCGGGACAGCTCGGCCGCTTCGCCCGCCAGCTGGCTGTCAAGCACGCTCAGGGTCTCAGCTCCTTTCCGTCCCTCCGCGAATAGCTTCAGCAGACGGTTGCGTCGGTCCAGGATCGCCTGGTAGCGGCTCAGGTGATAGGCATAGGCCGGGCTCCCCTGGCTCAGGGCCCTATCCAGGTACTGGCGACGGGTGCGCGGAGGGCCTTTCAGCAGGTCCAGATCCTCAGGCGCGAAGGCTACCGCAACCAAACGCCCGGCGAAGTCGGCCGCGCGGCGCTGTTCCTTTCCGTTCAGCAGCAGGTGTTTGCGGCCGCCGCTGAGCCTAAACTCCACCTGCAAGCAGCCCGTGCCCCTGTGCACCAAGGCCCTCGCGGCCGCGGCACCGGTGCCCCAGCGCACCAGCTCCCTGTCGCCGGCTGTCCGGTACGAACCTCCGGCAGACAAGCAATAGACGGCCTCCAGGATGTTCGTCTTCCCGGCCGCGTTCGGGCCGATGAAGGCGTTGAGGCCCGGCGCCAGGACGATGGTGGCCGCCTGATAGTTGCGGAAGTCATGGAGCTCGAGGCGCTCGATCCTCATCGCCGTCCGGCTACTGGACCCGCATAGGCAAGACGATGTAGTAGGCCGAACTGTCCCCCAGCCGGGTGATCCGGCACGGCTTCAGTTGGCCGCCGAACTCCAGGGTCACAGGCCCTTGCCCCAACGTCCGCAGCCCTTCGATGAGGAAGCGGACGTTGAAGGCTGCGGTGATGGGTTCCCCGGCGAACTCGCAGGACAGCTCCTCCCTGACCTTGCCCACGTCCGCCGCCTCAGTGTGGATGGTGAGCAGCCCCTGGTCAGCGTTGAGCTGCACCGCGCTGGCCTTCTCGGCAGCGACCACCGCCGCCCGCTCGCAGGCGGCCAGCAAAGCTCCTCCGTCCACCGTCAGCACTGACGGAAAGTCGGTCGGGATCACCGACCTGAACCTAGGGAACTCCCCCTCGATCAGACGGGACATGAAGGACAGGTCTGCTACCTGGAAGAACACCTGGTTGGCTTCAAGGACCACCCTCACCGTAGCTTCGCCCTCGTAGTTCAGGGCCCGGGTCAGTTCCAGGAAGGCCCGCCCGGGGATCACCGCCTGGGTCTTCCCCTCAGCTGCCCGCTGCGCCTGGCACGAAGCATATGCCAGCCTCGCGCCATCCGTACCCACCATCTCTACGGTCTTGCCGTCTATAGCCAGCAGGGCCCCGGTGAGCACTGCCCGGTCCTCATTGTCGGACACCGCGAAGGCGACCCCGCGGATCAGATCCTTCAGCTCATCTTGGCTCAAGTGGAAAGCCGCTTCGCTCCTGCACGCAGGGAGCTGGGGGAACTGCTCTGCGGTCGAACCATGCAGGGAGAACCGCGAGCGCTGCCAGGCGAACTCGGCGACCGGGCGCTCGGCGAGGACGTCTATACTGACTTCGCCGCTGGGAAGTTTGCGAATCACATCAGCCAGGTATCGTACGGGCAGCACGATGCTGCCTGCGCGGTCTACGGCGGCCTGACAGCTGCAGGTGATGGCGAGTTCATAGTCGGTCGCCTTAAACCACAGGCGGCCGTCGGCTGCTTCGAGCAACACGCCGCCCGAGCCTGGGGTTGAGGGCCTGTGCGACACCGCCCGTTGCACGAGCTGGATGCCCCTGGCGAGATCGGCCTGGGCGATGGCGACCTTCATGCGCGCTCCCTCCCGATGATTTCTAGTTTATAAGACAAACTCGTAGTCGTAATAGGCTTGTGGGTTCTGGGGATTATCCCCGGCCTGTCCCGGTACGAGGCGTCTGTCGACTGTGGATGGGTTGTGGACAGACAGATGGTTGATTGTGGATGCGTCACAAACTCGACCGCTACCCACAGGATGTCCACAGCCTTACCGGGTCCTGTACACAGGAGGATGGGGATAACTAGCCTCAGCGGCCGATCAGGTTCAGAATCTCCCTCACCGCAGTGGCTGTCTGGGGGTCGGTGCGCAAGGCCGAGGAGATCTTGTCACAGCCATGGAGCACGGTGGTATGGTCCCGGCCGCCGAACTCCGCGCCAATGCGTGGCAGGGAGCAGTCGGTAAGGTCTCGGACAAGGTACATGGCAATTTGGCGTGGATGGGCGAGTTCGCGGGTACGTTTTTTGGCCTTCAGGTCTTCGACGCGGATGCCGAAATAGGTTGCGACCGCTTCCTGGATGGCGGCGACGCTGAGCCGCCGCTGCTTGGAAAAGGGGACGATGTCTTTCAGGGCCTCCAGGGCCACATTCCCAGTGATGGGGGTCTCCACGAGCGAGGCGAAGGCGACCACGCGGATGAGCGCGCCCTCCAGTTCCCGGATGTTGTGTTCGATCCGGGAGGCGATGTAGGAGATGACTTCTTCGGGGACAGCGAACCCCTCTACGTCGGCCTTCTTCCTCAAGATGGCGATGCGGGTCTCCAGGTCAGGCGACTGGATGTCAGCGATTAGGCCCCACTCGAACCTGGAGCGGAGCCGCTCTTCCAAGGTGGGGATGTCCTTGGGGGTGCGGTCGCTGGAGATGATGATCTGGCGGTTGGCCTCATGGAGGGCGTTAAAGGTGTGGAAGAACTCCTCCTGGGTGCGTTCTTTGCCGGCAAGGAACTGGATGTCGTCCACCATCAAGACGTCGATGTTCCGGTAGCGATTGCGGAATTCGGTGGTGCGGCCGTCTCGAATGGCGTTGATCAGGTCGTTGGCAAAGGTCTCGGTGGTCACGTAGGACACCTTCAAGCCGCGGCCATGGGCCAGAACGTGGTTGCCGATGGCCTGCATCAGATGGGTCTTGCCGAGCCCGGCGCCCCCGTACACGAACAGCGGATTGTAGGCGCGGGAAGGGGCTTCGGCCACCGCCCGCGACGCTGCCTGGGCGAAGCGGTTGCCGTTGCCGACCACGAAGGAGTCGAAGGTATACTTGGTGTTGAGGCGTTGGCCGACACACTCGGCGTTGAGGGGAGGGCTGGCTGAGGCGGCCACTTCCCGGAGGGTGGCCGGGTCCTGGCTGCCCCCCGCAGGGACGATGAAGCGTAAGTCCATGTCCCGCTGGCTGACTTGCCGGAGGGTGCGCCGGATGAGGGGGGCGTACTTGGTCTCCAGCCACTCGCGGGCGAAATCGCTGGGGACGCTGACGATCAGTGTATCATCCAGGTAGCGCAGGGGGACGGTGTTGCGCAAAATGGCCTCGAAGCTGGGACGGATAAGCTCTGTCTCCATAACGGACAGGGCCTTGTCCCAAATGGCCGCCAGTTCGGTGTCGGTCACGGCGGGGACACCTCCGGGCAAGACTATGCACACTTTATCCACAGCCGTATAATAGCGATGCATTCTGCCTTTAGCCGGCTAGTGGCAGGAGATGTCAAGGAATGACAAGGCTTTCGGGCCGCGCCACACCGAGGCGGAACGGGATTGCTCCTCATGGAGCAGGGACGTCCAAGGGTTATCCACAGGCTTACCCACAGGCTTCCGGGCCGTTTTGGGTAAAAGAAATCAGCAGACCGGACTGCTGGCAGTTAGAACCCCGGTTGTCACTCCCATCATAGCAAAAGCCGGTTCAGCGAGCAAGCCTTGCCAGGCAGACAGATTCGGCTCCAATCGACAAACCGGTCGTCAAGAACGGTCAATTCTGCCCCGTGCTGCCCGATCTTGGACTTAGTGCTCGCCCTCGGTGTGGGCGGTTACAAGGCGCAATCCTTGACACTGCTTGGCGGCCTCCGTATAATTGAAGTCGGACTTTCAGCCTGCTGGAAAGGAGGCCGGAGGGTGAAACGGACATACCAGCCAAAGGCGCGTAAGCGGCGGCGGATCCACGGTTTCCGGCGGCGCATGGCCTCCCTGGGCGGGCGCAAGATCATCAGCGCACGCCGTCGCAGGGGCCGGCGGCGCCTGACGGCATAAGGGGCCGGGCACGGCCCTTTTTCCATTGGGAGGATGCCAGTGGATAAGCGCAGCCGTCTCAGGAAAGCAGAGGATTTCCGACGCGTGTTTTCCTCCGGCGGCAGCCATGCGAACCAGGCGGTCGTGTTGCACGTCCTGCCCAACGCCGGCTATTGCTCGCGCGTTGGGTTTTCCCTCAGCAGGCGCATCCGCGGCGCGGTCAAGCGCAACCGGGTCAGGCGGCTGTTCAAGGAAGCAATCAGGCTGTGCTGGGAAGAAATCCGCCCGGGTTTCGACCTGGTGGTGGTTCCCAGGGTGGGCAGCGTAGGGTTATCCTTCGCCGGAGTGTCCTCCTCCATGGCCGAAGCGTTGCGGCGAACGGGAGTCCTGGGGGACGGGACGTGACCCGCCGGAGCGTGCCTGACCGGGTGGCCCTCGCACTGATCAGCTTTTACCGGCAGGCGGTCTCACCTTATCTCCCCCGTAGCTGCCGGTACATCCCAACGTGCTCGGCGTACGCGCGTACTGCGGTCGAACGCCATGGGTGGCGCAAGGGCCTGGCGCTGGCCGGCCGCCGGGTGCTGCGGTGCCATCCCTGGCATCCAGGGGGGCCGGATCCGGTTCCGTAAGTGGTTATAGCCGACGGGCGCAAGCGACATAATAGAAGCGCCTGGAGAGGAGGCTTCCCTAGGTGGCTGGTTTGGGGGAACTGGTTGGATCATTCAGCAAGGTGCTACAGACAGGCTTAAGCCTGTTCTACACTTGGACCGGGAACTACGGCTTCGCCATCATCATGCTCACGGCAGCCATTCGCGTGGTGCTCCTGCCCATCACCATCATGCAGACCAGCTCCTTGCAGCGCACGGCTGAACTGCAGCCAAAGCTCGAAGCCATCAAGAAACAGTACAAGGACCAGACTGAACAGAACCAGAAGATAATGGAGCTGTGGCGCGAGCACAAAGTCAACCCTTTTTCCGGGTGCCTGCTTACGTTGGTCCAGCTACCCTTCTTCTTTGCTATGTTTGGCGCTTTGCAGACGTACGAGTACGCTGTCACCCCAATGTTCTTGGGCATTAACCTGTTGAACCGAGAGAAAGTCGTCCTGCCCATCCTGGCGGCGGTCACGACCTACCTGCAGGTGAAGCTGACCTCTCCGCCCGGTGACAGATCCGCGCGGAGCATGCAGTTGTTCATGCCTGCGATGATCTGGTGGTTCAGCCTGGGTTTCCAGGCAGCCCTGGCCCTGTACTGGGTGGCCATGAACGTGTTCACCGTCGTTGAGCGGATTGCCATGACTGCCTTAACCCGGACCAAGGCGAAGGAGGCGGCCTGACATGGCCGGCGTCGAGAAACGGGGGCGCACGGTAGACGAGGCCGTGGCCGCGGCCTTGGCCGAACTTGGGTTGTCCTGGGACCAGGCGCAGATCACCGTCCTGGACGAAGGGGCCAAGGGGTTGTTCGGCTTGATGAGCCGCGACGCCCATGTGCGGGTGGAGGCCAGGGAAAACCTGCAGGAGCGGGCAGTAAGTCTGGTGGAGGACATCGCCCGGTGTTTCGGCCTGGCCCCCCGGGTGAACGCTGCCCAGGCGGAGGGCACGCTGACTTTGGAGCTCACGGGCAGCGGCGTGGGCGCGATGATCGGCAGGCACGGCCAGGGGCTGGACGCTTTCCAGTACCTTGTCGGCCTGGCAGTGAACCGCAAGGCCACGGAGCGGGTGCATGTGCGCATCGACATCGAAGGCTACCGGCGCCGCCGCGAGGAGACCTTGCAGCGTCTCGCCCAACTCACCGCGGAACGGGTCAGACGCACGGGCCAGCGAGTGGCCCTCGAACCAATGTCGGCGCAGGAACGACGCCTCATCCACCTGGCGCTGAAGGACGACCCCCACGTGAGCACGGGCAGCGAGGGGGAGGAACCCTACCGCAGAGTGGTGATATCCACCAAGTAGGGCCCGGCGCAGGCCGGGTCCTACGCTTTCGCCATGGGGAGGTAGGAGGGTGACAGACACCATTGCCGCTGTCGCCACGGCCCCGGGAGTCGGAGGCATCGCCATCGTTAGGGTGAGCGGCCCCCAGGCCGTGGAAGTGGCCGATAGGGTGGTTGGGTTGCCCAAGGGGCGGCTGACCCGCGCGGCCCCTTGGCGACTGCGCCTGGGGTGGGCCGAGGACGAGGGCGGGTGTCGGCTGGACCAGGTCTTGGCGGTGGTCATGCGCGGGCCCCGTTCCTACACCCGGGAGGACATGGTGGAGGTCCACTGCCACGGAGGTGCGGCCGCCGCGGGGGCCGTGCTCGCCCAGTTGGTGGCAGCCGGGGCCCGGCCGGCCGAACCGGGGGAGTTCACCAGGCGGGCCTTCCTCAACGGCCGCCTGGACCTGGCCCAAGCCGAAGCCATCCTCGGCCTCGTCAACGCCCGGGCCGAGGGGGGCCTGCGGGTGGCCGCTGGCCAGCTGGCAGGCGCCTTGTCGGCCGAAGTCCGCAGGCTGAGGGGGGGCCTGTTGCAGGTCGCCGCTTCCCTCGCTGTGGCCATCGACTTCCCGGAAGACGTGGAGGTGGAGCCGCCAACGCTGGCGGCGATTAGGACGGAGCTGGCGGCCCTGGTGGAGACAGGCCGCGCCGGACAGATCATCCGGCAAGGCTTCAGCGTGGTCATTGCCGGCCGGCCCAACGCGGGGAAGAGCTCGCTGTTCAACGCTCTGCTCGGCGCAGACAGGGCCATCGTGACGGAGCATGCTGGCACCACCAGGGATTTCATCACCGAAGCCGTGGACTGGGACGGCCTCCCCGTGACCCTGACCGATACCGCAGGCTTGCGGGAGACCGCGGAGCCGGTGGAAGCCCTCGGCGTGAAGCGGGCCAGGCAGGCAGTAGACGCCGCCGACCTGATCCTGGGGGTCGTCGACGCAGCGGGCGATCCGCCGGATACCGGCATCCTCCAGGAGCTGGAGCCAGAGCGGACCCTCAGCGTGTGGACCAAGACGGACTTGCGCGCTCCCGCCGGGCCGGGCCTGGCAGTGAGCGCCTTGACCGGCGAAGGCATCCCGGAACTGAGGCGGGCGATCGCCGCCCACAGCGGGGGGGCCGTGGCCATGGCGGGCAGTGGGGGTCCTTGCCTTGTCTCCCTTAGGCACCAAGGGGCGGCCGCCAGGGCCCTGGCCGCGGTAGACCGGGCGGAGGGCGGCCTGAGGTCGGGCCTGCCTTGGGAACTGGTGGCTCTGGACGTGAACGAGGCCGTGGAGACCCTAGGGGAAGTCACGGGGGAATCGCTACGGGACGACCTACTCGAACAAGTGTTCTCCCAGTTTTGCGTCGGCAAATAGGGGGCAGGGCCATGCGGGAGTGCGATGTACTCGTCATCGGCCTCGGGCACGCTGGCTGCGAGGCTGCCCTGGCCGCGGCGCGGATGGGGCGCCACACAGTGGGGCTCACCCTGTCCAGCGAGGCCATCGCCCAGCTGTCCTGCAACCCTTCGCTCGGCGGTCCTGCCAAGGGACATCTGGTGCGGGAGGTCGACGCCCTCGGCGGGGAGATGGGGCTGGCGGCCGATGCCGCCGCGATTCAGGTGCGCACCCTGAACACAGGGAAAGGGCATGCGGTCAGGGCCCTGCGGGCCCAGCTCGACCGGCGGGGGTATCGGTCTCATATGCTGCGGGCCCTCGACGCCGAGCCGCTCCTGGAGGTGCTCGAGACCGAGGTCACCGGGCTGAGGTTGACCGGCGGCAGGGTTACCGGAGTGCGGACCACGACCGGAGGGGTTTGCGCCCGGGCCGTCGTGCTGGCGACGGGGACCTATCTGCACGCGTCCCTGGTCAGGGGCGGCGAGCGCTGGACCGGGGGACCGCAGGGGCAACGGGCGGCCTGTGACTTGAGCGAGGCCCTGCGGGCGGCAGGTCTCACCCTGGGCCGATTCAAGACGGGCACGCCCCCGCGACTTGCCGGCGAGCTGGACTACAGCCGCATGCGGCGGCAGGATGGGGACGACCCGCCCGGCACCTTCTCCTTCCTCAACGACAGGGGCCCCGACGTCCAGCAGCCCTGCTGGCTGACCCACACCACCGAAGAGTCACTGCGCCTGGTCAGGGAGAACCTCCACCGTTCCCCCCTGTACAGCGGGATGATCAAGTCTGTCGGGCCCCGGTACTGCCCCAGTTTCGAGGACAAGGTGGTCCACTACCCCGACCGCTTGCGCCATCCCATTTTCGTGGAACCTGACGGTGAAGTGTTCTACGTCCAGGGGCTGTCCACCAGCCTGCCAGCCGCCGTGCAGGAGGCAGTGGTCCGCACCATCCCTGGGCTGGAGCGGGCCGAGCTCGTAGCGCCGGGGTACGCCATCGAGTACGACTACAGCGACCCCACCCAACTTTGGCCCTGGCTGGAGGCGAAGGCCCTGCCGGGCCTGTGGGCGGCGGGCCAGGTGAACGGGAGTTCCGGTTACGAGGAGGCGGCCGGGCAAGGGCTGCTGGCCGGGATCAACGCGGCTCTGTCCGTCCGCGGCGATGCCCCGCTGGTGCTGGGTAGGGATGAGGGGTACCTGGGAGTGATGGTGGATGACCTGGTGACCAGGGGCGTCCACGAGCCGTACCGGCTGCTGACTTCCCGGGCCGAGTACCGGCTGGCGTTCAGGCATGGTAACGCGGACCAGCGCCTGACCCCCCATGCTGTACGGCTCGGCCTTGCCCGCGCCGACCGGGTCCGCCGCTGGGAGGCCCGCCGGACCTGCCTGGAGGAAGCCCTGGCCACCCTGGAGCGAACTGTCCCGGCCGCCGTGGACCCCGACGCGGCCGGCACCCCCCTCCGCGTCTACCTGCGCCGGCCTGAGGTGACCTATCAGTCCCTGGCTGCGGCGAACCTCGTCCCGCCCCTCGGCCCCGCTGAGGCTGCCGAGGTCGAGTTAGCGGCCAAGTACGCAGGCTACCTCAGCCGCCAGCAGGCCCAGGCCGACCGGCAACGCCGGCTGGAACACCTGCCGGTCCCGGTGGAACTGGACTACGGGGGGGTGCGGGGCCTGAGCAACGAGGCCAGGGTCAACCTCAGGCGGGTCAGGCCCGTCACCGTTGGGCAGGCAGGCCGGGTGGCGGGGGTGACCCCCGCCGATGTGGCCGGACTCATGGTCCATTTGGAGGCCAGGCGCCGACAGGGCGTCCAGACGGAGAGGTGACGGCGGTGAAGGGGGACGTGAGCGGGTTTGCCCTGGCGGATCTGCCGGGACTGGCCAGGGGCATGGGCCTGGAGGTCAGCCTTGCTGCGGCCCCCTTTGAGCGCTATCTCGCCTTCCTGCAGGCCGGGGCTGAACGCCTCAACCTCACGGCCCTGAAGGGCGAAGGGGAGGCGGTGGTCAAGCACTTCCTGGACTCCCTCACCTGCCTGCTGGCGCCCATCTTCCCGCCGGGGGCCTCCGTGATCGACGTCGGCAGCGGGGCTGGCTTTCCGGGCGTGGTACTCAGACTGGCCAGGCCTGACTTGAAGGTGACGCTGTTGGACAGCCTACGCCGCCGCGCCGACTTCCTGGAGGCGGTTGTAGGCGACCTCGGCCTGGATGTGGCCGTGATCGCCGCCAGGGCGGAGGAGGCGGGGCAGGCGCCCGGGCACCGGGAGGCGTACGACTGCGCCGTGGCGAGGGCGGTGGCGCCCATGGCGGTGCTGGCCGAGTATTGCCTGCCGCTGGTGCGGGCCGGTGGCGCCTTCCTGGCGATGAAGGGCCCCGGGGTGACGGCGGAACTGGCCGCCGCCGCCGGTGCCCTAAGCCTATTGGGGGGAGGGGAGCCCGGGCTGATTCCCTTGTCGCTGCCGGGAGGGGCTGGAGAGCGGCGGCTGGTGGTGGTGCCGAAGCTGCGGCCCTCCCCGCCCGGGTATCCCCGCCGGCCGGGGCTGCCGGCCAAGCGCCCGCTGGGCGGGGAGTGAGCGTCGAAATTTGACGAGATAAGGCAGGAAATGGCTCGCGCAGCGGATAATCTTTCCCCCAGAGGCATCCCGGGAAGGAGGGGTTCGATGCGCGAGCCGTGGTATCTGGGGCTGGGGCGCAGGGCCCGGCCAGAGGAAGTCAGGCTTATCGCCATCGACGCGATCGTGGAGAACCCTGACCAGCCCAGGCGGGTGTTCGCCGCCGCGAGCCTGGATGAACTGGCACAATCGATCCGCGAGTTCGGGGTCATCCAGCCCGTGGTGGTAAGGACCCACGGTGACCGATTCCAGCTCGTCGCGGGGGAGCGCCGCTGGCGCGCCGCCCGGCTGGCGGGCTTGGCCGTGCTACCGGCGCTGGTGCGCGAAGTCGGCGACGGCGAGGGCGCACTGGTGGCCCTGGTAGAGAACCTCCAGCGCGAAGACCTCAACCCCCTGGAGGAAGCACGGGGCTATCAGCGCCTGCTGGCTGAGCTGAACATCACGCAAGAGCAACTGGCGGAGCGGGTGGGCAAGAGCCAGTCCACCATCGCCAACAAGCTGCGTCTGCTGAAGCTGTCCGAACCCGTGCAACTGGCCATGGCCGCTGGCAGGCTCACCGAACGTCACGGCCGGGCCCTGCTGCACCTGGACGAGGCCCGCCAGCACGCCCTGTTGGACCGGGTGCTGGCGGGTAACCTTACCGTCCGCGAAACGGAGGAACTGGCGGGAGTGGCCAGCGCCGCTCCCAAGCCTGCCTCCTGCAGGCGCAAGCGGCGGGTGTTGAAGGTCTTCAAGGATCTGCGTATCTTCGTCAACACCTTTCGCACCGCGGTGGCGACCCTGCGGGCTGCGGGTGTCGCCGCCACCATGGAGGAACGGGACACCGGGGACAGCATCATCGTCACGGTCCGGGTGCCCAAGGAGCCGGGTTAGGCTCCAGGTTTTTCTTCCCCGGCGGCAGGAACCCAGCGCCGATCCGCCGAAGCCTATGCCCACCCTGAAGCGAAAGGGGGCCAGGTCATGGGTAGGGTGATTGCCATCGCCAATCAGAAGGGCGGCGTCGGCAAGACGACCACCGCGGTCAATCTGGGGGCCTGCCTCGCGGAACGCGGGAAGCAGACGCTGGTAGTTGACGCGGACCCCCAGGGCAACAGCACCAGTGGGTTGGGCCTCAATAAGAAGGGCCTGGCCCTTTGCATGTACGACGTGCTGATGGGGGGCAACCCCCTCGCCACGGTGATACAGCCTACGCCCATCCCCAACCTGGCCGTCGCTCCCGCCACCATCGACCTTGCCGGCGCTGAAGTCGAGCTAGTCATGACTCACGCCAGGGAATACAAGCTCAAGGAAGCCTTGGCCGGCGTGCGGGACCGCTACGACTTCATCCTGATCGACTGCCCGCCCTCCCTGGGGCTGCTCACCGTGAACGCCCTGACGGCTGCTGACAGCCTGCTGGTCCCAATTCAGTGCGAGTTCTACGCCCTCGAAGGGCTCGGCCAGCTGATGAACACCGTCAAACTGGTGCAGAGCGGCCTGAACGCAGCCTTGACCATCGAAGGTGTGCTCCTTACCATGTTCGATGGCCGGACCAATCTCTCCATCCAGGTTGTGGACGAAGTCAAGCGCTTCTTCCGGGGCAAGGTATACAGTGCCATCGTCCCCCGCAGCGTCCGGTTGAGCGAGGCTCCCAGCTTCGGCAAACCCATCTCCGTCTACGATCCGAAGTCCAAAGGCGCTGAGGTATACGTGGACTTGGCGAAGGAAGTGATCGCCGCTCATGGCTAGCAAGAAAGGGCTCGGCAGGGGCCTCGGGTCATTGCTCCCCGAAGTCGGCCCCGACGACAAGGATGTCCGCCATGTGCCCATCGGGCAGATCGTGCCCAACCCCTTTCAGCCCCGCAAGCAGTTTGACGAGGCCAAGCTGGCCGAGCTGACCGCATCCGTCAAGGCCCACGGCGTTCTCCAACCGGTGTTGCTGCGGCAGTCTGGGAACATGTATGAACTCGTGGCCGGCGAGCGGAGGTGGCGGGCGGCCCAGCGCGCAGGCCTGGAGTCCATCCCGGCTGCGGTTCGTGAGTTCAGCGACGGGGCAATGATGGAGATTGCCCTGGTAGAGAACCTCCAGCGGGAAGACCTCAATCCTATGGAAGAGGCCGAGGCCTACCGGCGGCTGATGGACGAGTTTGGGCTGACGCAGGAGCAGTTGTCGACCCGGCTGTCGCGAAGCCGCTCCCTCATCGCCAACACCTTGCGTTTGCTCAACCTGCCGCAGGAAATCCAGGAGCATGTTTCACGTGGAACACTCACCATGGGCCACGCCAAGGCCCTGCTCGGTCTGGACAGTCCCAAGGAACAGCTTAAGGCCGCGGAGGAGATTCTCAGCCGAGGCCTGACGGTACGCGATGTGGAGGCGGACGTCCGCAAGGCGGCCACAGGGAAGCAGCGGCGGCGCGTCCGGTCCGAACCAGACGAAGTATTGACGGCAGCTGTTGACCGGCTACGAATGCTGTTCGGGACTCAGGTAAGAATCCGGGGCACTCCGACCCGGGGCAAGGTGGAGGTGGAGTACTACACTAGCGAGGACCTCGCCCGCATCCTGGAGCTATGTTTCTCCCTGGACCAGCCGGAACCGCCTAGGCAACGCGAGGCGGCGGCTGCCAGGGACTTCAAGGTTTAGTGTTTCACGTGGAACACAAGCGCGGCTCAGCCATGAGGCTGAGCCGTATGTGCTAGCAGCAGAGAGGGGCGGGTGCAAGCGGATGCCGCCTGACGCTGAACTGATCTACCTGGACAACGCTGCCACCTCGTGGCCCAAGGCGCCCGGCGTCGCGGAGGCGATGACTGCCTGCCTCGCCTCGCCGCTGGGGGGGCCTGGCCGCGGGAGCCACCCGGCGGCGCTGGCCGCCGGCCGGTTGATACGGGATTGCCGCCGGGCCGTCGCCAGCCTGCTGGGCCTCGGCGACCCCTTGCGGCTCAGTTTCACTCCTAGCACGACCGTCGCCCTGAACGTGGCCCTCAAGGGCTGGCTGCGGCCTGGAGATGAGGCGGTCGTGAGTCCCGTTGAGCACAACGCGGTCATGCGTCCCCTACATGCCTTAGCGGTTCGCGGGGTGACAGTGCGCGTGGCTGAGCCCACCGCCGAGGGCGGCGTGGAAGCCCGGGCGATGGCAAGGCTGATCACCGGCAAGACCAGGCTGTTGGTGGCGGCCCGCGCCTCCAACGTCACCGGCGCCATGTTGCCGATGGAGGAGTTGGCGGAGTTAGGGCAGCGTCATGGCATTCCGCTGCTGGTGGATACTGCCCAGACAGCAGGGAGGGAGCCCCTTGGCGGCCTGGCCAGGGTCAGCCTGCTCGCCTTTCCCGGCCACAAGGCGCTGCTGGGTCCAATGGGCACAGGGGGCCTGTGGGTGCCTCCCGGACTGTCCCTGTCCCCCCTGTGGGAGGGCGGCACCGGCAGCCAATCAGAGGCTGAAGCCCAGCCCCTCGATCTTCCCGACAGTCTGGAGGCGGGCACGCCCAACGTTGTCGGGCTGGCAGGCCTGGGAGCCGCTGTGGCCTTCCTGGAGACGGAAGGGATTGCCGCCCTGGCCCAACGCGAGCGGCTGCTGACCGCCCGCCTGCACGCAGGGCTAGCTAGCATCGAGGGAGTCCACGTGTATGGCCCCCCGCTGGGAGAGCCGCGGGCGGCCCTGGTGAGCTTCAACGTTGGGGAGATGGATTCCGCGGCAGTGGCCCACTTGTTGGACAGGAGCGCTCACATCGCAGTCAGGGGCGGGCTGCACTGTGCGCCCGCCGCCCACCGGGTTCTCGGCACCCTAGCACGCGGGGCCGTGCGGGCAAGTCCGGGCCCCTTCACCACCGAAGCGGATGTGGAGCGCCTACTCGAGGCGGTATGCGCCTTGTCACAGGAAGCCTAGGAGGGGTTTTGCGTGAGCGATCAGTGGGAGGCCTTCCGGGAGCTGGAGACGCCGTGCCTGCTGGTGGAGCTGTCCGTGCTGGACAAGAACATCGCCAACATGGCCGCCCTCGCCGAGGAGCGGGGAGTGAACCTGCGCCCCCATGTCAAGGCGCATAAGTGCGTGGAGATCGCCCGCCGCCAACTCGAGGCGGGGGCACGGGGCCTCACCGTCGCCAAGCTGGGTGAGGCGGAGGTCATGGCCGAAGCTGGCGTCGCTGATATTTTGATCGCATATCCTATTGTCGGCGAAGCCAAACTGGTCAGACTCATGGCGCTGCTGGACCGCTGCCGCTTGACCCTGGCCCTGGACAGTCTGGCGGTGGCCGAACCTATTGCTGCAGCCTGTGTGGCCAGGGAGAGGACGCTGGACATCTTGCTTGAGGTGGACACAGGCCTGGGGAGGCTTGGGGTGTTGCCTGGTCCCAGGGCCCTGGCACTTGCCGGGCGGCTGGCGACCATGCCGGGCTTGCGGCTGGTGGGCCTGATGACCCACGCCGGCCATGTCTACGCGTGTGCACCGGACGAAGTCGCTTCAGTCGGACGCCGGGAGGGCGAGACTTTGGCCGCGCTGGCCCAAGCCCTGGCCGGTCAGGGGTTGGACCTGCCGGTGATCAGCGCCGGTTCTACACCCACGGCCAGGCACGCCGCCGGGGTCCCAGGCGTGACCGAGATACGTCCCGGCAACTACGTCTTCCATGACGCAGTCCAGTTGGCCCTAGGGGTAGCGGGTGAAGCTGACTGCGCCCTGACTGTCTTGACTACCGTGGTCGGCCGCCCTGCCCTAGACAGGGCCGTGGTCGATGCAGGCAGCAAGACCTTGGCCCTCGATCGGGGCGCCCATGGAGCAGGTAACGTGGCAGGCTTTGGCAGGGTCGTCGGGCGGCCTGGCTTCACTGTCACGCGCCTGTCCGAAGAGCATGGCATCTTGAGCGTGCCGCCGGGTGAGGAACCCCTGGTGGGCGAGCGACTGCGGCTAATCCCCAACCATGCCTGCACCGTGGCTAACCTGGCCGACCGTTACTACGTTGTGCAAGACGGGCTGATTGCCGCCGAATGGCCGGTGGCAGCTCGTGGTCTAACTCAGTAGACATAAAGGACTTAGCCTCGGCTGCGTGGAATACTCCCTAGCCACTTCTTGACGGGGAGCATGCCGACCGTGTACGAGACCTTGCTCGCTCTTGTCGCCACATACAGCATGGAGTTACTGCTCATCATCCTTGGAGTCCAGCTGCTCCTCATCATCGGTTTGTGGGGCAATGGCCTCGCCCTCCGGCGGGTCGTCAGTCGCTTCAGGCGGCTGCTGGCCACCCCCCAAGGTAGCCTGGAAGAACTCTTGCTGCAGCTAGGCGCGGACCTGGCCGCAGTCAGGGGATGCCTCGAGGGCCTGGAGGCCCGCCAGCTCGCCCTCGAGCGGTCGAGCAAGGGGTGCCTGCAGCGGGTGGCCCTGGTCCGCTTCAACGCCTTCCACAACACGGGCGGCGAACTCAGCTTCGCCTTGGCCCTCCTGGACCAGCAGGGCAGCGGCCTGGTGATCAGCACCATCTATGGGCGCGAAGAGACACGGACCTACGCGAAGGCTGTGACGCGGGGCAAGTCCAAGCACAACCTTTCCGCTGAAGAGCAGGCGGCCATCAGGCAAGCCCTGGAGTCAAAAAAACTTCCTGCGGCGGCAGGAAAAGACCAAAGACTGCAAGAATAGTCATTAGTGCCGCCGGTTATGCGAATCGGCGGCACTATATCCTGCATTCGCAGCGCCAGGTGGTGAGCGTATGGCCGACCGCAAGCAGACCTACACGGTCATGGTCATCCCCCACTCCGAGCAGCCAAGCACCAGTTTTACCCTTCGCCTATTCCAGGTGCAGCTCGCGAGCTTGTGTTTGATCGCCCTGTTCCTGTCCCTGCTGGTCTTCGCCAACCTGCATCATAACCTGCAGGCGAACATGGCTGAACTTGAAGAGTTGCGCATGGTCAACCGCGAGCAGCGGCAGCAGATCGAATACCTGGCCGCGGAGACCGAGACGCTGCAAGACACCGTCCGCTCCCTGTTGGAGCTGGACAGGCAGATACGGGAAATGGTCAGGCTCGACCGCTATGGGACCTGGCCCAGCACCACCGTCCAGGTTCGCACCTCCCCGGCCCTTCCCCCCTTGGATGCCACCACTGCCGGACTGCGCCTGACTTTGCCGACCCGGTCTGCTGTGACCCAACCTGTGGAGCGGGCGCTCGCCATCCGGGCGGCCAATGAGGAACTCAAGGATCAGTTCGCCGCCATCGGCGCCACGTTGACCAGCTACCGCACGGCCGCTTCGGAGGATCTCGCCTATCAATCATCCCGGCCGAGCATCCCGCCGGCGGTCGGGTTCATCACCTCCCCCTTCGGGGTGCGGACTTCGCCCTTCGGTTGGGGCGTCCAGTTCCACAGCGGCATCGACATCGCTGCCAGGGATGGCACGCCCATTGTGGCCACAGGCGACGGGCGGGTGACCTTCGTCGGGTGGAAGAGCTCGTACGGGCGCACAGTCGAGCTCGAGCATGGCTACGGGTACGCCACCCTGTACGGCCACTGCTCCAAGGTCATCGTCAGCGTGGGACAGAAGGTCAAGAAGGGGACGGTCATCGCCTACATGGGCTCGACGGGGCAGAGCACGGGCCCTCACGTCCACTATGAGGTGAGGGTCAACGGCAAACTGGTCAACCCCAGGACCTACATGAACTAGTCCCAAAACTCAACCTGGGAGGCGAAAGGCGGATGTTCACCAAGAAGGCCAGCGAACCTATCAACCTCGACAAGGTCGACACGATCATCGGCAAGGACACGCACGTCAAAGGCAGCATCATGTCCGTCGGCGTCGTGCGCATCGACGGCAAGGTGGAAGGCGATATCCTCCACCGGGGCGACATGATCATCGGCGAGTCGGGCTCTGTCATCGCCACCGTCAAGGCCCGCAATGTGGTGGTGGCTGGCGAGATCCAGGGGAACATCGAGGCCGAAGGCAAGCTTGAACTCCTCACCACCGGGAAGGTGGCGGGGGACATCGTCTCCAGTAGCTTGGTGATCGCGGACGGTGCGGTGTTCAAGGGCAAGAGCCAGCCCAGGAGCGAGGACAAGCCCGTCAACAGCAGGACCAAGCCAGTCGACCAGGCCTAGGATCAATGAGGAAAACCCAATCGCAACTCGATTGGGTTTTTTCTATGGAGGCAGTCCGAATCGCCTAGGAGGGCTTCTCCCATGGCAATGACAGTCGTCGTGAACCCTGTGGCAGGGCACAACCGGGGCCAGCGGGCGGGTGAGGCGGTCAGCCGCCTGCTGGCCCAGCGGGGCATCCCCCACACTTGCGTCTACACCGAGCACCCCGGGCATGCCACTGAGCTGGCCCGGGCGGCAGTTGCAGGCGGAGCATCCGTCGTGGCCTCGGTCGGCGGGGATGGCACCCTCCACGAAGTGGTCAACGGTCTCGTCGGCGGCAGGGCAACCCTCGGTGTGGTCTCTTGTGGCACCGGCAACGACTTCGCCAGGACCCTGGGCTTGCCTGTTGACCCGCTGCACGCCCTGGAAGTAGTGCTCAGCGGGGTCCGGCGCCGCTTGGATCTCGGCAGGGTCAACGACCGCTACTTCATCAACGTGGCCGGGGTGGGTTTCGACGCAGAGGCCTGTGTCAGGGTCAACCGCTACAGCAAGCGCATCACCGGCAAGCTGCCGTACCTGGCGGCCGTCCTCGCCACCCTGGCCAGCTACCGCTGCGCCCCCGCGGAGCTGGTCATCGATGGCGTGCCTATGCAGGCCGACGTGTTCCTGGTATCGGTCGGCAACGGGAAGTACTATGGTAGCGCGATGATGATGTGCCCGGGGGCGGAGATGGACGACGGCCTGCTGGATGTGGTAGTGGGCGACGGGGTTGGGCGCCTGGAGGCCCTGAGGCTGCTGCCCAAGGTATACTCGGGGACCCATGTGTCCCACCGGAAGGTCAAGGTCTACCGCGCCAAGGAGATCAGCGTGCGGCCCCAGAGCCCGCTGAGCGTCCAGGCCGACGGCGAGGTCATCGGCCGGACTCCGGCAGTCTTCAGCGTGGCGCCGGGCGCCCTGGACGTGCTCTGCCCGCGCTGACCGGGATGCGGGGAAGGCTAAGATGACGATACTACTCATTGCGAACCCGGCGGCCGGCCATCGGCGCGGGCAGCGCGCCGGCTAGCTTGCCAGCCGCGTCTTGTGGGAGGCCGAGCATAGCCACCGGCTGATTCTCACCGACGCCCCCGGCCACGCTACGGAGCTGGCCAGGGAGGCAGGGGCGGCCGGCCATGAGCTGGTGGTGGCCATCGGTGGCGATGGGACCGTGCATGAAGTAGTGAACGGGCTGGCAGGCAGTTCAGCCGCGCTGGGCGTCATCCCCTGTGGGTCAGGCAACGACTTTGCCAGAACCCGGGTGCATCTTGTCCCCGCTGGCGCGGTACCGCTGTTCGCCAGCGGAAGTCATCCTGGATGGGGTCTCCATGCAGGTAGACCCATTTCTCCTGGCCGCAGGGAACGGACGGTTCTTGGCCGGCGGAATGAAGGTCTGCCCGTCCGCAGTGCCAGATGACGGGCTGCTGGAGGTCGTCCTTTGCGACGGGCTGGGCAAGCTTGAGACCCTGGCCGTGCTGCCCCGGGTGTACGGGGGCGGGCACGTCAAGCACCCCAAGGTCAGCGTGTTCGCGGCCAGGGAGGTCACCGTCAGCTCCCAGGCGGAGCTTACGGTGCAGGCGGATGGCGAGCTCATCGGCAAGGCCCCGGCCACGTTCAGAGTGGTACCCCTCGGCCTGCAGATAGTAGGATGCGGGAGGCGGCATGTTCGCGAACAGGCGTGACGCAGGCAGGGTCCTGGCGGAGGCGATAGCGGCCCGGCGGTTCCCGGCCCCGGTGGTCCTGGCGATTCCCCGGGGAGGGGTAGTGGTTGGCGCGGAGGTGGCCCGGCAACTGCAGGCGCCCATGGACATAGTGGTCCCGCGTAAGCTGCGGGCGCCTCACCACGCCGAGCTGGCCATCGGGGCCGTCAACGAAGCGGGCGACCTGTTCCTCGCCGAGGAATGGGTGCGGCGGCTGAACGTGTCCCAGGCGTACCTTGACCGTGAGGTGGAGGCCCAACGGGAGGAGATCGCCCGTCGCACCGGGCGCTACCGGGGCCAGCGCGTCCCGGTCGACCTGACCGGCAAGACGGCCATCCTGGTAGATGACGGCGTAGCCACCGGCTACACCACCCGGGCCGCCCTCGCGGCTGCCCGCGACCGGGGCGCCCATACCCTCGTCCTGGCTGTCCCGGTGGCTCCGACCGCGACCTTGGAGGCCCTACAGCATGACGCGGATGCGGTCATCTGCCTCGAGACCCCTTTCCCCTTCCACGCTGTGGGCGAGTTCTACACCGATTTCGGCGAAGTCTCCGATGCCGAGGTCGAGGCCATCATGCAGGGCGCATAACCCTTTAGCCCGCGCGCACACTAGTTCAGGCGGCGCGGGAGGTGAAGGCATGGAGCGCTTGACAGTCGCCGTGGAAGCAGGCCTCAGCCCGGTGGTGGAGGCCCTGCGGCGCAGCGGGTTGAACACGTGTCCCATTGAGGCCTGCGACCTCGCGGCCATCGACGCTATCGTCGTGACGGGGATGGATTCCAACGTCATGAACAGGCAGGATGCCCTGACCAGGGCCCCGGTGGTCAGCGCGGAGGGGCGCACCCCCGAGCAAGTGGTGGAGCGTATACTCAGGCAGGTCCGCTAGAGCGGCAGGCCTGTGGACACATCAAGCCCCCTGGGCCGAGCAGGCGCAGGGGGCTGTGCATAGCTTGGGGCACAGTGCTAGTACATCCCGGACAGAGGCCCTGTCAGGGGTGGGCGGTGAGGGGCAAGGTCCGGCGGTTCAGGGCGCCCGCCACACCCTGGGCGATGACCTTGGCCATGCGTACAACCAAGTTCAAGCGGGTGTTCTGCAGCACGAAGTACTCCATGAACCCTCCCACGTTGACCACCCCGGTCACATAGGCATCGCCGACCGGGGGGAGGTCCTTGTTCACGCCGGCGCCCGGCCGCAACGGCCCGGAACCAGCGGCGATGGTCCCGACGTTCTCCACGCTGCCGAGGCAGGCGTCGATGGCGATGACCCAGGCCCGGGGATGGCTCTGGCCGATGGACGCCAGGATCTCCCGCAGGTTGGCGGCATGGACTGGCGCGTCGAGGGTGCCATGGACCCGCGCCAGGCGGCCCCCGTGCTGCGACAGCTCGGTGCCGGCCAGCGGGCCGAGGGCGTCCCCAGTCGACCGGTCGGTGCCGATGCACAGGGCGACCACCGGCGCCCCGGGGCTCCGGCTCCCGTACAACCGGCTAATGAAATCAGCGAGTCTATGCGTCGCTTCAGGATCGTCGACGTTCACGCGCCACTCCGCTGCGATGTTGACGGCTCCCCCCGGACCCAGCTTAGGGGTAAAAGTATATGTCTCATGCCTGGCAAGATATACGGAGCCCCCTCATACATTAGGTGCTGAGGAGCCGGAGGTGGGGGTTCGTGCGGGAAAAGCCAGTGGGGGCGTTGCCGGCGGGCTTGACCTACCTTGGGGCGATCGTCGGGGCAGGTTTCGCTTCAGGGCGCGAGTTGCTGTACTTCTTCGCGCGCACTGGAGCGGGGGGCCTGGCGGGGGTGGCCATGGCCGCCATCGTGTTGGGCTGCTGGGGCTACTTTACCATGTCCCTCGCCCGCAGCCTGAGGTTGCCCGATTATGGCGCCTTGTGCGCCGTGGCCTGCGGCAGGGCCGGCGTCTTCTACGACCGGCTCCTCACCATCATCACCTTCAGCGGGCTATCCGTGATGATCGCCGGCGGTGGCACCGTCCTCGCCGAACTCACGGCCATCCCGTACGGGGTAGGCACACTCCTGACAGCCCTCGGCATCGCCGTCGTAGTCGCCGGCGGGCTGACAAGGCTCATCAGGGTCAGCGTGGCGCTGGTGCCGGTCCTCGTGGTGTTAGCGGCCGGCTTCGCCTGGCCCCACGCCCTCCTGGCCAAGCCCACGCCCCTGGCCGGCCTGAGCTGGCCCCTGTGGGCCATCCTCTACGCTTCCTACAACTGGCTGTTGAGCATCGGCATCCTCACCACTCTGGGGCGGCGCACGGGGTCACCAGGCCCCGCTGCGGCCTGGGGTTGCGTGGGGACAGGCGGACTGGCCGCCTTGATCGTCTTGGCCTGCCAGGCTGACCTCCCCAGGCTCGCCCAGTGCCCGGCCCCCATGCTGGAACTGACCCGCGACCACGGCCTGTATGCCTGCGTCCTTGCGGCGGCCATCCTCACCACGGGGGTCACCCAAGCGATGGCGGTGGCGGTGCGGTTCGAGCCGGCCCTCGGCAGGCTGTCCGTCTTCGCCGTCGCCTTGGTGGCCCTGCCCTTGTCCAGGCTGGGACTGATTGTCCTGGTCGAGCGCCTCTACCCGTTGCTGGCCACCCTCGGTCTGCCCCTCATGTATGTCGTCGCGCGCGCATGGCTGCAGGAATGTCGAAAAAAGGCGCCCTATGTGGAAGGAAACAGCCGCACCGCCTCCTAATGATACGACCATGGACAGCAATCCTCCCAGCAGGCGCGAGCGGACGCGGCCTCTGCCCAGTGAACCTTCGCCCAGGGTGCGCCCAGGCACAGTCCTGGCCGGGGCGATCCTGGTCAGCCTGCTCTTGTGCGCGTACTTCCTGCGGGAACCGGTTCAATCGCCCTTCAGCCGCCGCCCCGCAGGGGTGAGCGGCTGCGTAGCGCTCTGGGAACGCCCCGGGGTCAAAGCCACTGTGGCCTGGGTGAGCGATTCCGGCAGCGTAGGCCTCATCTCTGCGCCAGCCGCCGATGGCGTGCGCCTGTTGACCGTAGGCCCCGAAGGCAAGGACATCCTGGAAGGGTATGCCCCCAGGGGACGCCTGCTGGTGAGCCGAGCCGGGGAGGCCATGGCCGCCATCGACGGGGACACAGGCACAGGGCTCATCTGGAGCCCGGGGGGCCTCAGCCCCCTGACCGCCCCCGTGGGTGCCGCCGCAGTGGACAAGCTATACTGCGCGGGGGACCACTATCTCGTGCTGCGGGTGACCCCGGCGGGCCCTAACCAGACCATCGGCGCGGCCCTGTCGGCCTTCGATGCTAGGGGGCGTCTGCTGTATCAGTACCTGCTGGAGGAAGGGACCGCCACGGCCTTTGCCGCGACGGGGGCGCGCTACGCCGCCATCGCTTTCAGCGTACCGAGGAGCGGTACGCTGGAGTCCCTCATCTGGCTGCTGGACATGGTCGAAGGGAGGCTGTGGGAGGTTGCCGTGGGCCCGGACGCGGTCACGCGGCTCGAACTCACGGCGGAGGCCGAGTACATCGCCATCGCTGCAGGCAAACGCGTTTTCCTGCTCAACCGGCTGGGGCAGAGGCTGTGGAGCGAGGAGGTGAAGGGGATCATTGCCGGGCTGGCCATCGCGGAGCTCAATAGCGTCGTGCTGCTAACCGCGGATCCCGCTACCGTGACCTACTACGACCCTAGAGGCCGGCGGCTGTGGGAGCGGGCCCTGGATGGGTCGCCCGTGGGCCTGCAAGCGGTGGCCGACGGCTCCGGTCTGGTCTTGGCTACCACCTTCGCCATCCACGGCTACGACGTGAAGGGACGGCTGCGCTGGACCGCGCCCGCCTCCATCGACCTCAAGTCACTGGCGGTCTCACCCTCAGGCTCCCACGTGCTCTGCGTGTACGTTGACGGCAGCCTGCGCTTGATCAAGCCGGGCGTAACGGGGGACTGAGATGCGGGGCACGCGGCTGGCACTGTTCGTCGGCGTGTTGATCCTGGCCGCCGTGGGGGTCGGCCTCTCGCGAGCGGTGGCACCCGTCCTGGGCCTGCTGGGCCGAACCATCGTGGTGTTCCTTGGGGTGAAGGCACTGGGGGACATCCTCTGCTTCATCCTGGGACTCAAGGAAGCAACGGTCTTCATTGAGGACATCGTCCAGGACTTCCTGCACTATCTCGCCCTCGGCACCATCGGGGCCATCGCCATCGGCTTGTATGAGCAACATGTCGGCGGGCCCGTGGACCCTGCCGCCCCGGCCCTCGCCGTCTACTACACGCTCCTGTGGATCAACCGGCGCTCCGCCAACGGGAGGTGACCCACATGAACCTGGTTGACTACCTGATCCTCGCCGTCCTGATCGGCTCAGCCGTCGGTGGCCTGCGGCGAGGCCTCATCCGCATGGTGTTCCAAGTCGTCGGCCTGATCGCCGCCCTGGTGGCTGGGTACGTGTACGCCCCAGCACTGGCTGCCAGGTTCACGGGGCTCGAGTCCATGCTCGCCCAGTGGTTCGCCCGCACTTTGAGACTGCCCGCCCTGGGTGGGCCCGGCGCGCCCAGTCCCTTCAGTGGGTTCCTCCTCCCCGAGGCGTACCAGCAAGGCCTGCGCGCCCATCAGGGCCTGTCGGGCGCCTTCAGCGCCGGCGTGGGCGAAAGCCTCGCCCATCTAGTGATGGTCGCCCTAGCCTTCCTGGTGATCGTGCTGATGGTGCAGGCAGCCTTCACCCTGGTGGGCGCGCTGCTCAGGACCGTGGCCGTGGGGCCGTTCGCCCTGGGCGACAGGCTGGCCGGGGCCTGCTTCGGGGCGCTGCAGGCCGCCGTGCTCCTGGGGCTGCAGTTCACGTTGATCTGGCCCTTCCTGGCCCTTGACTGGCTCCAGCCAGTGGGGGGGTACATCGCCCGGTCACCGCTGGCAGCCTGGCTGACCAACGCCCTCGTCGGGGCTGGTTCCTTGTTCCGCTAAGCGGCTATCCTAATACCATGGATCAGTTGTGTCTGCTCACCTTCGCCTCCGCCCAGCACGCCCTGCGGGCCGAGGAACTGCTTGACTCAGCCGGCCTTGAGTTCGACCTGCAGCCGGTCCCGCCGGGCCTGGCCGGCGGGTGCGCGCTGGCCATCGCCTGCGCCGGTCCGCTGCTGGCTGAGGTCAGGGCTGTCCTGGCCGGGGGCGGCGTGCGGCCCCAGAAGCTCTACGGGCGCGTAGGCTTTGAGACTGAGTGGCGGGAGGAGGACTGGGAGGCGTGAACCTGGAAACCGCAACAGCTGCTGCGCTGGCTGCCTTCACGGCGGCGCTGCCGGTCGTCTGGCGGCTCCTCGTCATCATCGCGGTGGCCCGGGGCCTGATCATCCTGGGCGGCCGCCTGATCGACCAGGCCTTCAAAGTGCGCGGGCCGCTGCGCCCCCTGGGCGACAACAGGGCCAGGACCCTGAGCGCCCTGCTCAAGAGCGCCCTCCGGTACGCCGTGGACTTCGCCGCCATCATCAGCATCCTCCAGTTGTTCGATGTGGACACCAGCTCCTATCTGGCCGGGGCCGGCATCATCGGTCTCGCCGTCGGCTTCGGGGCCCAAAACCTTGTCCGTGATGTCATCACCGGGTTCTTCATCCTGTTCGAGGAGCAGTTCGACGTCGGCGAGTATGTGAGCCTGGGCGACGTGTCAGGGGTCGTCGAGGAGATGGGCTTGCGCGTCACCAAGGTGCGGGCCTTCAACGGCGACCTCCACGTCATCCCCAACGGCAGCATCGCCCGCGCCACCAACCACCAGCGGGGCAGCCGCGGGGCCATGGTGGACATCAACGTGGCCTTTGACACCGATTTGCGGAGCGCCCAGCAGGTGCTCCACGAAGCCGTTACCGCGTGGGCCGCCGGCGACGACCGAGTGGTGGAAGGACCGACGGTCTTGGGCGTGGCTAGCATCCAGGACAGCGGGATCACCCTAAGGCTGGTCTGCCGCACCCAAGCCCTCGCCGAGTGGGGGGTGGAACGGGAGCTCCGCCAAGTTGCCATCGAGGCTTTTGCCAAAGCTGGCATCGAGCTCCCCTACCTCCACCGAGTCGTCATCCCCGGGGGAAGGGGCTAACAGTGTACGCCGCCGGCGACGTGGTCCGGCTCAAGAAGCCCCATCCCTGCGGCAGCTATGAGTGGCAGCTCACCAGGGTCGGCATCGACTTCGGCCTGAAATGCTTGGGCTGCGGCCACCGCGTCATGATCTCCCGGCAGAAGTTCGACCGGTCTGTGCGCGGGAAGGTCGTGCCCAAGGAGGGGTGACAAGATGCAGGTCGGCATCGTGGGGCTACCCAACGCCGGCAAGTCGACCCTGTTCAACGCCCTCACCGGCGCCCGGGCCGCCGTAGCGCCCTACCCGTTCTGCACCGTGGAACCCAACACCGGCGTCCGCGACCTGGACGACCCGCTGCTCACCGCCCTCGGGCAAGTGGTCACTCCCAAGCGCTTGGTGAGGGCACAGCTCACCTTCACCGACATCGCGGGCCTGGTCAAAGGCGCCCACCGGGGGGAAGGGTTGGGCAACCAGTTCCTAGGCCACATCCGGGAGGCCGACGCTGTCCTGCACGTGGTCCGTTGTTTCCCCGGGGATCATGTCCCCCACGTCCACGGGCGGCCTGACCCCGAACTGGACATCGCCGTGGTGGAGCTGGAACTGATCCTGGCCGACCTGGAGTCCGTGCGGCGGCGCCAGGAGAAACTGGCCGCCAAGCTGAAGGGCGGCGCCACGGCGGAGCAGACAGCCGAAGTTGCCCGGCTGGAGACTTGGGCCCAGTGGCTGGATCAAGGGAAGGTCCTGAGGGGGCTCCAGCTGGATCCAGGCGACACCACCATGTTGGGACAGGTGGCGCTGCTGACCGCCAAGCCCACGGTGTTCGCCGCCAACACCGGAGAGGGGGACAGACCTGACCCCGCGGCCGGTTTGGTGTGGGCAGCCGCACGGGCGCGGGGGGCGGAAGCCGTCGCCGTGGCGGCAGGGTACGAGCTGGCCCTGACCGAGCTAAGCCGGGCGGACCGCGCAGAACTAGGGGTCGAGGCAGACGGTGGTCTGCACGCGCTGGTGGAGGCATGTCGCCGCGCCCTGGGCCTGATTACCTTTTACACTTACAACGCCTCTGAAGCCAGGGCCTGGCTCATCCCCCGAGGCACCAAGGCTGCGACGGCGGCGGGGAAGATCCACACCCAGATGGAACGCGGCTTCGTCCGCGCTGAGGTCACGCCCGGCCAGGGCCTGATTGCTGCGGGGAGCGCCGCTGCGGCCAGGGACCGGGGCCTGACGCGGCTGGAAGGCAAGGATTACGTTGTGCGCGACGGCGACGTCCTCTTCATCAGATTTGGCCCCTGAGGACTACTGAACTTGCCAACCCTGGGGCCGCGTGCTACAATGTCACAGAATCCCTGTCCCATATCGGCAATGGGACCGCTTAGTCCGAAGGGAGGTGTGAGCAGCGTGCGTTTGTACGAAGTAATGTATATCATCCCCGTGTTGGATGAAGAGCAGACCCAAGCCGTCATCGAACGGTACAAGTCCTTGCTTACGGCCAACGGCGCCGTGATCGAGCACGAGGAGACATGGGGGAAACGCCGCCTCGCCTATGAGATCGATGACCACCGCGAAGGGTACTACGTGGTCACCATCTTCAGGGGCGAGCCGGCCGTCGTGAAGGAACTGGACCGGGTGATGCGCATCAGCGACGATGTCATCCGGCATATGATCGTCACGACAGAGCTACCCAAGCCGAAGCCGGCCCCTGAACCGAAGCTGGCGCCGGTACTCCGGGAGCGTAGCGGCCCCTAGCCCAGGCCCCCGGCCTCGGCCCCTGTCCCGGTGACCGACGCCGGAGCCCCTGTAGCGCCCCAGCCCGAAGCGGACGTCGCGCCAGGGCCTGATGGGGCGCCCGAGGCGCCGCCTGAGCCCATAGCCGAAGGCTAGGATTGGTGGTGGGAGCGTGCTGAACCGGATCTTCCTCATCGGCAGGCTCACCCGGGACCCCGAACTCCGCTACACCCCAAACGGTGTGCCTGTGGCCAGTTTTAGGATCGCCGTGGACAGGCCCTTCACCAACCAACAGGGTGAACGGGAGACCGACTTCATCAACATCGTGGCCTGGCGCAAGCAGGCGGAGACCGTAGCCGAGCATCTCACCAAGGGGCGCTTGGTACTGGTGGAAGGGCGCCTGCAGATCAGGGACTACGAGCACAAGGACGGCTCCAAACGGCAGGCCAGTGAGATCGTGGCCTCCGATGTCCGGTTCCTTGACTGGCCCCGGGAGGGTGGGCCTAAGTCGGACCTCGGCGGCCTGGGCAAGGAAGTGGACCTGGAGGGGGACGAAGTCCCCTTCTAGCAAGGAGGCTGCAATATGGCGGGACGACGAGACCGCGGACGCCGCCCCAAGCGGCGGATCTGCAGTTTCTGCGTGGATAAGGTAGAGGACGTGGATTACAAGGACGCCGGCAGGCTCAAGCGCTACATCTCAGAGCGCGGCAAGATCCTGCCCAGGCGCATCTCAGGCAACTGCGCCCGGCATCAGCGGCAGCTGACCGTAGCTGTGAAGCGCTCGCGGACGATGGCGCTGTTGCCGTACAGCATCGAGTAGGCTCCCACGCTGCCAGTATTTAGGGCTGGCATGCTCAAAAGGATAATGGCCGCGAACCGGAGAATACCCCCTGAGAGTCACAGGGGGTGTTCCCTTGCCCGAACACGAGTTGGACATCTCAAAGAACATCCGTACCATCGAATGGCTCAAGTCCGAGCTGGTGTCAGGCGTATCCTCGTTGTTCAAGGCCATGCTCAAAGCCAACGACGAGACGATCCTGGAGAGCCTGTCCAGCATCATCATCGGTTGTTACGTCCTGGCCAGGCGTCTGGGCTTGCCCTTCAACAGGCTCGACCTGCGCATCTCAGACACAGTAAGGCAGAACATCTCCAACGGCCATGAGGTCGAACGGTGGTACGGCGACCTCACGGCCCTCTCCAGACACCTTATGGACAGGAAGTGACCTTGGGCCTTGACCGAACGTTCGCCCGCGAAGATGATCAGCCAGGGCGCCGTCTTGAGCGCCCTTTTCGTCCTCCTGGTGCTGGTGGGCGAGTATATCCCCGCGCTCAGCGTCATTGCCCATCTCGTCTGGCCGATACCCCTGGTGGTGATGGTGCTCCGTCACGGGGGGCGGGCGGGCCTCTTGATGTTCGCCGCCAGCATGGCCCTGCTGGGAGCCATCCTGGGGCCGTCCCTCGGCCTGGCGGCCGCCGGCGCGTCCGGTCTCCTGGGCGTGGCCATGGGCCTGTGCCTGGCCCGCCGGTTCCACCCGGTGCTCACCCTTGGGGTCTCGACCGTGGCTGTCGCCCTGGGCACGGTACTCCAGTTCGTATTGCTGGCTCTTTTGATGGACACCAACATCGTGGCCGAGCTGGTCACGCTCATCTCCCAGGTCTACACCCAGGCGGCCGACACTACCGCGAAGCTGGGTGGCGCCCCAGGCCAGGTGCAGATGCTGCGGGACTTAGCTGCTGCGATGCCCGGGCTGATGCTCCAACTCATCCCGTTCATGCTGGTAGGCGGGGCGCTGTCGGCCGCTTTCTTCCACTACATCACCGTGGAGCAGGTGCTGCGCCGGCTCGGCATCAAGGTGCAGCCCTTTCCCAGTTTCGGTCGCTGGCAGTTTCCCCAGGAGTTCATCTTGGGTTACCTGGCGGCCGCGGGCCTGCTCTATGCCCACCAACGCTTCGCTTGGCCCGGTGCCGAGGCTGCCGGCCTGAACCTGTACGCTGCGACCACCTGGCTGTTCTCTCTGCAAGCGTTGAGCGTAGCCGTACACTTCATCAAGCGGACCCAGTACCGCCTCTTCCTCTATGCTATGCTGATCATGTCTCTCCCGACCCTCCTCCAGTTCGCCTGGATGATCGGGATGCTGGATTCCATCTTCGACTGGCGCAGGCTGCGGGTTCCTGCCGCGGCGTCCTAAGGGGGCCATGGGCATGAAGGTAATCCTCGCGCAAGACGTCAAGAACCTCGGAAAACGGGGTCAGGTGGTGGACGTGGCCGAAGGCTACGCGCGCAACTACCTGATGCCCCGCGGTCTGGTCCAGACCGCCTCCGCCGCCAACCTCCGGGCCGCCGACACGTTGGTGAAGGCTCAGGCCCGCAAGGTCGCCAACGAGCTCGCCGACGCCCGTCGCGCTGCCGAGCGCTTGAGCGGGTTGTCCATCACCGTGCGTACCCGCGCCGGTGACGAAGGCAGGCTGTTCGGTTCAGTGACCCCCAAGGACATCGCCGCGGCCCTGGTCCAGGTGGCCGGGGTGAGTATCGACCGCCGCCGCATCGAGCTGAGGGAACCCATCAAGCACGTTGGCAAGCACCAAGTGACCGTCCGGGTCCATCCTGAAGTCACCGCGACCCTGGAAGTCGTAGTGCAAGGGGAGGACGGTGACCGGGCGTGAAATCCATCTTTGAACGGCTGGCCCGCGGCCAGCGGGCCGGGCTGGCCACGAAGCTAAGCGAGGAAGATCAACTGCGCCGACAGGTCAACGCCCTGTTCAGCTTGTTGTCCCATATCTATGGCGCCGACAAGCTGGTGCTGAAGGCAGGTAAGCTGGAGGCCCTCGACGGCATGCGGTCTGAGGTCATCGAGGAGAAGGTGCTCGCCCTCCAGAAGCTAGTCTACGAAGACCCGACCTTGGAGCAGGCACCGCCCCGCAAGGAGATCCCCGCGGTGATGGAGGAGATCGAAGAGGAGATCGCCGACATCATCGCCAGGCGCTCAGTGGAAGAGAAGATCGAGAAGAAGATCGCTGAGCGTATGCAGCAGCGTCACGAGGAGTACGTCCGTGAGATCAAGCTGCAGATCGTCAAAGAGGACTCCGGCCCTGAGAACGCCCAGACCCTGAAGAAATACGCCATCCTGGAGAAGCTCGAACAAAAGAAGCTGGCCCGTTCCGTCCTGGACCTGCTGCGCCCAGCGAGCCTGGCCGAAGTGGTCGGCCAGGACCAGGCCGTCAAGGCGCTCTTAAGCAAGCTGGCTGCCCCCTACCCCCAGCACATCCTGCTCTACGGGCCACCGGGTGTGGGTAAGACCACCGTGGCCAGGCTGGTGCTGGAGGAAGCCAAGCAGATCCGGGCATCCCCCTTCGACAAAGATGCGCCCTTCGTCGAGGTGGACGGCACCACCCTGCGCTGGGACCCCAGGGAAGTGACCAACCCCCTGCTGGGGTCGGTCCACGACCCCATCTACCAGGGGGCACGGCGCGACCTGGCCGACGGGGGCATCCCCGAGCCCAAACTGGGCCTGGTCACCGAGAGCCATGGCGGTATCCTGTTCATCGACGAGATCGGCGAGCTGGACCCGATGCTTCAGAACAAGCTGCTGAAGGTGCTCGAGGACAAACGGGTCACTTTCGACTCGTCCTACTACGATCCCAGCGACACCCATGTGCCCAAGTACATCAAGAAGCTGTTCGCCGAAGGCGCCCCCGCCGACTTCGTGCTCATCGGGGCCACCACCCGGGCGCCGGAGCACATCAGCCCAGCCATCAGGTCGCGGTGCGCCGAAGTGTACTTCGAACCCCTGGGCCCTGCAGATATCATCCTGATCATCAAATATGCTGCCAAGAAACTCGGCGTCAAGCTGGAGGCGGAAGTGCCCTCCCTCATTGCCGAGTACACCATTGAAGGCCGCAAGGCCATCGGCATCCTCGCGGACGCCTACGGGCTGGCTCTCTATCGTTCCCAGGGACGCAAGGGCCGGACCTTGACCGTGCACAAGGACGAGACCCTCGAGGTCATCCAGTCGTCGCGGCTGTCCCCCAGCGCCCAAACCAAGGCCTCGGCCGTGGCTGAGGTGGGCAGGGCCTTCGGCCTCGGGGTACACGGGTACGTGGGCTCCGTGCTGGAGATCGAAGCCGTGGCCTTCCCGGCCCGGGAGCCGGGGAAGGGGGCGATTCGGTTCAACGACACCGCCGGTTCCATGGCCAAGGACTCGGTGTTCAATGCCGCCACCGTCATCAGGCGCGTGACCGGGCAGGAGCTGGCCGACTTCGACCTCCATGTCAACATCGTCGGTGGGGCGCAGATCGATGGGCCCTCAGCCGGATGCGCCATCTTGATCGCCATCATCAGCGCCCTCCAGGGCCGCCCCGTCCGGCAGGACGTGGCCGTCACCGGGGAGGTGTCGGTCCGGGGCCGGGTCCGCCCGGTGGGGGGTATCGTGGAAAAGATCTATGGCGCCAAACAGGCGGGGATGGTTAAGGTCGTGCTCCCGGCAGACAACGCCAAGGAAGTGCCTGCCAGGCTGGCTGGCCTCGAGGTGGTCCCCGCAGAGGACATCGAGGACGTCCTCGCCGTCGCGCTGGCTGATGGCGTGCCACCGGTCGCTGCGGAGAAGGTGGTCCACGGTGCCTGACCGGCTTCCCCCCCAGAACCTCGAAGCCGAGCAGTCGGTGCTCGGGTCGGCGCTGCTGGAGAAAGCGGCTGCCCTCAGGGCGGCCGAGGTCCTCAGGCCTGACGATTTCTACCGCGAGGCCCACCGGCTCATCTTCATCGCCATGGTCGCCTTGTCCGAACGCGGCGAACCCGTGGACATCGTCACGGTGGCCGAGGAGCTTACACAGTCGTCCAGCCTGGAGGCGGCCGGAGGGGCCGCGTACCTCAGCACCCTGGCCAACTTCGTGCCCACTGCCGCCAACGTCGAACACTACGCCCACATCGTCGAGGAGAAGGCGGTGCTCAGGCAGCTCATCCACATCGCCGGCGTGATCTCGGCCAGATGCTTCGAGGCTTCCGAGGAGGCCGCGGTCGTCCTGGACCAAGCCGAACGGGACATCTTTCGGCTCTCCCAGAGCCGGGTGTCACAGCCCTATGCCAGGATGAAGGAAGTCCTGGCCGCGGCGTTCCTGCGGCTGGAGAAGCTGTACGACATCAGGGGCGGCCTCACCGGCCTGCCCACCGGCCTGGGCGACCTAGACAACCTGCTGTCGGGCCTGCAGCCCGCGGATCTGATCGTGCTGGCCGCCCGGCCGTCCCAGGGCAAGACCGCGCTGTGCCTGAGCATCGCCCGGCATGTGGCGGTCAGCTCCAAGCAGCCGGTGGTGCTGTTCAGCTTGGAGATGGCCAAGGAGCAACTGGCCCTGCGTCTGCTGGGCTGCGAGGCAGGCATCGACTCCAACCGTTTGCGCCGGGCAGATCTGCGCGAGGACGACTGGCAGCCCCTGGCCAAGGCCCTGGGCAGGCTGGCCGACGCGCCGATCTACATAGACGATACGCCCACGATCACCACCATGGAGATGCGGGCCAAGGCCAGGAGGCTAAAATCCGAACACGGCCTGGGCCTTGTAGTCGTGGACTACCTTCAGCTGGTCCAGACCCGCTCCCGTACGGAGAACCGCCAGCAGGAGATCGCGGAGATATCCAGGTCGCTGAAGGCCTTGGGACGCGAGCTGGGGGTGCCGGTGCTGACGGCGTCCCAGCTGTCCCGGGCCATCGAGCAGCGCACCGACCGCAGGCCCATCCTGTCGGACCTGCGCGAGTCCGGCGCCATCGAACAGGACGCCGATGTGGTGATGTTCATCCACCAGGACCCCAAGAACCCCGACCCAAACCAGGTCGAGCTGATCGTAGCCAAGCAGCGCAACGGTCCCACCGGGAGCCTGGAGCTGTCCTTCAGGCGGGACGTCGGCCGGTTCACCGGGATCGACCGCAGGCATACGGCGTGAGGCGTAGTGCGTGAGGGCAGACTAGCACCGCCGCATAAGCGCGAGGAGGCACCGGTATGACTGGACGCCACGACGTCGCGATTGTCGGGGCTGGGCCCGCCGGGATCTTCGCGGCCCTGGAACTCGCCAGGCTCCGTCCGGACCTGGGCTTGGTCATCCTTGAACAGGGCCCCGATCTTGACGCCCGGGCTTGTCCCATCCACAAGCGAAGCCAGAACTGCGCACAGTGTTCGCCCTGCTCCATCACGACCGGCTGGGGTGGGGCGGGCGCGTTCTCCGACGGCAAGCTCACCCTGACCACGGAGTTCGGCGGTTCCCTCGTCGAGTACATGCCCGAGGATGAGGTCCAGCGCCTGGTCAACCACGTCGACGGCATCTACCTGGAGTTCGGCGCCCCCAAAGAATTGCACGGCCAGGACAGCGGGGCCCTGCGCGACCTGGCTCGGCGGGCGGCCGGCGCAGAGCTGCAGCTGGTGCCGGCGGTCATCCGGCACCTGGGCACCGACCGCTGTATGGAGATCCTGGGCGAACTCCGCCGTTATCTGGGCAGCCGCGCTGAGATACGCACCGGGGCCCGGGTGGAACGGGTGGAAGTGGGCGCGGACGGGGTGGCGGGGGTCACTCTAGGTGACGGTTCCCGCTTGGAGGCGCGCTATGTGGCGCTCATGCCGGGACGCGCCGGCGCCGAGTGGATGGCGCGGGAGGCTGCCAGGCTGCAGCTGCCTTTGGCGGCCAACCCGGTGGACATCGGCGTGAGGGTGGAGGTCCCCGCCGACTTCCTGGAACCCCTAACGGAAGTGGCCTACGAAGCCAAACTCGTGTACAACACGCGGGCCTTCGACGATCAGGTGCGCACCTTCTGCATGAACCCCCATGGCGAAGTCGTGGTAGAAAACTACGGCGGCCTGCTGACCGTTAACGGCCACGCCTACGCCGGGCGCAAGACCGACCGCAGCAACTTCGCCCTGCTGGTGTCCAAGACGTTCACCGAGCCCTTCCACGAGCCCATCACCTACGGGCAGCACGTGGCCAGGCTGGCCAACATGCTGGGAGGAGGGGTGCTGGTGCAGCGGCTGGGGGACCTCAGGGCCGGCCGCCGCACCACCGAGAAGCGCCTGGCCAAGGGGATGGTGCGTCCCACCCTCAAGGACGCTACCCCGGGCGACCTCAGTCTTGTCTTGCCCTATCGCCACCTGGTTGATATCCTGGAGATGTTGACGGCCCTGGACAAGGTGGCCCCCGGCGTGAACTCCAGCCACACCTTGTTGTACGGTGTCGAGGTTAAGTTCTACTCCTCCAGGCTCAGCCTGTCGCAGGTGCTGGAGACGCGCATCCCCCGGCTGTTCGCGGCCGGGGATGGGGCCGGCGTGACCAGGGGGCTGGTCCAAGCATCCGCCTCCGGGGTCGTCGTTGCCCGGGAAATCGCCCGACGGGAGGGGCAACCATGCCCGCAGTAGTGGTGGTAGGGGCCCAGTGGGGGGACGAGGGCAAGGGCAAGGTCATCGATTACCTCGCTGGCTCGGCGGAGGTCATCGTTAGGTACCAGGGCGGCAACAACGCCGGGCATACCATGGTCGTCCGCGGCGTGGAATACAAGCTCCACCTCATCCCGTCCGGGATCCTCTATCCCGGCAAGGCTTGCTTCATCGGCTCCGGGGTCGTGGTGGACCCCTGGGTGCTCGTCAGGGAACTGGACTACCTGGAGGCGCGCGGTGTCGACACCGGCAGCTTCCGGGTCAGCGGCAACGCCCACCTCATCCTTCCCTATCACCTGCGCCTGGACGAGCTGGAAGAAGAGCGCAAGGGCACTGCGGCCATCGGGACCACGCGGCGGGGGATCGGCCCTGCCTACATGGACAAGTACA
This sequence comes from Bacillota bacterium, assembly GCA_040755005.1. Lineage (GTDB taxonomy): Bacteria > Bacillota > Sulfobacillia > JBFMBV01 > JBFMBV01 > JBFMBV01. The sequence continues at coordinate 71,109 of JBFMBV010000006.1, forward strand.
CCAGGGACGGGCTCAGGATGGCCGACATGCTCGACGAGGCTGTCATGTTGGAGGTCCTGGCCCGCAACGTCTCCCACAAGAACAACGTCCTGGAGCGCATGTACCACTCACCTGGGGTTTCCTTCGCTGAGATCGCCGACGGCCTGCGCCAGTGCGCCGAGCGCATCAGGCCCTACATCACCGACACCTCCCTGGCCATCAACCGGGCCCTGGATCAGGGCAAACGCGTGCTGTTCGAGGGCGCTCAGGGCACGATGCTGGATATCGACTACGGAACCTACCCCTATGTGACCTCGTCCCACCCGGTGGCGGGCGGGGCCTGTATCGGCGCAGGGGTCGGGCCGACCCGCATCGACCAGGTCATCGGGGTGGTCAAGGCTTACACCAGCCGCGTGGGGGAAGGGCCGTTCCCCACCGAGCTGTCCGACGCCACGGGAGAATGGATCCGGGTCCACGGCCTCGAGTACGGCACCACCACCGGCCGGCCCCGCCGCTGCGGCTGGCTGGACACAGTCGTCCTGCGCTACAGTGCCCGCCTGAGCGGGCTGACGGGACTGGCCTTGACCCATCTGGACACCCTGACTGGCCTCGACCCAGTGCGCATCTGCGTGGGCTATGAGATGAACGGGCGGCGCGAGGACGAAGTCCCGTTGCACACGGGGATGTTGGGGCACTGCCGCCCGGTCTATGTGGAGCTGCCCGGGTGGCAGGAAAACCTGGGGGCGGCGGAGTCTTTCGACGCCCTGCCGGCCGCAGCCAGGGCCTATGTGGCGCAAGTCGAGCGGCTGACGGGCGTGCCGGTGGTCATCCTGTCCATCGGCCGTGACCGCAGGCAAACCATCGGCCGCGCGCCTATCTTCGCTTGAAGTCACGCACACTTGCATTCCGCCTGCGTGCGGGATATAATGAGATACGCTCGCAGGAGCGAACGCGGGAGTAGTTTAGTGGTAGAACATCGGCTTCCCAAGCCGAGGGCCGCGGGTTCGAATCCCGTCTCCCGCTCAAGGCAACGGGCACCGCGTACGCGGCGCCCGTTTGTTGTGTAGTTCGCTGCTGCAGGCCTTGCCGACATGGTATCGGAGGGGAGGCTGCGACGTGCGCATCCTGGCCATCTCTGGGTCCCCTCGGGCCCGCTCCTTCACTCACTGGCTGCTCAACCTGTTCCTTGAGGGCTGTGCTACCCCGGCGGATGTGGTCAAACCCCATGAACTCAAGTTTGGGCATTGCCGGGCCTGTTTTCACTGCTGGGTGGCCGACCCCGGCCGGTGCGTCCAAGACGACGACCTGACCGGCGTACTGAAGCTGATGGACGAGGCTGACGCGATCATCCTGGCGGTACCGCTGTACGTTGACGGGATGCCCGGGCCGGTGAAGACGATGCTTGACCGGGTAATCCCCCTGCTCGAGTACACCTTCGCCGCTGACGCGGCAGGCCATACCCGTCACCCCCGGCGGCGATACAAACACCAGCGGACTGTGCTCCTCTCGTCCTGCGCGTTCCCTGAGGCGGACAACTTCGACTCCCTCCGGGCCCACTTCGCCGCCGTCTGCCGCAACGCCGGCTGGCACTGGGCGGGGGAGCTGCTGGTGCCGGGAGCCGGTAGGTCCGCCTATCCAGGCATGATGGATGAGACCTATGCCATGCTGAAGCGGGCCGGCCAGGAGTTCGCCGCCGGTCGGGACATCGCCTCCGACGTTACCGCGGCTCTGCTCAACCCCACCGTTGCTCCCGAGGCCTACCGCCAGCGCCTGAATGACTGGTTCGCCGAAGACGTCGAGGAGTACCGGAGACGCCGCCAGTCCTAGGTCGGAGTTTGACACACTGCCTGCGATACCGTAGAATAAGACTCGCGCATGCCGGTGTAGCTTCAGTGGCAGAGCAGCTGATTCGTAATCAGCAGGTCGTGGGTTCGAATCCCACCACCGGCTCAGTTTCTCCTTAGAAAGCGTGCTTCGGCGCAGCGCGCTCGCTTCCAGTCAGGCTTGACCGCCCCATGCTCGGGGCGGTCTGTCAGTTTGCGGCAGCAAAACCGCATCTGTCACCGGCTCCGGCGCGCCTTGACGCCAGGGCGGCGCCAGTCGGCGTTGTCCACCACGATGTCGGCGCGTGCCTTCGGGTTGCACTCGGCCGCAGACATGTTTGCCTCCACATACACCGTGAGGTCGAACAGGCCTTCCAGCTCAGGGCGGAACAAGCACACCCCTTCCACCAGCACGACTTCCCCTGGGCCAGCCAGGCAATGCCGCGTCTCGCCTGGAGCTGGCACCACGCTGGCCCGTTGGCCCTCCGCCGCCAAGAAGCGGGCCAACTCTCCGGCCAGGGCAGGCTTGCCGGCGCAGTCGGGCCCGGTGATCCCTACCAGGACGGGGCGCCCGGCCACCTCAGGGATGGCGGCCTGGAGCCTGGCCAGCAGCAGCAGCCGCCGTACCCCGGCCGCCAGGTCTTCAGACCGGCGGACCAGGTAGTGGGCCCCCTCCAGTTCCCCCTCGGCGCCGTAGCCGTAAGCGCACCCTAGCGCGAAGCCATGGGCTCTGCCCGCCTGCACGTCTTCAGCCCGGTCCCCCACCATCACCAGGGGCTGACCGGGGCTCGACGCGGCAAGCCGACCCGCTGCAGCCACTTTGCCTGTGCCCAGGGCGCTGGCGGCTGAACGGACGAGCGCGTCCAGGCCGGAGCGCCTCAAAACCAGCTCGATGTAGGCCTCGCTGCCGTTGGACAGCACATGCAGGCTATGGCCTTCGTCTGTCAGCTCCCCTAAGGCCGCAGCGGCCCCGGGGAACAGCACGGGACCCCTGTCCTCCAGCTCCGCATGGAAACTGGCCCGGGCCAGATCTGCCCCGCGCCGGCGCACCGCCTCCGGGGCGCCGGGCATCAGGTCGGCCCAGATGGCTGCCGTGGGGCGTCCCATCAGTCCTGCCACAGCCCTTGCCGTGGGGGGATCATCCCTCACCGGGGACCCCTCGGCGGCCAGCAGCCGCCACGCCTCCCCGCAGGCCCGGGTGTAGTTGGGGACGCTGTCCGTCAACGTCCCGTCCAGATCGAAGACAAGCACCGCGCCGCCCAATCGCTTCCCCCTCTACCTCCGGGGCCCTCACACGGGCGCCTGTTCTCTTCCAGCTGACCAGGGGCAGGGTGAGTGTCAGTGTCTGACCGTCCGGGCGGCCTGCTGCCGGGCCCCTGCCACCAGCAGGGCATGCCTGTCCACGGTGAACTCGCACGGTGTTTCCAGGCAGATGTCCCCGTCCAGCTGGACTGCGGCCGGCGCTGGTGACGAGATGCTAATCTGTTTGCCGCGCGCCAGGCGGGCCTGGGCGGCTTCGGGCAGCCTGCCTTGGAACAGCAGGGCGGCGACCTGGAACAGTTGCACCAGGCTCAATTCTCCGAGGACGCACACGTCCAGGAGGCCGTCATCCGTGCGCGCGCTGGGCATCACCGGTACCCCTGCGCCGTAAAAAGGCCCGTTGGCCAGCGCCGCCAAGGTCGCGCCCTCGATCGGGATACCGTCCACGGTCACGTGCAGCGGCTGCGGCCGGTACGTGGGGAACGCGGTCAGGGCGGCCTCTAAGTACGAAGGGATGGCGCCCGTGAACTTGGACCTTCGCTGCGCCTCAAGCACCCAGGCATCTAGCCCAGCCCCGGCCACATTCAAGAAGGCCGTCTCCCCGACCACGCCCACATCCACAGGGGTGGGTTCCGCCGACAGGGCGACGGCGGCCGCCTGGAGCGGGTCGAGGGGCAGACCGAGGCTATACACGCTGCCGTTGCCCGTCCCAGCCGGGATGATACCCAACACCACCCCGGTACGACGGAGGGCGGTCGCTGCCTCGCGCAGCGTGCCGTCGCCGCCGACCACCAGCACCCGGGAAGCTCCTGCCGCCACCGCCTCGCCGACACCGGCGCGGACTTCGCCAGGCGAAGCAGCCACCCGCACCGCGACGGGCACCCGGCATCTCTCCAGGAACAGGGCGACGTCGCTCAGGACCCTGCCGGCGCGACCGCACCCGCTGTCGGGACGGGCCACCAACCAGGTCTCCATGGCAGGGCACCCCTTCCTCGAGGACTGCGGGCGAACTCAGCAGCCGAAAAATGCGCTGGCGGCATATTGCATAACCATGCGGCCTGTAGTATACTCATGCGCATCAGCTGCCTGCGGGGGGGCGAGCCAGTTGTCTCATCACCAGCTACGCGTGGCAATAGCCGGCGCCACGGGCTACACCGGCCTGGAACTCCTGCGGATCCTGGCCGGGCACCCTGGGGCCAAGGTGATTAGGGTCACGTCCCAGGCCCAGGCGGGAGCGCCGCTGGCGGAGGCCTGTCCGCATCTGCGGGGCCTGTACGACCTCACCCTCGAGCCCCTGGACCGCGAGACTATCGCCGCTGACGCCGACGTGGTCTTCGCCTGCCTGCACACCGGTGAGGCGCCAACCCTTGCCCCTCCGGTGCTGGGGGCAGGCGCAACCCTGATCGACCTGGGTCCGGACTTCCGCCTGAAGGACCCCGGTGACTACGCCCAGTGGTACGGCCAGGCGCACGCGGCCCCTGCCCTACTGCCCGAGGCCGTGTACGGCCTGAGCGAGCTGGCTCGGCCCCAGCTGCCGGGAGCCAAGCTCATCGCCAACCCGGGCTGCTACCCTACCGCCTGCCTGCTGGCCCTGGCCCCCCTCGCCGCAGCAGGCCTCGTGGCCCGCCCCCCTGTGCTGGACTGCAAGTCGGGGGTCAGCGGCGCCGGGCGCGTCCCTACTGCGCGCACGCACTTCTGCGAGGTGCACGGGACCGCGTCCGCCTATGGGCTGCCGCGGCACCGTCACACGCCCGAGATTGAACAGGGATTGAAGACTTTCGGCTGTGACCTGCCGGTTTCCTTCACGCCCCATTTGCTGCCCATGGGCCGCGGCATCCTGGCCACCGTCTATGTCGATCCGGGCAAGGACGTGGACGCAGCCACCATCGCCGGCATCTACCAGGACTTCTACGCCGGCAGTCCGTGCATCAGACTGAAACCCCCCGGCCAGTTGCCCACCACGGGCGACGTCTTGGCCACCAATTTCTGCGACTTAGGCTCCGTCTGGGATGACCGGACAGGCCGGATCGTGGCGGTGACGGCCATCGATAACCTGGGCAAGGGCGCCGCCGGCCAGGCGATCCAGAACATGAACCTGGCCTGGGGGCTACCGGAGCTGACAGGACTGCTGACAGCCGCCCCCTACGGGGGCTGACGCCTCGGCCCGGTGCAGCACTGACTGACCAGGCGCCAATCACTAGGAGGACTCCCCCCATGCTGACCGCCGCGACGCAACCCGGTACCGGGGCCCGCACCGGCGTAACTTCCCCCCAAGGCTACCGCGCGGCCGCCGTCCAGGCGGGCATCCGCAAGCAACGCCCTGACCTGGCCCTGCTCGTGTCCGACGTCGCTGCCTCAGCGGCCGGTTGTTTCACCACCAATCTGTGCGCCGCCCCCTGCGTGGACTGGACGCGCGGGGCGGTACGGGGCAAGGTGTCGGCCATCCTCGTCAACAGCGGTAACGCCAATGCCTGCAACGGGGCGCAGGGGGCCAAGGACAACGCCGCCATGGCGGCTGCGGCCGCCGCAGCCCTCGGCGTCGAGGCCTCGGGCGTAGCGGTGGCCTCGACCGGGGTGATCGGTGTGCCCATGCCCATGGCGAAGGTGCTGCCGGGGATATCCCGGCTGGCTGCTGCCTTGAGCCCTGAGGGAGGCGCGGCCGCGGCCACAGCCATCATGACCACCGACACCCGGCCCAAGGAGCGCTCCCTTGCCATCAACCTGACCCAAGGGACAGTAACCATCGGCGCCATGGCCAAGGGGTCAGGGATGGTCCATCCCAACCTGGCTACCATGCTCACCTTCATCACCACTGACGCGGCCGTGCCCGGGCCGCTCCTGCAAGCGATGCTCGCGCAGGCGATGGCCAGGACCTTCAACATGATTACGGTGGACGGGGACACCAGCACCAATGACATGGTCGTCGCGCTGGCCAACGGCGCCGCGGGCGTCGCCGTCGGGCCCGGCACCGAGGATGCGGCGGTTTTCGCCGCGGCCCTGGAGTCAGTGTGCTTGGCTATGGCCCAGGCCATCGTGGCCGACGGCGAAGGGGCCCAGCGGACCATCGCCGTGACGGTGAGCGGCGCCGCCGATGAGGGCACAGCGGTCATCGCGGCCAAGGCCGTGGCCCGGTCGGCACTGGTCAAGACGGCGGTGGCCGGCGGCGACGCTAACTGGGGCAGGGTCATGGCGGCTCTGGGCGCCTCGGGCGCCGGGTTCGACCCCACCCAGGTGGCCATCGGGCTGGGGCCAGTGGTTGTCGCCCGCAACGGGCAGGGGGTACCCTTCGCTGAACTGGAGGCCGCCCGCGTGCTGGATCTGACCGTGGTGCCCATCGTCATCAGCCTCGGGGACGGCCCGGGCCAGGCGACGGCCTGGGGCTGCGACCTCACCTGCGAGTACGTCAAGATCAACGCCAGCTACCGGTCCTGAAGGAGGTTGCCGCCGTGGATGAACTGATCGCAAAAGCCGAGGTGCTCAGCGAGGCCCTGCCTTACCTGCGTGCTTTCTACGGGCAGACCGTGGTCATCAAGTACGGGGGCGCCGCCATGAGCGATGCGGCCCGTCGCAAGACCGTGGTCCAGGACATCGTCCTCCTGCGCTACATCGGCCTGAAGCCCGTGGTGGTGCACGGGGGTGGGCCAGAGATCTCCGCCTTCCTCAGGCGCTTGGGCAAGGAGTCGCGCTTCACCGACGGCCGCCGGGAGACCGACGCCGAGACCGCCGCCATCGTCGAGATGGTCTTGGCCGGGAAGCTGAACAAGGACCTGGTCTCACTGCTCAACGAGGCGGGCGGCCAGGCTGTCGGGGTGTCCGGCAAGGACGGCAACCTCATCACAGCGCGGCCCCTGGGCAGCAACGGCGACCGCACCGGCGACGTGGCGGCGGTCAACCCTGCGCTGCTCCACACCCTGACGGCGGCCGGGTACATCCCGGTGGTGGCGCCCACCGGGGCCGGCCCTGGGGGTGATACCTTCAACATCAACGCCGACACCGTGGCCGGGAACCTGGCGGCCGCGGTGCAGGCGGGGAAGCTCGTCCTGCTGACCGATGTTCCCGGTGTGACCATCAGAGACCAAATCCTGGCGGAGGTGAGTGCCTCCCAAGTCCAGCGCTACATCGCCGGCGGCCTGATCACTGGGGGAATGATCCCCAAGGTGGAAGCCTGCCTGGTGGCGGCGGAGGGCGGCGTGCCGCGCTGCCACATCATCGACGGCCGCCTCCACCACGCCTTGTTGCTGGAGATCTTCACCGACCGGGGCGTCGGCACCATGGTCACCCGGGAAATGCACCCCGAGGCGCCGGCGGGTATCTATCACGTCGAATAGAGCGGGGTGAGTCCACTGACCAGCCTGATGCAGACCTACCGGCGCCAGCCCGTGGCCTTCGTGCGCGGGGAGGGCGCGACCCTCTGGGACGACCAGGGGCGGCCTTACCTCGACTTCCTCTCCGGCCTCGGCGTGGCCGGCATCGGCCACTGCCATCCCAAGGTGGTGGCCGCGGTGCAGCGCCAAGCGGCGACCCTGTTGCACTGCTCGAACCTCTACGGCATCCCCCTCCAGGAGGAACTGGCCGCTGGACTCACCGCCCGCGCCTTCGGCGGCAAAGCTTTCTTCTGCAACAGCGGCGCCGAGGCCAACGAGGGGGCCATCAAGCTCGCGCGGCGCTACGGCGGCGAAGGCAGGCGCACGGTGGTGTCGTGCAGCCGCTCTTTTCACGGCCGTACCCTGGGCGCCCTGGCGGCCACCGGGCAGACCCAATACCAGGAAGGGTTCGCCCCCTTGCCAGGAGGGTTCAAGCATGTGGCCTTCAACGACCTCACGGCCCTGGAGGAAGCCCTCGACGAGGGCACCTGCGCCGTCCTGCTGGAACCGGTCCAGGGCGAGGGCGGGGTCTACCCGGCCGACGGGCGCTACCTGGCTGGGGTACGCAAGCTCTGCGACGAGCGGGGCATCCTGCTCATCTTCGACGAAGTCCAGTGCGGCCTGGGACGGACGGGCACCCTCTTCGCCTACCAGGGTTACGGGGTCGTCCCTGACATCCTCACCCTGGCCAAGGCGCTGGGCGGCGGGGTGCCCATCGGCGCCATGCTGGCAGGCGATGGTGTGGCCGCGGCCTTCACCCCCGGCAGCCACGCTTCCACCTTCGGGGGGAACCCTTTGAGCGCCGCCGCCGCACTGGCAGTGCTCCAGGTGATGGACGAGGAGGGCCTTCCGGCCCGCGCCGCCGCTCTGGGCGAGTACTTCCAGGCGGGGTTGCGCCAGCTCGCCGCAGACCGCCTGGTCATCAGCGACGTGCGCGGCCGGGGACTGATGGTGGGCGTCGAGCTGGCGGGGGGTGGAGCGGGCGCCGTCATAGGGGAACTGCGCGAGCGGGGCATCCTCGCCGGCGCCATCGCCGACCGCATCCTGCGCTTCCTGCCGCCCCTGATCATTGACGAGGCCGACATCGACACAGTGCTGGCAGCCCTCGGCGACGTCCTGGGCGGCCACAAGGGAGGCTGAAGCGTTGGGCAAGGTTGTGTTGGCGTACTCCGGGGGCCTGGACACGTCAGTTGCCATCAAGTGGCTGCAGGACAAGTACGGGTTGGACGTCATCGCCCTGGCTGTGGACGTGGGCGAGGAGAAGGACTTCGCCGCCATCAAGGCCAAGGCGCTGGAGATCGGCGCCGTCTCGAGCCAGGTCTTGGACCTGAAAGCCGCTTTCGCTGAGGAATTCCTCTGGCCGGCCCTGCAGGCTAACGCCCTGTATCAGGGCGTCTATCCCCTGTCTGCTGCCCTGTCCAGGCCGTTGATCGCCAGGGCCCTGGTCCAGACCGCCCAGGCCGAGGGAGCCAGCTATGTGGCCCATGGCTGTACCGGGAAGGGCAACGACCAGGTGCGGTTCGACGTGTCCGTCGCGGCCCTGGCCCCTTCCCTGAAGGTCATCGCGCCAGTGCGGGAGTGGCCCCTCTCCCGCGAGGAGGAGATCGCGTACGCGGCGCGCCACGGCATCCCGGTGCCAGTCACCTCCGCCAACCCCTTCAGCATCGACGCCAACCTTTGGGGCCGTAGCATCGAATGCGGTGTGCTGGAGGATCCGTGGGCCGAACCCCCTGCCGAGGCCTACGTGTGGACCAAGCCAGTGGAGGACTGCCCGGCGGCCCCGGCCGAGGTGACCCTCAGCTTCGCTGGCGGCATTCCCACCGGCGTGGACGGCCGGTCCATGCCCGCCGTGGAACTCATCGCCTGCTTAAACCGGCTGGCGGGGCGCCACGGCGTCGGGCGCATCGACCATGTCGAAGACAGGCTGGTCGGGATCAAGTCCCGCGAGGTCTACGAATGCCCGGCCGCCGTGGCGTTGATCGCCGCCCACCGGGCCCTGGAGGCCCTGACCCTGCCCCGGGAAGTGCTCAGCCTCAAGCCGGTGTTGGAAGCCAAGTTCGCGGAGCTGATCTACACCGGCTTGTGGTACTCGCCCTTGCGGACAGCCATCGCCGCCTTCATCGCCGACACCCAACAGGCCGTGGCCGGCGACGTACGGCTCAAGTTCCACCGCGGCAACTGCCTGGTCGTGGGGCGTCGCTCGCCTGTGGCCCTATACCGCAAGGACCTGGCCACCTACGCGGTGGGCGACAGCTTCGCCCATGAAGCGGCAGAGGGCTTCATCCGCCTGTGGGGGCTGCCGACCGCGGTGTGGGCCCAGGTGCACGCTGCCCGCACTCCGCAGCCCTTGGCAGGGGAATGAGATGAAACTCTGGTCAGGGAGGCTGGCCGGGACGCAGGCCGCCGCGGAAGGCTTTACCGCCTCCATCGGCTTTGACCAGCGGCTCTGGCGGGAGGACATCGCCGGCAGTCTGGCCCACGTCAACATGCTGGCGCGCCAGGGGATCATTTCGGCGGAGGAAGCAGGCGCGATCGCCGCCGGGTTGGGGATGGTCGCCGGCGAACTCGAGCGGGGCGCCCTCGCCTTGACCCCTGCCCTCGAGGATATCCACACCCACATCGAGGCCCGTCTGCAGGAACTCATCGGCGAGGCCGCCGGCAAGCTGCACACGGCCCGCAGCCGCAACGACCAGGTGTCCCTGGACGAACGGCTGTGGGTGAAGGGGGCAGCGGCGGCCGCCGCTACAGCCACCACCGCGCTGCAGTCGGCCTTGGCCGGCCGAGCGGAGTCCGACGGGCTGCTGGTCCTGCCCGGATATACCCACACCCAGCGGGCCCAGCCTGTACTCCTCGGCCATCACCTCTTGGCCTACTTCGCCATGCTCGAACGGGACCAGGCCCGGTTCGCCGCCGCCGGCGCAGCCGCCGCGGTCAGTCCATTGGGCGCAGGCGCCCTGGCAGGGGTGACCTTCCCCATCGACCCGGCCCACACCGCGGCCTCCCTGGGCTTGCCCCAGACCTTCAAGAACAGCATCGACGCTGTCGCCGACAGGGACTTCGTCTGCGACTACATCTACGCCTGTGCCCTGCTGATGCAGCACCTCAGCAGGCTGGCGGCGGACATCATCCTCTGGGTCACCGCCGAGTTCGGTTTCGCCGAGCTGCCGGATGCCTATGCCACTGGCTCCAGCATCATGCCCCAGAAGAAAAACCCCGATGTGGCCGAACTAGTGCGGGGCAAGGCCGGCCGTGTCCTGGGGGACCTGACGGGGCTGCTGGCCACCATGAAAGGCCTGCCCCTGGCCTACAACAGCGACATGCAAGAAGATAAGGAACCCCTGTTCGACGCCCACGACACCGTCATGGCCTGTGTGGCAGCCATGGCCGGCCTTGTCAGGGGGCTGACCTTCCACGCGCCCGCCATGCGCCGGGCGGCAGGGGGTACGGCCCTGGCCACTGACCTTGCCGACTATCTCGCCCGGCAAGGCGTCCCCTTCCGTCAAGCCCACGGGGCCGTGGCGCGGCTGGTGCGGGACACCCTCGCCCGGGGGCTTGACTTGGAGGCGCTGGGCCTGGAGGACCTGCAGCGGGCCCACCCCGCCTTCGCCGCAGATGCCCTCCCCTTGCTGGACGTGGACGAGAGCGTGCGGCGGCGGGCTTCGCCCGGCGGCTCCTCCCAGGCCTCCCTGGCGGGGCAGCTGGCCTGGGCGCGGGAAATCCTCCGCGGGCGCCTCGGAGGAGGCAGGGAAACCCCCCCTGGAAGCTGAATACCTGGCGGGAGGAGGGTTATCCGCGTGAAATTCGCCATTCCCCGCCAAGACCTGGCCGATGCCCTGGCTTGCGTTTTCCGCGCGGTCTCTACGCGCGCACTGTTCCCAGCCCTGTCCGGCGTCCTGGTCGACGCGGCCAGGGACAAGATCACCCTCACCGCCACCGACGGGGACCTGACCATCGTCACCCGGGTCCCTGCTGAAGTGCAGGCCGAGGGTGCAGCCGTGCTGCCGGCCCGGTTCTCGCTAGAGCTGGTGCGCAGGCTCCAGGGCGGTGACGTGGTCGTCCACGCCGATGGCGGGCACGTCACCATCGAGAGCGCTGACAGCCAGTATACCGTAGGCACGTTCCCCACCAGCGAGTTCCCAGAGCGCCCAGACATCGCCCCTGTGGCCGAACTGACCCTGCCCACCGCGGACATGGGGGAGCTCATCGCCCAGACGTCCTATGCGGCTGCTTCGGGGGACACGGCCCGGCCGGTGCTCACCGGCACGCTGCTGGAGTTGTTCCCGGACAAAGTGAAGGCAGTGGCTTGCGACGGATTCCGGCTGGCCATCAAGGAGGTCCAGCCCAGCGCCCAGGGGACCGGGAGCTGCCGGGTGATCATCCCCACCCGCGCCCTCCAGGAACTCGAGCGGGTGCTGGGAGGGGATGGCGGCGTCACGCTGGCGGTGGCCGCCAACCACATCTTGTTTAAGCTGGGCGAGACCATGGTCTACTCACGGCTCATCGAGGGGCAGTTCGTCGACTACGCCCGGGTCATCCCCGAGGTCCAGGGCACCACCTTGCGCGTGCGGGCCGACGCCTTCGCCGGGGCCCTGGAACGGCTGATGCTGCTGGCAAGGGACGTCTCCTTCAACGCTGTCAAGCTGCTGTCGTCCGCTGAGTTCCTGCGCATCACCTCACATGCCCCCGACATGGGCAGCGCGGTGGAAAAGGTCCCCCTGCTGAGCGGAGGCGACGGCGACGAGGTCTCCCTCAACGCCCGCTTCGTGTTGGACTTCCTCCGGGCGGTCCATGCGGACAACATCGACCTGTCGCTGGCCGCCAAGCGGGGTGGGGCCCTGCTGTTCCGTCCCTGCGGGGAAGAGGGGCACCTCTACATCCTTATGCCCTTGACCCTGTAGCCCCCAGGGGCCATGTGCCACGTGGAACATCATGTCTGACTGAGCGCATGTAAGCGGGACGCCCGTCGGCGTCCCGCTCGATTATGCCTCTGCTGGTTCAGGGCAAGTACGCCCTGGGGTTACGGGTCGCCCCGTTCACCCTCACTTCGAAGTGGAGATGGGGGCCGGTCGACTGACCTGTGCTGCCGATCCGCGCGATGGCCTGCCCCTGGGTCACCGGCTGGCCAGCCTTCACTAGCAGCGCGGAGGCATGGGCGTACAGGGTCTGGAATCCCCCACCGTGGGCGATGATGACCGTGTTGCCGTACCCGCCCCTCCAGCCGGCATAAGACACTGTGCCTGCCCCCGCGGCGACGATGTTGGTCCCGGTCTGGACCGCGACGTCGATGCCGTGGTGGAACCTGCCCCAACGGGGGCCGTAAGGCGAAGTCAGCCGCCCGCGCACTGGCCAGATGTAGCGCGCTGTGCCCCGGGAAGCGGTCGCTGCTGGCTGCGGGGCCCTGCCACCTGGGACCAGCAGCACCGCCCCCACCGGGAGCGGATCGGCGGAAGCAAGTCCGTTGGCGGCGGCGATGGCGTCAACCTTCACCTTGAACCGCTCTGCGAGTCTCGCCAGGGTATCCCCCGTCCGCACGGTATGGAGTATGCCCGGCTGGGTGGGCAGGCGCAGCTCCTGGCCGATGGCGAGGGACGTACGGCTGTCCATGCTGTTGGAGTACTGCAGCGAAGCCACAGCGAGGCCATTGGCTTGGGCCAGGTCCCACAGGGTGTCGCCGGCCTGCACCGCGTAGACGATGTAGCTCGGGACGGGCTCTCCACGTCCGTCGGGTGGCGCTTCAGCCTCAGCTGCAGACTCATCGGGTCCGCTTGCCGCATCCTCGGCCGCCGGCCGGGGGTCGGTGGCCTCGGCAGCACGCCAGGTGTCCTCGAGGGGTTCCGCCGCGGCCGCAGGGTCGTGGACTTCGTGGGACAGACAAGGCTCCAGGCTCGCCTCTCCCTGCCAGACCGGGCCCACCGTGGGCCACAACGGGAAGCTGACCAGGGCGGCAGCGGCGACTAGGAGTATCAAGGCTACAAGGGTGACTCTGCAGGGCAAGCGCAACGGGTCCACCTCTGTTGCGGATTTATGTCAATTGTACCGCAGGTGCCAGCGCGGGGCATAGAACGCAAAACCTTCCAGCCGCTCAGAAAGATGTGGCAGCGCAGGTCTAGGGCCACCCCCGTTCCTTTACCCCCAGGAAGGCTTGTGGTATAATCCTGATGTCATGTCCCTGGGGAGGTGTTGACCGTCGTAGGCGAGACACCACGGAAGCATGTGATCCCGCTGGTCAAGCCAGCAGTCCGGGAGGCCGTCGATCCGCGCAGTTGCCGCGAATGCCAGGCATCCTGCCAATCCGCCTGTAAGACCTCGTGCACTGTCAGTAACCAGCCCTGCCCGCGCTGACTTCGCGAAGCTCGCCGGCCTCGCTGACTGGGCGGGGCCGGTTTCATTTTGGCCCCAAGGAGCAATGGCCGAGTGCTCAGATTGGATGCGAAGGTCCGGGAGCGGATCCATGTGTTCAACGTGCACGGGGAGGCTCTCGTCCTGGACGTGGCTACCGGCGCTGTGCACAGGCTCAGCCCTGCCGCTGTGGCCGTGTTGGGGCTGGACGGGGAGGTTACTCCGGCTGAGGCTGCGGCAGCTGCCACGGCCCTGGGGCTGGACCCGCAAGCGGGCCGCGAGGCCCTGGCCGAGCTCAGCGAGGCAGCTGCATCCGGTTGCCTGTTCACTCCCGATCCCCGGCCCCCTGTCGGTGCCCCGCCGCCCTTACGCGCCCTCTGCCTGAATCTGGCCCAGGGCTGCAACTCGGCCTGCCGGTACTGCTTTGCCGCACCCCGTGCGGCGGGGCCTACCCGGGCGCTGATGCCCCCAGGGGTCATCCGTTCGGCCTTGGACCTGCTCCTGGCCGCTTCCGTCCCGGGGGCGAAGGTCGAGGTGGACTTCTTCGGCGGCGAGCCCCTGCTCAACCCAGTCGGGCTGCGCTACGCCCTGGAATATGGTTCCCAGGCGGCGGCGGCCTGCGGCAAGACGGTGCGTTTCACCCTCACCACCAACGCCCTGCTGCTGACCGAAGACATCCTCGACCTGGTGGACGGCTATGATGTCTCGCTCATCCTGAGCCTGGACGGCAGGCCGGCGATCCACGACGCCATGCGGCGGACCAGCTCGGACGAGCCGACTCACGCGGCGGCCTTGGCCAACTGCAAGCGGGCGGCCACCCGCCGTCCCGGGGACCACTTCATCCGGGGGACCTTCACAGCGGCCAATCCGGATTTCATGCCTGACATACACTATTTAGTGGACCAGGGTTTCCACCGCATATCGATGGAGCCCGTCGTCGCGCCTGCCCACGCCGACTATGCCCTCAGCCCCGCCCACCTTCCAGCCCTCCGCCGGTCCTACGCCGACCTGGCCGAGTTCTGCCTGTCCAAACGCCGACAGGGCCGCCCCTTCGTGTTCTTCCACTATGAACTCAATCTCGAGCGGCCTACCTGCCTGTCCAAGCGGGTCACCGGGTGCGGCGCGGGCTCTGAGTACCTCGCTGTGGCCCCCGATGGATCGCTCTGGCCGTGCCACCAGTTCGTCGACAGGGAAGGTTTCGGGCTTGGGGATGCGGCGGCGGGGTTGGCCGGCCCGGGAGTTCCGGAGCGTATGTGGCGCAACACTGTGTACGCCAAGTCCGCGTGTCGCGGCTGCTGGGCCAGGTACCTCTGCGGCGGCGGCTGCCACGCTAACGCACATGAGTTCACGGGCGACATTGCCTCGCCCTATACTTTCGGCTGCGAGCTGGTCCGACTGCGCTTGGAATACGCTCTGTACCTGGCCTCCAGGCCCAGGGGATAGCTGAGGGTACTGCTGGGTAGACTAGTAGACGCCGCCGCCAGACGGCAGATATTACCTCACTTGGTCAGGCAGGGCATTCACGGCAGGCGGCGAAATCAGGCGAGAGGAGTCTGGGGAGGAGGATTCGATGGTACCCGTCGGGACCAGGAGGGCTTGGGCCCTGGTTCTAGCCGTGGCCGCCGTGGCCGCCGTTTCGCTCACCGACTACTTCCGGAGCTCTGTCTGGGCCGTGGAGGTGGGCGGAAAGGTGGTTGGGTTCGTGAGCGAGCGAGCTGAGGCCTCCGAGGCCCTGGCCGCCATCGTGCGCGAAGCCGAGGCGGAAACCGGCATGGACGTACGGCCCTCCACTGCCCTCACTCTGAGGCGCGTTACGGCGCCTGCGGCGCGTATGGGCACGGACCTGCTAAGCCAGCTGAGAGCAGCCATTTCCATGGAGACCGTAGGCTGTGCGATCAGCATCGGCGGCGAGCGGGTAGTCGTGCTCAAGGACGAGGAGACTGCCCGGGCCGCCATCGCCAGCGTGGAACGCGCTTATGTGGCCAGTGTGGAACAGGACCGCCGCTCGATCGTACACAGCCTCAGCTTCCGGGAAGACATCACCTTCGGTCCCGTCCACGCCGTCCTGGAGGATATCCGCAGCCTCGAGACGGCCCGGCTCATCCTGGAACGAGGCACGGACCAGGTCAACACATATACCGTTAAGAGCGGGGACAGTCTCTGGTCCATCGCCACCGCCAACCAGCTCACCATCGCCGACCTCAGGGCCGCCAACCCCGATCTAACCTCCGATTTCATCCGCACTGGGCAGCAGCTCAGCATGGTCGTGCCCAAACCGTACCTCACCATTTCCAGCACGGAGCGCAGGGTGGTCATTGAGTCCATCCCCTTCGCGGAGACGGTCTCCACTGATGACACCCGCTGGCCGTGGGACGGCTATGTCCTCACCCGTGGAGTCGCCGGCGCCCGTGAGGTCACCTACGAGATCGTCCGTGAGAACATGAAGGAAGTCAGCCGCACGCTGCAGTCGTCCACGCTGATCCGCGAGCCGGTCACCCAGCACCGTGTGGCTGGCACCAAGCTCGTGCCGGCTATGGGCACCGGCCGGTTCGTCTGGCCCCTGATGGGCCAGTTGACGTCCCCCTTCGGGCCCCGCGTCGGAGGCTTCCATTCAGGCATCGACATCGCCGCCCCGCTGGGCACTGAGATCATGGCGGCCGATGCCGGCATCGTCGTCTTCTCGGGCATCCGGGGGTTGTACGGCAACCTCGTCATAGTCGACCACGGCGGCGGTTCCTTGGTCACCTACTACGCCCACAACTCTAAGAACTTGGTCAGAGTAGGGGATACTGTGGTACAGGGACAGGTGATCGCGCTGGTCGGACGGACGGGGCGCAGCACGGGCCCACACCTACACTTTGAGGTCCGGGTAGACGGCAGGTTCGTCAACCCGCTCACCTTCTACCCGCGCTAGCAATCGGGGAGGACTCAGCTTTGTTCAGCCGGACGCTGGCGGTCATGTTCATGGCCGCCCTTCTTGCTCCAGGGGCCACCGGGTGCAGGCCCGCGCCCGTGCAGTACATACCAGCGCGTGTACCTGAGGCGGGCCTGACCGGGCTGGTCCTGTTCTTTCCGTCGCCGGACGGCACCTTGGTCCCGGTGACTCGGCCTGCCCGCACTACCGTCCCCGTCCAGGCCGCCGTGGACGAGCTGCTCAGAGGCCCGGCGGCCTCCAGCGGCCTGCTGCGCCTGTTCGCCGCCGGGCCGACCTTGCGCCGGGCTGCCTGGCGCACTGACTTGCTGTTCCTGGACTTCAGTGGGCCCTTGCTGGCCCTGGAGGGCGAGGATGGGGGCCGGTTTGTCGCCGCCCTCGGCCGCACCGTCGGCGAGCTGGGCACGTTCCGCGCCGCGGTCCTGACTGCCCTGTCGCAGGTCGTGACCAACCTGGCCGGGGCGCCCCAAGGCAGGCTGCAGGCCGTCAAGCCAGAGAGCGTGTACTATCAGGCCGTGGCGGCCAGGGACCGGTGGTACGTCGCCCCCGTCCCGACCACCCCCGCCGGCCCCGGGGAGCTGGTGGCCCAGGCCCTGACTGGTTCCGGCCTGTCCTCTCTGTGGCGGGGACGCCCCCCCCAGGCCGAGGTCACGGTCGCAGGCGCCACCGCTACCGTAAGGCTTCCCGCCAACGCCTTGCGGAGCCTGCGCGGCGGCGATGGGGCCAAGGCCCTGGCCGTTGACGCCATCGGGTTGTCGGCCCTGGCCGCCCCCGGCATCGACCGGGTCACCCTGCTGCTGGGGGAGAACGTGCTGAGCTGGGCGCCGGGCCAGGCCGGGGAGGCCTGGGTCAACCCCGAGCCTACTGCGCTCCAGGTCACGGTGGGGGACTTCACCCTCACGGCGGTGGGGGATATCCTCACCGCCCGCAAGATCGGGCGGCACCTCCAG